>DAVU01000012.1:31944-61048 GCA_002505695.1 Euryarchaeota archaeon UBA487
AACTGGGGTCGAGCCACAATTCTCACTGGTGCAATACAAACAACTTGCAGGAGGTGGGACGCTCAGAATAATCAACAGAGGAGTCCCGAGTGCACTGAAGCGATTAGGCTATACGGATTCAGAGGTCACGTCGATCGTTGATCACATCATGGGGACTGGACGACTTTCAGGCAGCCCCGGCCTCGATCCCCGGATTTTGAAAGAAAAGGGGTTCACAGACGAGGTTCTATCGAACATAGAGTCCTCAATGCCAGACGTTTTTGACATTAGATCGGCCTTTTCTCCATCGGTGTTAGGAGATGATTTCTGCAAGACTGTCCTGGCTATGACGGATGAAGATTGTCAGAACGTATTCTTCGATACCTTGGCACACATCGGCCTTTCTGCCGAAGACATCGAGCGGGCAAATGACGTAATCTTTGGATATGGGAGCATCGAGGGGGCCCCCGGACTAAAAGAAGAACACTTGGCTGTATTCGATTGCGCTACACCATGTGGCAAGCATGGTACGAGGTCCATTGATTGGCAAGCCCATGTTCTAATGATGGCGGCTGCCCAGCCCTTCATCTCAGGTGCTATTTCCAAAACAATCAACATGCCCGCCTCAGCCTCAATCGACGATATACGTGAGGCATATGAGCTAAGTCATAGCACAATGAACAAAGCCTGTGCAGTCTATCGAGATGGAAGTAAACTGTCCCAACCCTTGATGAGTCAGATAGTAGATACCTCCATACTCGAGGAAGAAGACTCATCTGGAGCAGTTCAGACCATGGTTGAGGATGCTGTCAAAGCGATACCTGTCCCAGATGATCTAGCTAGGCCCATCGCGGAAAATGTTGTTCAGAGCTTCATAGCAGCCAGGAAGGCCCTCCCAGACGTACGCTCATCAAAAACCACAAAATCACGTGTTGGAGGACACACAGTCTACCTCACTTCTAGTGAGTATGAAGATGGCAGACTAGGGGAGATTATGATAACGACCTCGAAGGAGGGTGCAGCCTGGAGGTCCATGTTGAATCAATTTGCCATCGCCGTATCAATTGGTTTGCAGTACGGAGTGCCGCTAGATGCCTTCGTGAAGTCTTTCACATTCCAAAAATTCGAGCCGAGTGGAATGGTTCAGGGTGGTAGTGGGAGAGTGAAGATGTCCACGAGCATCGTAGACTACATTTTCAGAGAACTCGCTATTCAATATCTAGACAGGAATGACCTTGCTCACGTGTCTGAAGAGGATCTGGAAACCACTTCGATTAGCAGGCCTGTCCCCACAGATGATGGTCTGCTCAGGCATCAGGGGGAGAAGAGAGAAGTGCAAATGACCCTGACCTCCTCGACTCTAGAAACTGATGAAGACGAGGTCACAAAAACGAGGAGATTGGCCAGGGAGAGAGGTTTTACCGGAGACATTTGTGATGAGTGTGGGAGCAGTCAGATGGTGCGAAATGGAACTTGTCTGAAGTGCAATGCCTGTGGTTCAACAACTGGGTGTTCCTGATCATCAGGGAACCTCGCGCCCCTCTATGTACTCAAGCAGGCCAAGAGCATCGGTTTCCGAGAATTTCTGAATTTGGGATAGTGTCCTGCGAAAGCCTTGCTCCGATGATTGCTTCTGTTGGAAAATCAACCCTTTCAATCGTGATTTGGATAGGGAGCCACTATACTTCCAAGCCATCACCAACAATGATGATTTATCTTGGGGGTCCCTATCGAGATATCCTCTAAACCCTGACTCAATTAGTCTCCTGATTATCTTGTCATTTTCCGTTTCGATCAGTCTCATTGCCCTAACCTGAAATGCCTCGGGATCGTCGTAGCACAGAGAATAAAGTGATGATGAAAGAACAAGTAAGACACCAGTATCAGAATTTAATGACAGCTTATCGTACAGTTCTAGCGCGAGTTTTCTATCTCTGCCGGCAATTGGGTCGAGATTGCCTGCCAATATTATCCGTGCTGAGTCGCTACCCTCCAGAACCACACGATTTAGCCCATTCGCAGCAGACTCTAAGTCATGAGAAATCAGATTGATCAAGGCCTCCATGCATCCGTTGGGTATTCTTTTCTGTTCCCGAATTATACGACTCGCGGCACGGTCTGATATGCTCAACATCCTAGATGTAGATCGATGCATTGAAAGGATGGAAATCCAAGATTCCAAGGAGGGTGAGTCGCTAAATTGCTCTGATGCATCGAGAAGACAATTTAGAGCATTGACTCCTGATGGATGAGGTGCATCTGACGGGTAGTTTCTATCGAGACCGCCAAAAACGAGCATGATTGGTATTGATTGGCTCAATGACGCAGACTCCGAACCGCTCAATACCCCACCTGCAAGCAGGGAATAGCCAAGGTACCACCTGTCTGTATCTGGGTGTTCTTCATCTAGAGCCTGTTCCAACCAAACACATGCTGTTTTAGTGCAGACATCATCAGTTAGTAGGCTTACATTGTTTGCCATCCAATTAGTACGCCTGTCCTCTTCATCAAAATAGCCGGGCACTGATCGATAGTGGTTCCTGACGCTTTCTTCGAGCCTCAGCCTGAATCCCGTTTTGTCCGCTGAATGGAGTCCGAGTGCCTGCTGTGTCAGGACTAGGGGCCCATTAGGCCGGATTGCCGGAAATTCAGGTAACTCATAGATGGGATCAGGGATGTTAAATGTAGACCATGCAAGGATTATCGATGCCTCAATTGATTTCCCTACTTCCTCATAGATTACATTCTCTGGGTCTCTCCGGCGCATTCTGGCACCGGCACTCATATCTCTAATTCGATGTTTAGGTTTTGAATGAGTTCCTTGTATCGGTTTCTGATTGTCACCTCAGTGACCCCAGCTACCTCAGCGACCTCTCTCTGTGTCCTTCTTTTTCCACACAAAACGCTCGAGATGTAAATTATCGATGCGGCAATGCCGGTCGGTCCTCGACCGCTTGTGAGTTCTTTCTCTTGCGCTTTTTGTATGAGTTCATAGGCTTTAGATTGTACTTCTGCGTCCAAGTCCAATCCAGAGCAGAATCTCGGGATGTAGTCTTCCGGCTTAGTAGGAGGAATCTTCATTTTCAGTTCTCGGACCATGAACCTGTAAGTCCGTCCTATCTCTTTTCTGCCAGTCCTACTAGCCTCGCCTATTTCGTCTAGTGTCCGCGGATTGTTACATTGACGGCATGCTGCATAGAGAGAGGCTGCCGCAACGCCCTCAATCGAACGGCCTCGAATTAGCCTCTTCTCTACGGCTTTCTTGTAGTTCACTGCAGCAGTTTCTCGGATTGTTTTTGGTAAGTCCAATCTACTGGCCATCCTATCCAACTCAGCAAGTGCCATCGCGAGGTTTCTCTCTGTGGCATTCGAGACCCTGGATCTCTTCTGCCACTTTCTCATGCGGTAAAACTGAGATCTGTATCTGCTGGAGATTGTCTTACCAGAGTAGTCTTTGTTCTGCCAGTCTATGTCAGTGGATAGTCCCTTGTCATGCAACATAACAGTCATGGGTGCTCCGGTCCTAGCCCTTTGATCTCCTTGCTCGGGACTGAAAACACGCCATTCCGCACCTTGGTCGATTACCTTGTCTTCCAAAACCAAACCGCAATCGTCGCAGACAACTTCTCCACGTGTCTCATCACGGGTCAAGTTTCTACTGCTGCATTCATCACATTTCACTATGTCTTCAACCAAGTAATCTGACATCATAACCACCAAAGGGAAGCATTATATTCTTGTTTTTCCAACTCTTATAAAGGTAACTCATTAAATTGATTTGTTTTTTTCTATGGCTTCCCCGTTGGCATCATAACCCTCCTTCCTCAGTCAACTCATGGGGAGACGCATGGATGAGTGGCCACCGAAGATGATTTCACTGTCCCCAGAAGCTAGGATCTTGTTCCTCACAAAGGACCTGTCCCTCATCCGAGCACAGCTCTATGACGGACTTAATCTGTCGATGAGCGACATGAGTCTTGATGATTTATTGGACGACATCAACACTGATGTCATGACACCTGCATGGGTGTGCTTCGACCATGAGCCATCAGAGATAGCAGAAAATGCCTATGCAGGCCTATTGCATGAGGGAGAGAGGATCTTCAAGCCGGGGGCCCTGAAGAGTGGCGGTTTTGAGGTCATAGTGAGTGGACATAGAAAAGGAACTGGTAGTAGTAGGGAAACTGCGCCGCAATGTGAAAGGTGGTCTGGCATACGTATTGTTATTGCCGCATCATTCGCCCCGATACACGAAAGGAACAACATAAACCTCGGCCAGGTCATGGGCGACCATGCCCTCCTTTCAAGATTACAGACAGGAGAGGTCATACCTCTATCAGAATTCACAAAAAAATATGATCCTGTGACGAGGCTGATTCTGGAAAATGGAGGGATCCTCCCCTTTGCTAAGAAGCTGCGAGAGGGGCTGATCGATCTGCCGGCTGTTTCACAAAAGCCCAAGCCGATGACGATGGTCGAGAAAATCGTTGCGAGCAAACTGATCGGCAGGGGAAAAGAAGACTGCTATGTTTCCCCAGGTGACGCCGTACTAGCTACGGTAGATGGGGGCTACTCGCATGAATATACAACTGCTCAGGTTCATTCTTTCCTGTCTGCGGAATATGGAAGTGACTACCAAATACCTAACCCCTCAAAATTTGCAGTGTTCGAAGATCATCTCCTCTACGCTACTGACATTCCAAGGTATGGTCCCTTTGTATCAAAGATAGAAACTCTAAGGGATCTACAGAAAAGGTTCCAAGAGCATACTGGCGTGAGGGATTATTCTGCTGATAATGGGATAAGCCCTGGTATTTGCCATCAAGTAGCCAGAGAGGAGTTCATTGATATTGGAGATTTCATTCAAGCGACAGATAGCCACACGTGTATGGGTGGGGCCTCCAATGCCCTCACATATGGGGTCGGCTCGACTGAATACGCCAACCTTGTTCACAATCAATTTGCATTCGTCAAAGTCCCCGAAAGCATACGGTTTGAACTGACGGGGGAATTGGATCCAGGCTGCACGGCCAAAGATGTGATGTTACATATTCTCTGGAACTATGCAAAGAATTCTGATACACTGGATCGGTCGATGGAATTCGGGGGGGAGGGGTTGAGATCCCTATCCATGGACGAGAGAGCGACGCTGTGCAATATGGCTACAGAATGCAGTGCGAAAACTGGTATCTGTGAACCTGATGATGCCACAGTTAAGTGGATAATGGAGCGAAGGGAAGGACTGCTCGAAGATGATGTCCGATCCTCCTTCGTCTTACCGGATCCAGACGCACATTATCATGGGGGCGTCCATCAAATCCACCTAAACGACATTAGACCATTGGTTGCTCACCCGGGGAACCCAGATGAAGGGATTCCATCTGACCCGACGAATGGTGCCTATATCGAGGACTTGGGAGATGTACCCATAGACATCGCATATGCGGGTTCTTGTACGGCTGGAAAAGACGATGACTTTGCTTATTATGCCAGAGTTACAGAGGCTGCATTGAACGCTGGAATTACGATCCCAGATGGAGTGGATTGCTACATACAATTTGGATCAAAGGCTGTGAAGGACTTATCGGAGAGAAACGGTTGGTCTGAAATGTTCGAAAAGGCCGGGGTGAAATTGATCGATCCCGGCTGTGGAGCATGCATAGGAGCAGGACCCGGAATCTCAAGTGACTCTGAAGAAGTCACGGTGTCGGCTATAAACAGAAATTTCCAAGGTCGATCTGGTCCGGGCAGGCTATATCTGGCTAGCCCGCTAACCGTAATGGCCAGTGCATTTACTGGAAGGATTTCTGCATGGCGGCCTGATCTCTTTGATTGACCTCCCCGATCTACCTACAGCCTGTCAATTCGATACTGAATCGAAAATTTAGAGGGCATGCTCTAAGTGCTATCTTTGGTAATTGGTTCCATACCGACAGCAGGCCCCATGTCATCAGGACATCGGGAGGACCTAGTGGAATGGTGGTTAAAATGGATAAGGCTCAAAGAATTGCGAACAAACAGAAGCAGATTTCAATTAGTGAGTTCTTCGAGAAAAATAAGCACTTCCTTGGTTTTGATACACATCAGAGGGCGATTATCACAGCAGTCAAGGAAGCTGTGGACAACTCTCTTGATGCATGCGAGGAAAGTAGAATTCTTCCAGACATTCATGTATACATCAAACGCATTGAAGGTGGGAAATTAGAACTCATAACCCAGGATAACGGTCCAGGGATACCTAGGGATTCAATCGCGAATGTATTTGGGAAATTCCTACTAGGTTCCCGCTTTCATGCTATCAGGCAAACAAGGGGACAGCAGGGGATAGGCATAACTGGCGTGGTAATGTATTCTCAACTCACGACGGGATCTTCGACCACAGTATTATCAAAAATTGAGGCTGAATCCACGGCAGTCAAGGTCGATCTGGCTTTGGACACGAAAAATAATCGAGCATTGAAATCCAACGAAGAGAGGATTCCAATGGAAGAATGGTTTGAGGAAAGTGGAATGCAGACGCTTCATGGATTGCGGATAAAGACCGTGATGAGCGCGAAGTACCAACGTGGACGCCAATCCGTCCACCAGTATCTAAGGATGACATCTATCGTGAATCCTCACGCAACTATACGACTGAAGGTAATTGGGAAAGAGGGTGAAATAGTCGATGAAGGAGAGTGGGTAAGATCAACAAGTAAGTTACCTAGGCCTGTAGTTGAAATAAAACCACACCCACATGGCATGCAGTTCGGAACATTGCAACGGATGTTGAAGAATACGAAAGAGCGGACAGTGAAGTCCTTCTTGAGAAAAGAGTTCGAGAAAGTGTCCCCATTAGTCGCAAAGAAAATTCTTGAACATGCTGAGTTAGACGAAAAAAGACGGCCTGCCGGGCTTCCTGTAGAGAGTATACAGAGTCTACTCGCAGCCTTCATGGAAGTAAAAATTCAATCACCTCCGGTTGACTGCTTATCCCCAATAGAAGACCTGTTGATAAAGAAGGGGCTAGAGAAGGCCATTGATTCACGATACGCTGCCACGGTGACTCGGAATCCATCAGTTAGCCAAGGGAATCCCTTCCAAGTAGAAGTTGGATTGGTCTTTGGTGGTGACCTACCGTCAGATGGAACTGTAGAACTCCTCCGCTTTGCCAATCGCGTACCTTTGATGTACCAGCAAGGGGGTTGCCTATTGACGAAAGCAATTGAGTCGATAGACTGGCGTAGATATGGCCTTGAACAACCGGGGGGGAAAGGTGTCCCCAAAGGACCAGCGGCAATTCTGGTACATCTTGCCTCAACAAATGTTCAATTCACAAGTGAAGCCAAAGAGGCCGTATCAGACAACGAAGAGGTCCATGACGAGCTACGAAGGGCGCTCTTTGAGGTGGGTAGGGGTTTGCAAAGTCATCGGAAACGAATTGGGCAAAGAGAAAAATCACGAGAGAAATTTGACCTAATTAACAAAATTCTACCTGAAATAGCCTCTAAATCATCCTCAATGCTGGGAAGGGAACCTCCTGATCTATCTCCCATAATCACGAAGATAATGAATGCAGTATTCTGCGAGGAGGAAGTGATTTGGGAGCCACGGGAGAAGCTTGCAAAATGCTCGATAAAGATATACAACTACACAGCAAGAGCAAGGGCTTACACGATTATCGCCAAGTGGCCTGAAAGTGATTCAACCTCCATAGTGCAGAATGAAAGAGGAGGGAGGAAAGAAGCTCGAGGCCTGTGGGCATGGAGGTTGGATGCGATTGATCCAGGGAGCATGGCGTCGATTGATTTCACAGTGAGCGGGTTGAACAAAGGCGATTGGAAGGAGGCAGAAGTCTTCTACAGAGGGAATGGGGAGGTGATCGGGTCTGAGAAGATTGACGAGGCTCTGCTCGAGGAAGCTAGGAAGCAGGAACGCCTACAAGAGGTGGTGGAAGAATTTGTCGTACCCAGTGCTTCCACGTCATCTCATCAAAAAGATACAGTCTCTTTGGACTCGAATATTGTAAGTTCAGAAATATGGGAAGCTGGGGACAAATTGTTTTGAGGTGATGATCATGAAGGAGAGAACTCGCAGTAAAGAGGACACAATACAAGCATTGCACGCAGTCGCAGCGGAGATGCATGATAGAATGATGAGGGGTGAGCCTCCGAGAATGACGCTCCCTGTAAGGTCAAAGAAGAACATAAATTTCGATGAGAGGTTGAATGTGTACAAGTACGGGAAAAAGAAAACGATTAGGGATGCTACCAGTCTTGGATCTGCGCATCAGTTACTCAGGGCCTTGTTCGTCACAGAATTTATGGAAGAGATGATTGAGGGTCAGAAATCCTCAACGTTGAGAGAGATGTACTATATTTCCGAGGGCTGGGGATATGGGAAGTTCGGATCCCAGAACGAAAGTAATAATCTCGCAGAAGACCTAGAAATCGTGACTGGTTGTTTACGCGAGGATTTCAAACTAAGACCGGAGGAGGACGGTGCAAGGATCATTGGCAATCTCACGTTTGAGGAAAAAAACAGGCGTGGTGAATGGATGAGAATAAACTGCAGAGATGATGTTGGCGATTCTGGATATGGCGTTCCCTACAATGTTGAGTCGGAAAAATTGCGATTACTTAGCCATGATATTGATTTCATGATGGCTATTGAAACGGGGGGGATGTTCGACAGACTAGTAGAGAATGGGTTTGATGAATCTGCGAGATGTGGACTCATTCATCTAAAGGGTCAACCTGCTCGCTCAACTCGCAGGATAATGAAAAGAATGAACGAAGAATGGGGCTTGCCGATCGTCGTTTTCACAGATTGCGATCCGTGGTCGTTCAGAATATTCGCATCCATAGCTTACGGTGCGATTAAGACTGCACATATATCGGAGTACTTGGCTACTCCCAGTGCAATTTACCTTGGGATTGATTCTGATGACATAAAGGCGTATGATCTGCCTTCTGATGAGTTAACGTCCAGGGATATTGAGGCTCTAAAGGCGGAAAAGAGTGATCCTCGATTCCAAAATCAAGAGTGGACTGACCAAATTGATTTGATGTTGGAATTGGGAGAAAAAGCGGAGCAGCAGTCTTTAGCGAAATATGGGCTTGACTTTGTGACCGATACCTATCTTCCAGAGAAGCTCCGTCAGAAATTGGGCATCCATATCGGCTAAACTCCAAATCATAGTGTTGGTTCTTGGTATCATGGGACGCAAGAGATATGCAACATTTGCCATGGTCGCGTGTCTTCTCTGTGTCGTAGGATTTATCTCCGCGTACTACAATTTTGAAGGTTATGAGGACCTAGATCCTGAGCAAAACAATCTTGCTATTATCAAGAATGGGGAGGCTTTTGTGGGCTCTTTCAAAAAAACAGATCAAGTTTGGGTGTATGTTCCTGAAGACAATTTGACGGATGTCAACTTCGCTATGTCAACAGAAGGAGAGGATTACTCTGGCACGGAACCCAACTTCTTCGATACCACTTTAATCAGCGAAGATGGTACTAGGTTTTACTCCCCCTCAGTGAAAATAGGTCCAGGATTCGAGGGTGATCTGCTCATCGAAAACAATGGTTCGGCCACCCTTTACCTAGTGGATATGGTGATGATGGGTGAGGATCTTTGGAATCAACCATCTGTGCAATTCATGGCCGCTTTCTGTTGCTTGGGGCCAGTATTTGCGCTGATTGGAATCATCGGTGTAATCAGGGGAACTGAACGAGCAGAATCCAAACCAAAGATTCTGGTATTTGGACCAGGAGGAGTTCCCACTACAGAGGAGCTCTACAACTCACTTAACCAAATAGAGAAAAAGAGTGATGTCGGGGCTTCTATTCCAGACCCTTGGATTGAAGATAATCAACTCGATCCTATATTGGATGTTTCCCCATCACCTGAGATTGTCGGCCAAACAGGTCAAAAAAATATAGATCGGGATGATGATTGGAAAGGCTGGGATGAGGGTTGACATTCTTCGTATGGTTTATTCGGGAGTCCACTATCCAACCAACAGTTGGTTAGTGTGGTCGGGTTCGATGAATTCCTGTCAATACTAGAAAACAAATCAAGAAGAGACATACTAGAGTTATTGACAAAAGAGCCTCACTACGCTCTACAAATTTCAGAACTATTGCATATAAGCCAACAAGCTGTAGTCAAACATTTAGATATCCTGGAAACTGCGGGTTTTGTTTCTGTTGAGAAGGTTCCCTCGGAGAAAGGTGGACCTCCAAAAAAAATCTACAAGGTGACCGAATCATATTGTTTAAGATTGGATTTAGGGCCAAGTCTGTTCAAAGCCAGTGGCAGAATGATGCCGTCTGGAGGGCCAATGCGTCTATCATCCAAGCTACCTGATGGGTTAGAGGAAGTGATAGACAGAATGGGTACACGCAGGACTATCCCACTGAGCGAGGCTATGTCAATTTTGACGGAGCTCCAGACAAGGCTTGAGCAGATAGACGAGCAGCGGGACGCATTGGTTGCCCTGCACCAGCAAGTCATGATGAAGGTAGCTCCGAGCATAGATGAATTAACTGATAATTATGAGGAAAGGCAATTGGCTCACGCGATGTTAGATCAGCCAAGGAGGCCGGTTGATTTGGACCTGTTCTCGCAGAGTATCAGAATTCAGTCGTCACAGGCAGAGAAAATAATGGCGGGTCTACGTGACAGGTTGATCAGGGACTTAGCGAAGGGCAAAGGAAATGTTATCGCGGGAGGGGAGGGGTCTCCCCTACCATGGTGGCTTGTCCGCTAGAACTCCATATCGTCGTCTGTGTAAGTCATCATGCTCTTCTTCTCAGCATACTCTCTCATGGCTTCGATCCTGCGACCCCATATGACAACCACCGCCACTGCACCCAGTGCAATGGTAGCACCTATGATGATCACTGGCACGGAGTAAGTTGCAACTGCCTGTAGAAGCGGGTCAAGGAATCGGTTGTTTGATCCCATCTTGTCTTTTATGCTGTAGTAATTGTTAGACTCCTCCGACTCAATAATATCATTGTCAGGATCGACATAAACAACTATGTCTTGGGATCCCGCCTCGACTATGTAGAGCAAAGAGATCTCCAAAAGTTCCTGATTGTTAGATTGGGAGACCGGCATCACTGCTTCGATCATCTGTCTGTATACTATGTTGTCCTCGTCACAACCGTTCTTTCGAATGTCTGAAGATGTCTGATCTGCACACAAAATAACGCTCACGTCAGTTGCGTGGATATTTCCGACGTTTTGCAATTTCACAGTCACTGATATCATTTCTCCAACTGCAGCTCTGGATTTAGACGCTTCTGCTGATAGAATCTTGAGGTCTGGTGCCCTCAGCATCAGTTGGAGTACCTGCTCATTCGTATCACAGTTTGGAAGGAAATTGTCAGGGAGGCCGTCCTTGTTCTCGTCGAGTGTACATGAGTCGTCCCATTGAGGAGTTTCATCGAAGTCACCTCCATTTATGGCAGATCCATGAGATGATGTCGTTTTTATTCCAATCATGCGATCGCTTAATGACGCCTCATCACTGATTGATATTATTGCTACAAACTGAATGGTCGTGAATGCAGCCATCTCCGGGAACGTGACAGTGTTTGTCGTTGATAGGTAGCATTGACCCGGATCCGTCTCCAAGCTAGGATCAGCAGCAAGGCAGGGAGATTCCCGGGGGAATTCGGTATCAAAATCCTCAACCAATGCATATGAAATCACCCATTTCGAAAGAGTGTTCATACCAGGTAGGGCATCCCAGCCTCCTCCATTTGCTAACTTGGTGTGGTTGTGCAACATTGGAGTGTCTGGTACATTCCCAGCATTTGTCAGATTCATAAGGAATCTGACGGTTCTTCCCGGTGCACTCGTCTTGATCTTTGATTCAATTGATGGATCTAGTGAGATTCTCAAATCATGAAACTCACCGATCTGAACTTGTAGGTCGATTGTGTCCCTGATCCTAGTTTCCTCAAATTCCTCTTCGCTGAGAACATTGAGAACGACATTATAAGTCCCGGCAAGCGTTTTCTCTGGCACGTTGATGATGAGGTCAAATTCTTTGGATTGATCCCTGAGAAGTTCTCCAAAGTTTGCTCTTGGGATGTCGATATCCCAAATGTAGGATCCTTCCGGCCCAGTAATTGATTCTACAGTGATGTCAAATCTGTCGGGGCCGTTTCCTGTGTTCGTGATCTCGGTGGAGAGTGGAAATGCTTGGCCTGGATGTAAATCTAATAGTGTTGAGTCGACTTTTGCCTCTAACTCGTAGACTTGTATTACATCAGTCAAAAGGAGCGCTGAATCTCTAACCTCCGGTGTTCCTTCAAGATGTGCCCTTACCACAACTGACTCACCAAATCCGGCGGTGGCGTTGTAAGGAGCGCACATTTTGGCCGTAACGACATACGGATTACCAACCATGGCAAAATATCGTGGTGCCGAGTCTGGTATCCCATTGCCTCCGGGCGCAGATGAGAAGTCCAGGTCAACAGTCCAGTGGTCATATCTCCATACGCTTTGTGAAATGTCAGATGGGCGATCTTGTGGGCCCCCTGGAGTTGTAAAAATCAGCGAGCCAGGAGAGTAGTTCTTGGTCACTTCAATTTCAAACTCTGCGCAATCGCCAGGTAGTACGTTCATGTTTGTCCCATCGGGTATCTTGAACACGATGTTCCCAGAGGTCTTTACTGAGACGTTTATCCACAAACCGAGTACATCGTAGGTACCATGGTCAATAGAGAATATTGGTTCGCCAGTAGACCACCCCTTGAGATATATGACGTAGGTTCCAGGGGTTTGAGATGTGGGTATTGTGACTCTCAGATTCTTTGTGACGGCCTGGCCGGGATCCAGGGACACCTCCGTGGGGAAATCAATACCCCATCCAAACTGCAGGCCCCATTCCACTTGGCCATCCAATGTCGTCGGATCATGGAATGCAAACGTATCATAGACGTTGCCAGTATTTCTGATGATCACTGAGAAGGTCCCAGATCCGCCTTGCTCCACATCGATATTTTTGTTAATGGTAGAGAGATCTATTCCATGGACTACGTCCATCAATACGACAAGTTGTCGATCGTCATCGATCGCAGGATCCTTGTAAGAAACTGCTCGTACATTAATTTCAGCAAGTTGATCTCCTTCAGCTTGGTATATTGTCGGGGCCCTGACCCTCAGGTACAATGGCACGAGGTTTTGGCCATCTGAATTGCCCTTCAGGTGGATGGGGGTCGACTCGAAAATTGGAGTGTGGTTAGATGCGTAGTACAAGGTGGCGCTCCAATTCATCGGGACGTTCTCGACGGTCAGACGAAATGTGTCGGCTACAAGGTCAGATGGGCCCGGAGTGGGGTTGTCTATCGTTAGGTTGTAGATTGTGCTCTCACCTGGTTCGATCACATGGTAGTAGGTCTCGGAAGGAGCAAGCGCGACATCTACCAAACCCGTGAGAACATGTACATAGCATAGCGTCTCCTTGGGACTGTTGCTCTCTCCACATTTTGTCGAGTCGGACCATGCGACATGGGCTCCACTACCTAGGTCGTTGGCGAAAGCGGGAGGAGTGCCCAGTTGTGGGTTTCGACCTGAATTGGGGCCGAGTTTACCAGATTTCCATGACGAGACCTCGAATATTTCCCATTGATCTAGGACAGCGAGGGCTAGATTGTTGAGTGTCGGGAACCCATTGGGGTACTCATCGGTTGTACTATTCAATCGAGTATACATTATTGACTCGCCTTGGCTTAGGTTGCTATTGTCCAACCAAGCAATGTGTACATTGTCAAAATCATCTACTAGTATCTCTGGGAGGTACGATGTCGCATCATAAGGACCGCGATCAGGGTTATCGTCAAACCAATCCAAGCCCTCAACATTCGATATTGCTGAGTCCATAATCTGCTTAATTCCAAATGAGGGCAGCCCGTCGCTGGCGCCGTCCCAGATACTAGCCCCCTTGAGTTTCAACCTAGTGTAGAAGACCTCGTAGTTAACGTCCAAGTCGAAGCCATAGGGACGTCCATCCATCCAAGCTATGTGGGTGTTGCCTTGGCTATCCAAGGCTATGCTTGGATGCAAGCTGTACGCATCCTGTAGAGTAACTCGTGTGTCGTTGACGACGACCAGGTGCCCATAACCTTCCAGATCCAGTGATGGGCCAACGTCCTCGATGTAATACCTTGAACCGCTGGTTGCTGAACATTGTGGGAAACATTGCGTAGCTGGTTGGCCAGGGGAGAATCCAACCCATGGGTTTTCCAGTAGAGCGTATGGGTCGAGCACAGTCAGGAAGATCTCTCTCGAAGCATTGGTGGCTAAGTAGATCAGGGCTTCAACCATGAATTGAAGTTCCGATGCTGCGGATGAGCCCGTTGGGAATGCGTATACTGCCCCCTGAGCATGAGAGGTTCTTGGTGTTCCACCAGGACAATATCTTGCGACTGATGGGGTCCCAGGTTGATTGTTCGGACATTCAGCTAAGTCCCTCATTTGAGATCCTACGGAATTGTCCGCCCCTGCCCAGAGGGGCACAGGGGATATGCCAGCTAACACGCATGCGTCATGGGCTTCATCCACTGATTCACGATCCGTGGCATCCTCTGGGCTTCCATCGTTAGCGTTCTCATCAGAGATTGGTATGATGATTTTCGTGGCGTTAGGATTCCATCTGTGATCTTCCGATGTTGGAGGGTTAGCAAGGTTTCCGAGCCTGCCCTGAGCATCTCTCCAGGAGAGACATGACCAAGTTGAAGATGGCCCCCATGCCTCAGAACCTTGGCCCCCACCATCGTAGCTCAGAGATATGGCCGACCCGCCCAAGACAGCTCCAGTGAGTTTCCTGATACCTCCTGATGTGTCTGTCGGTGTCTGACCAAGATGATTCGCCCTTGGCCCCTGGCTACCGGATCCTCCCGTTTGATAGGCTGTTGTGCAGTAGCCAGATGTTGCGGCTGCAACTTGTTGGACTCCACCTATTCCGTAAAGTGTCTCGAAGACTGTCATGTTGGCTTGTTCTAACATCGGTTTCAATCCAATAAAATTGCCGCCAGAAGAGAACTGTCCCCCATAGAACACGGTGCACATGTCTGCCCACTCTGTGCCCATTGACCCTGAGGTATCGATGGGTACAACCATCTCGACCTTACCACCTCTGGTGTCATCCCATACGACTTGTACGAAATCCTCACTGTCAATGGTGATATCCGGATGTCCTTTCATACCGATTATCGGTGTGAGTAGAGTGGCATCTATCTTGGTCTGCGCCTCCCTACTCGACACGTCAATCTCAATCATTTCATAGTAGATCTGAGTTTGAGAGTAGTACAAGTCTAGGGGGTCACTGTTGTCTTGCCATACGATGTGGGCATTATCGAGAGAGTCAATCGCAATTGCTGGCCAATCCCGATCCTGAGATGCGGTTTTTATTTCATAATCGTCGATTATTGATATTCCGTTCAGCCCGTCAACTGCAGTTGTTCCGTCCTGTTCATGCATTGCTGGATCCAGCATCTGGTACCAAATGGTCCACTGACCTGACCTGTCTGCCCATACGATGTGCACCCGATCCTCTGAGTCAATCGCAATGTCGGGATGCCATGCTTGATGCGCCCCAGGATTTGAGATCTGTGTTTCTGAGATCAGTGTCTCGCCAGCAGGCCCCAGCATCTTGTAATACAGATGTTGTGTATTTCTACTCCATACAAAGTGAACGTTCCCCTCGGAGTCAGCATTCACTGCAACCATGTTGTCTGAGTTAGTGCCACTATTCACGACGTTTATGGCATCGGTTAGGACAATTTCACTCGCTTGTACGGGGGTTGGGACCGCCATTACAGCGATCAGGCTTGAGAGCATGAGGAAGGTCATCAAAAAGCTGGATTTTTTCTTCTTCGCGTCCACTGCAATACCCTCGGGAATCCTAACCATCAATTTTCCTTACTTAATGTCGACCCATTCGGGTCAGTTTTGATCAAGCCCATTCAGTGGGGTCGAAACCCTGACCGAATCCTGCATCGTCATCAAAATTTACCTCTGGTGATTCTACTGCTGAGTTTTGGCTAGATCTAACTGGACTGCCCCTTTTCCTCCCCTTCCAATCATCGACGGGACCGGGTTTGCCGACACCCTTGCCATAATCGAACTTTATTTGATGGATGATAGAAAGTTTCGTCAGCCAGACAGCTCGCATGGTCTGCATGAGTTCGTTCTGGGTGAGTCCATCAAACCATATCGGTTGGGATATATTGAATGCCTGCAATGGGCCTGGAAGCTTTTTGTCATCTTCCTTTCCGACATGAAGCACCCAATCCAATTTGGATCGAGTCAAGTTCATTCTAGTCTCATGAAGCCATCCCTTCCATCCAATTAAGTCTTCATTTCTAAATTCAATCATCTCATTCTGTTGTCCTTGATCAACCCTCGTTACCGAGTAAATTAGGACCAGTGAGCGCTCCTTTGGAATCACTATGTTGAATATGTGTCCGTCTTTTGTCGGAGGATATTTGACGTGCAAATGCAGTAGTGCCTTGCCATCTTCGACTTCTCGTGTTTCGAGTTTCTCATTGCCAAGCCATCGTCGGATGGAGTCGGCTGCAGCCTTGGCGTCCACACTTTACCAATGTACATGACCTATATGAGGTCAACTAGGTGCTTGTCGACACGGATTATTGAATTATGCAACTTCACTGAGTCATCTTTTCTTGACAGTTTCATTCTCCTTCTATTGCGCAGAAAGTCTTGAGTCAAATCATACCCATATGCTGTCGTGAGGGTGGCTACATAGAATGCGGGCAGTATTATCGCGAAGATAATTGGGGTGTAAATGGCCTCAATTCCCACTACATTGATGGCGAGTAAGGTCCAGATAATGGAGAATAAAGGCCAGAATATGGGTATAGAAAACATTGCTGCCAGAAGATGATAGGTGGTTCTTGCATCTATACCTTCATCAGTACGGTCACCGAGCCACCAGGCTATGAATGCCTGTGGGAAGGTACCTAGGACAAATAGAGGTGAAGAAACGAGTATGATGGATACCCCAAGAAGTAAGTTCAGGAATGTCCCGTTTTCCTGCTTCAAACGACCGTTTTGATCGAGGTCCCTTCCGTCCAGACCGTTCTCGAAAAGCAATTTTGAGGAAATTCTAGCGTTGTCCATAAGGTCCTGATTAAGTTCCCCTTGCCTCCAAATCTCCCGTACTTTCCTAGTTTCAATCACCTCTTCACGAAGACCCAATTGTTCATCCTTTCGACTTCTATTGGCGATCAGTGCCCATGAACGGTACGTATCCCAATCGGGTGCATCGGGGGTTATTTCTTTCAAGATCTGGTAAACCCTGTCTCTCATGGATAAGACCGCTTTCTCGGGTGGTTCAACCCAGTTCCCCAAGATCAGTTCCTCAGCCTCTTTCTCGTTGTAGGGATTTGGTATGGGTATCGGGTCCAAGTACTCAACATAATGGTCGGTTCTAAACTGGGTATGATTTCGCCAATGCAATCCCGTTGGTTGGAGATGTGGTAGAGGCAAATTACGAATTTCTGCAATAGCTGAAGCCGCAAAAACAGTTCTGAAAGGGCCAGTTTTGAAACCATGGAGCAAAGAATCTTGGTGAGATGTTCCTTCTGGGAAAACCACGGCGGAATGTCCTGTGGATATGCAATTTGATACTGTGAGCATACTCCTTTGGTTGATGAGTCTGGCGAACTCAGAGTCCGTCACGCCTTCAGCCATCTCAACCCTCCTCAGAATCGGTTGGATCCCCAGCCCCCTGCACCACCACCCAAGAAGAGGCCGTGTAACGAGATCGTGTCTTCCAAGTGCGGTGAAACGCCTTTCTTGACTGTTTACGATTACTAGCGGGTCAACCAACCCGTTTATGTGGGTGGAAACGGATATCCTTCCGCCGTCGATTTCTGGTACATTGTCTGACTCTGATCTTCGAAATATGGCCTTATGGCCGAAGATCACCATGGCTCTGAACAGTTTCCATATCACCGGGGAGCCAGGGTGTTCCCCCTCGTGATTCCAAGGGACGGCCTGGAGCTTCTTCTTGTCCAGTCGCATGGCACTTTTGGACAACTCGGGAGTCAAAGCCTCCATTTGTTCGCTCATGGTATGTCACCGTGAGAACTCAAGACTTGTAAGGATTCAGTCCACGATGCTGTCTTTGATGCTCTTTGCAAGTTCGACCGCTTCGGTTTGTTCCAATGACCCATGATTCCAAGAGAAGGAGTGGCTAGATTCGGGATATCGAGGAATAATGTGGATATGGACGTGTGGAACCGTCATTCCTGCCTCTCGACCATTATTCTGTATTAGGTTGTAAGCGATGGCACCTGTTGCTTTCATGACCGCTCGACATACCTTTGGGATGGCAGCTCCAAGTTCGGCAGCAGCATCTCTGCTCAATTGGTCTATTCTCTCAACCGGCTCTTTCGGTACGAGCAACGTATGCCCCCTTGACGCTGGATTGATATCGAGGAAAGCGATTACGCTATCATTCTCGTAAACTAAGTTGCAGGGTATGCGTCCCTCGATTATCTCTGTAAATATGGTCTTCATTTTTATCACAGAGGTATTGATGAAACAATAGTCCCTAGGTCTATGATCCTGAGGGCAGATGCGATCTCCTGATTCATTACACCAGCTGACGAGGTCGTACGAACTGAATTGGATACTTTCTTCCCAGTCTCCACAAACGACTCTGCCGATATCTCACCAGACAAGAAAGACTTCGCTTGTTTCATTATTCTAGCCTCTGCTGATCCTATGCTTATTCCGTCTTCGTTGTTGAGGTTCTCGATCATTTTCCTTGAGTCTTCCAATCCCTCCATGATCAGTTTCGTACCACCAAATTGGCAGTTTTTGGCCCATGTTCCTGCCTCATTTCCAGTTGTAGCCCCTGTTGAAAGATTCGCAAGTAGAAGGTTCCCAGGCAGAATTTTGGACCCGTGAAACCCTGTGCTGGCAGACGGTCCGGCGGCGAATACCCCTGTGGCCCACATCTTCCCATCCTCCATCGTGACCCTGCCCAACTCGTCGACCGGAAGTCCCCCTGTTGTCTGGACCACTCCGGGTGTCACAGGAACAACATCTACGCTGGTATTCAATCCAGTTGAGTCCAATATCACTTTCCGTATTGATTCCAACCAAGGCAATTCCTCTTTTTCTATGAATCTGAGATCTATGACGGCGTCGCCCTCATTCGCAAGTGGGTCTATATCGTCGCCAGACTCTGATCTGTATCTCCCCCCGGCTGAAAGTACCTCGTACGGTATAGGTATTGACGTGCCCCTGATCACCATAGGGTGGAATGGAATGTCGGCTATTCGTTGGGGCTCTATCCCTGCTCTGATTGCCAATGCGATTGCATTTCCTGAGCCTTCGGATACGCTCGTCCAGAGACCTTGATATCCCTCACATGCGAGTATGACGCTCTTGCACTGAAATGCTTTGACTTCGCCGTCCATGAGGTCGAGGGTGACAAGACCGCGAACCTGTCCATTGTCCATGATCAGGGATAAAGGCACATTGCTCTGTCTTCTTTGAAGGGCTCGTTTCAATAATTGTTCATCCAAAACCTTGGTGACATATCGATTGGTGGAGTCGCCTGCCCCTGATAATCTAGATGACTTGTGGCCCGGGGCTTCGGAAAGGTGTGGCATCCCACTCTCATCCCTTCGGAATATCATGCCCCATTGCTCTAATTCAGCGACGATCTCTACAGCAGATGAGCATATTCTCCTAATAGTCGCTTCATTTAATTCCGGGTCACCTGATACCATGGTGTCCTCTATGTGTGATTCTGGAGAAATCTCGCCCAGTGAAGTCGCTAAGCCAGCTACTGATGGGGGCGTGATAGTTCCTGGAGCCTGGTGGATCATTACCGTTTTTGCGCCAGAATCGTGAGAGGCTATTGCTGCTCTTTGCGCTGAAGGGCCTGCTCCAATGACGATGACGTCCCACGACTCCATTGTACTCATGCCACTCCAGTTGGGCCCTATGAATGAACATGACGCTCTTAACTATCGGATTATACTCCGAGTTATCATTGAATAAACCTCCTTCAAGGATTTTCTTACAGTAGATACTAACAGGCCGTCTCCATCTTCCATTATCGTCCAAAGCACTTGGGATTTCACCGTTGTTAAGTTTTCAGAAAGGAGGTTTACCTGAACAGAGCGCCCCTCATGCCCCGATTTATTCCATGCCATGCCTATCCAGAGTACGTGCGAACGATCTATGACTGAATTGAACATCTGCCAGTCTTCTGAACCCTCGGCTCTCCCCGGTCTTTCCACTCGATCTATGGGTGGTAGTCGAATCACTTGAGTTTCAGGTTCCCCTTCGACTGTTATAATATCGATTTCGAAAGGGGCTGCCGAGGACTTCCCTGGGCTCGCCAAGACGAACAAGTCGCTCTCACCATGGGTGGCTCTGGGCGGTAGATCAGCATCTAGTGTCCAATCCTCTGACGATCTAAGCCTGCCAGCCCTCTGTATTGTTCTGGAAAGTAGTCTGAATATACCTGGCTTTCTCTCAACCACATGTAGCAGGAAGCTCTCGAGTTCTTCGAAATTGAAAAATTCGTCTTGTGACTCCAGTCGTTCGACTGCTGGCATATTGAGGACTTGCGTGCATATTCTTCGCCGTTCCCCGAGGTCCATCTTGTCTGTCATTGTGAAGTATATACTCCTGAGGACAGTTTCTACCGCATGCTCGGATTTTTGATTTCTCCTTACGTTGAGGCTAATTGTCTCCATCCAATCATTCCACTTGCTAGATGTCTCAGGGTCGAGGTGCGCGTATACCAAGTCGACTAGCAGGGGGTCTGCTATAGTGTCAAATAATGATGGGTTATGGAGTCTCAGCAAGGGAGTTTTTCCCATTTCCATAGTCTTCTGCCTCTCTACCGATATAGTCGCAAGTAGGACGACGACGGCCATAAGTGCTGTCACCCCCAACAACGTCAATGACAGGTCGGTCTGGAGTGTGTTTGATGCCATCGTGGATGATAGTATCAAGCCGATAATGGCCGCGGAAAGCCTGGTTCTTTCCGTAAGCTTGTTTTCGTCGAGTTGATTCAGGATCCTCTCAACACCAACATAGGATTCCCTCAGAGAAAATCCCTTCTTCCTGAGCTCCAATCTATCCTTGGCGGTCATTCTGGCATAGGTAGCGGCAATTGATGGTGGGATGAATGAAATTACTGAAAGGGCCCAAACAATCCTTGAGGCATCCAGCAGAGTCTGGTCAAGTGTTGTCGAGGAGAATACGATAATTACGAGTAATGTGATCGAGAGGGAATATCTTAGAAGTCTCGAGGGAGTATTTACCGCTAACTTAGTCCAACGGCCTCGCCACTTGTCTCTCGATTCGATCCTGCTTTTCATTGCTGACGGCGTTGACTCCTCGTCATCTTGTTGGGCGTAAGGAGTTGGCAGATCCATCCTATTCTCATCACACGCTCGCCGTCCGCAGGTTTGAGTTCATCGCTCGGGTTCAAGAAAAAATTGCTATTTCCATGCGAGGGCTTCTTTTGTGGAGTCGCCTCGCCGAACTGGGCGTGTAGCATAGCCTGGATAATGCACCGGCCTCCTAAGCCGGGGACCGCGGGTTCGAATCCTGCCGCGCCCGCCACTGAAAGTTATGCAAATAACTGCCCTGCTCTCGCAACCTGATGAAGGAAGTGCTCGAAATGTATCCGGGGATGAGTGTGCGTCTGAAGGCTCTTGCTACACTCTGCCAATGCCTGAAGCAACTCATTTCTCAGAGGGTCCGACAATGGTAGCCGCCGGCTGACGATTGCGCTGTGCATTTGATCTACCACGTCATCGGGATCTAGCCCATGATTGTTCAACAGAGCGTCTATTTCAGCCACTGCCCCGACTCTGACCTTGGTTCTTTTCCCCTTGCGATCGATCCACCTTGAATCTGCGACTTGGCCCCTCAATGCCTTTTCGATTGCATCTCGACCTGCTTGCATGGTGGCTGCTTGCATTAGGTCATGGACAGAAGATCGCCTACCAAGTTCACTTTGTGCCCATAGAAGTTCTAAGGTGAAGATTGCCCGGCGAAGATTACCTTGGCTCATGTAGCTAATATCCTCGATTATTCCTGATTCTATAGTGCACCCCTCTTTTTGTATAATTTGGGCCAAAACTTTCGTCATCTTATCCTCTTCGCATGCTGGTACCCTGATCATTTGAGTCCTAGACCGCAAGGCATCAATAATTGCCGATGGTGCCCTGGCAGTGAATATGAACCTCGAGGCAGAGCCTACAGTCTCCATCATCCTCCGCAGATATGATTGCCACCTCAGAGACATATGGTCAGCGTCTTCTAGGACTATTAGTCGACTGAGGGATTGGATGTCATCGCTGCTTGTCTCCCTTCCGGCGGGAGGGGGATCTGTGTCAGAGGACTTACTCTCCCCACCTGGAAATGCCGCTAGTGATGTCATCCCAGCCAAGGTGTCAGAGGACCCTTTTCCCTGAGGCCTCAGAAACTGCTCGAAAGAGTCCATCGCGCCTCTGGACCTCTTCATGTCCCTTACACTCCTAACGTGGACTCTGGAAGTCCATGAAGGGCCAAGGACTTGTCTGGCATACAACCTCCAGAGTGCAGTTTTCCCTGAGCCAGGTGGACCCGTGATGAGCAAGTGGGGTGGTTGAGGCAGTAGAGATAGGGCACTGATACGCTTCAACACCCTGGACGGGGCTGCGAACTCGTCGAAGGTCCTAGGGGCGTATTCGGTTAGCCATCCCGCCATGTGATGTCCTAGCACGAGGGGGGTCTTGAAATGCCCGTCACTCGGCACGAAGCGTCTTTATTCCATCTGGCCCTTCTTTCCGTGGCTTGACAAAAATACGATATCCGCATTTGTGACACGACTTCCCCGTGGTACCGATTTCTATCCATTCGATGTGACCGCATCGAACACACCTGTACCTAATCTCCAGTGGGTCCATGGGGGAGGAGCAATGATTGCAGGTTGCAGGGCCATCTGCGTCAAACGGCTTCCTGTCCGTTCGATTGCAAGACCTGCACTTGTATAGGGTCATGCGGTTAGTCATGATGCTTGCCGGATTGGTCGCCTTCTTCAACTTGCCCATTGGCCTGTTTGGTGATTCGTGCTCTTTTGCAGATATCAACGAAGTTTTTGAATATGGCCTCACCGTATTCGGAATCATTTACCTCGGGGTGAAATTGAACACCAAACCTAGTATTGGAGTGATTTTGCATGGCCTGGACTCTGCATGACTGGCTCGATGCTGTTATTCTGAAATTCTCTGGGACCTCACTAACTTCGTCATTATGGCTCTCCCAGACGGTCTGGATAGAAGGCGTATCTGAGAATAAAGGCCCGGGATCTTCGGATAAGCTGATTGTCGCTGCACCGAATTCAGGTTGAGGTGCCTCTATGGCTTGTCCGCCATAATGGCCAGCCATGAATTGAAGGCCAGCGCATATGCCTAGTATTGGGATTTCCAAGGACAGGTACTCAGCACAACGGCCCAGTTCACCAGTCAAACCAACACGCGCAGCTCCCCCAGAAAGAATGAGTCCATCTAAGTCTCTAAGCTCATCGAGTGGAGTGTCATTAGGCAGTATTTTTGTGTCCACACCGAGATATCGCAGCATCCGCCACTCCCTGTGAGTCCACTGGCCACCGTTATCGATTACATCAATCACCAAACGGCTGGGTCCCATGTGGCCCCCTAAGGCAGGCAGACCATCAATACATTGCCTTCGAAAACTTGGACGAGAGAAGGGGCAGATTGAAAATCAAGTAATGATTCGGAAGAAGAGCAAGCCCCGATGGTGTAGTGGCCTATCATGCAGCCCTGTCGAGGCTGCGACCCGGGTTCAAATCCCGGTCGGGGCGCCAATAATGAATCCAAATTTCAATGACGTAGGTCTTTTTCGCGCACAGAAGAATTCTGTGCGAGTCAAATACAACATTGGATAAGCGATGGCTCCATTTAGATAATCTGGTCGATGACGCCTGATAGCCCTACCTCGGGAGGGCACAATAGGCCATTGACATTGAAAGATCTCGCTGCCTCCATGTCTGACATGCGGTCCCCAACCATTACGGACGAATCTTCAGATGGTCGATTCATCCATTCCGATCCAAATCTCATATTGATCTTAGACCATTCTTCGCCAGATTCGGCATGATCGAGGAGTTGCCTTGCTGCTTCCAACATTCCGGGTCGTGGTTTTCTCGCCCAAGCATCGCAATAAGGCGGATATGGGCTATGTAGTATGAGGTCGATTATCGCTTCAGGATCATCCAGTAGCAACATCTCTTGCAAGGTTTCGTGTATTTTTGCGAGGTTCTCTGAGTCCCACAGCCCTCTGCCGACGGGAGATTGGTTAGTCACAACCGCTATCCTCATGCCAGACTTCCTGAGTTTTGCGACGCATTTTCCTGCGTCCGGGAGAATCTCAACCTCAGATGGCGAGTTGATGTAATTCGAAGAACCCTTGTTCAAAACTCCATCCCTATCCAAGTAAGCAATTTTACCCGTCCAAGACATTGACTCTGGGAGGGGTTGCACGAACAGTGGCGCGTTCAGAGCAACCCTGTCACGACACGGGAGCAGCTGGTACACATGGCTCGGTCGAGGAGGGTGTACAAAGCGCCTTCCTATGCGCCACCAATCAGGTCACTGAAATCTATGGATATCCTTTCCTTTCCACCCAGTCTTCTTCCCGTATATGCAACGTCCTCTCTGAAGTCAAAGGGATCCATGGTGTAATTCAATTTGTCACTGTATGTTTTGTATAGAAAAGTCTCCCATAGGAAGCCCTTGTTTCCTCCAGCGGAGAAGAATTCTCCTCCAGAAACTCTAGCGATCTGGGAGACCACAGACGCAATATCTTCTGAGAAACCCAACACTCCGGTTTCCATGATAACGAACGAGTCGTCCTCAAAAGACCTCCATGAGTCCATGTCGTTGATATCCATCTTGTGACATTTCTCGCATCCATAAAGGTCGATTGTTATATGTCCATGGTCACAATTTGGGAACCAATCGGACATGAATTGAAAGTAATTTCCACTGCAGGGATCGCCTATCATCATCAATGGCTTTAGCTTCTTATCTGCGTAGTTTGCCGCGTATTTGAACATCCTCTTAGTTCGAAAGTATCTACCAACTGGAGAAAGCAGTATGCTTCTCAGAGGCATTCTTCAGGCCACTTCCTAATTTCTTCTCGAGTGATCAACCGCATTCCGAAAAATCGCCATGGCTGGAGATGGGCCGTGTTTGAGTGAGGTCTCTCTTGTCCAATCTGGAGAGAGCCAAGTGGAGTGGTAAGCTTCGGGATGTGGCATCAAACCGAACACTAGTCCAGTAGGGTCACATACGCCGGCCACGTTCCTCCAAGACTGGTTCGGCGATATCGGAAATGGTAGGATCTCATCCGAGGAGGAGGGGTACTTGCTGTCTGGATCGACATATCTCGCCACGAGTTGTCCCTTTTTGGCCCACTTATCCATAAGATTCTGATCGTTGGTGACAAATTTGCCCTCACCATGACGTACAGGTACTCTCAGCCTTTCAATACCTCTCGTCCAAATGCAAGGGCTGTTCCTATCAAATTCAAGCGTGACCCACCTATCCTCATATCTACCGCAATCATTTGCGGCAAGAGACGCTGTCTGGCACATGGAAAGATCTTCATCTCCCGGCAGGAGACCCATTTTCACTAACACTTGGAATCCATTGCATATTCCAATTACCGGCTTTTTGGATGCCACAAAGGCTCTGACCTCTTCTCTCAAGGAGAATCTCAATCGATTACCTAGGAGTCTGCCGCTTCCCAAATGATCTCCGAATGAGAAGCCTCCAGGAACTGCAACAATATCAAACTCTGATAGTTCGAGATCTCCGTTAACCAAGCGGTTGACATGGGTCTTTTTTGCCATCGCCCCAGCCATTTCAAACGCGGTAATAGTCTCAGTCTCACAATTTATCCCGAAACCCGAGAGGACCGCAACTTTGGGTTTATCCATATCATGCACCCCTGTCCAGAGTTCCTTTCCAGGCGGCCTTTAGAGAATCGACGTCGCATTTTAGAATCGTCTTTCCATGCGCAGATATCATAACTTTGCCGCTAGAAGTTGTTTTCCCAAGTTTGTATACGGCATGGCCTTCCATCTTCTTTTCGAACTCTGTGGCGTTTTCAGGTGAGACTGACACGATTATTCTGCCAAGGGACTCCCCAAAGAGCGCTCCCCATTCATCCAGTTCATCGTCTGACAGGAGTATTTCTGACACATCGATATTGGCTCCTCCACTAAATCCGAAGCATGACTCTGCCAAACTGACCGATAGTCCACCATCACTGCAATCGTGCGCGCTCCTGACCATGTTATCCTCCATGGCATTGGTTAGGGCCCTGTACAACGCAATATTTCTTTCCGGATCAAGTATGGGAACGCTAGTACCGATTCCACTTGAGTTGTCGCTATCTCTGAGCATAAATGCAAGTTCGGAAGCCCCTATTTCCTGCTTTGTCAAACCGAGCAAATAAATGTGGTCGTCATAGTCCTTGAAATCACTCGTCACTGCTTTAGTAATGTCTTTGTGGCGTCCAATAAGACTGAAAAGTAGAGTTGGTGGTACGCTTATTTTCTGACCGTCAATGACTGCATCATTTTTCATCGAATCCTTGCCACTTATGCATGGAAGTGTGTAGGCTCTGCATACGTCATCAAGTGCCTGATTTGACCTAACTAGTTGGGCGAGTTTCTGTTTTCCATCTGGCGTTTTTTCAGACTCTATTGGATCAGGCCAACAGAAATTATCCAGGCCAGCGATCATGGATAGGTCCACTCCTACGCAAACTGCATTCCTTACTGCCTCGTCTATCGCTGCTGCTGTCATTGAATAGGCGTCTATGTCTGAATATCTCGGCACGATTCCATTGGAAATAACCGCCCCAGTGGTGCTACCGGGTAAGGGTGCTATGACAGCGGCATCGCCTGGAGCATCGTGATTTAGTCCCACAAAGGGTTTGATCACCGTCTGGGCAATTACCTCATGATCATAGGATCTGACCCACCACTCTTTACTGGCGATATTTGGTCTCGTGAGAATTTTCTCCAGAGCCCCTGAAAGTGACCCTAAAGTGGGGATTGGTAACACAACATCTGGATTGGTTGGTGGATTCCACTCGGACTCTAGTTGCATTTGAGGACACCCTTCGTGAAGAAATGCAATCGGTATCAGTCCTACGCACTTTTCATTGTGGTTTACTTGGAAAAATCCAGTATCAGAAAATGTACCGATTGCCGTAGCCTCTACCTCATGCAATCGAGCCAGTCTTTCAAACTCATCAGAATCCTCCCCCCGGATGCCGACTGTCATCCTCTCCTGGGATTCAGATACCAATATCTCCCAAGATTTTAGTCCTAATTGTTTCAGTGGAACCACGCCTAAATCGATAGTTGCGCCTCCAGTGAGCTCTGCCATTTCGCCAACGCTACTTGACAGTCCCCCTGCACCATTGTCGGTGATGACTTGAATCAAACCCGCATCTCTCGCCTCAAGGATCATGTCCAACATTTTTTTCTGTGTGATTGGGTCACCGATCTGAACTGCGCTGCTCGGGCTATCCTCAGTTAGCTCAAGACTAGAAAACGTCGCCCCGTGGATGCCGTCGCTTCCAACTCTTCCTCCGACCATGTAAATTAGGTCGCCGGGCTTTGGTGTTTTCACGTGTGATTCTCGCCCGTCTGGAAGGTATCTCGGCATCAAGCCTACTGTACCGCAATACACGAGAGGTTTCCCAATGTATCGATCATCGAAGACGATCGATCCATTGACAGTTGGTATTCCTGATTCGTTGCCCCCGGCCCTTACCCCTGAATGCACTCCTGAGAATATGCGAGAAGGGTGGAACAACCCCTTGGGGAGAGTTCCTGAATAATCAGGCGGACCGAAACAGAATACATCTGTATTTGCTATGGGCTTGGCGCCCAGACCAGTGCCCAGAATATCGCGATTGACTCCGACAATCCCTGTCATGGCGCCGCCAAACGGATCCAGTGCAGAAGGTGAATTGTGCGTCTCGGCTTTCATGCAGAGGCTCCATTCATCCGTCCAGGCGATTACGCCAGAGTTGTCATGGAAGACTGAGAGCAGCCAATCCACCTCCTTCGATATTGCAATCGTTGGGGCCACAATGTGAGTTTTGAATAGCGAGTCGATTGTGGACGTGGTTCCATCTTCATTGTCAGTATGTTGGATCTTTGCTGAAAATATCTTGTGACTACAATGTTCTGACCACGTCTGTGCCAGACACTCAAGCTCTACATCCGTAGGCGAGTCGGCAGGGAGGTCGTATTGCGATCGTATTTCTTGTGTGTCTTGTTGTTTGAAATAGCCTTGAATCGCCTTCATTTCTACTAAATTTAATGCTAATAGACCATCTTCGCTTATTCGCTCCAATTCTCGGTCACCGACATTAAGGTTGACTATCTTTGGTTCAACATAGTTCTGCTGCTTCAAATTTGGGAACCGTATCAAGTTGGGAATTCTATTTTGGCCATCCAAAATGGAATACTCTTCAAGCATGGGATTGTGGAGTTGATTTACCAGCTCATCCAGCTCGAGATGGTCATTGTGCAGCCAGAAATGATAGGAGATGGTAGATGCTACTTTGTTTGACTTATTCGGGAAGATCGTACCCAGCCCATCCTCCGCAGCCATGGCTCGATTATCCGTCACTCCTGGCTTGAAGCCAACTTGAACTGTCAGATCAGAGTAATCGCCGTCTGGCAATTGACCTGCTCCTATCGATCCATCGATTGTGAAGGTCTCGATGATTGGATCGGAAAAAAGATTGGTTGCTGCGTGGGTTGCCTCTTCCTCGGTGAAATCTCCTTTGATGGTGTACCCAAGGCTCGTTCTTGTGGCGGCTATTTGCCCCGCAAGAGGCTTTGGTAGTGAATTTATCAGTGCATTTGCCCGACTGTCGACCAGCCCCGATCCGGGTATAGGCAAGACATCAACGCGCAAAATGCGTGGATTGTCGTGCGCCATGCAGGCTATGCTGTGCTGAACGCCCATGAAGGATGCGCTTCTAGGGACTTAGAAATCCATGCCGCCCATGCCGCCCATG
>DAVU01000012.1:61385-77966 GCA_002505695.1 Euryarchaeota archaeon UBA487
TGCCGCCCATGCCGCCCATGTCAGAGCCACCAGCAGGGGTGTCGGGCTTGGGTTCATCAGCAACCAACGTCTCGGTTGTTAGGACAAGTCCAGCGATTGACCCAGCTGATTGAAGTGCGTTTCTGGTCACTTTCACTGGATCGATTACTCCTTGTTTAAGGAGATCTACGTACTCCTTGTTCCTAGCATTGTAGCCGAAACTCTCTGATTTATTCTCTAGAACTTTCGAGACGACCACACTTGGTTCCTCGCCCGCATTCTCGCTGATCTGCCTGAGTGGTGCAGACAGCGCATCATAGACGGCTTGAACCCCTATGGACCTGTCTCCGGAGCTCGTCTCCATCAAATTTGACAGTGCATCTCTGGCTCTCAGAAGCGCGACACCGCCCCCGACGACCACTCCTTCCGCCATTGCGGCTCTTGTCGCATTGAGAGCATCATCGACGCGAGCCTTCTTCTCCTTCATTTCAGTCTCTGTTGCGGCACCTATCCTTAGGACTGCGACGCCACCAGTCATCTTTCCAATTCTCTTTTGCATCTTTTCCTTGTCCCATTTAGATTTCGAGAGTTTCTCTTGGCTTCTCAACATCTCTGTGCGCTCAGTGATAAGGTCCTTATTCCCCTCACCACCTACAAAAGTGGTCTTGTTCTTAGCGATTATGACCTTCTCGGCGCCGCCTAAGGATGTCGGTCCCTGTGATTTGATGTCGGCGCTCTTGTCTTTTGCCAGAACAGAGGCACCTGTCAATGTGGCTATGTCCTCGAGGAGTTCCCCTTGTTCATCCCCAAAGCCCGGGGCCTTGATCGCCGCGGCTTTGACTACCCTGCTTGCCACGTTTAACACCAATGTCGCCAGTGCTTCGCCTTCGACATCCTTGGCGATAATTAGCAGTGGCCTCTTTTGTTGCATGCTCGCCTCTAGACTTGGAAGTAGGTCTTGGGCGCTATTTACTGTTTGATCCGTAATGAGAATCATGGGATTTTCAAGAATCGCTTCTTTCTTTTCTCTGTCAGTGATAAAATAGGGTGATATGTAGCCCTTGTCTACCTCCATTCCCTCTACAACCTTGAGGTCTGTTTCGGCGGATTTCGCCTCTTCGACTGTAATCACACCCTCTTGACCAACCGCTTCTACAGCCTCTGCGATGAGAGATCCTATGTCTGAGTCGTTGTTAGCTGCAATCGTTGCGACCTGGTGGATTGTTTCGCCCGTCTCAACGGGGCTGGACATTTCCTTCAAACGTTCTACAACGGTTGTTATGGCGTCATCGTAGCCGCCTTTCAGCTCTACAGGACTAGCACCTGCGGTTACGTTTCGAAGTCCCGTGTGGCATAGTGCTTGGGCGAGAATGCTCGCTGTTGAGGTTCCGTCGCCAGCGTTGTCTTGGGTTTTGCTGGCGACCTCTTGCACCAATTTGGCACCCATGTTTGCAAAGGGATCTGGTAGAGATATGTCCTTGGCAATGGTTACGCCGTCGTTGATGATGGTCGGGCTACCCCAGCTCTTTTCGAGAACAACGGTCCTGGCAGCAGGTCCCAACGTCACCTTTACGGCGTTGGCTACTGCGTCTATGCCCTCCAATAATTTCCTTCTTGCGTCTTCTCCATAAAGCATTTGTTTTGCCATTCTTTCCATCTCCTCGTTTATGTTCAAAGGTCCAAGACTTTTGCCTGTAGGTCTTCGAATTTGATCAGCATGTATTCTATTCCCAACCACTCGATTTTGGTGCCACTGTACTGACGATAAACGACTCTGTCTCCCGAGCTGAGACCGTCGACATCTGGTCCAGTGGCTACAACCTTCCCCACATTCATTTTTTCTCGGGCCTCTTCCGGAAGCAATAGCCCTGATTCTGTTTTCTCAGGAGCGTTCTCCATTTCCAAAAGTACCATTTCTCCCATAGGCTCAATTCCGACCGACATAAAATACCATCTCTGGGCTATACAACCCGAGGTTGGCTAGTGAGGGGGTCTTTTAAACGTATTTACCTAAAAACTTCGGTAATGTTGAGGTACCGAACGACACATGGGGGTTAGAGGGTGTCTAGTTTGGGGTTCCTATCTGCGGATGAAATACGGTCCTACATGGCGTCAAGGAAGACAAGGGTCGTGCTTGCTGCAGATCATAAGACGACCTCGGAAATATCGCACGCGCTTTCTCAGGCCGGACCAAGCATATGCATGCTGAAAACTCACGTGGATGGTGTCGTGGACTTCGAATATAGTCGTTGGATGGACGAGATTGTCCGACCTGCCCGCGAGATGGGGATTCTAATCTTTGAGGATCGAAAATTTGCAGATATTGGGCACGTTTCCAAGACCCAAATGCTGGGTCACCAAAGAATCGCCACATGGGCCGACATAGTCACTGCACACAGAATATCAGGTCCGGATATCATTGATGGTATCCACGCAGCATGGGGTGAAGTGGGTCGCAAAGGATCAGTACTCATACTTGCACAGATGTCTAGTTCCGAAAATCTTCTCGACGCTCGCTACACCGAGAAAACAGTTGCCTCTTGCAAGGGTATGCCTGGGGTGTGTGGATTTATTGGAAATGGGAGTAATCCCCCGTCCATATCCTCACTCCGAAGGTCAGTAGGTCCCGAAAAGCTGATTTTAACACCGGGCATTAATTTTGATCCGAGTCAGTCTGTCATGGGTCAAAGATACGGCCACCCGACCGAGGCCATCCGATCTGGGGCTGATGCGGTTATTGTGGGGTCGGGCATAATTCGGAGTGACTCAGTATCCAAAGCAGCCGCCCAGTATGCCAATGCTACAATGGATGAAATGTGATGCTTGAATTGATTGACGTTGCTGCCATCGTAATTGTGTTCCTACTCTTGATCTTAGTCGCAAGGGAAATTGTGTTTCGATGGCGTGTGAGACTCAGAGTAGTCACGGGAGATGAGAGCCTACTGGAAGACAATCGTGTGAAAATCGTCAACATGACGCAGGGGCCTGAGGGGAGTCGTGAGGTTAATGCTCTGAGGATGGTCCCCCTCAAAGAAGATCTTTCAGATAGTCAAATAATAGGCAACCGACCCTGAAATGGCCAAGCCGACTAATGAGATAATTATCCATATCCTTCCGCGGTTTCTCTGCCTAACTTGGCCATCGTCTGGGGGGGTGATTTGGCTGGTGGTTGATGGAGTGGGGTTTTGTGGTGTCGCTGGCGTGGGTGGTGGGGGTAAAACGGTGGGTGGCGGAGGGGTGGCTGGTTCGAGAGTTGCCAAGCCTGGGGCATATGGCACGACGCCCATTATTTTGGGCCATGCTTCCTCGATATCTGTGGCTAGTATGGGGGTTAAGATCACCGCAACGGCACCAGCAGAATGGGATGCCTGTCTCGCTGCTTCCAACTTAGATCTAGAACAGACGAATACTATCCTCGCTTGATCGTCAATCTCCCTAATCCGCAAAGCTGCCAAATCACCTGGAATCGATCCTGTATCAAGTCCTAAGAACGTCACTCTTGGTCTGATCTTCAGGTAAGAATCGATAAGGTGATCGTTGCCATCAATTGCCTTTGACCTCCAACCCCTCTGTCTCATTATCATATTGATTCTACCAGCTGTGATTGAATCCCTCATTACTGTCAAAGACGATGGGTTTTCATTCATTTGGATCCCTCTTGACGATTGTGAACGACGACGGGTCTATGTCATCCGAAAGAAGCTGTGTGAGAAAGTTGGATGGCTCAAAGTCGATGAGATCGTCGTAGCCCTGTCCGACCCCAGCCAATACGATGGGTTTGTTGGTGGCATGGGCGATGGAAAGTGCGGCACCGCCCCTAGCATCTGTGTCCAACTTTGAAAGGACTGCCCCATCGAAATTCAAAAACGACTGAAAGGTTCTTGCCTGTTCTACGGCATCGTTACCTGCAAGTGCGTCCCCGACAAATAAAACGATATGCGGCGAAGCGACCCTGTGAACCTTCTTCAGTTCCTGCATCAAATTGGTCTTGTTCTGCATCCTCCCAGCAGTATCTATTATCACGATATGGTCTCCCTTTGCAACTGCGCTGTCGATCGCATCTCTTGCCACAGCAGCCGAGTCGCCACCTCGTTGGCTTCGTATGCAACGGGCACCAATGCGCTCTGCATGGTCGCTCAATTGATCTATGGCACCTGCCCTAAATGTGTCTGCAGCCGCTACTACAACGCTCAAGCCGTCTTGGATTAATCTGTTTGATATTTTGGCTGCTGTGGTCGTCTTCCCAGTTCCATTCACCCCAACCAACATAATCACAATGGGGGCATCGTCTTTCAATAGGCTTTGAACGGTCTGGTCGAAATCCCAATACGAAACCCGCAACAACGAGTCTAGAGCGCCGATCAGAGCGGAATCGATTATCCTCTCAAGATCGCCTTTCTTCGGGAGGGGTGCGCCGATCAACCTCTCTCTCATCGCCATCAGAACTTCGTCTACCGCCTCGTGTCCCATGTCAGCTTCCAATAGTGTCGTCTCCAATTCTGACATCAACTCCTCAAAGGCCGGCGTGGCAGATATTTTTCTTCTAGACTTCTTCTCGACCAAATGATCGATGTCTATCGATAGCCCTTGTGATGGTCTTGGGACGAGTTTCGAGGGTCTGGTGCGGGTGTTGACTTTTTTTCTTGGTTTTTGGGATTTCTTCTTCCTCTCAACAAGTCTTTGAGATTTCTTATCCCTGTCTAAGTGGATTGAGTCAATCATTTCCGTTGATTCCCATTCGCTTTCCACCTCATGTTCTGGGATAGGGACAGATTCCATCTCATGGGTCGTATTCCTACTATCTGAAATAACAGGAAGGTCTTCTTCTGAGGCAATGGATCCTATGTCATCCAATGTTTTCGCAGAACGACGAAACCGACTAAGGAAACCCATCCAACACAACCTCAGTCATCCAATGTTAGTTCTGTTCCCCTCTTCCGCCTTCTTTGCTGGGCCTTGGACTGTGTAGTCTTTGGTTCTGACCTTGATTTGGCAGGTAGCTCTTCGGTAGTCTTCGATTTCTCATTCAGCTTCATCATTTGCTTCTCCATGTCGATGATGGCCTCATCAGCCTGCTTTATTTCTAGTAGCAAATTCTGAATGAGGGCCTCCAGTTCCCTGTTTCTCTGGTCCAGCATCTCAAGGGCCCTTTCACCGTCCGTTTCTATCTGGACGCCTGATCCGATGTCTATGACTGGGTGAAGGTCCGGCTCTACCTTAACGGGAATCTGGACGCCGCTCCCGAGTGGAACCATGGTCATGCCTCCGTCACCATTTCTAACCGACTCCAATGTGCCATGGGCTCTAGATTGCTCCTCAAGTAGAGAATTGAGCCTTTCGACTTGACTTTTCATGCTCTGAAGCCGTGTATGGTTCGCTTCAACGAGGCGGGCCAGTTGCCTTACCTCTTCTGCACTCATGTAGGTCTGTGGTCGGTCGACTTTTCTAAAAGATGGGGAGGTTTGCCAAGAATTGCGCTTGTAATAGGGGTCGGTTGCATCCGTTCGGATTAAATTTGAGTCGCTATCCGCAAGACCATGGTAAAAGCCTTCAGAGCAACGGGTACCTTCCGCAGTGGATCTCGAGATCAACCGTACACGATTGATGTGGTCGCCGAAGACAAAGAGGGTGCAACTGAGTACGTATATTCGAATTTCGGAAGCAAGCATAGAGTCCCTCGAAGATTCGTGATTATCTCGTCTTTGGCAGAAATAGACCCCTCTGAGTCAACGGAGCCTCGTGTTATTTCTGCATTCAGGGAGTAATCTGACTTATTATGTCACAATAGTGATACATACACCCTCCGAGGCAATGTCATGCTGAAGAAGACGGTGATGCGCCAATACTGGAGGGTCCAACAGAGCCAGACCCTCATTTCCATGGCCTTCTGGGTCACGACTCTTACCCTGCTGACATGGCCATACGTGAAATGGCGGTTTGATTCGAATTCAGAGTTCCTCGGAATTTCAATGACGTATTGGGGATTGTTATCGATAGGGGTCTTCGTCGTTGGATGTGTCTTGTTGATAGGATGGATGTATGACGTTATATTCTCCCTTTGGAGAGCCCATATGTCAGTGATTCAAGAGAGGAATCCCTACACTACATACATGTTGAATGGCCCAGTAGGTGCTATTTTAGCCCAAACAAATGAAATCCTAAAGAGGATATCCGAGGATGATCAGGAAATCATCCAACACACGGAGTTCGTGGATAGATGGTTGGAGTGGAATGGGCAACAGGAGCTCTGGAAGAGGACAATGGATGGGATAACTGAGGTAATGGGAGAGGGTTCCCCCGTCATGCTGCATATCAAAGAAAAGGATGAGTCATGACTGGTGCCGATACCATTAGTTCGAATCTGTCTGTGGACGTGGTAATCCCGACGTTCAATCGAAAGGACGCGCTTGAGAGATGCCTTTCCGCGTTGGAACATCAATCCATACCACCAAGATCGATAATCGTCATAGATGACTCAGAGGATGATCTTGGTCCCGCAATTTCCCGCAACAAGGGGTGGCGCAAAGGTTCAGCTCCCATTATTGCATTCACTGACGACGACTGTGTCCCGAGGTTTGATTGGATCGAGAAAATCATGCTGAATTTTGAGGAAGATTCTGTTGATGCAATAGAAGGTAGCGTAACATCAGAAATTGAGGGTCTGATGACAAGCATGGATCCTCATCCAAAGGACAAATGGAATCGGTTCAAGACCGCTAATATGGCATACAGAAGAGTCGTTCTGGAGAACTTGAATGGCTTCGACGAGCGATATTACATCCACAGGGAGGACACTGATCTAGCATGGAGGGCCATCAAGTCTGGATACAATGTGAAGTGGGCTCCAGACTGTATAGTGCACCATCCTGATCGAAGTGGTGTGGAGAGGGACAGGACTAGAAGCGAATTGCTACTTTTCAATCTCGATAGGAAAAAATACGTTGAGGTGGCAGCTGGAATGATTTCAATCCAAAAAATCTTGAATGGGGATTGGGCAAGAAGAAGGGCAATGATGCGATCATACAAGGACGAATATGTATCCTCGTTAACCCGCTTAGAATCTGCTAGACTCTGGTCAGTGTCTCTACTATACGCTGCCATGAGGAAACTAGGGTTGAGGTGATGAATTGATAGTCTCCCATGCCAATGAGTTTATTTTCATAAAAACTAGGAAAACAGCCGGAACCAGTATCGAAATCGCATTGTCAAATTTTTGTAAGCCCGAGGACATCATCACATCCCTTTCGAAATCGGAAGAGAAGATGAAAGAGAATCTCGGTTTGCCTGGAAGGCAGAACACTCTAGTCCCACTGAGGCAATACAGAAGATGGGACGTATGGAACCTCCTAACGGGAGGAGGGCGTGCCCACCACTTCAACCACACGTCAGCGGAATTGGCAAGGAAGAGAGTAGGGGAGGGGGCATTTGAGAGATATCACAAGTTTTGCGTCGTCAGGAATCCATGGGATAGGGCAGTTTCACAGTTTTTTTTTGAAAAACACGGGGAAGGAATGCCCGGCCTGCCCGAGGACCTGGCCTTCTCGGACTATCTGACAACGCTACCAGACACAAAGCTCTCCGACTCTTGGCTGTACACCATCGGAGGGAACTTGGCCGTAGATCGCGTAATGAGATATGAAAATCTAGCAGAGGATTGGTCTGACCTGCTTATTTCATTCGGATTCGATTACATGGATCTGCCCAGGGCGAAGTCAAAAACTAGGAGGACGAAGAAGCATTACTCACACTTCTATGATGAGTCTTCCTTAAATCGCGTGAATGCGGTCTGTAAATGGGAGATCTCAAATTTTGGATACACGTTTGATGACCAACGAGGCTGACTGCAAATGGCATCAAACCTGGGCTCAGTCATTTTATTCGTCCTTCGTCATCATTATCTTTAGAACTCGCTTTGAAGCTCCATGACCTTCATCACCAAGATATTTCAATTTCATTGACATTCTTTCATCTCGGTGCTTGTCAGGGTAGGAAATCGCCTCCTCCAATGAGGTCAGAATCTCATTAGGAGATCGGCATATTGGTTGTGGAACCAGTTTATGGTATTCTTCCAACAATCCGTTTTTTCTCTCGTATTCCTCAAGATCATATGGTGTGAAGATTACTGGCTTGTCCAATATCAACCAATCAATAAAAGCACTTGAATAATCAGTGACGAGTATGTCAGATACCGAGAACAAATTGTAAAGATCGGGCTCCTCAGCATGGGAAATTGTTTGAATTCTGTCAGATGAATACTGATAGGGTCGGGTTATCCAATGTGGACGGACAATCAACCTGCAATTGTTGTCCTCCAGGAAGTTATGGATTGATTGTTCGTCAATTTCTGGATGCATGAGTATGCGGATGTGGTTTCCGGGGCCATCCCCCCTCTCTCTGAATGTAGGGGCGTAAAGAATGGTAGTGACATCGGAGTCAGCGCCGTTAGATTTGGAATACAAACGATCGTTCCTAGGGTTTCCTGTGATTCGAAAACAGCTTTCGGGGAGGTCGAATGATAGGCTGTGGTTCCTTTTTTCGTAGGCTGATGCCACAAAAAATCTGTCCACCTTCCCACACCACTTTAGAAAAAGTCTCGAGCTTTGACCATAGTCTTCGTCTGTTTTATTTTTTGCTCTCAGTAAACCTATTTTCTTCAATGGAACGCCATGCCATAATTGGTTGACTTGTATTGACGGGATCCATGGCATTTTACACAAGTCTTGATATCCAAATGAGATCACAGCCTGTTCAGCTCTCAGATAAAGAAACGAGGCCCTGAAACTGGGAGACATCACGACTTTGCCAGGATATTTGTTCTCAACCTCTTGGTAAACATCCTTGTTGTTCGTGAACCATACGGCCCTGATCGAGTTGTCATTGTCTTGAATATATTCGAACAATGACCTTGAGTTGTCGGAGTAATGCTTGCCTTCGTTCGAGCCAAATATAAACAAATTATCTTGTTTAGGAACAAGCCAACTCAAAGCCCTAAATGACCATGTCCATGGGCCAAAATATAGGGCCCAGTATATTTTCCATGGATTATAGAATGGTAGGACCTTCTTGAGGAGCAGATGGACTCTCATCAAAGGTGCTCCGAGTGACTTTAGACTTGACAAATTTCTCCCTCACCATAATTTACGGGCGGCCTCTAAATCGTCATGATTGTCGATCTCCATCCATTTCTCGCCAGCCACATCGAGGGTTTTTATCTCCGAATTCGGTTGGACGAGGAGGTCGTTTATTGCAACCTCCGTCCACTTACCTCGGTCCGAATTCTGAAAGTACCCGACCATTATCGAGTAGAGGTTTTTGATGTCACCATTCATGAAATTGTAGAAATCGATAGACGTCACGCCTCCTTGAGATTCCAAGATATCCTTTGATATGGCCACGGCTTTCCCATCTCGGATCAACACTTTCATGTTCTCCTCTTGGTAATTTGAAGAATCTGTTCCAATTACACTATGATCAGCATCGTGCATTAGGTTGACTATTCTGTCAGAGTAAACACAATCCCCATTGATGACAAGGACATTGCCCTCAACTAAGTCGTCCTCTGCCAATCCCATCCTACAAGATTCCATGTTGTTCGTGGTCAGATATTCTTTATTTTCGATAATCTTGAGGTTTTTGGGGTATCCTGCCAACTCTTCTCTAACCCTATCAGAGAGGTGACCTGCGATTATGTGAATTTTCATTTCTGGATTGCAAGATAACAATTGATCCGTAATTCTGCTTATCATCGATTTTTCATTAACCCTTACACAGCACTTCGGAACATCGTCAGTGATTGGAGAGAGTCTGCTGCCTATTCCAGCCGCGAGGATTACAGCAGACTTCGATTGGCCACTCATGTACGCATTGTCGCGGCCGGTACTTATGACTGTGGCTCTTTTCATGATTCGTTTTAGCTGTTGGTGTAAGTGGTAAAAATAACCCCAAGTTATGTAAAATCCATATCATAGATCCTTTGTGGAATAACCAACATTGGTGGTCGACTTGGAGGGAAACGAGGTGGATTCCATGGATCACAAAGTGAGGTTGTCTAATTTCAAAAAGGAGGCGCTTATTGAGGAGGTGCTCAAAACTTGGGATGCATTGGCAGAAGCAGAGACATCGATCAAGGATATGGTGTTTGAAATTAACAAACTAGAGCTTGAAATCGCTAAGCTCAACGCCGTAAGAGGGGTTTCCTCCACAAAGGTGGAGATGGCCGAGAGGATCAAGGAGTTAGAAGGCAAGATAGGCGTTCAGGAAAGAGTTGCGTCAGACGACCAGGTCAGTGAACTGGAGGGTCGAGTGGAAGTGTTGCTTGCGGCCTTGCTTGACTTGGAAAGGGAGGTTTCTTCGATTAAAGGTGATACGGTTGATTAGGCGGGGAGTGTTGGGATTTCGAGTGCTCCGCTGGTCCCTACCACTCTTAATATCGTCATTGCTGATGTCCGGTTGCATTATTACAGGCGAAGACTCTAGTCATGTTGAGTTTAATGTGGGGCTCTCAAAGGCTGATGAGAGTATTAGAGAGAGTTACGTCGATGGGGATCTGATATCAGTGAAACCTGCAATTTTCGAATTCGACTTCAGCAGTACGGATGATCATCGGGATTTCATATCGTATGGAATTGAAGCAGGGGGACAAGTCCAGGTAGTGTCGCCTTCAGAAGCGGATGTGATTAGAGTAGAAATCGAGAGTCATGGAATCCACCCCATTATCCTAATGGCTGAGGACATCATAGGCAACGAGTACATCGATTATGTTATGGTCAGTGCCAACCTCGAGATACACTGGATAGAGGAAAACACCCATGAACCACGCCCGTTGCTGATTGACTCGATTCCCTCAAACCACGGCATAGCTGCCGATGTTATGGTCATAGAGTCAATTGTTAGGAATCCCGAGTTAGTCCAGGGGCTAGGAAATGGCCAATCAGTGGAATTCTCCTGGGATCTGATCGATGAAGCCCAAATCGCCTGTCAAAGCAATGATGGGACGGTCGATGATGGGGGAGAAGTGGTTTGGAAAACCCTTCACTTCGACACCTATGGGGTCCATGAACTGCAAGTCACCTATGATAGCGGTCAAGACTACATCGATGTGGAACATATGATCTCGTTGGTTTATCCTGAGTCTGGCGGCGTGGCTGTGTCCATCAGTTAGAAATCATGGCTTCAATCATGACTTCAAGCACCTGCCTAAGTTCATCCGCATCTTCGAATTGCTCCCCCAAGTTCCCCGTCACTATCCAATCAGCGCCAGCCTGTATAGCGCGCCTGGCTGCTTGTGGGTCCCTGATGCCACCACCCACGACAATTGGGAGGTCCGTACTTTCCCTCGCAGCCTCTATCAGACTCGAAGAGACTGGTGACTCAGCGCCGCTACCAGCTTCGAGATAGAGTAACTTGAATCCGAACATTTCCGCAGCAGACGCGTATGAGGACACTCTGTCAGTTTCGTCTGGGTCGATAAGATCGGCCTTCCCGACCCTTCCAGCCTTGCCTCCGGGTGCGCAAATCACGTAGCCCATGGAAATTGGATGAATCCCAGAATTCTTGATGAATGTGGCGCCTGCTACTTGCTCCCCAATCAGAAATCTTGGATCGGTGCTGTTCATTAGCATCATGTAGGTAATCGCATCAGCGTTTGGGGATAGTGCATTTGCCCCTTGGGGAAACAGAACGATTGGTAGTCTATCTTCTGAATGTGCATCCGAGTCTTGTGTGGCCGCCCATTGGATTAGCTCTAATGCCTCCTTAATGGCAACGACAGTCTGGTCCACGTTCCTGTTATCAGTACCAGAGGACCCCCCGATGAGTATCATCGATGATCCGGCCATTGCTGCGGCGATGGCCCGCTTCGCGGCTACGTCCGGCTCTTGATCTGCTGGGTCAATGAGTAATGCATGACGTGGACGGGACCTCTGGGTGATGCCATCGAGGTCGACCATGACGTCCAAGATAAGGGGTGTTTAATAGGGCTATTTCAATGAGGAAAGTAGACGTATTGCTTCATTTACGCCTTCTCTGATTGCCATAACAACAGCCTCATTGGGCTCCTCGCCCATCCATCTTCCATGTTGTAAAATCCCACTATCCTTAATCGGAATCCTGCTCCATGTCTCGAAGGTACCATCTCCCCTATCTCTAGACACTTCAGCCGCTAATGATTTCGTTGAGACAGCGCCATGCCAGAGAATGCCAACGTTAGCCTGAGGTGGGTAAGACACGTAATCGAAATGCTCGGTAGCGCTGAATGAGGACCCTGCAATTCCGTGAAACTCGAATACCCCACGATCTACTTCATTGACCGCACTACGGAAATGGATATTCAGACCATTGCTTACGGACTCGATTGCTAGCCCCCTGTGTACCCAACTATTCCTAAGGAAAGAGCCTGCCATGGCCACCATCGGCATATGACGGGCTATTCCTTGGAGCATGGGATGGGAGTCTCGATTCGTTCCAGGCTTCAAAGTGTCCGACAGTCCAACCTCGGTCTTCTCACTAACCATGTGGATCTCGTTTGTCGCTCCTGAGTTCTGGATTGTCAAGCTGAACGCCAATGACCTAATTGAATCGTCCAAAGCTAAGATCCTCATCCATGAACTCCCTCAATAGCCAGAGCATGAACAGGGCATGCTGGTATGCAAAGGTTACAGTGCGTGCACGCTCTTTCCTCGATAGTCACAATTGGTGGCATCATCTGAATGACGTCGATTGGACAGACGGCAATGCAAGCACCGCATCCAAAGCATTTGATCTCGTTTAAGGTGAGACTGTGCCCTGGTAGTCTGGCCATGTGTGGGTGGATGGTGCTTCTCCTTTTCAGATCGACCCACCCCTTTATTTCCAGTGGAAAGTTAACTTCGATCGTTTCATACCGAACCGTGAAAGTCAATGATAATAAACCAAAATCTGGATTAATCAGTATCCTATGTTATTACCAGGAATTTTCAATAACATTCTATCTTATTTTTCTAGATGCAATGGAAATGAGGGGGCGGGGTGATAGGTTTGAAGGCCCACCGCTGCTGAGGTATCAATATGAGCAAGATATGGTTCCATTTTCATGGAGGAGCAAGGGAGGTAGGCAATGTTGGATGCACTATCCAAAAATCCGGTTGCGAGACTATTCTGATAGATTATGGCCTTGCCGCATCGAAGCCCCCTAGGTATCCTTCTCCGACCCCATACGTCAAGAATGCGGTAATTACCCATGCTCATATCGATCACATCGGCATGGCGCCATGGTTGGTAGGGCATCATGGAACAAAGCTCCACTCAACTCCACTCGTAGCCGCTTTGTCGGAAATTATGTGGCGTGATACATACAAGGTATCAAGCATCGAGGGATACCCACTCACATGGGACAAGAGGGATATTGAGGATTCATTGGACTCATGGGTTACCCATGACCATGGAGAATCTTTTGATTTGAGTGGGTGGATTTGTACCCTGCGAGGGGCCGGTCACGTCCCAGGGGCCTCCATGGTGGAGCTAAAAACACCAGATGTCAAGATACTGTGGACAGGTGACATTGACACGAGATCAAGTCCGAATGTGGAAGGAGCAAAGCCAGTGGAATGTGACATTCTTGTCATGGAGGCCACTTATGCCGGGAGGGATCACACTGACCGGGCCACAGAGGAGGACAGGCTAGTGAAGCGAGTTCAGGACATAAGGGCAAGAGGTGGTGTGGCCCTGATCCCCAGTTTCGCCTCGGGAAGGGGGCAGGACATAATCAAAATACTGCATGAGAGGGACCCATCCCTGAATGTTCATTACGATGGCATGGGAACACGAGTTTCCGGGATCTGGAACGACCATCCCAACTACCTACGCGACCCGTCGGGCTTCGAGAAGGCCCTCCGTTGGACGAAGCGAGTTAGGGGAAAGTCAGATCGCTTCAAGGCACTCGAGGCAGACGTCATCGTGACAACCTCCGGTATGCTAGATGGGGGCCCAGCCATCTGGTATCTAAACAGGCTAAGGCATGACCCCGCCAATGCCATTCTACTGACGGGCTATCAGGCGCCTGGCTCAGGTGGCAGGTCCCTTGTTGATACTGGAATCATCTCGATATACAACAGGAAGACGAGGATAGAGCTCGAGATCGATAAATTCGACCTGTCGAACCATGCGGGGAGGTCCGAGTTGGTGGACTTCGCGCGAGCCTGCAACCCACGCCATCTGATTCTATTCCACACCCCTGATGAGGACGTCCAGGAATTTGCTGACCTATTCGGCCCGGACCCCCCATTCGAGGTTCTGATACCCATCAACGGGCGGGACCTAATCATAGATGTGGATGCAGAATAGACGAATCCTTGATATGCTTGACGTGCATAAGCGCAAACTAAGAGGCTTCCTCAGGTGACTATAAGATGAGCGCAGTAGACAACATATTAGACAGAACATTTGGATTGAGTGCGAAGGGCGTGACGGTTGGTTCCGAGATTCGAGCGGGGATCACTACCTTCCTTACGATGGCATACATATTGCTGGTAAACCCCGCAATGCTAAGCGTGGCTGGGATACCATTCGATGATGCGCTGTTCGCAACAGCGATCGCCGCCTTCGTCGGCTGCGTCGTGATGGGCCTATGGGCTAACCTCCCCTTCGCCCTAGCCCCGGGAATGGGGCTGAATGCCTACTTCACCTTCGCAGTGGTGCTCGGGATGGGCATCCCATGGGAAGTCGCTCTCGCGGCCGTCTTCCTCGAGGGGATAATCTTCCTCGTGATCTCGATCCCACAGGTGGGTTGGAGAACGAAGATGATCAACGCCATTCCAAAGGACCTGAAAATAGCGACGGGTGCTGGTATCGGAGCCTTCCTAGCTATCATCGGCCTTAGAGAAATGGGATGGATCCAAGACGACGGGGCCACATTGGTCAACTTGGCGACCACCGAGGCGTTCAATCTCAGTCACGGCGCACTAATCGGGATGATCGCACTCCTCGCCATCGCGGCCATGATGGCCCGGGGAATGAAGGGCGCCATTATCATCGGCATCATGGTGGCGTCGATGTACGGCTGGATGTTCGAGGTCTACGACCCGTACAACGACTTCGCCGCTGGAGGAGCTGGGTGGGGCACCGCATACGCCACCGCACCAGACCCCAACGAGATCATTGGGTTCGTAGGCCTCCCAGAGGAGTCCTTGGGCGCCGCAATCACTGCGTTGGGCGACATCAGTGGGAACTGGGATGATTTCTTGCTTGTCATGATAGCATTCCTGTTCGTCGACATCTTCGACACAGCCGGCACGCTGTACTCCGTCGGCAGGCAGGCAGGGTACGTTGACGCGGATGACACGCTTCACAAGAGCGAAGAGGCCTTCATGTCAGACGCTGCTGCGACCATAGCAGGCGCGCTCACCGGCACGAGCACCACGACGACCTACATCGAGTCCGCAGCCGGCGTCGAGGAGGGCGGCAAGACCGGGCTTGTCGCTGTGACAGTCGGGATACTCATGCTCTCAGGTCTATTCCTATCCGGTCTGTTCCAGGCCATACCAACCTTCGCCGCCGCATCAGCCTTGGTTATCATAGGTGCTATGATGATGAAGCAGGTCGTGGACATCGACTGGAACGACAGCGAAATGGTCCTTCCAGCCTTCCTGACCATCGTGCTCATGCCCTTCACCTACTCCATCGCAGACGGCATCGCATGGGGCGTAATCACATGGGTGGTCATCAAGATGATGATGGGCAAGTGGCAAGAGCCCTCACCCATCATGTACGGCATCGCCGTCTTCATGTTGATGTTCTACCTAGGACCAGGCGACACAAGCACGTTCGGCTGGCTCTTCGACACCATCGGAATATGATCGGGGAAACATGCGACCTCAGGCGTCCATCTGACGCCTGGGGCGCAATCAGGTGATTCCATGGATCTGGGCAACCACCTCAAGGCGACCATTAGGACCGTTCCTGACTTCCCAATCGACGGCATACAATTCCGTGACATCACCCCCGTTCTGTCCGATCCGGCGCTGATGGGAAGGGTCATGGACTCATTCGAGGGGCATGCCCGCACTCATGCCCCCACCTGCGTCGCGGGCCCCGAGGCCCGTGGCTTCATCTTCGGTCCATTGCTCGCGATGAGGCTGAACCTGCCGTTCATCCCCATTAGGAAGCCTGGGAAGCTGCCCCATAAGACGGTATCCGTGAGCTACTCACTGGAGTACGGAACCAACGAGCTTCAGATGCACGAGGACGCGATGGGCCCAGGTGATCGCGTGATCCTCGTGGACGATCTCCTAGCCACCGGTGGGACCGTAGAGGCCGCCGCCTCGCTGATCTCCAAGGCAGGGGCCGAGACGGTAGCCGCGCTCTTCCTCATCGAGCTGGAGGGGTTGGATGGACGAGTTAGGCTGGGTCCGATCCCCACACATTCCCTGGTGCATCTTCCAGCATGACACCCGATTCATTGAAATCGATTGAGCGAACCTAGGGGTCCGACCGGCATGCCAGACACCCCACCTCCCCCCTCGGGAATCGACGAGAGAATCGCCGAGGCAGTAGCGAACGAGGATTACGAGCTCGCAGCCCGGCTAAAGAAGATGAAGACCCAACCACCACCTCCCCCACCCCCGAAGA
>DAVU01000003.1 GCA_002505695.1 Euryarchaeota archaeon UBA487
AGACGGAGCACAGGGCCCCCAGGGCCCAGCCGGATCCATGCCTGTTGTAATGGAAATGACTGTAACCGTATCAGGGGGGAAGTATAACGTGAATACGGTATCACATGGAACAATATCACAAGGAACAATCCTACTTTATCGTGGATTCACATATACCTTCGACCTTAGCTCCTCCACGCTGGCCTATCATCCATTCAAGATCGGGACTAGCTCCGAAGGCAACGAATACACCTCCGGCATGAGCACCACTGGGAGCATGTTGACATTCACGGTCCCGTTGGATGCGCCTGATTCGCTCTACTACTACTGTGACGTCCACATGAACATGGGCGGAAGTATAGACATCGAAACCCTGGGATCGGTTAGTTGAGCACCAGCCTCTCTTTGGGGGTTGCGAAGATCAGCCAGATCGCCCCCATCCCAATCTGGATGATGGCTGTCAGGGCAATCGTCTCCCTCAGTGTCAGGTAACCACCTTCTAGAATCAAGCCAGCACCGAGTGCAGAGAAACCCATCATAGAGGTCAAAAGGAGGTAGTCCGTTCCAGCGACGCGACCTCGCCATTCGTCATCGGTCCGCTCCTGTAGCAGGGTAGTGCTCATGACCCAATTGATGCCGCTGCTGCCATGGGAGATGAATACCAGGAGGAGGATCACCCAACTCCAATCGACTGCAGATATCGCGAGGTAGAAGACCCCTGCGAAGAATATCGACCATCCCAACAGCGACGGCTTGAGCCTGTCCGAACGCATCAGGCGTCTTCCGATGACTGGTCCAGTCCCGGATCCGAAACCACGAGCCATGTATAGGATACCGATCGATCCCGCGGCCACAGACCCGAATCCTGCTTCCATCCCTATCAGAATCAACAAGAACACTTGGGCACCTCCTCCAGCAGCCCACATCGCTTTTGCAAAGACGACCCTCCTAATTGGCGCATTGTCCTTGATGTGAATCCAGCCGTCCCCAATCTCACGTAGGGCCATTTTGATTCCACCTTCTCGGCTCTTGTCCTTCTCAGGCCCCCCTGGTGGCAGGCTCGCGAATATCAGTGCTGACACTAGGAAGGTCAGAGTGTCAATCCAAAGGGCCTCGTAGACACCTAGCTCAGAGATCGTCAAACCACCTAAACCGGCTCCAATTCCCAAAGAGACCGACCATCCAGCACTCCCCATCGCGTTTGCAGTCAACAACTCGTCCTCGTTGCATATGTTGGGGAGATAGGCGTATTCAGCCGGATCAAAGAGGACCCTCGCAAGGACCAGCACGGACGTGAGGGCATAGACCGACCATAGGCTACCGAGAAGGTCAAACGTCAGGAATCCCACAAGAATCACAAATGACCCTCCATTTGCCAATACCATCAACCCCTTTCTTGAGTACCTGTCTGCCAACATGCCAGTCAAGGGCTCGAGCGGCGCGTGAGTCAGGCTTCTGACTGCGAGCACCCCTGCTATCGCCAACGGGGAGTCGTCACTGACCTCGCCGGCGATCAGGAACAGGGATATGATTGTGAACCAGTCACCGATAAATGAGATCATGTTAGCAGCGAAAAGCCTCCTGAATGGAGAATTGTTTCGCAGGATTTCGATATAGCCGACGTTAGACACAACGGGACCCAGTAGACCTAGGTTATGATTGGTTGCCAAAAGCCAATGGCTATGAGACTCCTTCATCATAGGGTGATTATGAGAGAAAGGCGCCTTGTGTGGATCGATCTGGAGATGACTGGATTGCATCCAGATGAAGGGGATTGCATCATTGAGATAGCCACAATCGTGACAGAGGCTGACCTGTCAATCGTTGCAGAGGGCCCAGTTTTCGCAATAACACCATACGACGTCTCCAAGCTTGACAACATGGACGAATGGAATACGAGGACGCATACTGCCTCGGGTTTGGTTGACAGGGTGCGTAATGAAGGGGTAAGCGTCGTGGAAGCTGAGGAAGGGACCTTGAATTTCTTGAAGGAGCATTGTCCTCCAAACCTGCCTCTGGCTGGGTCCTCGATTCATCATGATCGTAGGTTCATAAGGAGGGAGATGCCGAGACTTGACGAATTTCTGTCATATCGCATCGTCGACGTTTCCTCATTCAAGGAGATAGTTAGGAGGTGGTATCCTGACCTTCCAAGGCACCTGAAGCCTCCAAACCACAAAGCTCTCGAGGACATACGGGGATCAATTTCAGAATTGGAATACTATAGGGATAAAATCTTCGAGAAGTGACCTTTTCATGTTCTTTTGACCAATTTCTCATATTAATATTTGATATCTACCAACAAGTCATGGCACTTTTCACTCTTCGTTTTCACATGGAAATTTCCCTAATCGCTGCAGTTGCGACCTCATTGTTGTTTTACCCCTTTCTGGCATGGTTGGCCAGGCCTCCCTCCAGTAGGGAGATTGAAAACACACCGAGATAAGCCAACTTATTCAATTGGAATTCCATCGTTATGGCAAATTACAAGGTTGACCCCGAAACCTCGTTTGTGGAAGGCGATCAGCTCAACTCCGTGAATTAGATGTCCTGTGCTGGCGACGCCGAGAACTCGCTTCTCCGAGAAGGTCGGTATATCAGTTAGGGGCCTCCTTGTCCCTTCAGCATCCTCATACCATGGCGCAGAACCCTCGGGAGAGAACCAGACTCCGAGGATCATGTCGACCCCGTCGGTGAATTGCGCTGCTTCAGCATCGGCTTCGCTTGGGATGGCTGGTGCGTTGGGGTGAGTATGTAGCCAATGGGTGAACCGCCCTCCTCTCGGCCCACGGTCCTCAGAGAAGAGGCCATCTACCCATTCCTCTGGAACATGATGTACTTCGTATGAGTCACCACGGTTGACTAGATGTGGCTCACCGACAAACATGCCTTGGCCAGCGAAGAGATCTGGTTCAAACATCGATCCAGTGTATTTGGATATCAATTCTCTGTCAAAGGGCTTCGATGTATCGATGTCCATGCCTACGAGAATCTCATCCGGGAGGGATTGGAAGGACCAATCGAGAACTTGTGAGAGGGTTTCGACGGGGACGAAAACAACGCCAGCATAGGAGTCCCTCTGTTCGAGGGATTGCAGGTTGTATTCTCTTGCAGCATCAAGTAGCCAATCGGACATCTAGGTCATCACCCCTGTGTCATCGTGCCCTCTCGTCCAACCAACACAATGTCATAGACTACGTGATCCCATTTAGGAGCATAACTCTTTACTCGCACCACATCCAACCTTCCAATTGTAAATTCTCCAGAACAATCTAGGATCTTTCTCTCTATTTCCTCAGCCTGAGAATCATAATCTTTCGAACTGGAAAGTGCGTGTAGGTGCAGCATACCCCCCTTAGGACCAAAGGCCCCAATGGCAGTGGGTATTGCAAATGTGGAATCAGGTAGAAGTCCAAGTACAGCCCTGTCAACTTGTAATGATAACTTTGGAACCGTCTCCGTGCAGTCACCCTCTATTACAGTACATTGATGTTCGAGACCATTCTCAGACAGGTTCCAACGCAGGGACTCTATAGAGGCCTGATTCCACTCGCAAGCGATCACATTGATGCCATTGGATGACTTCAAGATTGGCAAGGTGTAATACCCTATTCCGGCGAACAGATCGAGGACAGTCTCCCCCGGCTTGGTGACTCCACCCATCCTCCTCCTCTCATTCACGTTACCTGCACTCCACATGCAGTTGGTTATGTCGTATCCATATCGAATGCCGTTCTCTTTGCGAATTACCCAGGATCCTCTTGAGGAGCCAGTCAGCAACTCGATCTCGGGCTTCCTCTTTGGACCACCAACCTCCCCTTTACGGTACAGGCGCTGAACACCAATTGCGATCGCTACCTCCTTCCATAGCACATCGCTGGGAACCTCATCCCAGTATTCATCTCTGAAGGACTTGTTCGGTATAATGGCGACATCATCAAATTTTTCCCACTTTGAGGGGACATCGTTAGGCATCTCCCTGGACTTCAGTGAATCGATATCCGAGGCTAGAGACCTCAATCTATGGTCAAGAGATTCCTTTGGGCTGAGCCTCCGCATGGTGACCCGTAAAGGCGTGATGATAAAGACGGTCACCCGACCTAGTAGGGTCGTGAGCGGAAAACTAATTCCGATTTTCATGGTTTTCATGATCTCCTTCTCTGTAGTTAGTGCAGACCCCCCTCCCGGATCTCCTGAGGTTGAGAATTCGGTGTGTGACACAAATTCTACGCCGGGTGGAATCTGTGATGATTACGACTCTTCGTTGGACCAAACCTCAGGCGATCACTGGTCCAAGATCTCAGTTATACTCAAGATGGAAAGTGCAGAACAGATTAGCATAGAGGTCTTTATCGCTTTGCATGAGCTAGCAAGAGACCAACTCGGGCTACAACAAATCGATCTCGAGGGGGATTCGACCGAACAAGATGGGATACCAGCCGATCACATCAGGAACTTCTTCGATGAACAAACAGGCAATGGCGAGACGGTAAGTGAAAGGATGTTTTCACAGGTAGATGAGATGGTGATGAACGTCCTGGGGGAAAACTTCCAATCAATAGGCCTCCCTGTGACTAACACTGTCAGCGACGTCCCTAGAACGTTAAACGAGGACATAACCTGTACTGCTGACGCATCAAGCGATTCTGCGGACGAGGTTCTAGAAAGGGAGAACAACCCGTTCCATCCCCCAATTTGTATCAGGTCGGCATTATCCGTGACAATTAACGCCTCCTCGATTGGGATGGATGATACTCGCGGAGACCTGGACAGGACTCTGATTGGGTTGCTGGTGATGGGGGCGAAGGTTGACTTGGTATTCGAGCTGGTCGTCGAAGCGGGCCAGTCGATGGAGATGTCCTTGATCCCTCCTGAGTATTCGGAGAGTTTCACTTCTCGACAAGGAACCTCGCTTGCCACCAGATCAACCTTGGGGGGACTTACTCAGAGGTTCGCGGTTGTGAGCATGGACAGGACCAATGACATCGATACACCCAACCCATCCTCCCTCAGTTTGGACACCAGTATCCAACATCTGCAGGACGATACTGAGACGGTAGACCTAACTTCAGTAGAACTACCGGGGGTATCGATCGAGCTAATCGTAGATGCCAAGGACACAAATAGAGCCAGATTCGGTTTGGACATTTCACTTTACCATCTGGATGCGTCGACACTTGAGGCATGGTCTGTGGATCTAGAACAAGACGGGGTAGAGATGCCATGGATAACAGCGGATGGGTTCAGACTCTTGGATGAAGAGACAGACATAGGCCTTGAGAGACTCTTGGATGGTTTGCCTATGGAGCAGATTTCTGAGTCATTGAGCGACATTTTGGGCAATGAGATCGAGTTAGGGAATCCGTTTTTCACACCCTCAACCGAAACAGGAGGGTTGCAATTCCTCCACACTGAAAATACGGGTTGTGAGGAGGAGGCAGCAAGTCGGTACTGCATATCTGGCCCGATTGCGATGAATAACACCTACCCCATTCTCATCTCAGCATTGAGCAACCCAACCCCTGTGGAACTTTCAGACACATTCCAGCGGCTAATTGAAAACAGTGATTTGGACATCCCCCAGACAGACCTAAGCACGTTTACCGATGAAGACCTTGCAAGAATAATGTCGGTCACATCTTTGGACATCTCTCATGACCTATCTTGGCTGGAGGAGGGCCTCTCGGAAACGATACCGGATTCGGAATTGGGGATCAAGATTGAGCTGCCTAGTTGGATAGCCTCGGGTACAGGGGAACCAAGCGTTTTGGAATTAGGCTTTGACGAGGGTGGCGGGGACCAAGAGTTGAGCCTTGTCGGCACTAGACCATTTGACTGGGAACACCCGATATGCATGGAATCTTTGGACTGCAACGATGACAGTTGGGACCTCCTCTGCAAATCATACCATTCAACCTGCATATCATCTACACTTGCCCTGGAAATCGAGAAAATATCAATCAAGGAATTGTCGTCATCTGTCATCGTCGACTTCAAACTCGACTTTACTATCGACATTTACCGGGTAGACTCAGACCTCGGAATTGATGGATTGGAAACTTCCCCAATACCCTCGGATCTGATCCGACACGTCATTAGCATGGGGGACAAGATCGAGGGTGGGATCCTTAATGGAACTGGATTGGGTAGGATAGATTCGCCGTTTCCAGATGATAACCACCCCATCGATCTGGACATATCCAATGAGGGCATGGAGGAACTCGCGGATGAAATGTCTGACAGAATAAAGCTGCAAATGATAGAATTCAGCAACATGCAACACGACTACGTTCAGATAGTCGAAATAGGTGAATACAAGCCAAAATTTGACTTAGCAGGAACACCTATCAGGGTAGATATTGAACCTTCCAATCCAATACAATCGCCTTATCTCTCCGACTTGGATCCTTTTCAGGTAGGTGTGTCAGTCACAAATGCCCAAATGAGGGTCTCTCTATCGGAGGATTCTCTATCGATGAGGGTGAGCGAAAAGAATCTGTTTCAGGCAGCATTAAGATCGGCTGCAATTAGCACGAGCCCTGAGGTTGGAAGATCAGGAATCGGTCCATTTGCGATCAGCATGGGCATTACACCGATAGATGAGGATACCGAGTTTGGTGAGCTACGCCCTGTTCTAATAGAGGAAATCAAGTTCCCAGAGGGAATCAACATCCTACAATTCGAAAGCGAGCTCTCACGAGGCAGGGTCATCGAGGATGGTGGTCAGGAGACTCTGATCTACCTCACCCCAGTATACGATTGTTTCGAGGTTGATAATCAGGATCCATGTCAGGTTGGGTCGGACACAATTACGCTCTCAGTTGAGATCGGATGGCAGATTATACTCCGGGAGGCAAGTCCTTACATCCTCGGGATCATATCCATGATCGGATTGGTGGTCTGGAGAAGATGGAGAAAGAGAATCATCAGTCGCAGGGTCGATGCCGATAAATTAGAGGATGCAACGATGGAGTGGGTTGAGTCATTGAATTGACCCTAGTTCCTCCTGAATGACTCGACAATCCTTCTGGCAAGTTCGGGACCTATCCCGGGGATAGCCGATAACTCATCTTGACTTGCATGCCTTATTTGTTGCATTCCTCCAAAGTATCTCAAGAGGGTCTGGATTTTCTTGGCCCCGAGTCCATCCACGTGCTCCAGTGGGTTCTTCAACGTCCCCTTCGACCGTCGTTTTCTATGGTAACTATTGACGAATCTGTGAGCCTCGTCTCGGGCATGGATAATCATTCTTCCACGTCTATCCATCAACAACTCTCGATCGTCGGTTGTATACACCGTCTCTTCTTTCTTAGCCAACGCAATGACGGGAAATTTGTCCCCATGACCTAAGTCCTCAAGCATCCCTACTATGGTTGTCAAGTGGGTCTTCCCCCCATCGAGAATAACTAGGTCTGGGTAGTCCTCGAGTTTCATAACCCATCTATGGACCACTTCACTCATCATTCCCAAATCATCCATGGAGCCACCTTTCACGCGATAAGTCCGATACTCAGATTTCTCAGGCTTACCGTTTCTGAACACAACTGAAGCACCCACCCGATCACCCCCAAGAAGTTGAGCCATGTCAAAACAAACAACATACTCCAGCTTGTCGAGGCCAAGCAGTTTAGCAGAATCAGAGGCAGCGCGATACTCAATATTCCCGGAAGATCTGCTTAGCGACCTCTCCAATTGAATCTCTGCATTCCTGTCTGCTAGAGCCCTCAACTTGGATAACTTTCCTCTTTTTGGGACCCGTATCTCCACTTTTGAGCCCCGTCTATCGGACAACCACTGCATCACGCCCTCCTCCAACTCAGTCGGAACTAACAGAATACGAGGTGGTTTTTGGTTAGAATAGTGTTCTGATAACAATAGAGATATGGATTCTGAAATACTTCCTCGATGTATCATGGGATAGTTTACTTGCCCTTGGATAACGCCATCCTCTGCTTGGATTATTGCCGCTTGGCCAAAATCCTGTCTGGAGGCGAACCCCACTGCATGTACCTCTGTGTAAAACCTGCTCTTGATCACCTGATTGGATATTGTCTTCTGGACGATCCCAATCTTATCCCTATATTGAGCTGCCAATTCATATTGAAGGCTATCTGCTGCTGAGTCCATACGCTCCTGTAAATCCTCAATGACGAGTCGAGCATCTCCGTCAAGCACACCTATTGCCATTCTAATTCTGTTGCCGTAGTCATGCATCTCATCAGATTCATTGTAACCGAACGGTAAGGCCCCTTTGTTATCCCGTATCCCAAATTGCCTTCTGAGTAGCTTAATGACCCCTTTCGCAGCGCCCGCGTCAGGGAATGGACCCCAGACCTTCGAGCCAGTCGGAGGCCTCCTTGTGTACAAAATTCTAGGCTCTTCATGCCCTGATATGGCAATGTAAGGGTATGACTTGTCGTCTTTGAAGGCAGAATTGTACCTCGGCTTGTGCTTTCTTATGAGTTGCTTTTCGAGGACCAATGCCTCTCTGGGGCCGCTAGTGATGATGAAATCTACATCATTGGATCTTGAAACGAGGGTCGGGATCATTGCTCGATCAGGATTTGGCGAGAAATAGGACCTAACACGCTGACGAATATTCGTGGCCTTACCGACGTACAGGACCTCCCCTTCTTCTGTCTTGAAAATGTAGACCCCCGATGATTTAGGGAGGTCCAGATTACTCGGGTTGACTGTCATCCTTGTTGGACCTCGAAGGCCAAGGGCAATGAACTGATGGCTTGCCCCACAGCCGTGTTGACCGGGCCCGAAGAGAGGTTGTTAACCGCGCTCGCTGGCATCGAAGTAGATAGGAACTTGCGTAGGGACTTCCCAGAGGAGCTCTCCATGCCCAGCGTCGCAAGGAGGCTTGGAGTCGTGAGATCAGCCCTCCACAACCCAATTTCTAGTTTAGAGTCCAAGGGTTTGCTTGATTCCATCAAGAGCAATGTAATCGGCGCACCGAGGAAAAAAACAGTTTTGTTGATTACAAAAAAAGGGCTCGAAGTGGCGAGTAATTTTGGGTTGATCGAAAAGCAGACTACAAAATTGAATCAAATCTTGGGTAGGGATAAAGAAATAGAGGCCATATGTCGAGCACTCGAAAGCCCTGGGATTGTGGTCCTGACAGGCCTTCCGGGTATAGGAAAGTCTTCCGTCGCAAAGGCAGTTTGCTCGAAACTTGAACAAGAGAAAAAGAAGGTTGGTTGGCACACAGGAAGCCGAATGACCAGCACGTCTTCCCTCATTGACTCATGGACCGATATTCCTGTATCAGAAAATTTTGATGAGTTGGGAGACGGGTTCGACCCCAATATGGTCTACATTCTTGATGAAGCACAGGAAATTCACAGAAGGCATGCCGATAACATCAGAAGAGTTCTGGAAAATGCTCGCCATGCCAAAATACTGGTCGTGACGAGAAGTCCGAGCACCTTTTCCTCCTTGAGTGAGACATTGAAGATCACGTTGGAAGGACTAGAAATCGAGGTCGCATCTAGTATCGCAGATCATCTGACAGAGGAACAGGCAAAGCAGGTCGCCATCGCATTGGACGGCCATCCTCTCGCGATTCAGATGTGGAGAGATGGTGATGATGTGCCCATCCCGGGAACGCCTGTTGCGGATTTCATATCATCCACCGTTTTAGACAGATTAGATACCAATACAGCCCAAGAACTCGAGGACCTTACTTTGGAGCCCTTTGCAATATCCAGAGGAGACTCCATTACAGATCTTTCAATAGACAATTTAGACGATGCGACAATCTTGAAGTGGAGCGGCTCCCGCTTCGAATCCCAACACCTCATCAAGCATGTGAAACTTGCTTCGTTGGATGAGGACAAGGTCAAATCGATACACGAGCGATTGGTCGATAGGTGGTCTGAGATCGAGGGATTTGAGGCCAGGGGTCATGAAATGCACCATAGAATACTCTCTGGCCAGAGTGTGTCGAAGGAGCTAGCGGAGGACGTCTTCGATAACCTAGGCCCAGTCGTCGCATCCACGTTGCTAAGTGACGCTCTGGATAACGAGGAAAGGGGAGACCTCAGGATATTGTCTGCTCGAGCAGCGATCGCCCTCGGTGAAGCAAAAATGGCATTGAGGATTTCTGAGGGGCTCACGGAACAAGCTGATCGTTTGAAGATCGAAATGGAAAGCTTCCGGCTACTAGGTAATGAATCGAGATTCCTAGCGGCCGAGGAGGAACTATTGAGTAAGTTGGGTGAACCAGAGAGGTCGCAAGTTCTAATCCGTGGTGCGGTTAGATTGCATGATGATCGTTTACCTGGGCCAATCAATAGGGATCTAGGGGATAGGATCGTTCAGAGGTTAGATAGAATTAAGGTTCAAGTTGCTCAATTGGATGCATCACTACTTGCCTCTAATTTGATATTGAGGTACCTTGTTGCATCCAATTTAGGGGATGCGGTCAAAGCAGCCGCTCTAAGGTCAGAGATAGTGGGTTTGCTTGGTGAGGGGCACAGGAGGTTGGAGGAAATAGACCTTCGATTGAAATTGAAATCCTTGGGTGATGTAAACTCCGAAGACCTCGAAAACAAACTACGTAAAATTGAGGGGAAACACGAAAAATTGAGAATCATCCATTGGGTTTTTGCTGCTGCAGGAGAATTAGCACCCACATGGGCCATTGGAACTCACAAGTCAATCTTTCTTCAGGACAACCCTCCCATTAGGAGAGAACATGCGAGAATTGAAGCATTTTCTTGGTACTGGAGGGGATTGTATGACCGGGACCAGAGGTTGCGATATTGGTCAGAGGCTGCAGCGCGGCTCAGACTCATTGGCTGCAGCAATGCATCATCGAAGTTGATTGAGAGGATCTATCATGAGGTCAGATCTCAGCGCCAATGAGAGTCCTTGTGTTGGTTATGCCTGTCAATGATCGGATTTCTCCAATCACGATCCTTGTGATCTCTGACTCGTTGAGACCTTCGACTTTGACGAGGAGGTCATGACTCCCAAAAACAACCCACCTTCCTACTACCCCCTCGACAGAATCCAGGCTATTTCTGACATTTACCTCTTCACCTGGTTCAGTGGTGATTAGAACAAATCCGACTGCCACATTCACACCTCTGCAGAAATCAGCGTTTCAGTCTTCACAACACCCGGGATGGTGCGCATCTGTTCGATCAAGAACCTCGTCATTTGCTTGGAGTCATTGAAATCGAGCCTCGCCACAAGATCATACTCGCCGTAAACCGAGTGGGTCTCGACAACTGCATCCATGCGTAGGAGGCTTGCATAAACGTCTTTTTCTTTCATTGGCAGGGCCTTAATCAAGACGAAGGCGGTTTCCATACCAATTCCCCAAGCCTCGCGGAAGATGACATCCTTATCATGCCTCCCGTTGAGATTCTACAGAAACATCCAACGGTAAAGCATACAACGTAAACCCCGAGTTTTGGATCCGTGGCAGTACAGAGTCGGGATGGGTCTGGGAGGGGCATATCTCTCATTGTGACGATCTTGGTGCTGTCTGTTCTCTCCCCGCTGGGGTCTCCGCAAGCTTCGACATCGGTTTGGTCAGGTGTGGTCAGTTTCCCTGACGGGGTGACCATCGAAAGCAATGAGGTTGTACAGGTGAGCCCCGGAACAGAGATCAGATTAGGGGACGGAAAGTCTGTAGATGTGAAAGGTAGGTTCACGATACTTGGCCATTCGGATGACCCAGTCATCCTCAACTCAATAGATGGGAAACACAATGGCATCAGATTCTTAGAAGACAGCAGGGGGCTTGGGTCTCACCTTTCGAACCTAAAGATTCAAGATAACTCCTATGGGATCTCGATGTGGAATACAGACCCTACCCTCCGAAACGTTACCATTTTCAATCCTGATTTCGTAGGCGTGGACTTGTTTTCCGGCTCCAACCCTGCGATCGATAATCTGACTATTGAAGGAGGTGGCCAAGACGTCCATGGAATCTCGAACACATGGAGATATGGAATTGGCCTTTCTGTGGGAAGCGGTAGCTCACCGATTCTTGACGGCTTATCCGCCAGTGGGCTAATTACAAGGGCAGTCAACGTATGGGGCGGATCTGGTGGCTTATTTTCAAACATGTCAATAACAAACATATCAGGTGCCACCATCGCTGTATCAACCGGTATCTGGATTGAGGACTCTGTGATTTTGATCAAGGACTCGAGATTGAATTACTCGGATAATGGAGTTTACGTCCGACACATTTCAGAAGGATTCACTACGAGACCCACGCTCGAAAATATCACCATTTCTAACTCGAAGTACCGTGGAATCATGGTCGAACAATACAATCGATCCAAGTGGAACGACCTCAGTGTAAATGCTATCATCCGCAATACCACTGTTTCCGGGACTGGCGGGCCACTTGCAGAGACATCTGGACTCGGATTGGCGGGATTGGAACTAAACACAAGCGGCGCCGTAATCAATGGACTGGACCTACAGGGGAATCATGCTCCTGGACTGAAGGCGTACATGATTGACGGCTCTTCGAAATTCCAGAATGTGACATCTCGCAGTGATGGCTCGCGAAGCATCTCGAGTAATCTCGCGGATACCTCTGGAATTTATCTCAGGAGTGCAAATTGGCCTGTAAAACTCCATGACATAAGCGTATATGACTCCGTAGGATCAGGAATTCTGTTGTGGAAGGGTGGAGCTACTGGGACCAATTGGACGGCCGAAAATTCTGGCGGAGCGGGCATAGACATCCGAGAGTTCCACCCGGAGGTTAGCGGAATCAAGTCGGTCATGAATCAACTTGTTGGAATTCAGGTCATTGATTCCTCGAACGTGAAGATCGAACATGCAAACACAAGTTTCAATGGGCAAGGGGCTTCCTCTGACCAATCTGGAGCAGGTTTCCTTTTCCTAAGGTCGAATGACGTGGTGAGCTCTGGCAAGGACGTAATGTGTCTGGAGTGTAGATCAACCGAAGATAGGTCTGGATTCTCCATAATCGACTCCATCGATCTTAAACTCAAGAACATCAGTGTATTCGACCCTTCTTCGGGTAATGCCATACTTGCTGACGGAACTGACCTACAGAGGCCCGGTTATGTTGAAATTTTAGGAGCGGAAATAAGGTCGAATCACACCGATACAGGAATCTCTCTACAGTCAATCGACGGCCGTCTACGCGACGTGGACTTTTCAGGGACCTCATTTGAGTGGTCTGCAAACGGACTCGTCCCATCAAGCATTCAGGACAGTACCTTGGATTTATCATCAAATTGCATGGTATTTTCCAACTTCCTCGATCTGAGGGGGACTAACGTCTCTTTCAGATGCCAAAATGGAAATCCCATCGAATTTACTTCCTCCAACATAACGATGGTTGACGCCTCCATTGTTGGCGGATCGACACTCTCATTGTCATCGGGGAGCAACGTGAATTGGGTTTCATCAACGAACCTATCGTCCCCCCTTTCAGATGACCCTAATGACAAATTGATGATCTCTTGGTTCATTGACGTAGAGGTAACCAACCAAAACGGATTTGGCATACCTTTTGCCACGTTGGGTCTCAGTTTCGACAGACATCAAGAAAATTCAACCACTACTCTACCTTATTCCGGGACCTCCAGATTAGGGCCATTCACAGGAAAGGTCTGGACGCCTTCTGATGGCTGGTCACAGACTACGAATGTACTAGCCAACTGTTCATACATAGGATATGAGGTTTCTATGGACCAAGTTCAACTTAATGATGACCTAGAGATAATTTGCTCCATAGATCTACCTAATCAAGCACCATTCATCGTTTGGGAAACACCCTTGCCAAACTCGGTTTACGGGAGTTCGGAGAGAATCGTCTTCAATGCAACTGATTCGTGGGACATGGATTACGACTCATTAACATTCAGTTGGGTTAGTTCCATCGACGGAACGCTTTCAAGTCCATCAGGAGGAATGCCATTTTTCATCGCAAACGACCCATTGAATTCATCACTTTTTCTGAGTGATGGGGAACATACGATCGAGTTGACAGTGTGCGACTCCACCGGGAGATGCAGCACTATGGAGCGAGTCATGACACTCCTGAATCTGCCTCCTTTGATGTCAGTCGCTACCCTTCCAGAAATATCGCCATTTGGTGTCATGAGCCTTGGTATGACTGCCAACGCGACAGTAGACCTGTCAGGTACATTGGACCCTGAGAATGATTCACTTGAGTGTTGGGTCCTAACTAGCTATGGCGACAATATATCCCTCGAACCCCCTTGCAATAGACCACATCAAGTCGTTTTTTCGCCTCAAGAAGATACCTTTACTGTCACCATAGAGGTGAGTGATGGCACGAACCAACCAGTATCATGGGCATTCACGATTGATCACTACAATCAACTCCCAGTGATAAATTATGAAATCATTCGGTCCGGGCCTTCCTCAGACGACATGATGCTCATCAGCTTCCTTGGAACCGAAGATCCGGAAGGAGACGGACTATACTTCTCAATATACTCGGACATACAGGGCATGATTTGGACAGGGGGCGCAGATAATGGAAGATTTGGTTGGGAGGGTCGGTTAGCAAAGGGCGACCATACGATAACTCTCGAAGCGTGGGACGATAACCCGGACAATACGGGCCAATCGACTTCCATCGACCTAGATGTTGTTGTGACTAACTCAAACTCTAGGTCAGTCATCGCATCCCCTGGGGAGGGACTTGTCACAGACTCCTCCGAAATAATTGCCTTCAGCGCCCTAGGTTCTGGAGATAGAGACATGCCCTGCTCGTCATTCCCGGGCGGTGGAGTGGGTTTCCTATGCTCGCAAGGGAGTGGATTAAATGAACTCGTCACGGTCAGATGGAAATTGGATGATTCTTCGGAAACCCTCTCAACAGAGTGGATTTTCCAGACTAGGCTTCCACCGGGCTCCCACACTGTGAGACTAACAGTGGATGACGGCATAGGACAATCATCCGAGTCCACAATCAACGTCACAATCAATCCCTCTGCGCCCATTCTCGTCATAGATGACCCTATTGAAGGTCAGATCTTCCAATCAGACAAACCAGTGAACTTCGACCTAAGAGACTCATTCGATGCCGATGGCGACGAATTCTTGGTCACAATAACCTCTGATAGACTGCCCTCCCCGATAGCCAATGGAATTAGGATCGAAGGTGAATACAGCCGAAACCTCCCCTCTGGCGAGCACAATTTGACATTCATGGCCGTAGATACCTCAGGGATGGTGAGGTCGGTATATCTGACCATCTTCATCACTTCAACACCTCCGGTCCCTGCTATTGCTAGCCCCTCCGATGGTTCGTTCATCCCCCCGGGTCAAACCATAATCCTGGATTCATTCGGAACTATCGATCATGATGGAGACCTTGCAATGATCGAGTGGTCGCTTTCTGATGGAACTATAATCGGCAACAATAATGTCATCGAAGTCGATCTGCCCCCAGGCCCGCATATCATTAGGTTGAGGGCCATTGACTCCAGAGGACTCTCCAACATGACTGCGGTTTCGATTATGGTCGGGTCAAGTGCTCCTACGATCTCTTCACTTCAGATATCTCCGTCGGTGCTGATAGCCGGGACCGCCCAGGAGGTTCACATCTCCACCGTTATGGTTGACTTGGACGGTACTACAAATGAAGTCTCAGCGATCCTAACAATCGGGGGAGTCCCAATTCTAGTCGAATTGAACGATGATGGCAACTCCGGGGACGACGTGGCCGATGACGGAGTCTGGTCCGTTAGCGTACCATTCTCACCAGAAGGAGGGGACTGGGTCAGGGTAGATGTCTGGGCTAGGGATGGAGACGTTGTCAGCCCGACGCTTACCGAGACTATACCCGTAGATGAGCAAGAAGGTAACTCTGGCCTTCTTGCCCAAGCCCTTCGACTGGGAGGCATAGGTTTACTCTCCCTACTACTCATTGGGGTGCATGCTGCTTTCAGAAGGCGATCATCGGTGAAGGCAGACCTCGCTGAGATTGAATCGTGGGGGGCGTTCAGAGAGGAAGATTACGATCCACCTAGTTCTGGGGACCCCAATCGGTAATCTGTTTGGTCAACCCCAATCGATGGGTAAAAAGGAATCTCAGATTCAAAAGTCCATCTCCCCATGTATTGATCTCAGCCTCTCCCACGCGCTTCCTGTAGGGTACGCTAACCTCAGCGGTCTTCTCCTTTCCTAGGTACCTTCTGGCCCTAATCTTGAACTCCTGAGACAAGGGCATGCCGTCATGCTTCGGTCTCATCCGCTCGTCTTCGAATATGGATTTCCGGAAGATCCACATTCCACTTTGAGAGTCATGAATTCCATACCAATATAATAGCCTAGCAGTAGTTGATAGTACCCAGTTACCGAATCCGTGTAGCCCCGGCATAGAGCCTTCTTCTGCCTTTTTCAGACGATCACAGGTGATCCATTCAAGACCCTCTTCGATAAGCTTTCTGACAAGTGTTGGAACCTCTTCTCCGGGATATGTACAATCCGCGTCCATTGTCACAATCACATCCCCTTTAGCCATCGCAAACCCAGTTTTGTAGGCCCTTCCATACCCCTTCCTAGGCTCGATGTAGACCTTGGCACCCGAGGACTCAGCCAAATCACGAGTTTTGTCCGTTGAGTTCCCATCGATGATCAGGAAGTCTAATTCCTTGCACCATCCGTCGTTGGGGACGGACTGTATTGTCTCGACGATAGCCTCTTCTTCGTTGCGTGTCGGAATGACTACAGTCACACTCACATCGAGGGGTGTAAGTGCCATGGTGTTGCTAGTAGGCACCCCCACTTAACCACTGGTAGTATGGGAAGTCGGCGAACAGTTCATTTCAATGTGCTTCCCGTCTTGTCCTATGAGCGATGCCGTGCGGCTCGGGACCAGTGGCCTGAGACTAAGAACAGCCACTTACCTTGCAGTCCTACTTTTTGTCAGCGTTTTAGCGATCAAACAACTTTCAGCAATCATACAGCCTATGGTGGTTGCAGTGTTCTTGTTTTTTGCAATTAGGCCCCCAGCATCATGGCTAGAGGAAAAGTTCGGCCATCCCCTGCTTTCCTACACCGGAGTTTTAGTCGCATTTCTAGGCGTGATCATACTAGTAAGCCAGATCCTTTTTTCCAGCCTTTCTGGATTCTCGTCCGAGGTCCCTAGCCTATCTCCAAAGCTAAACGACAAGATAGATTGGCTGGAGGGTCTAGAGATCTTCGGCTACAGCATCGACCTTGAGGGACTCCAGACCATTATCTCCATAGAGGAGATTAACAGACTAGTCACTGAGTTCATAGGATCACTGGCCTCATTCACTGCAAACATGCTCACTGTGTTGATATTTCTGGCCTTTATCATACTAGAGGCAGAGTCTCTGCCAGGAAGGGTCATGGCTGCCTTCCCCGAAGAATCCAACCGATTTGACAACATAGCCACCAAGGCTGAGAAAAATATCAACGTCTACATCAAAACCAAGGCGACAGTGGCGTTCGGCCAAGCTGTTATCGCAGGGGTTGCGTTGTACGCGTTCGATATCCCGGGAGCATTCATTTGGGCATTCTTGGTATTCATACTTGATTTCATACCATATTTGGGGGCTTTCCTTTCATTCGTACCACCTATAATCCTGGCCTTCATCCAACTGCCGTTAACGGGCTTTATCGCAGTAGTAGCGATTTTGGTGGGAAATCAACAACTTTGGGGTAGCTTTGTGGAACCCCAACTCGCTGGGCAGAGGCTGGATATGTCCCCCATTGTACTCCTGTTCCTCGTAGCATTCTGGTACTGGGCATGGGGATTAACCGGAATGATTCTTGGCGTTCCATTGGCTGTGATCATGAAGATCCTTCTAGAATCCGATGAGAGGACATTGCCAATCGCAATCATGCTCTCCAGGAACCCACCATCACCTGTTGATGATGGCAACGAGGACCCCATCGCTGGAGAATGACAACGTCGATGCCTCTGCGATATTATGGAGTCCCCTTGTCGAGAGCCTTAGACTCTCTCCGTTTAGGCCCCATTTTCCCCCGATAACGGTCACTGAATTGCAGTTCTCCAAAGCGAAGACCGAGAACTCGGAGCCAATCGGAACTTCGACAAGGGTCTCGCCCAGTTTAGGACTTATCCTGTGGATCTCCGACCTATCCGAGTGGAGTGTGATGCCTACATCACCCGGTGCTTCGGCCAGAGCCCCCCAGATTCCCAATTGGTGTGACTCCAGCCCACCTTCAATACCGACCACATCGAATACCTCGTACCCCTTGCCATACAAGTATTCAATCGCTTTTGCAAAATCGCTTGACTGCTGATCCTCCAATGGTACCCTCGGGGCCGTTGAGTCCTGCATCTCCACTGAATCCATGTCTCCGATAATCAAGTCTATTTCAAATCCCGAACCGACAGCTCTGTCCGAACCTCCATCCACGCCCGCGACAATGTCCGCCCCCTCGATGAGTTGAGCAATCAACTCATCCGAGGGACAATCAGCGTTGAGCCACAGAAGAGCCCTCATCATATTGACCTCGGAGTGTATTTCCCTTCCATCATCAATGGCTTGCCATCAATTTCGACGGTAGGCTTTGTCATCAGCCCCCTAACATTCGTGTGAACACTTGCCGTTCCACCTAGGACTGTGTTGTTCCCAAATGCGAACATTGCACCCCCTCGCCAACATTGGTCTTCCAAAAGCCCCAGCCCTTTCTTCGCCCTTGGATTCATTCCAAAACTAAATTCAGAGAAGGTTCGAACCAAGTGCCCTTTTCCACTACGCATGGCCTCTCCGGATTGGTCGAAAAAAGACTCAATATCTGCGGATATTTTGTCTCCTGATGCAGAAACCAACAAACCATCTTTGATGGTAAGTTGGACGGGATCACCGAGTGTATGTCCCTCCCATGAGCCATCAAGGACTATTTTCCCTTGTGCCGTTCCTTCCTTAGGCATCACGAAAACTCTCCCAGCGGGTAGGTTTGTCACTTGGCCGGGACGTGTGCATATTCCCGTGTCCTCTAGAATCCACCGACTCCCGGGTTGGAATCGAAGATCCGTGCCTAGGCCCGTGGATATCCTTACTTCTCGAACCCTACGTAGTTTGGAACTCAGGCTGGAAATCTCTGTTGCCATGGCATTGTGGTCTGCTGTGAAGCCGCCGATTGCGAAGGACTCCTGTGAAACACCGGGTATTGACGCTATCCTAGCGCCTTCCTTGGAGGCATTCGCCCTAGCCCTTGTATGCGTCATTGATTTTGTCGTAAGTAGGAAAATAACATCCTGCCTTCTCATAAGGTCTGCAACTGGCGTGGGGGGCTCCATCCCCTTTTCATCTAACTCCGGCATCATCATCAATAAAACCCGAGACGTAGCCTCTGAGGAGGCTTCGTATATCGCTCTGGCGATTTTGGTTGTTTCTGTGTCAGTCACAATAAGTACATTTTCATGTTCTCTGACCTCCAAGCAAGATCTAACGACGGTTCTTGCTGAAATGAGGAGGTCCTCATCAGTGAACTCCACGCTATCATCGCCCGTCACCCATAGGTCCTCCTACCTCCTCTGAGGGGTCTGGAGTTGGTAAAACGTCCGTAAATCAATGTGTGCCATTGGATTGGGTAGGTTCCCTTATTGAGATTGGATGAACTCATGGGAATTAGCCAATGCAGCGATGCCTTTACCGGAAATCCTCCACATAGGCCTCTTTTTATCTTCAGCTGGCTCGATCAGATCATTGATGCGCAATTCCCTCATATGATGGCTGAGTAATTGGCGAGAAATTTTCAGTTCAATCTGAATATTTTTGCCTGTAGCCCCAACCAAGCCACTTTCGGATAGGACTTGTAGTATGGCCAGCCTTGTACCAGAAATTGGGTTTCTGATTTTGGCGATTTCTTCTGATGATAGTCCAGATACTGCGTACCTTCTCAATTTCCCATTTCTCCATGACAACACCTCTCCCTTCGACTCCAGTATCTGGAGGTGGTACGCAGTGACCCCGTTTGCCAGACCTAATGCATCTCTAAGTGCAGAAAAGTGGATTCCAGCATTCCCTTCAAGGTACCCTAGGATCCTCCCTCGGGTTAGGAGGTCATCTCGGACTGAGATCATCGTGGATAGGAAGGGTGTGACTATCGCCCCCAAAAGTGCTATCTTCATGACTTCAAGTACCACTGAGCCCATGAAAATGGACAATAACATCGCAGTGCCGCCCGCAAACAGGCTAGAATTGATCCTCCCCCCATCGCCACCCCCTGTATTATCATGGCCTCCAGCTTCGTTTTGCCCAGCTTCGTCGGCTTCAGCAAAGGTGAGTGCTTCAGACTCAAACTCATTTTCTTCATTTGCATCTGATTCAGAAAAATCGATAACTCCCGATCCTGCTACAAGCATCGAAACTCCAATTATCAATGAAATCTGCATCAGACGTACTTCTCTCATCATATCGTGCATACGCCTCGTCCCTTTGACTTAGTTGGTGAGTTCGTTTGACATGTCAGAAAGTAAAATCGAATGTCAAATCAGTGTACCACGGTGTTCATATCTTCTAACTTGTTGGGACTTATCAATGAACAAGCATGTCACCCTCCTCATAACACTCTCACTGGTTCTACAGGGTTGCATATCCACGGTGGACTTGAATGAGGCCAATGAGTCAGGCTCTGAAGACTATCCCAGATTGGAATTGCCGGAAAGGACCAGGACAAGTGCCGTATTGGAGAATTTTGATGACTGCGACCGTCTACTAATGACACTCCAACAGAATCTCATGGACGAGATGATCACAATGCTTGACCAACAATCATACAACCATTGGATAGAGCCATGGTTGCGGTTCATCGATGACGTGGCATTCGCCGAGGCCGATGTGGGCGCCACCACAACGCCACAAGCGGATACTCCTGGTGGTGACGAATTTTCGGGCACCAACAATCAAGAAACGGGTGTAGACGAGGCTGATTTCCTCAAGACAGACGGTACCCACACGTACATGCTCAACGGTAATCTTCTGTTGGTCATGAGCATACCAGAGTTCGGTCAGATAGAATTGATCAGTACCTTGGAGATAGAGGGATCTCCCCTATCTATGATGCTCGAGGGGGACACAATCGTGGTGGCTTCCTCGGTTTATGCAACGGATTTGGATCAAGACCATCCACTCAGAGAGTTATTGGTCACGGAGGTAAGCTATGAGAGCTACGGGGAGACTTACACCTATGAGTACTTCAGAACAGGTTTGGTCAAATATTCTGTAATAGATATCCAGGACAAACTAAACCCTCTGATTGAACATGACATTTACTTTGAGGGATATTTCAACACCGCTCGACTGGTGGATAGTACAGTCAGAAGCGTGACTCACTACAATAGCAACATCGAGGGATTGAATTATTATCCTGACCTGCCGGGTGAATACTGGGAACTTGATGACAAGAACCAGAAGATGGAAATTTGGAACAGATCCCTATTGGAGACCCTCTCAAGCAACCGAGACCGAATATTGTCCCTAACTCTGGAAGACTTCGTCCCGATGAGATATGTCATGACTGATCAGGGATCAGTCGTCACACTACCATATTCTGAGGAGGAATGTGCCGAGTACTCAGCATCCTCTGACAGTGTCGCTAGAGGATTTCTGACAATCGCCACGATGGATCTGACGAATCATAACCTGATCATGGAAGTGGATCACATTGGGTCATCATGGGCTAATGTCTATTCTTCCCAGAACGCACTGGTTTTCGCAGAACCTGCGAATGATTGGTGGTGGTTCTGGGGCAATGATGATTACGAAGACGCCACAAACATCCATGTGTTTGATATTTCCGACCCCGGATCAACCTCGTACCTAGCATCCGGTAGGGTCCTCGGAACCGTCCAAGATCAGTTCTCTATCTCTGAGTATGATGGGGCGATTAGAGTCGCATCCACCACAGATGCATGGGGGAGGTGGTGGATGACCGATCAAATCGATCAAGAAACTGGCTCAAGCTCCTTTACAGGACCCTCCAATCGGGTCACAATACTCACACCAGATGAATCTGGGAATCTAATCCAGGTCGGCTTGGTTGATAACATAGCGGACGGTGAGAGGATCTGGAGTGCGAGGTTCATCGGAGATAGGGGGTATCTAGTCACCTTCGAGACGATTGATCCACTCTGGGTACTTGACCTCTCAGACCCATTTAACCCGGTCATTCTAGGTGAACTGGAGGTCCCGGGCGTCTCAACATACATTCACCCGGTCAACGAAAACACGCTGTTGACCATTGGTATCGGACCGGGAGTCGGGGGCTTAGGACTAGATTGGTCCACGACGCAAGTCTCTCTGTTCGATGTGAGTGATCCTTCCGCGCCAAATTTGGCAGATTCAATGAAGCTAACACCGGCTTATACTGACAGCCGTTGCGAGGACGTGAGGCACTGTGGGTGGTCATGGTCTTGGTCTGAGGCAACCTACGAGCACAAGGCATTTACCTACTGGTCACCTGATTCTATTCTCGCAGTTCCACTATCTACCTACCGATACTTATACGACGAATCCGGGTACTCTGGCTATGAGTACGTCTCCAAGTTGATGCTAGTCGACGTAGATGTAGAGAACCAGACTCTGGGCGGGCATGGCGAGATTGATCACTCATCATTTTACAATCAAGAGGACGGAGATACAAACTGGTGGCATGGCTATTCGACTAGTATACGCAGATCCATTTTCATGGGAGATTTTGTTTATGCATTCTCGGCTTTGGGAATCTCCGTGCATAACACCGAGGACCTTGCAGTCACCGAGATTCTCGAGATACCCGGACAAGAGCGACCCTTCGGTCAGGATTCAACAGAGTCTGAGGATATGGAATCCTAAGGGCAAAATTTCAATGATGAGGCCGCCACAGATTGTGTGGACTGAGCCTCAGGAAAACGTAATTGCCCTTCCAGATGCCCCGGGCAAGCCGATCGATTGGCCTTTTAGACCATCATTCGAGCCCCTCAGATGAATAACTTCGCCGTCAACAACAGTATACGAGGGCCAACCAGTCAACTTCATTCCGTCATATGGCGTCCAGCCGACTCGGGTCCATGTCTCTGAGTCACTGGCGGTTCTCCAATTGTCAAGATCAACTATCGCTAGGTCTCCATCATTGCCTTCTACCAGCGAACCCTTATTTTTCATACCGTAGACCTTAGCGGGCCCTTCAGACATCCACCTTACAACATCTCTAACCTTGCATCTTCCATTCATTGCATGAGTCAACATTAGAGGAAGGGATGTCTCAACCCCGGGCATGCCCGCTGGAGAACCCGGATAACCGACAGATTTTGATTCAAGGCTGTGAGGGGCATGGTCCGTGACCACACAATCAATCGTGCCGTCATGGAGTCGCCTCCACAGGGCCTCCTTATCCTCTTCATATCGAATTGGAGGATTCACCAAACCCCTCGTACCGAGCTCCTCCATATCCCGATCATCGAATGTGAGGTGTTGAACACAAACTTCTGTGGTAACTAAATCCCCCTTTCGAGAAGGGAGCCAGTTTGCCTCCTCTGCGCTGGTAAGATGTACGATGTGAAGGCGATGTTCATGCTCCTCTGCAAGGGATACAGCCCTCTTGGTAGCAATCATTGCACACTCAGTATCCCTGTATTCTGCATGTGCAGCAATATCTGTTCTATCCTTGAAATGCCTATGGCGCTCCTGCAACCTGTTCTCGTCCTCTGCATGGACTGCGATTATTCCGCCAGTATTCGAGAAAATTTTCTCTAGATCCCCCTGTTCGTGAACTAGCAGATCTCCTGTGCTGCTCCCCATGAAAATCTTGATGCCACAAACCCCAGTCATTCCCTCAACGCTCTGGATATCAGCCAAGTTTCCTTTTGTAGCACCGACAAAGAACCCATGATGTGTGACACATTTCTGGGCCGCAATATCGAGTTTGTTTTGAATTGTTTTTTTGTCTATTGCATTTGGGATATTGTTCGGCATGTCTAGGAATGAAGTAATGCCCCCTGAGGCAGCTGCCCTACTACCAGACTCCAGATCTTCTTTCTCGGGTTGACCAGGGTCCCTGAAATGGACATGTGGATCAATCGCACCAGGCAGAAGATGAAGACCGGTTGCGTCAATCACAACTTCTTCCCCATTGGGCTCTAATCCACCTCCTGTTGCTATGGTGCTAATGACGCCAGATTTTATTCTGAGGTCTCCGACTTCCTCCTTTTTCTGAAGGTATATCGTTCCATTTTGGATTAGCATATTCCCTTTCATGATACGACACATCCTAGTCAGGGCAGAAGCCTCACAATGCTCTTTATGTAGAATTGGGAATTAATGCTTCCCGCTCGCTTCAAATAATCGATCCTACCGGGGTGATGCTAGCGGGTTGGAGTAGTCAGGTTATCTCGTCGGGCTCATAACCCGGAGACCGGTGGTTCAAATCCACCATCCGCTACCACTTACAATTATTTCTGAACCTAAAATGAAAGTGAAAAAAAAGGGAACGGAAGCCTTATCGTTGGAGAAATTCCTTTTGCGATAAGGAATGGGGTCAATGCTTACTTGATATACCTTCGACATCTGAATTGGTCCATGCCCGCCAAGAAGACCACCCAAGAAATCAGTGAAAAAGAGATAGTGATAGATGCAGAGGAAGAGGAACCCAAAATCGAGGACCTTCCCGGCGTGGGACCAGCGACTGCTGAAAAGTTGAGGGAGGCTGGATTTGACGAGTTGATGACTATTGCTGTGATGAGTCCCAAGGAACTCGGGGACCAAGCAGAACTTGGAGAGGCAGTGGCTTCCAAGATAATAGCAGGTGCAAAGAAAATGGCAAACGTTGGAGGTTTCGTAAGTGGGGTTTCGCTGTTGGAGAGAAGATCAGAGGTTCAGAAATTAACCTCGGGATCATCAGCACTTGACGAGTTGCTGGGGGGTGGATTCGAGACTCAGGCCATTGTCGAGGTATTCGGAGAGTTCGGCAGCGGAAAGACACAGGTTGGGCACCAACTAGCGGTAAACACGATACTCCCACTTTCTCAAGGGGGATTCGATGGAGAGGTGTTCTACATCGATACAGAAGACACTTTCAGACCTGAGAGGATAGCTCAAATGGCAGAGGGAGTAGGATTAGACCCCAATGCTGTTTTAGACAGAATTCACGTGGCAAGAGCTTACAATTCTGCACACCAAATGTTACTTGTAGACGAGATCAAGCGGATGTCCAAGAACATAGATGTGAAGTTGGTAATCGTAGACTCTCTCACCAGCCACTTTAGGGCTGAATATGTAGGTCGTGGGATGCTTGCAGACAGACAACAAAAACTCAACAAACACCTCAAGGAACTCAAGCAGCTATCTGACGTCAATAATGCACTCGTATTGGTCACAAACCAGGTCCACGCTAGACCAGATGCAATGTGGGGGGATCCCACCAAGCCAATAGGTGGTCACATAGTAGGCCACGCGAGCACATTTAGATTGTATCTGAGAAAGTCCAAGGGAGGTCGAAGGATCGCTAGATTGATTGATAGCCCTAACTTGCCAGAAGGAGAGGCTGTCTTTTCTGTGACTGCAGAAGGAATAAGGGAATGAAGCCAAAATCACACACTAGCCCCAAGGGCTGAGTTTACGTGATTAACCAGGCTCCCGATGTGTTCCTCATCAAAGCTCAATTTTATGTCAGCTGCCTCGAAAAGATCCGGTAGATTTCGCGTGTTTCCGAGCATCATTGCATTTTTGTAATCCGAAAGCGCTCTTTGTGGATCATCTAGCTGTTTGGCCCAGATCTGTAATGCACCAAGTTGTGCAATGCCATATTCGATGTAATAAAACGGAGCACCAAATAGATGGCCCTGAGTCTGCCAGAATAGAGCCTCATCCTCTTCGAAGTCAGTCCAATCGGTTCTGGGTCCAAACCGACTTCGCAACTCTAACCAATACTTGGCCCGCTCATTATGCGTATGTTTCGGATTTTCATACATCCAATGCTGGAAGGCATCCACTCTACAAATCCAAGCCAATAATCCGATAACTGACTCTAGATGCATTTTCCTCGCCCTTTGGACATCCTCTCCATTGCTGTAGAATACATCCCAATGCGGTTGTGTGAGCAATTCCATTGACATAGAGGCTACTTCAGCAAATTCAATCGGATAATTTCGTTCTTGTATCAGCTCCAAGTGGCTGCAATACATGCTGTGAAAAGCATGTCCAGCCTCATGGATCATGGTTTCAACATCTCCTTGTTGACCTGAGGCATTCATGAAAATGAACGGTAATCCTGTCTTCTCTAGATTGTATTGATAACCACCGGGTGCTTTTCCTTTCCTGCTATCCAGATCTAGCACTTCGCCATCTACTAGCCTATCGAACATTTTACCTAATTCATCAGACATCCTATGGAAAACCTCAGAGGTGAGCGAGACTAACTCTGAGACATCCTCAAAGGGTGCAAGACCGGCCCTACCTTGAACATCGGGAGAGTCTCCTGATTTCTCATTGACGTCCCAAGGCATGAGTTTGTCAAATCCAAATCCATTTAATCGATCCTGATTTATCTGATGTATCAAAGGCATGCAGTGAATCTCAACAGATTTGTGAAATTCCCTGCAATCCTCTGGAGTATAATCGAATCTCTCCATGGATCTGAACGCGTACTCAACATAGTTGTTGAAGCCAGCGTTCTGTGCTATTTTGTCTCTCTTATCAATCAGTTCATCGAGTATTTGTGATATTCTGGACGAGTCCTTCATCCTCCTCTCTCGGACAGAAGTCCAAGCAAGGCGTCTGGTCTCCCTGTCATTAGATTCTAGGAAGCGCCTCATCTGAGGAAGCGTGTATTCAATTCCCTCGAAATTTACCGTCATCGCACCGATAATCTTCTGATATTCGGTTGAGAGTTTTGTGCATTCAACTGATAATGGGATGTTCTCTTCACGGAATATTTCAATGGAATTTCGCATACTTCTCAAAATTAGAGTGTATCGATCTGATAACCCATCAATAAAATCAAGGTTCAGTATTTTTAGGTCCAATTTATTCGAGACTTCTGACATCCTTGGCCTGATATTCTCAACAAAATTGAGAAAGTTAGTTTGTTTTAGCTCATTCTCCGTGTCACAGGTCATTCCTATGTAGAGTCGTGCTCCAGCCTCTGAGATATGTTCGGCCATATCTGAGATGTCAGAAAAGAATGTCTCGAGATCACCAACAGATTTGACATCTCTCGATAGGAGTTCATCAAAAACTGGCTCAAGCGAATCTAAAGATGTGGCATCAAAGTCGTCATTTAATGGAAACATATGATCCCTCTAGTTTCTGTGTGAGTAGGGACCTATCGGTAATGGCCCATCCTCCTTCACGTATTTTTGCCGCTTCCATTTTTCCGCAGCTTCCTTGACCTCACTCTTTATTTTCTGTAGGTCTGGGTGATCAGGGTTCTCTTTTTCAATCCAACAAGCCGAGCAGTACCTTTTACCAGAGTGATCAATGTAGTTGCCTTTTGTGCAACCTATCTCGCAAACAGAGCAGACACCGTACCCGTAGAATCTCGACATTGATCACCCCAAGGGGAGCTCCCCTATCAGATTGTCTGATTCAATTAATTATCGAGTTTGAAAGATGAAGCAGAAAAGCCTCCTCGAGACTCAAATGACCCCCATCATATTCTGTCATCCGGATCTTATCCAGACCTGATTGTGATGGTACGGGCCTGTTGGGTAACAGCTCCCCTCCGATGCTTCTAATCAATTGAATGGCTCTATCTGAATGCTCATTGTAAAATTCCGTAGAGACCCCCTCATCATTGAGTGGAGACCCAGTACTGTCCAAGGGTAGAAAGAAAAGCCAGGTTTTTTCCTCGCCCTCCGACAAACCCGATCTTCTGATGGCCTCGGCAATTTGTCCAGTACCCGATATTATCCTGAGAAATTCTGTGTCTGGATTACGGGCAATGCAGTCCCCTCGAGATTCCAGTCTCCGCAACATACCCCATGCTGCCCATGCATGGCGGTCAGTTGCGATTACCCCGTCTCGTATGAGTCCCCAACGATCACTCGGTCGAGCCTGTATGAATGTAGATAGGGTCTCTTCAACAGATTCTGTTGGATCGTGTTCGAAACCCCAGATTGGGAACCACGGCACAGGTTCTTCCATGGTGTTATGACAAATGAAGTGATAATCAACCCTTTCCAGCCATCTACTTCACAATTCTTCTGGCTTCTTTTCTGATGTTCGAGGCAAGTGTAGTGCTCCACCCTTGTAATCCACCCAACTTCTCGAGATCGTTGTTGGTCATCGAAGCAACATCTCTTACTGACTCTACAGACAATCTATTGACTAAATCTCTGGCTCTGCTGCGGCCTACTCCCCTGATCCCAACTAATGGGATTATGTCCGGTTTGCAACCGTGTTGTAACCTTGTCCTTGTCTCCTTGAGGATTTCTAACAGCGGGGGTGCCACCGCAAGATCGCTGAGAGACTCGTGTTCCGAATCGGACAGTATCCTAATAGAGGCCCTCAGAAGCCATTCAGCGGCCTCTACCCTTGATCGTAAATCGCCGGGCTGAACACCCCACCTTCTTTCTAAATCTGCCATTTTTGCCTCCTCCATCCATTCCATCAATATCAGCGTTGATTTAACACACTCTAACTCATCCAAAGGATCCGGTGGTAACAGCTTCTCCCTCTCATGTGCGATTGATGCCACCTCCATCTGATCTATTTCGCTACCCTTGACCCAAAATTTCTGGAAGTCTGCTGTTGAGGACACAAGGTGAACCAGGGAAAATGGAGATATCTGGCCAACAGAGTCAATCCCACTCAATATCTGACTCGCACGGATCAGACCATCGTATAATGCCCTGCCAGACAACGGACTTAGGTAGAGCCTCGCCACGGACCTCCCCAGCATCGTCGCAGAATATGTCATTGTCAACGCCTCGACAGATTCCAACTGGTCTTTTTCTATGGAGCTCGCACGGCTGAAACCAAAGATCGCAGGCCCCTTTCTATTCGACAAGCCCTTTCTGTATTCCATTGGATCTGATACCTTCTCAAGGTCCACAATCCCCTTTGCTGCCATGGCCCAATTGGGCACATCATCGTCCCAGAGGTCAACCACTTCTTCATCTTCAACTGACCCAGAAATTCTTTCAGCAAGATTCTCATCTTCCCCTGTTCGTGAGATCATTTCGTTTTCGGCAAGCCATGCTATTGACCTGTCAATCCTTTCCTCCAAGCCTTCTTTGGGTATGGTACTGGCTAGGAAGGTCTTCGACAAAAACTTACTCAATGAGTATCTATTGTCTATCCCACCTGTGGCTATCAAGGCCAACATATGCGTTAACAACGCGGGGTCATCCCTGGCACCCGCTGATTGAATTGTGGCTAATCTAGAGGTCACCGGCTCCACGGTTCCAAGGATGTATCGGTCGACGATGAATTGCTCTTCCTTGGGGTTCTTCGCAATGACAATACCCTCGCCATGGGGGTCATAACCGGGCCTTCCTGCCCTACCCATCATCTGTCTAACCTCCATGGCTCGGATTGGCAGGGATCCTCCGGCTGTTGAGTTCCATCTTCTGTGATCACGAACAATGACCCTCCTCGAGGGGAGGTTTACCCCTTGGGCAAGCGTGGGAGTTGCAACTAGAGCCACCAAAACCCCTTCTTTGAAAGCCTCCTCGACGATGTCTCTCTGCTTAGGAGAGAGCCCTGCATGGTGGAATCCCACCCCTCCGGCGACACAGTCAGACAACGCCTTTCCCATACTCGTGTTTTCATCAGCAGCCACAAGTTTGGTGGATACTCCTTGCCAAAGAGAAATCTTGTCCGTACTGATTCCATCTTCCTTTTTTGTTTCACGAATCAGATGCTTGGACAGCTCTCGGGCCTCTTTTTGAGCGGATGCCCTCGAGTTGACGAAAACTAATGCTTGGCCATTCTCACTTAGAGTATCAGAAATCAGTGCGCGAAGCCCATGATTTGGATTACCTGAAACTGCCCTTGGTTCTGGAAGTTTAACGAGGTTTTTACTGTCAACACTGTGTATCTTTAGGACCAGATCAGTGAAGGTTCCCGACCTAAGCTCCACTGGCCTCCATTCAGATGTGACTAATTTGGCATCAAGCCACTCTGCAACCTTGTTTGCATTTCCAACTGTGGCAGATAGGGCAATTATCTGACAATTTGGATTCTCATGTCTCGTACGAGAGATGATTATTTCTAACGTCGGACCTCTCCCATGATCATCGATCAAGTGGAATTCGTCAATTACTAAGCAGCCAACTGTATCAAGGAAGTCTTGCTTGGATCTGATCAGTGAGTCTAGCCGCTCGCTGGTGCAGACAAGTATGTCCCAATCCTGTAGAGACCCCACCTCGCTGCCTCTATCGCCCACCGCAAGACTTGATTTCAAATCCAACTCCTCACATAGCGCGCTTATCTCAACGAACTTTTCTTTTGCCAAAGCCTTCAATGGAACGACGTATATCCCCTTTGACCCCTCATTATTCAGGATTTTTTGTAACATGCAGACATATGCAACAGCCGACTTTCCACTTGCCGTTGGAATAGAAAGCATCAGATTCCCCCCTGTCAAACCATTTTCGATCCCCTCTGCTTGAGGCGGGTAAAATTCAGTGATATTCAGAACATTTCTAATGGCATTTTCCAAGCCAGCTTGCAGCCCAAAGGACCCGGGGCCGACTTTCCCGTCGCTTGCCATTGTCACACTCTCGAAGTCAGGGCGCTAAAGGATGACGTTTACCAGCAGTGTCATGACCATCGATGGTATGCAGGGTGGCCATCCTTGACTGCAACAAATAAGCCCTCACCTTCAGCACAAGTTTTTCCACCACATTCCATCCTCATTTTGATCCTCACTCTATCACTCCACTCTGATGGATTCTCCGCCCATGCATGAACTATCATCTTGGGCCCAAACGGCGTGGGTCTTTTGAGGGCCACAGAATAACTGGCAGTTACTGTGCAGGGCGGCTCCTTTAGCCCATCTCTTTCCATGATAGAGATGGCTGCAGCCCAATTGCCATGGCAGTCTAATAGCGTACCAATGATTCCGCCATTGATCATCCCTGGAAATGCCTGATGCTTCTCCATTGGGTTGAATTCCATAATCAGTCCATTTTCCGACTTGAAAGAACGGATTTTTAATCCTTCATCGTTCGACGGCCCGCAACCAAAACAGATACTCTTTTTGGCGTATTTTTCTTGAATTGACTCCTCCAAGTCCCTGTCCATGCCAGCACACGGAGAACTCCGGATTCAATCATTTTGGAGGTATCACAACATCAGTGTCACTTATCTGATACCCCTCTTTCGTAGGCTCGTTGGCCGACCCTGCTGAAACCAATAGCTCCAGAAAGGGAGTCAGGAGACCTTCAAAGAGACGTAGGTCTCCCCTGAAGGTTGTCAATCAAATTCCAAAGCGCAGGCGCCAGGAGATAGAAGACTCCGGACAAGAAGAAACTTCAACGCCCGAGAAGTGGTCAAGGCAATCCGGTCAAGGAAAACACAAGATTGAGAGGAGGAGTGTGAAGCCAGGAGAGGTTAGGACTGTCCCGTTCAATCTCATCGACTCGGAGATTGGCGAGTCATGGCCCATACCAATCACGGTGATTCACGGGATCAGACCTGGCCCAACAGTCACATTACTTGGCGCCATTCATGGAAATGAGCTCGTTGGCCCCCAAGCTCTGACTTTCATGCAATCAAATCAGATACTTGGTAGTGAAAAGGCGATTGATGTGAACACGATGTCTGGAACTTTGAGAATAGTGCCAATAGTTAACCTGCCAGGATACAGAACCAGAACTCGCTATACTCCCGATGGCAGAGACCTGAATAGGTATTTCCCTGGTAAATCCGGAGGAAATACTACTCAGAGAATCGCTCGTAGAATATGGAATAAGATAATAAAATCAAGTGATTATGTCATCGATCTTCACTCTGCAGCGAGCGGTAGGACAAATCTTCCTCACATCCGGGCAAATCTGGCACATCCCAAGAGTAGCATGCTAGCAAGGTCGTTTGGCACCGAGGTCTTGCTTGACGGCTTGGGGCCTCGAGGTTCACTCAGAAGGGTGTCAAATGAGTTTGAGATAGGCTGTATCACCTTCGAGGGAGGCGGTGCCAACTCCATAGACTCAGATGCCGTGCAAATCGCAACCTACGGCATATTGAACGTCTTGAGGTCATTGCGAATGATTCCAGGCTACCCAAGTAGCCCAAGATTCCGCCTACTTGCTTCCGGATCCGTTTGGATAAGATCAGACCACGGGGGCTTGTTGGATGTTCTCGCCCCCGTTGGCTCTCTGATTGAGTCTGACGAGGTCGTCGCGACGGTCACCGATCCGGAACATGCCCGGGAGTCTGTCGAAATAAGGGCCCCCAGCCGGGGCCTACTCATTGGAATGGCCACGCACCCCTTTGTCACTGCAGGAACACCGATTGGACATTTGTTGCCATTGAAAAAGGGCCTCTCAACGATAAAGAGCAGGCTTGATGAAGACGATGTATTGATGCTCAGCGGAATCTTGGAGGATCCAATCTGGAGAGAGGAGGAAACCGAGGACATAGACGTTCAAACGATCGATGTCAAATCTCCAGATGGTTGGGCCAGTGTCGACGACTCGATGCTAGAGGAAGAGGATGATTGAGGTCATTTCTGATTATTGAAGTCGGGTGCTGCTGGCACGCTCCTGTTGACGGAATCTTGTATGCCGCCTCCCTTCTCTGGTACTCCATAAGAGAGAATGGCCTCGTTCAGAATGGCACTCCTCCTCTTTGTGAAAAGGACCGCTGAAGAGGCCATTGAAACGAAAATTAGGAGTACTGCGCCCAGTGCAGGCAGGGAAACCTCTCCAAACAAGGCCAAGAAATCCTCTAAGATGGTCGTAGGGGGAGACCAAACCCTCACCTCAACCTGCCATTCCAAGACAGTCTCTACACCAGAGTCGACAAAGACCAACTGAATGTAATTGGAACTCGAAGAGTCACAAAGTTGCAGGACGATTGCACTTGGATTTGCATTGCCACAATCCAGTATATCCAATTCCAAGCCCCCTTCCTGCGTTTTGTTCACAGTGGCGCCATTGATTCTCCATTGAGAAACTGTGACGACCCCATTTGGAAAATCCGGTGGTTCCAGTCTTAATGTGACGTTGGATGCCTCCCAAGGTAGGAGGGCAACTGTATGATTCAACTCTGATAGTCTATCTATGCCTTCGTCTATACTCCCGTCACAATCCTGATCTTTACCGTCCCAAGTCTCGATCCCACTGGGTTTGGTGAGTGAATCATCATCATCACAGTCTTCGAACCAATAGAATCCGTCGCCATCTGAATCTTGATCAAACTTCCTTGGATCACTCCCAAACTCGTTGATCTCATCCCCATCGGACAACAGATCGCCATCTGTATCTCCATCTAGGGGCATTGTATCATGAATGTGAACCTCATCATAATCCGAGAGGCCGTCGCCATCCCGATCCATGTCAATGTAATCTTCGTCCTCAAATCCATCACAATCGTTATCTTTCTTGTCGAGTAGCTCCGGGCTGATGGGAGAACTGTTAGGATCGCTATCATCACAGTCCTCGAACCAATAGAAGCCATCTGAGTCTGAGTCTGAATCAAAGGAAAGAGGGTCTGTTAGGCTATTCGAGATCTCATGCCCATCGGAAAGCCCGTCTCCGTCAGAATCAGGATTTACCGGGTTCGTTAGGTAGATATTGAATTCCTCGAAATCAAAGACCCCGTCAAGATCCAGATCCGTATTCACGAAGTCCTCATCCACATCGTTGTCACAATCATTGTCAATCCCGTCTAAAAATTCTGCACCATCGGGAGATATTAGTGGGTCATCATCGTTGCAGTCCTCGAACCAATACCTCCCGTCTTGATCTGAGTCTAGGTCGACAACGAGTGGATCCGTGGAGAAAATCAAGATCTCATCTCCGTCCGATAAGCCATCTCCATCAGTATCAGAGTTAAGATAATCAGTCTGATGAACATGGAACTCGTTCCAATCTTTCAAGCCATCAAAATCCCTGTCAGTGAAATTGAATCCCTCATCGATATTGATGTCACAATCGTCATCTAGACCATTCAACACCTCAGGTCTTCCAGGGTTTATTAGCGCATTAGTGTCATCACAATCGTCGAATTCATAGTAGAAATCGCCATCTGAATCCTGGTCAGGAGTCAGTGGATCACTCAGGTAAATCATGATTTCTTGACCGTCCAATAACCCATCCCCATCCGTATCTGGGCTCAGTGGGTCAGTAGAGTGTATCAATATCTCAATACCATCCAAGAGCCCATCCAAGTCAGTGTCGGACGACAATGGATCGGTACCGTTCTCCAACTCCGATGAATCGCTCAGACTGTCGCTATCGGTGTCCCAAACATATGGATCTGTCCCATAAGTACCAACCTCATCGATTGTGAGCAGACCATCGCCGTCATGGTCGCTCTGAGTGTCTATGCCATGTAAGATCAGACTCCATGTGTTCAGAACCCCTGCGCTACCAGAGGCAGCGTCTCTTATTCTTAGGCTCCACGTTCCATTTGAGGACTCCCCCCAGTGAGCAACGGAACCAAAACTCCAGTCTTGTATATCCTCGCCATTATCCCCGTTGGGGGACCTCAGCGTTGAAACCGTTCCATGCGGTGATACAATTTCAATCTCCAAATCACCGCGATTTGGATGTGTGATATCTACAATAATGTCTATCGTTTCGACATTCAAATGTTCTGTGACTGTAAAATCAGAGACAACCCAATCATTGGTATCTGGAATCGCGGTTGGTGAACTGGATGGCCCGTAAGTCAAGTTTGTCTCAGGTGCAAGCATTGTCCAGTTGACTGCAAGATCAGTCGCTGATCCTGCATCTATTACCCCGAATCCATACTTGTGCGAAAACCAATGTCCGCCTTGGTTTAACATCCACGAGGGGTCGTTGAAGTCATTCTTCCGGGATGATTGAACAAGTACCTCCTGCACATCCCTCCACGTAAGGTTAGGGTTAGCTTCCAGAATCAGGGATATAATCCCTGAAACAAGAGGCGTCGCGCTCGAGGTGCCCCCGAAGTTATTCGTAGTGTCGCCATTGGTGTACCCGGGGGATCCAACAATATCCGTGGTTGTAATCCCCACTCCAGCCCCATTCGAAGGAGCAGACACCAAGATGTTGGCCCCTGGTTCTGCATAGTAGGACTGCTCCCCGTTGTGATCTACGGCGGTGACAGCTATTGTGAATCTACTATTGGTGTATCCATCTGCGTTTGAATCATCATCAGATTGCAGGCCATTACCAGCAGCCCATGTGTAGATGTTTCCTAGGCCTCCTCGACCGTTGTAGACCCCGTCTTCCATCGCAGCAAGTGTCAGAGGGCCTGGGCCACTTAGGGTAGCACCATCGTCCGATGGCCCCCATGAGTTCGAGTAGATGTCTATTGATTGGGACATGAAAGATAGTGCCTGAGCCTCCAATGAGTCAGGTGATGAGCATGCAATGAGCCTACTTCCGGCTAAATTCGCTCCAAATCCTGCTCCAACTACATCGATGCCATTGTTACCCACTGCTCCGGCGACTCCTCCAGCAGCAGTACCATGTGCGTCGTTCCCGACTGGCTGTGGATCGGTATCCGAAGAGCAAAAATCATACGATAGGGATGGGACATAATTTGGACTGATGTCAGGATGGTTGTGATCTAAGCCATCATCGACAATGGATATTGTTACTCCTGACCCGTTCAAGTTGTCCCATGCACTGGTTATGTTCACGTCCTCCCCAATGGTTCCTCCGGATTGGCCCGAATTATCCAAATGCCATTGATCTGGGTAGTCGGGATCATTCGGAACAAAGCGAGGGGTTTGACGCTCTACGCTATCAGGGATGAAGACCTCAACCACACTTGATTCCTTCAATAGATCAAGTGCCTTCAGATGACTTGTTTTCTGATTTGGACTCCACAAATACGCTCCTTTTATCCAATCTAGTTCAATCAATTGACCGGCTGGAAGCGTTTGTGCAAGGGCCTCAAAACCACTATTCGATAGTAGGATCCAAGCCCCGCGATGAGCTTCAAAATCGGAATCATCGGACATTGCTCTGTTGAAAGCAGATTGAACAACTGGTGAGAGATCCTCCAGAATCGAATCTCCCGGATGATCGATAATCTCGGTGCCCTCTGTTGAACTCCCGTACGGTGCGAGAATAATGACGAGGGCCAGTACGATCGGTGTCCGCACAGCATTCTCGGTGCACAACAGAGTAAAAATCAGACCCCTTTGTTGTGCAAGTCCACAGATGAGTGGAGTTCGTCATCAGTCATGAGCCTATTTTTTGATTTCGCAACATCAAACAGGTACTCCACGAGGGAGTCTTTGACCTCGATACCATTGGCATCCAACCAGTGGACGATATTCGATTTTCCACTCATGTGTCCCACCCTTATGACCTGCTCAAGTCCGAAATCTCCAGCTGGTACACCAGAATATACCCTGTCTGCTAACCAAGAGTCACCCTTCCGCAGTGCCTTCACAACCGCTGACGCGTGCACCCCAGTTCCGGTTTCGAAAGCATCCTGTCCAAATACCGGGTAATTGTTTGGCAGGGGGACCTCAATGTATTGATTCGCCTTCTGTACGTAATTGCTTAGATTTGTAAGATCATTTGATATCACGCCCATCAAACTCAAATTCACCAGTGTTTGATCCAATGGCGCATTACCCGAGCGCTCCCCTACCCCCAGAGCAGTTCCATGAATGACATCAGCACCAGACTCAACCGCCGCTAAATTGTTCGCGACACCCAAGCCCCTGTCTTGATGGCCATGCCAGTTTACTTCGATATCCCTACGTTTGACGCCGGCGTCGGGTATTACCTCATTTTGAATAAATGACATCAGGCTCCGAACACCCTTCGGAGTCGAATGGCCACATGTATCGCAGACGCAGATCCTGTCTGCACCCAGCTCGATTGCTCTTGTATAGACGGCCTTTATGTCCTCAGGCCGACTTCTTGTGGTGTCTTCTGTGACAAACATTACCGGGATATCATTGTCAACCGCGAACTCGACGGCTTCCTCGGCAGTCTTCATGATCTTATCCATCGTCCAACCCTCAGTGTATTGCCGAATGGGGGATGTTCCAAGAAATGCACTTGCTTGAATTTTCATCTCATGCTTCGATTGAAGTTCAATGAGTGGCTCTATGTCTGAGACAACCGTCCTCACGGCACACCCTGGGCGTATTTTGTAGCCATTGTCATTGATATGTCCCAGCATCGAATCTATGTGCTCTATGTGGAATGGGCCTGCCCCAGGCAATCCTAGATCGACCTTCTGGATACCGAGATTTTCCATTAGGTCCAACAATTCTATCTTTTGCTCTATCGTAGGGTTTCTAGCACTGGGGCTTTGGAGACCATCACGGAGAGTTTCATCGTCAAACCATACAGGATGAGGGTGGGACGCAGGGTCACGTGGAGCCTCAGGTTCGATGTTGTTCCAGTCGTAGATCAAATCTCGTTCGTCCATGAGGAAGCCCTCTGAGCGGCCTACCGTGCTGGCTGCGTTTGAAGCATTCGGAAGTTATCAGGAAAAAGGGAAACCAGATGATCTGTATTTTTTCTCGCTCCTTAGGATGACGGCCATAGACAAAGTTAGGCCGACTACCATCCCTGCAAAGTTGGAAACTGAGGCCAGAGCCATCAGAAACACTAGTCCGAGAAACAGCTGTGAAACCCAAAAAGAACGTGCAGCCGAAGGTAGCCGACCATTTTCATCCTTGACCTCATCTGCGGGTATCAAGAACAGCGTCCTGATGTACCAGATAGCAATTAGAGCGGAACCGATCTGAAGCACTAAGTATTCCATGCTGAAATCCCCGGAGTGGATCAAATACGGGCCCCACAATGATACAACCAACAACAATATGCCGTAAAGACGCATTTCAGCCAATGTCCTTGCGCTTCCTTTCACCCATGGAAGCATTGGTACCCCGACTTGTTTGTATTCATCTGATTTGTATAGCGCTAGGGCCCAGAAATGTGGGGGAGTCCAGAGGAAAATCACGCCCAACATGTAGAACGGAACGAGGCTGCCCGTATCGGTGATAGAAACCAGGAACCCATTCATGCTGTGCAAGTCAAGGTCACTTGGACCCATGGCGACAAACCAACCAATCAACGGAGGAGTAGAACCGGCCAAACCGCCGATAACGATATTTTGTACGGTTCTTCTCTTCAGCCAGATTGTATAGACCAACACATAGAACAGTATACTGAAGGTAGCCCAAAAGGCTGCTACCTGCCCTGCCATGAGAGTAAACCAGACGATTCCCAGAATTGATATCGATATACCGAATAAGAGAGCATGGCCAGACTTAATCTCTCCCAGTGGTACAGGCCTACTGCTTGTCCGTTTCATCATCGGATCTATGTCTTTGTCATACCACATGTTGATTGCATTGGAGCCACCTGCTGTCAGGTATCCCCCGACCAGAGTGATGAGCGACGCCTCAAGTGTGTGGCCCAAGGGTGGCCTTGTTTCGGACATTAGATCGTGAACCACAACTGCCGAAATCGCAGTTATCTGAAGCAGTATGACAACACCCGGTTTGGTCAACCGGAACCAACTGTTCATGCCGGCCCACATCCTATTCTGCCTATGAAGAGATTCCACCAGATGGGGATATTTCTGACATGGAGTTGTATTTGCTTGCTATCCAAATCGTCGCCAAGGTGAGGAATGCCAGTGATCCTAGGAGGAGATGGATCAATGACAGAATCTCATAGAATGAGTTTGTAAAAGGGTCGTAGGAGATGACATAAAGACCACCCAATATCACGTTAAAGATGAAAATTCCAGTAGCAACATTGATCCAATTTGACACCTTTGAATAACTCATATCCAATTTCGCCTGTTTTCGGACTGAGTAGCTGACAAAGCATAGAGCCAATCCCTCAAATGCCACCAGCACCCTGTGAATAATCTGTGAGTCGGTAGCAACATCATCTACCGGTATCAGTATCTGACCCTGGCAAAGAGGCCAACTTTCAGAAAATCCGGCCACTCCACACCCATAATTGGCTCCATCTGTCGTAGAGACATACACCCCAACAAAAACTGCTGCAAGGGCCCCAATGGAGGAGTATGCGACCGATCTTCTTTGACGATTGCTAGCAACTATTCTCATTTGAGCGGGGGTACTATCGGTCTCTTTCCACCTCAGTATAAGGTACCAGATCATCGAAAGGGTGAACGCCAAAGCGCTAACTAGGTGAATTGCAACAGACCAATGCTCGTTGTCCATTCTCACTGTAATATAACCTAGAAACCCCTGCCATAATATCAGGCCAATTCCAAGGCTTGATGCGAATTTTACATCCTTGTCCTCACTCTGAGCACGGGTGGCCAACCAAAGAAAAATCATCATCGGGCCTAGGACCGCGCCTGCCAATAGCCTGTGAAACCATTCTGTGAAAATCTCAAAGGTTGTGTATCGATGATTAGCCCCCCTTGAGTCGATTTCATCTGGGTTTGCTTCCCACCAAGATTCTTGATCTTCTTCAGATACATCGAAACCCCATGTTCCGAAGCAAGTCGGCCAGTCAGGACAAGATTCACCAGCATCATAAATTCGGATCATGCCCCCCATAGCAATCACAGACCCAGTGACGGCAAGGATGGCAATTGCCAGTGCAGAGAGAGGTATGCGCTCTGCCACCCGGGACACGATCATGCCCCTTCGAGCGAATCGACCTCCTTGAATCAGTCGTCGCTACCGGCATCTACGTCGATGGGAATCCTGTCAGATTCGTATTCTAGCGTGGCTATTTTTAGAGGGTCCAAGACGAATCTCATTTTTGCCTCTTCTGTGCCGTAGAGCTGGACAAGCTCGTGCATAAACTTCTCACGAAGCTCTTCCTCTGTTACGTAAAGAGGAGCGCCCATGCTGATCTGAAGGGCTCTAGCCCCCAATATTCGGGCCTTTTCGAACCTAGTGTGGACTCGAGGCATGGCCTTGCCCGATTGTACACCGCTCATAAGGCCACCGACGGGTGAGGCGATCTATCTTGACACCAACATCCCCACGGCATTTCCCCCGCCGAGGCAGAGTGTGACAATGCCCAACGCACCGTCGGTCCTCTGCAATGAGCTCACTAGGCTCATCAAGCATCTTGCGCCTGAGGCGCCCAATGGGTGGCCGATTGCAATTGCTCCTCCTTGGATGTTGAACTTTCCTTCAGGAATATCGAAGTGACTCTTTATCCCACACGAGGCGGTTGCAAAAGCTTCATTGTGCTCGTACAGGTCAATATCTTCTGACGACAATTCAGCCCGAGACAAGAGAGCCTCAATGCAGGGAATTGGGGCAGACATGACCCTCGAGGGCTCGACACCGGAGGTCTCAAAGTCGACAATCCTCGCAAGTACAGGCCACCCGTTATCCTCTGCAGCTTCTTTCGAGCAAATTAACAGGGCGGCGGCACCGTCGCTCACCTGGCTAGAGTTCCCTGCCGTCACAACACCCTCTTGCATGAAGACAGGCTTGAGCTTAGAGAGGGCTTCCAACGAGGAATTGTCCCTTACACCTTCATCTCTAGACAACCCCCCAACGGGCGTTATTTCTCTGCTGGTCCATCCGTTAAACCATGACTCAGAGGCCCTAGCATGTGATTTCAGCGAATAGGAATCAGCGTCTTTTCTGGTGACCCCCTCTTCTTTCGCGATCGTCTCTCCCGAGATGCCCATCGCATCCCCTGAGAATGCATCAATCAAACCGTCTTTGTGGAGAATAGAAACAAGGCTGGAATACTCCACTGGTTCGCCCTTAGAGACATTCTGGGCTATCATTGGAGCCCTCGACATCGACTCCATGCCGCCTGCTATGATCGCATCAGATCGGCCAGACTCAATCTCCATGGCAGCGATCATTACAGCCTTCAATGATGACCCACAGACCTTGTTGAGGGTAGTTGCAGGTGTGTCGAATGGGAGTCCAGCACCTATTGAGGCCTGACGTGCTGGGGCTTGACCAGCCCCAGCTTGCAAGACCATGCCCATGTAGACCCCGTCTATCACTCCACTCCTCGGATTGACACTGAGTGAATCCAATAGGCCGTTGATTGCAATTGAGCCCAACTTCGTGGCCTCGATATCGGATAGACTGCCTCTATACTTTCCAAAAGGGGTTCGGCAAAAACCTGCGATCACTGCTTCAGGCACATGATGGCTACTGAACATGGAGATTTCAATGGCTCGGTTGATGATGAAAGTGAATTCGTCGCGGGGTCTTCAGGACCCTTGACTGAAGCCGTAGAATTCAGGATTCTCTAATTCCGGCCTCAAATCAGGCCTGACTAGAACGGTTCTTACTGCCCATAGGTCTGTGAAGATGCGATATTTTGCCGTTCCATCGAGATAGTCAACGCCAGATGAACCACCCGTCCCAACTCTTCGCCCAATAATCCTCTCTACCATCCTTGCGTGAGCATGCCTCCATTTTACCATGGACTCTTCCAGTTCGACAACTGCATCAACCAATGCTCTGGGCCATGTTAGCAGGGGAAGCTCTCTGTATGATTCTATGAAAAGCAGCCCGGCTCTGGCCCTGTCCACCTTGCCGTTTGGCAACAGGAAGTCTCTGGCTTGGGATCTTGCAGATTCCATCCTTGCATCTAACATCTCAGAGTTCATATTCCCCGACTCCGACATAGATCTCTGTTGGTTCAAAGAGTGCTCAGAATATGCAAATAAGTGCGCCTCCACGTATTTGCGTATCCTCTCATCATCTCCCGAATCCTCTTGTCTGGAACCCATTATTGGAGTCCTACGAACCCAAGACATTACTGCATCGAGGAGCGATGGTTTTTCCGAGGCTTCAGTCAAACGATCCAAAGCGTGTGTCTGTGTTGGGTCTCGCTCCGCGATCTTTCTGAATTGCTCCAATGGATCAAAATTGGTGCCTCTCATTGATTTAGTCAAACCAAGAATGATTTCCAACTCCCTCATCTGATATGATTCAAAACCAGATGCTGTACCAAGGTCATCCCTGAAAGCAAGGAATCCTTGTGGTGTCAAGGTCTCCATTACGCTCCATTGACTTTCCATTAATCTGAAGATCTCTGTGATCCTCCGCATGCCGTGAACACATGAGGGGATCGCCTCTTCAGGAACTTCTGAATTTCCCAAAGAGTCCCTGATCTCGCAAAGTTCCCTTACCACCTGCTTGAACCACAATTCAAAGGTCTGGTGAACGACTATGAAGTGCAATTCGTCATTCGAGATCCCTCTATCGTCACCTTGCAGGGCCAGAAGTTCGTCCAACCGAAGATATGTTCCATAGGTCCAATCGGCACGCACCCCGTTGTCAACCATGCTGATCCAGTGACGTGTCGGACTTATCAGTTGGTTTGTAACATGGCCAGCATTGATATCCACAAGGTCAGGCCATCGTAACGTGGTATACATCCCAGATGTCATCTCAGTCGACACTGATTTACAGTTGAGAGTCCCCATGGAATCCGATGCAGCAACACTGTTCAATTTGGTGGAAGAGAATCGAACATACCTACGCGAATGGCTGCCATGGTTGGATGAGACAACATCTGTGCAAGATGAAGTGAATTTCATCCAAGAGCAGACAGCGAAACACCAAACTGCAGACGGATCACTATTTATTATCGAATCACTCAATGTTGGAATAATCGGCACTCTGAGTGTGAATCAGGTCGATCACGGCAATCTAACAGCCTGGATTGGATATTGGCTCGATCAAAGCCACACGGGAAGGGGAATTATGACAAGAGCAGTAGGGGCACTGGTAGACGTTCTGTTAGTCAGTTGTGGATTTAATCGAGTCGTTATCGAAACGGGTGTTGATAATTTGGCCTCGTCTGCAATCCCTTTGAGATTGGGATTCAGGCAAGAGGGTAGGAGTGTTCAGAGGCAGTGGATGTATGATAGGTGGGTTGATAGCTTTCAATACGCCATTACGGCCAGTGAGTGGCGCGCGAACGCCTAATTCCAATTGAGTAGCCCATTATCGATCAACTCGCAATTCCCAGGAGGCAGTGCAGAGAGGACATCGTCATGATTCAATCCAGTTGATTTGGAAATCATTGAGGCAGCCTTCTCCTTCTTCACGTTCCCGGGACGAACTTCGACCCATCTCTCGCAAAGGGCACTGACTGCCTGAGGAGAACCTGGTATCGGAAGCGGGACTCCGTTGACAGTCCCCAGCCCGATGGCTAATCTCAGAGTCAGGTCTCGATGCCAACCTCTGGATCCTCTGACCACGAATGATCCTCTTCCGAGCGATTCACCGCTTTCAGTGGATTTACTGACCTGGGAGGGCCGCACATGAAATGCTGTCGCTGCAGCGGAACCTGCTCCCCATGCCCTCGACCAGGATGCAGCCATTGTAGCTGCCTCCTCTTTCTCCGAATCTTCAAGGGATTGCAGATCATCAGGAGCGCCGTCAATTGATTGGACAAGCGAAAGTCTTGCAACACCCTCTTCAGAAACTACGCCAGAGTCATCGATTACTAGCCCATCAAGCCTCTTCAGGGAGCAAGACGGGGCCCCATGCAAGTCGGCGTGAAAATAGAGGTCACCGTTTGAGAGATATTTCTTCACAACAAGGTCGTTCCCCTTCGAGTCTCTACCGCCTATGATCATCCTACCTTGTCCGACTATCCCCCATCGATGCCTCTCGAACCAATATCTCCTCGTTCTCTTTTTGCCGTCGACACGACCCTTGGACTTGTCTTTCTCCGCCTTGATATTGATCTTTTTCTGACGTTTTTCAGTTTCCTCAAGCGCTTTCTCCGCACCCCTAGCCTTCAGTTTTAGCGATCTAGACTTGTCAAAATATTTCTGAGCGCTCTGATGTATTGTGCCCTCCACATCGATTAGGACGCCCGTTCCCGGAGCCCCGTTCTCATCTCGCATGTAGACTATCGCGGTTTTTTTCGCAGGATCAATTTCCTCTATCCATTCAGCATTGTGTGCCTCATCTATTGTTTCAGACCAACCGATGTTCGTGATACGAGATTCTATTTTTTTCCGGATTTCTTCCAAGTGCGCCCAAGAGGCCAACATTTCGGATCCTATTTTCTGAAGATCCGAGGCCTCCGTTGAAAAAGCCTCTATCCCACTTCTCTGTTGGGCAGCCCTCCTTGTTAGCCTGTCCTCCTCTCCCCCGCCAGATTCCTCTTCAACCTTCTCAATCATCCTCCTCGCTAATGCGTTGGCATCGTGTTCTCCGAAAATCAAGTCGATTGCGTCACTCAGGGAGGGGAGTGCGGCCTGCTCTCCCTCATGGTCGGGCCCGTTATCAAAGGGTGAGAATGACGAATCACTAGGATCCTCGGGATTACCGCTCACATAAGCCCTTCCAGGGTGGTCTGCTTTCTCGATCAGACCTCTTATCGTCTCTGACACTGCTTCCCGTGCCGCCTCGTCAAGATCATCAATTCTTGATCGGGGATCAAGACCACACATCTTGCAGACCAAGCTTGCATACGACCTTCCTAGGTTCGCTCTCCCAGCCAGAGTTCGCTCAAGGTCCTGATCAGACTCTCCGAACATCGCGAAAAACCCAGTCGCCCCAATTTCTCTCGGGTCCATTGATGAGGGAGGGGGGAAATATTTCTCTCCTCTTTTCAACGTCCTCGATCGGTATGAGGCACTTGTAAGTGGTTGTATTATTTGACCATCATCATCAACTAATATCACATTACCATCCCTAAACATCTCGATCACGAGTGTGACTGAACCCCTCCCGTGCTCGAACTTGAGATACAAAACTCGGTCGAAACCCTCTTGCGTGACACCTACCAATCTGGCGTTTCCGATATGTTTTCTCAGAGTCATAGCAAAGGAGGACGGGTTTTGTGGCATCGGCCTTTCGCGACTCGAGAGGTAGGCTCTCTTTCCGCGAACAATCACAAGATCTACCGGTGAAGCGCCTGTATTCTTTATCCTGACTACGATTTGCTCATAATGCGGCTGATACGCTTTCTGGGCCCTTGCTCCTATCATTTCAGATAGGTCAACCCTCATCCTCGCCACGTCAAATGAGGACATCCCCCTGTCAGCAGCCTGCGCCATGTGTCATCACTCCCTCAAGGCCATGAAATATGCTTATGGTCTGATGAGCAAGTCACGTAATAGTCCCCTGAACGATTCGAGAGGGCTGTTAATCCTCCTCCGCAGATCGGGCAGATTGCGTTGTCCGCGAGCTCCTCAATCCAAGCACGTCGAGTTTCTTCTTCATCCCCCTCTTCCCTCAATCGATGCAGGATCCTCTTTACCGGAGGTGGAGCCTCGATCCCCGCCAGCATCCATGGGTCTGCCCCAATTTCTTTCATACCCACTGCTACTTCATCTCCGATTTCATCCTCCAAGGGGACATCGCCTGTTCTGGCAATTGGCCTCGACACAATGTATGCCCCGAAGAAGCCTCCCAGGTGTGCTAGATGTGCTACGTTGGAAGGGCGATCCTGCATAGACAGGTCGAAAACCATGTAAACCTCTAGACCGATTCTTACTAGGCAGATTACCCAAACGGGCCAAGCCCGTATCAGAAACAACAACGGGAACTCTATCTCGTCTCTGGGCCAGCATGCCATGTAAGCCCCCAACAATCCAAATGCGGCCCCACTGGCACCAACTGTGGGCCGTGGATCATCTGCATGGGTGAGCACCCAAGTCAAATTCCCAGCAAGTAGTCCAAGAACGTAGATAATCATCCATCTCCTTGGGCCTAGTTTCTGCTCCAGAGGGACTCCCACAAGGGCAATCACGAGTATGTTTCCCAGAACATGAATCCAACCTGAATGCAACCAAGCAGCGGTTATCCACCTGTGAACGAGCATGGGGTCATCAGAAATCAGGGGGATCAATGATAGGAAGGCAAACGGCTGGAACGCAATTCCGAAAACGCGAATCGCCTCTTGGGCAAATGTGACCAAGAGCAAGGAAAGGACTGTCGCTAATGATATGCTAACATCAGACAGGATAGCGTAAATATAGGGCCCCAACGAGCATGAAAGCAGGAATAGTAGAACTAGATAGTCACCGCCAGATAAGTCCGACCATAGGATCTCCACGACAATCCCTTGTGCTGGGGAGATAGCCCCTGCGAATAGCCCCTCCGGCTGTGTGCGGTGAACTGAAAGGATACTGCCCTGTCGTATGCATGTGGCCCGAGCATTGATCCGGATGGTCGGAGGTACTGTTCGGAGGGGTTCGAAAACTGTCTTGCGAGAATTGGACCTCAGAATCAATGAATCTGAGGTTGTTTGCATAGTTGGAGACAATGGGTCTGGCAAGTCTACTCTCTTGGAAACACTGGCTGGGCTGCATCCCCTCAGGGAGGGGGAAATCATGGGGCCAGCTCTCGATGGCAAGGATATCGTTGTGGCTGACTCGAAAGGAAGAAGCACGCCCTTGCCGGGCCTCTCAATCGCCCTGCAATCAGATGGTGCATGTCTTGACGAGACAGTCATAGGACGCTTGAAAATGGCAACTTTGGTTGCTGGAACAGAAGCAAATGACGAGGAAATCAAACAAATTATGGCGGAATGGTCCATTCTCCATAGGTCAGGAGACAGGCTGGCTACTCTCTCAAACGGACTGAGAAGAAGAGTTTCGGTGTTATCCGCTTTGATCCCTGCACTGAAATCAGAAAAACAAGGCTTGGTGATGTTAGATGAACCCAGCGAGGGAATGGACGAGAGATCGCAAAAACTTCTGGGATACGCAATCGAGAACCTCCGGTCACTTGGACATACAGTGGTCATCGCCACCCATGACCAGAGCCTCATGAATGTTGCAGACCGTCTAATCAGAATCCAAGATCAAACAATATTTGTCACTGGAGAACCTCCAGAATTTGATTCTGGAGGGATCCCAATTCGAAGACACAACAACGATCGCGTCTCAGAATTTTGTCGCTGGGGAATATCGCTTGAGTGGAAAAATCCGATTGACACAATTCATAGGCTGGTACCCTCCATAATTGCCATTCTTTTGATTGGATCAGTAGGGGCGGATTTCGTAGCTTCAGATGGGCTGTTTTCCGTCTCCTTCTGCCTCTTGCTGCCAGCATTTATCTCAGCGATGGTCCGGCCTGCCCTGATAGACAGGCTAAATGAAGGACGTTCAGGGGACTGGTGGAGAGCTCACATGGGGAGGTCCATGCGACCGGCGGCCTCTGTAGTGGGGTCTTCTTGGCTCCTGCCCCTACCGTTGACGTATCTCACATTCGTAATCATTTCAATCGGCACCCTAGACGTAGACCCTGATGCCAAGTTCTGGATATGGCTGCCGGCTCTGGCGATCATAGACATCAGTGTTGCAGCAACCGGAATACATCTATTGGTCGCTACTCTGAGAAGAAGGGGGGCAGTTGCCGCTTCGTTGATGATGGCAATAATGATATGGCCTTTCTTAATGTTGGTAGATGCAACCTCATTGATTCTGCAAGATGGTATGAGCGTCAAATTGGGATTCGACACACCATTGGGCCTGATCATCACCTCAAGCATAATTTCGGCATGCATATGGGCATCATCTGTTTTGATCCCCTCAGACTAAATGCATTGATTCATGCATGATGATCTCTTGGAGTCACTCATGAGGCATCCGAGATCCATGGCAATCGCTTGTATAGTGATGGGCTCGATCGGGGTAATCATATCAGCTCTATTAGGCATTTTTTTGGCTCCAGACGTCAACCCCAGTCAGTGGAGGGCCCCCGAAGCATATCGGATCATATTTCTCCATGTTCCCTTTGCATGGACCTCATTCCTTGCTTTCATCGTACTTTTTATCGGTTCTTTGGGGTGGTATCTGCGCCGGTCTGAGTCCTCATGGAGGCTGGTACAGACTGGTTCAGATCTAGGCCTTCTTTTTGGTTTTGGAGTGATAACATCCGGCCCAATTTGGGGTATGGCGGAATGGGGGGTTCCGTGGGATTGGGCCGATCTCAGATTGAACACATTCGCTCTGCTTACAGCCGTCGCCCTATTCATTGTGATGGCTAGGAGGTCTCAGTTTGATGACGACACAACAAGAGATACGATCGCTTCAGTAGGACTCTTTGGATTCATGTTGGTCCCAATTACCGCTGTAGCTACTACCCTCTATCAGAAAAGGCACCCAGGGATCGTGATAGTCGAATCGGAGAATTCCGGCTTGGACCCAGTAATTCGAACTATCCTACTGTCTGGATTCATATCGATGACGTTTCTGTTCGTCGGCTTCGTCATGCTCTCCAATCATTTGTACGCCGAAGAGGCCGACCTAGAGAGGGAACTCAAAAAATTAGATTTGGCCGAGGAGGTTAGTTGATGTCAGGGATTTACCATTTGGCTTTGGCCTACTCTATCATGATCGGGTCACTCCTTGTTTATGGAAGATGGTTAATTTCCAGACACCGCTCTCTCGATAAGGCAGTGGCCAGCACCATTGAAGTCCAAACACCCCCTCCCAGATGACGGTGGGTCGTGATGACACAGGAATTCTGCATAGTCTGCGCCGCCCCCCCTCCAATCTTCAAGGGCCGCATTTGCGAGGCTTGCTTGAGAAGCAGGACAGAGCTTTCCTTGATCCCTGATAGGCTACAACAATCTCGTTGCTCCAAATGCAGGCTGTATCAAATGGGGAAGGGTTGGAGCGATGGAGATGAACTTTCGATAGCAGAACAGAGGGTGAAAGAAAATCTAGTTGTCATCAAGGATGCTGAAGACGTTGACGTGGGACTATCAGTCGAAATAATAGATGACAGGTCCTCCAGGATCCAGATCCAAGTGACTGCAAATTTACACGGACTGCCATTTCAGGACTCTCATGAAACCCTATTGCAGACAAGCGATGTTGTGTGTCAGACATGCTCCAGAAAAGATGGGGCTTATTTCGAGGCAGAATTTCAGATTCGCTCTACAGGAAGGAGACTGGATAGTCAGGAACTGTCATCAATCAGGGCAACCTTAGATGAAATGATATTGGACACTGTTGACGATCCAATGTTTTTTGTCACCAAGGAAGGCCCGGTACAGGGAGGATGGGATCTTCAGTTGGGCTCAAAATCAATGGCCAGGATGTGGTCCAGGAAACTGATAAACCGCTTTGGTGGGACATCAAAAGAAACGTCTACGGTCATAGGGGTGAAGGACGGTGCAGAGGTCACAAGGCTGACACTATCTTACAGAAAGCCTGCCTTTTCAATCGGGGATGTGATGAGGCATCGCGAGGAGAATTGGGTGGTCGTGGGCTGGCAGAAGGATGGCCCAATCCTTGGATCCATGAAGAATAATCAACGCACAGGGAGAACCTGGAGAGATATGCAAAAATCCTCAGTTATTTGTTCCGCGAATGATCAGATCGAGGTTCAAATCCTAGACAAGGATGGATCAGCAGCCGAGGTAATGATTCCAGATGAGTGGAAGTTGAATACTGTGGCGTTGCCCTTTGACTATGGCGGAGAAGAAACATTGACAATTGGCCTAATTGACCACACATGGACAGCAATACCCTACGCAATGAACAAGGTGATTTCAAATGAGTGAATACGAAGAATTACTCGATAAATTCGACAAGAGCGACATGGCTGGCTGGACTAGAAGATTCTTCGATGACCTCGAATCTGCCTTTCAAAGAGACATCGGCGTCATCGAAGAAAATGATTGGCACGGCGTACTCTGCGTAGGCATGGGCGGCTCTGGGGCCGGCGGAACTTACTTGTCGACCATCTCAAGCAAGGCTGCAGGCCTCCCCGTCCACTATTGGAGGGACTATGGGCTCCCATCATGGTGGGGGCCCGAGTGGCTTGTGATCGCGACTTCATACTCAGGCAACACCGAGGAGACGATATCCAGCGTAGAAACGGCCTTGAGGGAGGGAGGAAGCGTTGTCGGAATCTCATCAGGAGGAAGATTAGAGGATCTATTGAAGGAATCGGAAAATTCAGTGCACATAGGAGTGCCGGGTGGGCAGATGCCTAGATCTGCATTTGGACATCTTTTCGGCACACAACTTTCCCTGTTCTGGTGCATGGGTCTTTTGCCTGCACCAAGCAATCAGGA
>DAVU01000011.1 GCA_002505695.1 Euryarchaeota archaeon UBA487
ATCCCCCAGTCGGGTTGTAGCATCAGGATCAATTGTTGTACATTCGATTCCTCACCTTTGGTGAGTCCTCTGGTGTCCAGGCTTCTCGATTCGTCGTTGGATTCCTTGGCCACACTGTCTCCCCGCAGGGCAGCGAGGCCTCATCCACTTCCCCCTCCAGCATCACTGCAGGGGTGCACTAAAAGCAGCCCTGCGACTTGCCTTGGGTATATCAAGTAGATGGATGATCAAACGCCATTTGGTCTTTCAATAACGCTTTGCTAAGGCTCAATCACTCAACCTCAGTATCATCAACCGAGCCTGAGAATTTCCCGTACACGTAGGGAGTAAGAGAAAGTGATGCTATCATCATTGTTCCTATTATGAAAACAGGTGCTAAGTTGCCTAGTGGATTGAAGGAGTTTTCCCAGTTTATAGCGTACCTAACCACAACATAAACTGTAGAGGTCAAGAGGGTAAGTATCATGATTGGGAAACCAGTCTTGAAGAACCTGTTGAAGGATATATCGTTCCCCGATTCCTCGGCAAGACCTGCGGCAACGACATTAGCAGACGCCCCAATTATCGTCCCATTACCCCCTAGGCAGGCACCAAGCGCTAATGCCCAAGCCAAAGGGCCCAGTGAAAGGCCAAGGTTTGGATCGCTTGCCAATTCGATCACTACAGGCACCATCGTGGCAGTGTATGGAATATTGTCTATGAACGCCGAGGCTATACCAGAAACCCACAATAGCAAGAGTACTGCGACCATAAGCCTGTTCTCTGGAGTAGCCCGCGAGATGGTGTTTGAGATACCGTCTGCTATAGTGTCTATCAGACCCATGTATTGCAACCCTCCAATCATTATGAAAAGGCCAGCAAAGAAAATTATCGTTGTCCATTCAACCGCCTCTAGTTGCTCCTCTACGTGATGAGGGGAAGTTACCAGGAGCATTAGGACTGCTCCGCCTAGAGCGATCGTCGCAACGGTCAACAACGGATGATGAAATGCTGAGTGTGCAAAGAAGGCAGCAATAACCCCTGCAAGTATAAATCCCGACTTTTTCAACAATTGAATATCCTTAATGCCATACCTTAGCCGGAGCAGATCCACATTCCTATGTCTGGCTCCGGACAGGCCTTTGGACTCTAATTTTGAGAGCAGCCAAAATGATGGTGCAAAGGCAATTACGACTGCAGGCCCTACATGGACAATGAAGTCTACGAATGATATCCCCTGTCCGAGCAGCATTGTATTTCCCGCTAGGGCTTGTTCTGAAAGTTGTGCACCTATGATTATGTTTGGTGGGTCGCCAATTTGGGTTGCGGCGCCACCAATGTTTGAAAACATGACCTCAGCGATTATCAGCGGTACAGGTTCTAGATCAAGGACTTTTGATATCTGGATCGTCACGGGAACGATCAGTAGAATCGTAGTCACGTTGTCTAAGAAAGCGGAGAAGACAGCGGTTATGGTGCAAAGGATAAACGAAAGCCTCCAAATTGAGCCCCCGCTTAGCGCGTATGCCTGGACAGCAGCCCATTCGAAGAGACCGGTTTTTGCAAGTACGTCGACAATGACCATCATTCCTATCAGCAAACCAAGAGTTTCTTCATCTATCCAAGTCACTACAGTTCCCAGATCGGGTCCGTCTCCGACAACGTGCAGCGCCACTACTACGGCTATCCCACCAATGGCTGCCGCCAGAGCACGATGAACCAATTCAAACACAATCAAAGCGTAAACTGCGATGAGAATGACGAAAGCAGCTGGAGTCACCCAACTGGGCATTTGTTCGGGGGGAGCCCAAGATCCGCCTGTTGGAAGGCTTCCCGCGGATACGATTGGAATAACTCCAATGAAAAGGGCGAGTATGAACGACAATTTCATCATTCTAGGAGTCCAACTGACGTGGAGCATGGACGATTGGCTCCCAATGGGCCATATGAAGCCTACCTGTGATGAAGGTCACACTCGCCAGAATACTGCTATGTTCCCTCTGGCGAAAACAGAGACTGACCCAGTAGAGGACTCAAGTTCTGATATGATAGATTCTCGCCCCCTCCTATCTGTAATAACACCCTTGTTGATTTTCAACTTCACCAGTTCTCTCGATTTTAGTTGGTCTTTCAATTCCATGACAACTGCTTGGGTGAGCCCATCTTTTCCGACTCTCAATGTGACACTCAGATCGTTAGATTTCGCGGAATCAATAACTCTCTTAGGAACATTTCTCGACATCGATCAAACACCGCCATAATACCTGTGTACTCTTCCGCAATCCAAGCAGGAAACCCTGACACTCTTCTTCTTTATTCTGGTTTTGCTGTTTGTTGAATTAAGTGGTTTTTTGCATGTCCTGCAAATTCTAGATCTCATTCCCCTAGGGATCCTTACTCTATTCCTTCTCGCTATGGCAATGAGTGTTGTGCCAGCATTGTGAGCAATTTCCTCAGATTCAGGATATGACCATAATCTGGCCATGGACTCAATACCCGCTATGGCATGTCTCCGTCGGATGTTATTCCTGGAGTTGCCTCTCCCCATAGAAAATCACTCCCCACTTTTTGCATCGATGATAGCCTCAATGGATGAGGACACCTGTTTAATGTCCCCCGAACCGTCTATCTCGATAAGAATCCCCTTTTCTCGGTAAAAATCAGATAGTGGTGCCGTTTGCTTGTGGAAGGTTGACAATCTATTTCTCACGGTGTCTTCGGTGTCGTCGTCCCTCTGTAGGAGTCTGCCTCTGATGTGTTGTGGTGCTGGTTTGTATTCTAAGTGATATATCTCCCCAGTTTCTGGATCGGTTCTCCTACCGGTAATCCTAGAGACAATCTCATCATCTCCCACGACCAATGAGATAACCATGGAGACATCGGTTAACGTTTCCAGGGCCATGGCCTGTGGAATAGTGCGTGGGAAACCGTCGAACAGCAAACCGCCCATGGCATCATCCCTGCTCAGCCTCATCTTAATCAGCTGCATGATGATTTCGTCAGGGACCAACAATCCTCTGTCCATGTAGGACTTAGCCTCTCTCCCGACTTCGCTACCATCGGTCACCGCTTCACGGAGCATGTCCCCCGTGGACACCTGTGGCTTTCCCGTCATGGTTGATATCAAGCCAGATTGTGTTCCTTTACCGGCACCAGGGGGGCCAAATAGGATGATTGATTTACCCTTAATCACGAAGACCACAATTTGTCTCCGGATGAAGTGAGTTAATCAGAATTCTCCTCGTCAGAGTTTATTCTGGGTAGAGGAGGCAAATCCAGTTTTGGGAGGGAATCCATCAGTACCGAATCGAGATCAGATTGACTCACAGATGTGCTCAAGGTCTCTTCAGCCACATCAGTCGACAAGGCATTCATCCTCCTTTTCGAAGCCTCTCCTTGCATCAATGCTGAGCCTTCTGGTATCAGTTCCTCCCCCGGGTCCTCGGATTTGGGCGATGTTCTCCTAAGAGTCAAGATTGTGAGCGACAGGGCCAGAATCGAGAGGATGAATACCAATGGCAACACAAATGGGGGCAAAGAGTTCGTTATTCCGTCATCGGATGCTGGTAATATGTCCACATAGAGATCCCAATCAGACTCAACGACAAAACAGCCGTCGCTGACTGGCTGTATTTTGGCAACAACAAGTTCCCTTCCCGCTGATGATATTTCGGACGCCGAGATTCGTATTGGGATTATTGCAGACTCACCGGGAGGTTGTGCAGCGTCGTCATTGTAGGTATTTTGGATGTTTAATGAGTTTGACTCCTGCGAGAATTCGATTGAAAAACTAGAAGGCGAATTCCCAGTGTTTGTTGCAAGGATTGACGCTTCAATGGAATCTCCCGAATCGACTGAAATTCTGGATGTGGTGCTAACCTCAAAACTACATGTTTCTATGACCTTTACAGTAATCTCTTTTGTCTCGAGGATCGAGGAAGTAGCGAGTTCTGGGTTTGTACCCTCAATGTAGACTGTGACGATTTTCCCATCTGAGTCTACAGGCCAATTGTCAGGGATGTTAATCCCGAGCATCACGTCTAGTTCCTGATTTGGTTGGATTGACGTAGGAGTAATTGACTGAAGAGCAGTGGACCATGAGTCCAATTCATTGATAAAACTCCAGGACAAGTCCAAAGCGACATTGCCCGAATTGATGATTGAAAGGGGAATTTCTGTTAGTTCACCAGAAAGAGCCTGCACATTATCGAGAGATGAGATGCCCAATTCTGGAGTTGCCTCGAGCACGAACCTAGTGCTGTCGACAACTGATAGTTGATTTCCCTCGGTTGTCCTGAATGAAAGAAGGGCTCTCTCACCCATCGAAGCGGACGGTGGCGCCGTCACAGAGACCAGAATAATTTTTGATGATCCACCCTGCAAAACAAATTCAAAGGATGAGGACCCATCGAAGGATTCTATTGCTGTTGGAATCTCTGAATTGGGGGACATAATGACCTCCATGTCCCATGCTGATTCCGACAGGCTGATGGTCATTGAAATGGTTTGATGAATATTCCCAATATTTTCGATTTCCAGCACGGTGTCTATGGCTACCATGTTCAATATTTGCCTGTCGGGAGCCGCAGCAAATGGCGGCAGTGGCGATTGGGCGTCATCCAGAAGCATGGTTTCAAAGCGTCTACTTTCTTTGACGACTAACACAGTGGACAACGACTCGGCCGGTCCACCCTCATTAGGAGATGAAATGATGCAATCAACGGATTCTACATGTCCCGCAGCTGGTAAACCTGCGGACGCCTGAGGGACCAGCACCTGGATGGGAATAGTCACATACTCCAATCTAGCCAACTCCGGGAGGGAGATCGACTCTGACAGTATGGAGTCAATCCTCGTCGCCCAACCACTTTGAGATTGGCAATCAACTACATACTCAGTCGGTCCATTTCCTGTATTAAGCACTGACATGTCGAATGATGCAAATTCGCCCGGTAACGCACTGAAGTCGTCTAGGCCACTTGCTAGAATTTGGACTCCTTCGACTCTAGGTACCAAAACACTGAAACTTCTAGAATTCAAAATGGTAGGATTTTGGATGTCTTTAACGACCACCCGAGAGACAAATGTTCCCGGGACTGCATACACAGGGGTCTCATCAGATGTGGGGTCTGCGGTTTCGTCGATCATGGAAATTGAGATAGAGACATTGTCATTCATCTGACCATCTGCAGCCAGGGTTATTGGCCCGGAATCTGAAAGAACTCTAGTCCACTCGTCTGAGGGGTTACTGAGAGCCCCATTTTCCATGAGTTGTTTGACTGGAGTTGAAACTACAGAAATTGTCGCCTCCGATGTGCCAATGTTTTTGACTTTGAAATCAAAGGTAGCAGTGGTTGTACTCAATACTTCTAACAACCTTGAGGAAGCCTCGCCGTGTTCTTCTGGGGGCACCTCATTCCCATTGGCATCGAGCGGGATAATGACTAATCCCTGTTTACTGATCATGACCTCTAGATGAGCAATGTTATTGTCGGTCCCCACAAGTTCATCGTTTGATTCTATGACATCTGAAAGGCTATCTAGCCTCAGCTCTAACATGTGGCCACCGACTGATGTAAATGCGTGTTGTACCGACCAAGTCTCCGTCTCTCCGGGTCCAAGTGGAGGCATTGTGATTGTTGATATGGACTGTTGTTCAGTCACGTCGTATATCTCAACATCATAGTTGCCCGTGGCAATGTTCCCCTCATTCCTCCATTTCATTTGGATCAGTAGTTGTTCCCCCTCGAAAATTACGTCGTTGGTTATCCTCAATGACTCGGGCGAGGTTGTCAGATCACTGTGATCCACCCAATGGGCATCTCCGCTGATTACCAGTGAATAACCGTCTTGAAATACCCCAGCGGAGCTTCTTACCTCAACTTTCCAGACGCCCACCTCTGGTACCTCGATGCGCACTCTTTCGACGTTATTGAGGGTATCAGACGAGGTCGATATCGTACTGAAACCCTGTAAGAATGAGTTGCCGGCGTATACCGAACCGGAGGGACTTGTCACTAATAGGTCGAGGTTATTGACTAGTTTGGGCGCTAAATCAGAGGCAGAAACAGAACCTTCCTGATCTGTCCAGACTAGAGTAATGTCTAGTGTAGACCCCTTGACATCTACTTGCTGAACGAGAGCGTCACCCGGTCCCAAGCCACGTCCAGTATCTATCAATAGATCCAATTTGGTGGACCCATCATAGGGGTCTATGGACTGTTTGACGTCCACCTCTCCCCATCCTTCTGACGGGTTAGGTATATCGGGCTGCCCCAAATCAGTTGCCCCGTTGATCAACATTGCTTTGACTAGAGAGGCATCAGGTTCGGTGAGGCCTAATTCCTGACCAAGGTACTCTCTGACTATCAATGCCGCTCCGCTAGCAACTGCGGTTGCCATGCTCGAGCCTGTGCCGGTCACGTACAATGGTGTGGCATCTTGGTCAATTGCTGTCGAACAATCTACACCTGCCACCGATGTCGCTTCACTCGCCCGGGCTGAACAAATTTCTACCCCGGGTGCGACCAAATCTGGCTTTATCCTACCATCTAGGGTTCCCCCAGAGTTGTTTGACCATACGGAGCCTAGCGGATCCGTACCCCCCATTCCAGTAGTTGAGGCGCCTATCGTCAATACGTTCTTGGCGGTTCCAGGGGGAGTAGTGGTTGCGCCTTGATTTTGTCCAATGTCGCCACCAGAGAATATAGCGAGATATGCTGGTTGATCGACAATAAAAGAGTCTGCTGAATGAGAGTCCGCAGTGTATTGTCCGGGTTGGTTGACACTCCCCCAAGCGTTGGTATGGGTCCTGGCTTGGTTTTGCAGCGAATGTGAGAACATACTGTAGAGGGTTCCCCATCTTGCAAGCAGCCCGGATGTGTCGTATTCGATTTGATAGAAGTTTACCTCAGCGGCTGGAGCTATGCCCAGTGTTTGATTGTCTAATGTGCCATTGCCAACTATTATTCCAGTTACATGCGTTCCATGCCCGGAGTTTGAGTCCGCTGCTGAATTATCAGGGCCAAATTGATTGTAAACAGCACGGATATTGTCACTCAGAGATTGGTGATCCTCATCCAAACCAGTATCCGTGATAGAAATTATCTCTCCAGTGCCGTCGTAGTCAAGGGGTGGAGCTATTTCATTCGAGGGCAAACCAATTATCGACCGAGATATAGAGTCAAATGTCTCTAGATCAGCCGCCTCAGAGATATACAGAACTCTGTCATCCGCAAGTAGTCTAGCCAACGTTGTCGGACTTATTTCCTCAACTCTGCAGAGTCTATCGTCACACCAGGTGTTTGCTCCCATATCTCCAGAGGAATCTTTGATAATTAACTCAATCTGATCAATATCTACGCTACTCAGTCCTCTAATTAGGTGCAATTCTACATTCACAAAATCGAAGGATTTCGTGACCAACTGGGGTTCTATCCTAAAAGAAGCTGGTAAAGGGGACATCCAGCGTATGTTTTCATCATTTGACTGGCCAATAATCGGATTAAATTTAGACCATTGATCGTCATCTACACTGAATATTGCTGCGTTATCGGGGTAGAACTCCTGAAAGATGGCCCCCCGTGATTCTACGGATTCTATCATATTCGTTAGATCAGACGTCTGAGATTGAACAATGATCAAGGCCCCATATCCATACCTGTCAGAAAATTCATCCTGGTACCAATTTTGTCGTTCCAGTGGGTCAAATGAGCCAAAAGGACCTCTTATCAAACCACTTGTAGAATCTATGTCTGTTTCTGAAAACATTCCTGGGCCGCTGAATACCACATGGTCAGGCCTAGTGGGGTCTGATTCGATATGGTCGGTCACCAAGTTTTCAGATGCTGCGGAGATGCTGGTTTGAACTAGAATTAGTAGAATGAGGCTAGTCGCTCTGCGCCCATCGTGTCCAGACATGAGTCGTTCCGCTGTCAACCTGACTTTTGACCCTTCACCACCAATGGGCATCGTACCTCATGAGAATGATTCTTTGATAGATCGGTCCGTAATGTCTACTGATACTCTCCAATCCCGCTCTATGTCCATCAGTGCCCTCACCGCGTCAACATTTTCGGGAACAACATCGCTTTCTTGGTGGATCGCTTGGAAATATCTCAAAACGTCACCATCAAGGCTAACTCCGTCAGACCAGAGAAATATTTCGTGAAGATCACCCCAAGGCCTTCCTATGTCCCTTGCCATTTCCATCACTTCCGCAGTGGAAGGAATCCCATCTAATGATCCAGACATCGAGATAACTCTCGGAGTTTTCTCCCAAATTGATAACACGTCTGCTGTTGTCAAGCCATGACCACTCGGGAGTTTTGCGACTATCGCATGTACGTGCATTATGGTGGTCGGCACAGCTACAGCTAGGCTAGTGATGTCTATTTTCTCTGCGACGGTCATTAAATCCGGTCCATGATGACTTGGCACCTTGAGGACCGGTTTGATCGCATTAACTGGTCCTTTGTTTGAGTCCCCAGGGTCAGCAGCTCTTCTTATCATGGTGCATTCGACCTGCATTTCACCCACTACCTCCCTCAATGGGACCAATGTTCTAGCGAGACCGGTAGTGTTGCATGAAACGACCCTGGTTCCCATTACGTCTAGATTCTGCAAATGGTTAGAACAGGATGTGTAACTCATCCCGGTCAATCCGTGCTTTTCTCCTCCTTGGAAAATATGTTTTATACCTGCTTCCAGATACCTATGGTGGTTCTTTTGTCCCATTTTCCCAGGTGCGCAATCGATAACAATGTCCGACACAGACAACAAGTCACTCAAACCGCCCGATACAGAGTATTCGGTTCCATCAAATGACATAATTCGCTCCGGACTATCATCTGTGCAGTACAAAGGAACGCCAAACCTCCCTGCTAAGGCACAGCCATGACTTGGGCCTGTTTTTGTGACACCTGATACGATCATGTCTGGCTGGGCCTGAACTGCTTTTGCAACACGTTTTCCGATTGTCCCGAATCCATTTATTGCCACCCTCACGCCAGTCATGTGACTACCTAACTTCGGAAGGATATCAAGATTGGCAAATACAGGGGTAAGTTGGCTTTGTATCCCGTCATGCTCAATAGTTTACACTTCGACGCGAGCACGAGGTAGCCGAGTGTCCGCCAAGAGCATCAAGTTAAATCGCGACCTAGACAAAATGCTGGCTCAGGCAATAGAAAGGGACCTGTTGGTTCGGATCGGGTGGGGTAGAGAGGGTGATGAAAAGCCCAAGAATGGCGAAATTGGGGCCCTCAGCATGCTCCCTGAAAATTCTAGATCACTGCTTTTGGGAGAGTTAGGAGAAGGGGCTGGATTATTGAACCGTGGTGGGACTGCAACAATTCAAGGATCTGTCTCATCGATTGCAGGAGGATGGATGTCCTCAGGAAGGTTGGTCATCGAGAAGGATTCCGGGAGTCGCACTGGCTTTTACATGAGCGGAGGTTCCATAGTCGTTCATGGCTCAGTCGGTAATTTTAGTGGCTCAAACATGTCCGGAGGAACTCTCTTGATAAGGGGTGACGCTGGGTCGAATTTAGGCACATCAATGGTCGGTGGAACAATCATTCTCATGGGATCGGCAGATCCTGAACTTGGCTCGCACATGTCCGGAGGAGTTATCGTTGTATGTGGGAAACATCATCATACGGACAATTCAGTAATGAAGTATGGCCGACTCTCTGACATTCCTAAAGAAGCGCTTGACCTTGCATCCTCTCTCGGCATCGAAATACCTTCACAGGCAACTGTTCTCCTCAATGCAGCGAGCCCTCCCAAGGACAAATTACCAATGCTTGAAAGAGGACAAAATTTCACTGGGATCGGCATCATTGCATCAGGCACGGGCAGAAATGATCCCCACATTTCCCCAGATATATCCGCGAGAATAAAAAGCAGGCGCGAAGAAGGCGCCGAGATTGTACTGTCAAGGCCTTGGATCGAGATACAAGAAACTAGTACTAAACACGGGTCCTCGATTGTCTTGAAAGATCCTAAACCAGAAGATCTATTGATCATTGGTAGTCACAACATTGGGAGCCTAGGAAGGGACTCCGTAGAATGCTCAGGTTTTGTTTTGGACATCGATAGTCTCCCAACGTTAAATGATGCTGAGGTAGAGGCCCTGATTGTTTCAGTTAGGAGCAGAATGGCCCCTGGATCATTAGTGATACTCTCAGACAGAGTCGACAGAGTAGATGAGTTGGCGAGAAGGTGCAAGGAATTGGAGTTAGATGGGATATTAGTAGACACAATATCTCTGGATTCGGCAGGCCCAACAGTAGCCCTTCCAAGAATCGGAATGGCCAACAAAAGGCATAGAATTTCCGAAGATGGAGGTTTTGTCCTGATAAGACTTGACGGAAAGACTAGTCCGAAGATGTTAGTTATTGCTAGATCAGCAGGCATCGATGCAGTGGTTTCACCAGAATTAGATAGCTCTGAATCAGATTTCGACTCCCGTTTTCGGGGTATACTACGCGAGATGGGGCTCAGTTCCATAAGCTCGACAAACAGGTCGAACATCAGAGCTCTCGATCACAACGTTGCTATGCAGACCGGGCTGAGGTTGGTTGGTTTGGAACGGCCTTTACCAACATGGACTAGGGGGGATTGAAATTCCCACGATCAAACTCCAGCATAGTCAATTGAGCGATATTCAAAAATTCAATGGGCACGTCTATGATGCCTCGAGATGGGTCTCAGACCTATCCCAAATTGGAGTGGTTGTCGAAAATTCAAATGATTCAGAGATCGAAATCGAGGTCTTTCCGGATAGGCCTGACCTGCTATCACATGAGAACCTATCAAGGGCAGCAAGGTCATTTTTAGAGAATGTCGATGCCCCTTGTGAAATTGATATTAATCATGGACCGGAAAAAATGTTGGTAGACCCTTCCATGAAATATGTCAGACCTCACGTTTTCGCCGCAATCGTAAGAGGGGTATACACCGGCGACAGTGATCTGGCTAAGGATCTCTTTGTGCAGTCATTGATGGACCATCAAGAAAAGCTCCACACAACACTTGGAAGAAAAAGGAAATCTGTTTCAATTGGAGTACATGACTTGGGTGGAATCCAAGGTCCATTCTCAGTTTCTGCTGAAAACGGCAATTCAGTTTTCACTCCCTTGGGCGGAGAAAGGGAGATGGCACTTACTGAAATTCTAGAATTTCATCCCAAAGGTGTTGAATACGCTCATCTGATCGAGCCAGAGAAGGGTTATCCGTTAATCCGCGACTCCCACGGTAAGGTACTTTCATTTCCTCCGATAATAAACGGTGTAGACACAAAGGTGACAACTGAAAGTTCAGATTTCCTCATCGACGTTACAGGATGGGACAGAAGAGCATGCCTTGCAGCCATAAGGCTAGTTGCCCTATCATTATTTGAGCGTGGAGGGACTGTAGAATCGGTGGACGTGCGTCAATGGGATGGTTCGCATTGGAGGCTTGACTTCGACCCGGTCGAACACAAAGTACCTGAATCTCTTATCAAGATGATTCTGGGAATTGAGGTTGATTCTAGCACTTTGGAGGAATCGATATCAAGGATGGGCGGCAGGATTGTCGGTAAAGTCAGGGTTGGACAAGAAGCCATTGGTTCCAAGTGGGATGGAACCAAGGAGGATGATCTGGCATATCTTATTCAAATGCCAGCATGGAGAGGGGATTTGCTCCATCCTGTAGACATAGTTGAGGACATAATTATTGGAATGGGACTAAGTTCACTTCCAGATAAAAAATCACAGGTCAACTTGCCGGGATCGCCCTTGATCGACTCCTATACAGAGAGACGGATCAGGCAATCAATCAGGGCTTTGGGGGCTCATGAGGTACAGACTCTCACCCTAACCAATGACGTTAGGGAGTTCCAAGATGTCAGGACGCGTCCCAGGGGAGCCATAACACGAATCAGGAACCCAATCACAAAGGAGCATGGAATTCTCAGGCAAAATATACTACCGTCCTTGATGGAAGTGCTCGCAGCCAACAGGCATCATGAATTGCCACATCGGATTTTCGAATTGGGTGCCACGGTGATCGACCACTCAAATTCAACATCTGTTGCATGGGCTTGTGCTGATGCAAATGCTGGATTCAGTACTGCCAAAGGGTTTTGCATGTCTCTTCTGAGAGACTTAGGGGCCAATGAAAACAACCTAACATTGGTCGAAGGGGCTCCAAACGAGGGCCCATGGTTAGCAGGACGAGTAGCCAAGGTAATGATTGGAGATATTCACATCGGAACATTTGGAGAAGTAGATCCCAGTGTGTCGCATAAATTCGGTCTCAGGGTACCAATCCACGCAGGAGAATTTTATGTAAACACAATCGTTGACGCATTACCAGATCCACTATTCCGATGATGTAGATAAAAGAACACGGGTGATACTCATAATTATGCTTCGTTGTGGCTGATTCAATGAGGGCCCAGTTGATAATGGCTGTTTTGCTGTTTTCGATGTTACCTGCATACGAGGCACAATCCGGTTCAGGAACATCCGACGGTGCTACCATGGATGTAATCCTAGTTGGTGACAGGGTGATTGACAGCGTAGGAAGCGAGGTAGAGATCGGCATACAAGAATCATATCCCAATTCAACCACGCAGATCATATCCGGAGATAATCTTGGTCTGGATGACCATCTGAGATTTTACGAGGATGGCTTGACTCCTTGGTCGATTGCTTTTGAAGAACAGTCAGATTTTTTAATCCTACAACCCAAATCCATCGACATTGCTGTTCAGCCCGAATCTAGCGGGCATGGATCTATCCTTACAACGCTGGAAAAACTTGCTGAAATTGCTGATGGTATGCCAGCTGATCCTGTTTTGTTCATGCCATGGGCACACAAGAATGGAGATTCTGATCGACCAATTACCATGGGGGACTTTCTAACCATGGACTCGCTTATCATGAACGCCACAATTTCGCTTCTCGATAACGTTTCATCTGGCCTGGGTTATGTGATTCCGGCTGGAGCAGCATTCAAAATTGTGTACATGGATGACCTGGCTTTGGGGATCAATCCACTTGATCAGACCTCAAACTTCTCAAGCCTCTACTCTAATGAAGTGGAGGCTTCTGAGATTGGAGCCTACCTGATTGCATGTACCCTTCTCATATCCCTATTCAATGATGACTGTTCCCCCAACCTGAGACCTAACTCCATGGATGTGAATACCTCAATTTACCTTATCGAGGTAGCCCGTAGGGCAGTCGAAGATTTGCCAGACAGCCTGTCGACACCCTATGAAGACAATAGGGCCCCGGTGAGGTTCAGAAACCTCGCAGGCGGAACATATACAATTCAACCCGGGTCTTCGATCGGTGTCACATTGTTTGTCAGGAATTTTGCAGAAGAAAATCGAGTTGCAGTCGTGAATCTCACTGAATCTTCAGGGTGGAATTGGTCGTGGGAAGATGATCCCTTGGCTCTTGGTGCAAGATTGATCACCTTAGAGAGTGATCGTGAAGTTGCCCTAAAATTCCTAATCCATGCCCCACTGTCGCATCCCGGTGGGCCAATTGCAGGTTCAACACATCATTTTGAGGCTTCGGTGATGGACCAATTTGGATTCAAAGATAATTGGGATTTCAGATTGGAAACAGGACGTCAAAGATCAATCCAGATAACCTCTGGTGGAGGCTCAATATCGATGCCTCCGAATTCGATTGCTGTATTGGATATCGAGTTAAGAAACACGGGGAATAGCGTCGATGATATCCGCGTAGAGCTATTTTCAAACAACGACGGAGTTGAACAAATTGGAAGCCTAATTTCGATCGATGGTTGGGGTGTGATTCTTCTCGATGACTCTTTGGCGGCGGGTGTTGATCCATGGAGCACAGGTCGAATACGAATGCAAATCTCCACACCCAGTGACTCGACAGGCTCACTCGATTTCGGAATAAGGGCCGGTCCGGCGGGACTGCCCCATCAGGATTTTTCATTCACTAGTATCGTCATTTCAACAAGAATATCCGGATCTTTTTCTGTCGACGGCGGGGATTGTGAGAACATCGAGCCCGGTGAAGATTGTATTTTGGACCTGCTTGTTTCCAATGATGGCATGGGTTCGACTGTTTACAGTATCGAATATCATGGAGTCCCTGAATGGATTGAAATTGAATTGCCATCTGAGATAGAGCTGGATAGCGGAGAATCCACCACAATTCCGTTGCATTTAGCTGTGGACGGTGAAGCGCAACTAGGTGTCACACCCGCCATTGAAATTCGCTTGAGAACGCAAGGTTTGGTCATCGACAGCGAGAAAATCAGTTTCACTGTCTCATCAGAGGCTGTGTTGGAAACCAAGGGAGAGGTAGAATGTGCCGTTTTGTCCGACGATAGAATCATGTTGTCGGTATTTGTGGTCAACACAGGTAGAAGGGTAGATTATGTTGAGGCGGTTGTTGACATCGACAAAGACATTGATCACGGCTTTTTGATAAACGGGTCATACACACACGACCGATTTCTCAGATTTGACCCAATTGGATACCAAGAGGCTTTGGAAATCCAAGCATGGTCTAGTCCCAGTCAGGACAGTACGAGGCTCTCAATGACGGCAACACCAGTAGGCAACCCAGGAAGCTCTGTTGAAAGTACATGCACATTCAATCAAGTGATCAGCTCCTCCGACGATGAGGGTGATTATGACTTTCTCTGGGTGTTTCAGGGTTTTCTAATCATGGCGAGTTTGGGTGTTTGTGCTTGTGGTCTTTTGTTGTTCAATTCTTCCCTGCGAAAAAGGAAGATTTCCGACGCCTACACAGGGGATCCAGACACGATATCAGCAGAGGTGTTCGCAGAGGGGTTCAAGAGGTCAAGAAGTGAACTCAGATCCTACGACAGCGAAGAGATTGCTCGTTCAAATAGAGCGCTTGACTCAGGATTGCTTGATAGCGTGATTCAGGACATTGAGGAATTGCCTAATTCACTCCGCCACGAAAGCAAAGCCGATACCAAACGGTCAGAGAAAGAGCTTGATGATATTTTGAAGGATTTGATTGATTGAAACCATATGTGATTGGCGTGGATGAGGTCGGTAGAGGGCCGGCTATCGGCCCATTGGTCGTTGCTTCGCTCGCCGTACCCGAGAACGATGTTCAAAGATTACTAGAGATAGGCGTAAGGGATTCAAAAAAGATATCTAAAGCCAAGAGGAAAAAGATCGAGGAGGATATATACGCCACTCTGAAGGAGTCTGATTGGAAGTTTTGCGTGCTACCGATCAGCCCAGAATCCATTGACATATCCAGGTCTTTCAAGTCATTGAATGAAATCGAGGAAGAGGCTTTTATTGAGGCAATAAAAAATGTCTCTTTGGAACATACAATCGCAAAAGTGAAATTGGATCCAATCGGTAATAAGCCCGAATTATTCGCCCGGAGGATGTACAATAGGTTGCATCCTGAAAGACCGCACTTAGATTTCGAGAGTAGAAAAGGAATGGATGACACGTGCGTGGTTACAGGAGCAGCCTCAATCATGGCCAAGGTATACAGAGATAGGGTAATAGCAGATTTATGCAGTGAGTTAGGTTTCAACGTCGGCTCTGGTTATCCATCTGACCCTACAACGATAGAGGCATTGAAGGAGCTTACAAAGGGGGAACTCCCTCATGACTCGCTGCGTTGGACATGGGCAACTACATCTAACGCATGGAAAAAAAACCATACCGTTGCCATACCTACTAGAACCACGAACGGTATTGTTTTACAGCAAGGATTGAATCCGTCCATCTGGACGGGGGGTTGAGTTAAGTCATGGGCGATCTTATGGATGATGATGTGATTCCCCTAGTAAGGAAATACGCTCTACAAAATGCCCTAGAATATGACGGGAAGGGTCAAGTAGGGTCCACTCTGGGGCGGCTGTTATCGGAACGGCAGGACCTCCGACCAAAGGCTAAAGATCTGATGTCCTTGGTTTCCAAAGAGGTTTTGGAAGCTAACAAATCGATGAATGAAAACGGGCCGGATTATGTTCGAAGCGAAATAGAAAACATCGACCCGAGTGCGGTGAATAGGGTTCGCCAGGAGAAAAACGCCGGATTGAAACCCCTTGAGAATACCGAGGGGGGAGTAGTACTCAGATTTGCACCTAATCCAAATGGGCCTCTATCTTTAGGGCATTCCAGAGGGATAGTTATCAACAAATACTACGCTGATTATCACAATGGAAAAATAGTACTCAGGTTTGATGACACCGACACTGTTGTGAAACCTCCGCTCGTAGATGCTTATGAATGGATAATTGAGGATTTTGAATGGCTGACTGGCTCAAAGCCAGACATTTCAATCAAAGCTAGTGAGAGGATGCCCACATACATGGAATACGCAAGTAAACTTCTCTCGGAGGGTTATGGATATGTCTGCGAATGCAGTAGTGATGATTTCAAGGCTCATAGGATTTCGATGACTCCGTGCCCACACAGAAATAGGTCACCTGAAGAAAATTTGGAACTTTGGAACATTATGAAAAACGGGGGGATGGAGCCTGGGGATGCGATAATCAGAGTCAAGACAGACATGACCCTTCCAAATCCAGCCCTCAGAGATTGGCCCGCATGGAGAATACAGAAGAACATTCACCCCCTGGTTGGAGGTTTGTACAACGTATGGCCACTACTTGACTTTCAGAGCGCAATTGAGGATCATGAGCAAGGTGTAACCCATATCATTCGAGGAAAAGACTTGATGGACTCGACAAGAAAGCAGATCCTGTTGTACGACCACTTCGGATGGACCTATCCAGAGACATTGTATTGGGGTCGAGTCAGCATACACGATCAGGGTTCATTCTCAACAAGCAAGATGAGAGAAGACATTGGTTCGGGCGTATACAGCGGTTGGGACGACCCTAGGCTTCCAACGTTGATGTCGATGAGGAAAAGGGGTTATGACCCGAATGCAATCAAGTCGTTCTGGACTGAAATGGGAATAACACAAAAGGACGTGGCTATATCATTGGACTCCCTTAATGCAGTAAATTCTGCCAAGATCGACCCCACATCACGTCGTATTTCGGTTATTATGGACCCTGTTGAGATAGAGATTACCGGCGATGTTCCAAAAAAGGCCGTACTTCCATTCCATCCCGACGACCAATCTCTCGGAAATAGGCATCATTCAACAAAACTGGGACGGGTCATAATAGAGAGAGTGGATCAAGAAGACAGAATTAGATTGAAGGATTTTGCAGACATATCAAACATCGATAATAATTATCACATTATTTCTACGGAAAGGAGCGATGATAGAAAAATAATCAATTGGATAAGTGCGGAGTCAGTAAAAGATTGCACTCTTGTAATACCAGATGGTGCTGATTTGGGCCGAAAAATCTGTTTAGTCGAAGATACGGAATTATTCGTTGGAGAGGTAATACAAATGGAAAGAAATGGCTTCGCAAAGGTAATCGAGTGGTCTGACGACCTTCGGGTTCTTCATTGGCTGCACAGATAGCGTCCTCTGAGAGATTTTGAGCGGCGGATTCAAGCAGTATCCCGCTGGGGCCAAGTCATGGAGAGGAAGCATGCGGGGACAATGGCCGTGCTCGTTTTGCTTTTTTTGGTACCATTTTCGGGGATTTCCCATGCCGAAGATAACGGATCATGCTGTGAGCAAGACGGATTCAAGATGTTCTTGACGGGAGAAGCACAATCCGGGGGGCTTACTCCTTTTGCTTCAAACCTAGACCAAAGATACTCCGCAGTCGTCACCCCCTCGGTATTGGGGGCTATAGAAATAGGAAAGTGGAGTACGGTGTGGACCATGGACGATGATTATCCTGCTTCTGAATGGACGTTTGAGATACCTTATGAGATCGAAGGCGCCACTGGCCTCCAATTCAATGCCACCGTCGGAATTAACATTGGAGGAAGTTACTATTCAGGGTCGTCAGGACCGGGACTACTTGTCACAAATGGCGTATTATCAGTTCCCATATCAATCTCATCCGGCACGATTTCGGAGGGAGATCAAATCCGGTTCACGCTAGAGGTACAGTCTTTGTCGTTCTCGGCACCCGGAGATAACGCAGGTATCAGATTCTATTGGGGGGATACAGAGGATGCCGGTATGTTGGCGAAATTTCCTTTTGGAGAGGCGACGATGGGGGATGTATCGGCAAATGATGGAATCGCCTATTTCCCCATTGAGATCAAATCAAATTACGGGATAGATCTCTGGAACAAGCGTAGTACGGGTTCCGCGACCGTCGGGTCCGAACTTCTGTCAACAAGTCCCGTAATCACAGAAATAGAAGATGGGGTTAGGATTGTGTTTGTGTGGCAGTGGCCTGATTCTTACACGGGCTCAGGGGTCCAAGTGAGCTTTAGAGTGAGCCCCCACCCCGGTGCAACGCTAGAATCGGTTAGAACCTACGAAGTTGATATTGACGGGGACGGAGGAACTGGGGATTGGTATCCAGAGGAAGAGCCGAAAAGAGACTCGGGTACAAATCTAGAGATAGACATTTCAGGAAGAGCCACTGCCTCGATCGTCGACAAGGATTTGGAAATAACAGTTGATGGCGCTATGGCTCAATGGATTCGATGGGGACTGGACAACATAGGAAATAATACGCTCAGCGGTAGCTCCTGGTGGAAAAATTTAGACTCGTACGAAGATTCCTTGTCAATTGGCGAGGAACACAACGGAAGGGTCGATGATGCCGAGAGCGCAGCCCTAACACAGCATTTGCAAACCTCCGCGTCCAATATTCGATCATTCATGAGTAACGGCCTTGGGATAGATGTTGAATCTCTTCTCGGGGCAGACCTCGTTGATCTATCTCAGCGAGATGTTTCAATAGACTTCGGAGCAACCAGAGCTTTTTCTTCGGAATCGGTCACAATAACGCTTGAGGCAAGATACACCCCAGGCATAGATGGAGACACGGAGTTCCTTGTCAGAACATTCGTTCAACCGGGTAAGTCTGACTGGTTTACCAACGTTGACCTGAATGCAGGACTAAGAGGGTCCGCACTTGGGGGTTTTGGGGCTGTATCATCAGGTGACCTGGAAGTTGAGCATCGAAGATGGATATTCCTCGAGACATTGTCCTTCGAAGAACCTGATTTGGACCCTGAATTGATATTTTCAGTGACTTACGACCCTCCGTCTTCTCCGGCAGGAAGCCCACTCGTCTCTGCGCTGATACTCGTATTGTTGATGTCGATAACTGCCGGTCTGTCACTTTATTTGACTAAAACTAGGATAAGAGCGCCCTCCGTTGCTACAGCGACACTCTTTGGTTTCATGTCATTCATAGTTTACGTTGGAGGATTCGACCTGCCTTTGGTGTTCGGTGTCGGCGCGGCCGGGCTGATCGGGGTTTTCCCAGTGGCACTAGTCTCGCCACGCAGCAAGAACAAGGGGATCGGAGCTAGGGCGTTGCCTACAATCACATGCCCTAGTTGCAGTACACCAAATGTGGTGCATAGCTCGGAAAGACCATTCCGAACTACCTGCTCAGGCTGTTTCGTGACGCTAAGATTGGATTGATCATTGGATCATTAACCTGAGTTGATCCCTTTTGTAAGTCCAATCCTCTGGAATTTTGCCATTGTCCCGGTAGTACCTAGCCAGTCTTCTAAGCCTAGATTCTGTCAATTCGAGTTGACGGCGATTGTGAATATCTTTTTTGTTGCCGGATTCTAAATGGTCAATTATTCTCTGTGCCTGTCTCATGAGGTTCATCATATCCTCTGGGTAGCTTGGAGTCATTCCGTTCCGGGCAATTATGGCAGATATTCTTTCTCCAGTGGCTAATTTGACGTCTGGAACCGCGTGTTGATCTCTGAGTATTATGCCAATTTCGGATGACGACTTACCTTCTTTTGAGTACTTCAGAATCATTGACTCGATGGTTTCTTTGTCGGTTTCTGACCACTTTGGTGGGGTGTTGATAAAAGGTCTTGTTGACCCACTCTGTCCCTTGCCGCCACTGTGCATCCTCGCCATGATGGGTATCCTCCGGTTCCAGCCGATCTGCTGCCCCTCTTTAACCGCTACGCAGGTGTTCAGACCCTGTGGCGTGCCCTTGCAAGGGCTCCGGGAGCAGTCGGCCATTCCCATGCAGGGGCTACAGCCCTTGCGGATCCGACTAAAATCCCGCCTTGGTATACCAATATGTCATCCCCTATTCTTGGTGACCCTGAATAGCTAGATATGTTGGTAGAGAAAATGTCTCCTGACCATTTGAAGCCCTCGTTCAACTCCACTTTGGGGATGAGATTTGTATGCTTAAGCACCTCTAATGCGGCCTTAGAAAACGCAAACCTACCTCTCTTGCTATCCCATAATGCGATTTGTTCGGATTCTATCATGATCCTGTAGTCCGGTGCTTTACCCGTTATCTTTGCGTTCGAAAGCCATTGGTCTCCGCCCAGTAAATGTCTAGATATTGACCTGAAAGATGCCAAGAGTGCAGTAGACCTTTTTGGTTCTTTAAGTCCATAGGACTCTACATTCTCACGGACTGCCTCGGAGAGTCTATTCAGAGCACTCTCAGAACCTGCCGAATCGAGTCCCCTGGTGTCGATAACCACAGTTCCTTCTAACTCAATTTCAATTCCAGAGTGGTTAATCACCACCTCAAAGCCTACTCTGGAGTTTATTTTGGACAGCATGGTTTTGATTGTGGACAATTCATCCACATCCCATTCCCCTATAACTGGAATGTCGTATGATGAGGCTGGCCATAACACTTCTAGGTCCCTCGGAACTATACCCAACGGTGCAGTGATCATTATTTCAGAGACTGAACGTGAGTTTATGGCATGTCTGAACCTAGAATGACTTGGGGACTTCCTGTATGGTTTGACCGCCGAGCAGGGGAGTAATACCGCTATCTTAGATTGGTGTGGGTTTGGATTCCAATTCTTAGTCACCCTGTCTTGCCAGTACCTAATTAATGGATCGTCCCTCGTATCCCGTGAGTTGCATTCAAGAACTCTGCCGGGAGGCATTGTGGATGCAAGGCCAGCCTTTCCTGGATCGCTTATGGCAATTTCAGATATGAAATTATCATGTCTCCTCAATCTTTGAACGGAGCGTGGGCTTGATAGGCAGCCTGCTTCAACAATTCTCCTTATATTCCCATCACGAATTGCCTCTCTTGTTTCATTGATGGATTCTTTCCAAAGGTGTATCTGCTTGCCCCAAGCCTCCGTTTGATTCAGAGACGGGTCTATTTTTCTTGGTCCGAATGCGGATATGTGGATTCCTTTGGAAAATGCTCTCTTTACCCTTGTCAGATCCATAAGGTCCACCCCCATCCAAGCTAAGAGTGAGCAATTATCGGGACCTGAAATTCCTGGCATCCAGATTAAAGAAGAAGGGAATCTTCGTTTTACAGAATCTAGGGATTTTATCAATAAATTATCATTGTTTACGAGTTGTATGGAGTCTACAAAGCAAATAATTGAAGGTTCAACTTCTAAGTTAGTAAGTGTTGGATCATGGAAGAGGGATTGCGCAGTTATGGGAAGGAAGGCACTACCACGAGGGAAGATTCCTGCGTCTGATTCAATCAGGCTAGGTGGAAGGGAAAGGCCTTCGCTTGCCTCCCATAAGACTTGGTCTTCGAACGGTGGACACAAATTAGCTCGAGTTTTCATTTTTAGTTCAGCGGGGGCTTTGCTTGAGTCTCTGAACATACGGAAAGGTGCGTCCGCTACCCCCATAGAGTCGTCATCGTCCATCAAAACTATTGAGGGGGTATAGGCACTTGGTTTGGATCTATCACCAAGTGCGAAGATTCTTGCAAATCTCTCCCTCGAGGTCACGGTCCTTCCCAATGATGGTATGGTGACCATGTTCAATGGAAGGTAATCAATCGCTTGAAGGATTCTAAGGTGAGGGTCATCAGGGAACATCATGAGATGCGCGGTCCCGGTCATTGCGATTGTTGTTGTTTCATTGTTATTTGCTCCAATTACATCTGCCCAAGGAATAGACTCAGATGTTGAAAGCGCATTGGTTTCAGGCCCAACCTACATCACTTTAGTATGTGACCAGGGAAGTTGTTCGGGATATACCCTGGAGGTGATTTCAGATCATAATACGACCTTTGAAGATAGTTTTTCATGGTCCGGCAATGCTGAGGGAGCATTAGACTATCGAATTGTCCGGGCTCCCGGTGCATCTGGGTTCGCTCAAGCAAGAATATTGACTTCTGACGTTGATTACATCCACGAGACAGAAGACCTTGGAGATTCGATGATGTTGGCCAGCTTCAATAACAGTCTGCCCGTCGTAAACGGTTGTACCGACTCATTATGTGAAATGTCAAAACTTACAACCAAGAGGATGTCTGGATGGTTAAATTCCGGAGGAGATAGTGATTATTGGTTGATTTCAGCAAACAGTTCAACATACATCGAAGAATTCCAGTCAGAGGCTCCAGCAATAGTTGAGATTTGGAAAATTGCATCCAATGGATCACGATTAATGGTCGAGAGGTTAACTACCTCCCTGCAAAACGGTATTCACGAAATTAGGAATTTGACCGTAGTTGCAGACTCCAACGAGGAAATATGGATGGTGGTTTCTTCAGTGGAGGTGGATCGAAGAGATTCGGTTTACATGGCAAGTGTATTCGTCTCACATAACGAGACAGATGCCCCAGCAAAACACAAACACCAGTCGAATAGGATAAATCAGCCTCAAGCCAAATTTAAATTTGCGGGAATTAGTCATGAACAGATTGATGTAGATTCTATTTTGGTACCAGCAGGTGGTCGTTTTTACTATGAAATTCAAATTTTTAACCACGAAATTAATCACCTCTCGGTCTCCATTCACGAACACCTACTGAACGGCGAGGTCTCGGAAGATCTTGGTCCGGGTAATGGAATTACCTCTTCAGAAGCCATTTCACTGGAAATTAGATTTCACATGATTGCGCCAATGACCTATTCTGGAGAGGTAGAGCTGACATCAAACTCAACTGATTTCTCAGGATTATCATCGAACGGGGATTTGGTATATTTTGGTGATGCTCCCAATACCCTGCCCCTAGGTAATGCCGAATTCGATTATTGGCCAACTATAGTTGTTGATTCAAATGAATCGAGTCCGGATGCATCGACATACCGACTCCAAGGAGATGTGTTTGGGGCGGACATGATTGACACCTATCTCATTTCCATAAATTCTGAATCAGGGTCGCTTATCCGTGCTGTTGCAGAGTCTGGGACAGCACGTATCCAAATACAAGAATTGACACAATCAGGAACATATCAAATTATGAATTCAAGCAATGGGACTCAACTATTCCTTCCGATGGGAGTCCATGCAATTAGGATTGAAGGGTCACCTCAAGATGGGGGGGCCTATTCATTTCTCATTAGTACAAGCCAATCCCAGCCTTTAGATTCTGGAGTTTTTGTAGATCTTTCATCGAAGGCCACACCCTACTACATTTTCGCAGGACTATTCCTCTTGGCGCCCTCGGTATTGGTCGCCTTCTTTATGAGGAGAGAGATAATCAACAGAATATTCGGTAAAGGCACTCCAGATTCATTTGATAGGGGTGTCATCGAGAGTATCATGGATGAGTTAAGGAAGAGAGAGTCCGGGGGAAATTTAGAGGATGCGCTAAAAAGTTTCCACGGGCATGGATTGACCACATCGAGAGCGAGTTTCCTAATTGAGAAAGGACTACCTGAGATGGATTTTGCCAGTGTCACGGTATCAAACCCTATGGGGGACGTTGGCATATGGATTGATGATGCAAAGAAAGGGATACTGACATTCGGCATTCATGCCAAAGTTGATTGGAAATTAGCCTGCCTTAGGCTTTCATATCCTGACGGGACTAGATCCAAAATTGTCGAATTATCGTTGAAATCAATATTTAGCGACGATGAAATTATGTTGGGGGATATAAGGGAGGGCCAGACCATACTGTCCCAGTTGAAATTGGACCCTATTCCTGAAATTTTGGAAATAGAGGTCACTGGTAGAGTAAAAGGTGAATCTGTGGCAATTGTCCCAAGGGATGCTTTGGCATGGAGATGATTATCTTCGCCTTCTTTTTGCTTCATCTACTGCTGATTCATGAGTTTCCTTCCCGTCATCTATCAACACCCTGAGCTCCTCGAGGACTTTTTTGGCCTTTCTGGATATTTTCCCTGTGGATTTCAACCTCAAAACCACAGTGACATCTCCTCTTCCAGAGCGACGGTTGTTGGGGAACCCTCTCCCTTTGATCGATACCGTGTCTCCAGGCATTGATCCCTTTGGGACCTTGATTTTCAAATTCTCACCGTCTATATGGGGCAATTCAATTTCACATCCAAGTGTTAAATCCACGAAATTGATTGGTAAGGCCATTAACAGGTCACTACCGTCCCTTTCAAACCACTCGTGGGCCTTGTGGGATATCTCGATGTACAAGTGTCCAGAAGGCCCTTTGGCATCTCTCGATGCCTCGCCATATCCGCTCATCCTCAATCGGGTTCCAGACTCAATACCAGGTGGTATCGAAAACCTTACTTTCTTATTTTTGTTTACCCGGCCTTTCCCCTTGCAAGAGGTGCAACTCCTTAGGATTGTCCTCCCTTTTCCGCTACAAGCAGGGCAATCAGAAACTACTTGTTGGGTAAATGGGCCTACTCTCTGCATCCTTCTGAGTCGGCCATGGCCCTCACAGGTGGCACAGACATCTATGTCATCAGGAGTCAAGGCTCCTGAGCCATCACACGACTCGCAAACGGACATGACTTCGATATCGATATCCGCATCTAAACCAGAAAATGCCTCTTCGAATGATATTGAGTGTCTGTATAAGAGGTCTGACCCTCTCTCAGCGCCCCGAGACCTACGACTTCCGAAAATACTCCCAAAAATACTCTCGAAACCTCCTCCAAATAGATCCTCGATGTTGATGTCAACTCCTTGGAATCCATCGGGACCAAATGGGTTCCCTCCCGGCCTGTTGTGACCGTATCTATCGTACTTTGATTTTTCATCTGGATTGGATAGAATTGCATACGCTTCTTGTACTTCTTTGAATTTTGACTCCGAGTCGGGGTCATCGGGATTTTTATCCGGGTGGAATTTTCTGGCCAATGACCGGAATGCTCTTTTTATATCATCTGAAGTAGCATTGCGATCAAGTCCGAGGACCTCGTAGTAGTCTCTCTTTGCCATGCGCACCCGATCCATTGCTCAAGGGGGTTCTCTTTCAATCCGACGCAGGCTCTACTTACTTGCTCCACAAAATGCACAATTAACTCCGCTATTGATTTGAGGTATTCCACAGACTCTGCAAACACCAGGGACAGCAGTGCCCATCTCAGTGTTGATTTTTTCCCTTTTAGCCCTCCTTGTCGCTATTTTTTCTGCTCGCTTGTCCACCCATGCGGAAAAACCTCGTCTTTTCACAGGCCCCTCAGGGATTTGCTGGGCATTTTTCTCATCATTCCCAGATCTCCCGTTGAAATCGATGTCTAGTCCGCCTACCCTAATGTCTGCCGGCTCTTCCTTACCTATATCGAGTTCAATAGATTCCTTGTAAATTGAAGATACTTTACTAGGAATATTCGTTTTTCTTTTCTTAGTCTTTCTCGTCTCGAGTTTTGCCAATGCTTCATCGGCTCTCGACCATAAACCTGCGTCCTCTTGATTGTAGATTTTGTTGAGTCTGTTAATTGCACTTGATCTTAGATATTCATGATCCTTGCTCATGTTGCCCTTAAAAAGCAATAATATTCCAATAAAAATTGCGCCCCCATGGAGGATCATCATGCTGTTTCTGTCCGAATCTAAAATAGAATCGACCGTGGGCAGTATCATTCTAATTGCCAGCAGAATAATTGTGGGGGTAAACAGCAATGCCATTGAAACCGGGAAGGATCTGTTAGTCATGCCCATCGGTAGCACTTCATTGCAATGAATGTGACCTGTTGACGGTAGATATGATGTACATCATGTGCCCCGATGGTGCCATGAGGATTGTCGTAGCAACCACTCTTCTTCCTCACGAACATCCTGATTTGGTTGTGGCTGCGACTCAAAAATTCTTTCCAGATTGGCATCCCGAAGAAATTCCCACCAGAAACAAATTCCCGTCTCAATCGACCCCCATTAGAATGATTTCTGATGTAATGAGCCTCAACGAAATAATTGAAAATTGTAGAAAGCACAGGATTTTGGACACTGCGTTGGATGCAATGACTATGAACTCAGATGGTAATACAACTCATTTTTCACTATCAAGGCAAGCTGCAAGCGTAGGAAGATGCTCATTCGTCTTAGAGGATCCGCCCGTGGGGGGATCAATTGATGTGACTGTGACACGGGAAAATCTAGACCACTACCTTACCGAACTCACGTACCATCCTGGTAGAGAGGAGTTTCCTCGTTATCCGAACGATGATGCGTCCATGAACGATGATGGCAGCTCGTCTGTGTGGATTTCAAAACGAAAAAAATAGATCAAGGTATGCCTTCTTCCATCCATTCTTTGATAATTGGTAGATCTGCAGGTAGCCAGTTCACATCATCCAATTCATCCTTCTCTAACCATCTCGACATGTCATGTTCCGTGAGGATTATCGAGTTTGGATCGACGATGCCACAATCAATAATCCTAAGATCTACTATCCTATCCTCATATCTGTGAGAAATTCTAGAGACCTCATCTAAAGCAGAAACCGATATGCACAACTCCTCTAGGATCTCTCTTTCCACAGCGGAATGAATAGACTCGCCCTCAGCGATTTTCCCTCCAGGAAATTCCCAGTATCCAGACCATTGATCTTTTGGGGGTCTTCTACAGGCTAGGACCCTCCCGAATTCATCTTTGATTAACGCCCCTACTACGTCCAACTTAGGGGTGAAAATCATGCTTCTCAACAATGTTTTCACCAATATAACCTGACGGTCAAACGAAATTCTCTCAAGTGGTGGTAAATGGACGAATAAAATAGGAATCTTTTCAACACCTTCTCCCCTATTTCTCATTTCAGCCGATAATGTCCTAAAATACGTCTCGTTGCAAACAAAATTGCCGCAATCATGACTTATTTTCAAATCGTCATGTTCCTCTACTAATTCGTCAATTAGATGCCTGCTGTATGTTGTTTCTAAGTGGTTTTTACTGTCTTTTTCAATAATCGAAATTATTTTTCTCCCAGAATTATCCTCTTTTTCCATATACAATTTGTTCTCAGCACGGACTTCAATACAGACATCAGATCTTTCATACGCGGCACCGAGCAGGAGTACTCCGTCGAAGGATCCTGATGAAATCGCTTCACTGGGTTGTAGTGAACCACATTGGTCTACTGGTAGAAGCTTAGCGGTCGAAAAGTTGGCCATGGGCCCCGCAGTGCAGGCTTTGGCGACATCCCAAGAGTGATTAGAGGTCATGCCGCCGAATGGCTCAAATCCTGTGACCAGTATTCTCTTGCCAATTTGGTCATTGTTCAGAACAGCCCCTCCCGCTTGAAAAAAAGGATCAATTATTTGTCGAATGCGACTCCTCGATAATCATGGCCCCAACAGAGCTCGCCGTCAGTGTCGACTCAAAACCCCCTGCTAGGGCCACCCCCTTAGGTGTTTTGAGAGCGATTTGGAATGAGCTCAGCGGAGGAATAGGTCCATGGGGCGCCCTGCGGCCTGCGTTCTCAATTTTGCTGGCAGTCATACCCTTTCTCTACTTGGGGCAACATTTCAACAGACAGCACAAAAAAGGAGCGTGGTGGTTCATTCTTCAACTCCCACTTCTTCTAACCATAGTGCTTTGGCCACTAATCTACGCTTGGTCCATCATAGATTCCTGGTGGGTGTCAAACGGGATTGTTTCTGGTCGGTCGAGTTGATCTCAGAAATCCTCTGGAATTTTCATGGGACTGAATAAGTGGCCTGGGCTCCTAGACTCTGATAACTGCGTCCTGATTAGTCTCTCCCAGTCTCGGAATAGAGCCAATGCAGATGAAAAGGGAGCCTCTACAGCATTGATTGCGGTTCTCATTAATGTGTCTAGTATGTCCATTCTGTCTTCATCCAGCGAATCCAGCAGCCTTTCTAATGGAAAAGAGTCAATCAACGGTGGCTTTATGTCCCCATCGAATGGGGTGGGGGACCGTAAATGAGGAGGTAGTTCCTCACCGGACTCATTAGCTATTTGCTGTAGCTTCTCAAGTAGAATCCTGATGTATTTTGAAATTACCAATGCTACTTCAACTATGGGCATGTTGTATTGTTTTACGAAAGAGACCATGTTCTCCTGTATGAAGAGGATTCTTTCCTCCAACGGTTGCAGAGGGCTGGGGATCTTATCGGAATCGTCCAAAAATGACACCTCAGGGCACTGTTCTGTCGTCATATCTTATTGGCGATCCTGAATTACCTCGGATGCCATCGAGGAGATCATCGGCAATTTCGAACCTATCATTTAACCAATCTCCATCCGTATCCCAGTTTATCGGGCTAGTGCCCTCAGCGATTGAGTCCCCGTCGTAATCAAGTAGCCACCAACCATATGGATACTCGCCCAGTCCAGTGTTCGGGAGATGGAATTGGTCGCCAGCAAATCTCTGGTATGAGTCAGTCCAATTCCCACTTAAGACCACATTGTCATTGGAAGTGTCTATCTGAGTATAGTCTTGGTCATTATCATCTATGATTAATGCATAGAGGGTGTCGGTCTGACTTATCCTGTTCATTCGAAGGTAATTAGTGGATAATGATGCGCCATTTCCACAAAGACCCAGGACTACTTCTCTGAATTGCCACCCTTCCTCGACTTCATTTCCCCTACAATCGACAAGGGGGGCCGCTCTGACGAGCGCTGGTGATGACAGCGTGGCGTTGACTATTCCGAAATACTCTTGAAAATTCGTGTAAGGGATGTACTGACAACCTCCCAGATTGCACTCATAATCGCCATCCTTATCCGCATCACCACCTACATCAGTAGGGTCAGTTGGATCCAAAGTGAACCACGTCCAATTTAGAATGGGCCTCATGATTGAGCCACCATTTATGTCTACGGGTTTCCAGCTGTTGGATGAAATTTGTTGCCAGACAACCTCTATTTGCATCAATGAGGACCAGTTGTCATTCATTTCATTCCAACCAAGGTGATACTCATAGAAATCAGGCATCATATCGCCGTCAGTGTCGTTGTCTAACGGGTTTGTCCCGTATTTGAGGATCTCTCTTCCATCGGAAAGATTGTAGTTTTGGTTGTAGGAAACTACAGAACCCGTCACAGAGAACTCTGGCTCCATCAGGACAGAGTCTCGATCAGTGTCGTTGGATAGGGGCAGTGTGCCGTTTCTGTATTCCATCAGATTTGTGAATAGCAATGGTGTCGGTCCTGCGTCAATTTGATCGGTTAAATTTGAGGGTTCGAACATCCGGTTCGTCCAAGTCCCCTGAACAGCAGCTACATCTGAGTTCGTCCTGTCATACCACCCATCTGAATCAGGGTCATATGAGCCATCCAGCGGATTCAGTGGGTTTAGCGACCATCTCAATTGAGTTTCTGGCAGAGGCAACCAATGTCCGAAGATAGAGTAACAATATTCCCAGCCATCTGGGAGGCCGTCCATGTCAGAATCATCGTTAGTTGGGTCGCTTATTCCAAGGAGAGTTCGATTGAAACTATCTGGATCAAATTGATTGATGAGACCCATCCTTTCCAGGGATTGGTCTGACTTACTCGAAAACGTGTCATAGAGACTTTCGATCGCCTCATCCTCTGAAAGTTCACCCTCAAACCTGAGAGCGTTGATGGCATCGCTACCATATGAGACTGTACCCATTCCAGAGGGAATAGTATCAACAGCCAGAAGTTTGCCATAGATTCGAGACTCGTATTCAGCCAAATTAGTGAAAGATTCTGAGGGAGAGATCGTACCATCCCCGTTGCAATCCCAAGAGTCTTCATCCGAATCCCGATATACATCTGCAGAGGTCAAAGGATTGATGGTCCACTCATTTGCTTCCAAGTCCCACTCAGTGAACCAGTATTCGTACCCATCACTCATTCCATCTCGATCAGTATCTTGTTCACTTGGATCGGATACCCCAACAAGTGATGCCAACAAGGGCCTCATGAAGCCGTCCGACTGCCATTCGTTGAATTGTGAAATTGCGATATGTGCCCTGCCCTGTTTGGTAAACAAGACTCGATACACCCTATTCATTGATTCAAGTGCGTCCAATGATGTTGCCTCTTCATGGAACCTTGGGGCATCGGGAGGGGCCAAGGCACCGTTCTCGGGGTTTGTATTGGTCAAATTCAATTCTACTAAGTCCGTGAGGCCATCGCGATCTGAGTCGTAGTATCCGTCAGATGGCACCAGTGGGTTCAATGTCCATGTTTCCTCCTCGTAATTCCACTTTGTAAAAATCATCTCTACTCCATCTAACAACCCGTCACCGTCAGTATCGGGGTTATTCGGATCTGCTGTAGTCGGGCTGTTTGGGTGCAACAATCTCGCTGATTCTCCGAAGGAGGCCGTTGAGTCTGCGGTCAACCAAGGTGTTGGGAGCCAATCTCCACCGCTGTTCAGGAGATAGAATTGTGGCGCTGTGATGAGTGGGTCAATCTCACTCAAGTTACCTTGGATAGAGTTGTATTCCTCCCAATTAGTCAAACCATCCCCATCTGGATCGCCTACATCATCATCACCGTTTACAGGATTGAGAGACCATTTTTCTTCGAAAACGGACCATCTGGCGTGGTACGCCTCCCATCCATCTGGCATGCCATCTGAGTCAGTGTCCGAGGATACTGGATCTGAGGAGCCGACATCAAGTTCGGTAATGCCTGTCAACAGGCTGATCACCTCTGTGCTTGCTAGATCTCCAAATGAACCCTGGGGATCGCTTATTCCATCCGAGGAGTTGAACAGCCACGTCGTCAAATTTTCTGGGAGGTTCTCAGAGGAGGACCACGCCCCTCCGACTAAGATTTCTGTTCTCAGGTGATATTCGAACCAATTGACAAACTGCTCTTCTATCGAAAGGTTCCCGTCCCCGTCAACATCATATCCATCACCGTCTGGATTTTGGAATGCATCGGATCCATTCAAGGGGTTAATCCCTCTATTGTTCAAGTTCCATGAACATGCATAGCGAGCTTCCCAACCATCTGGCAAAGTGTCGCCGTCGGAGTCAATGAGGTTTGGATCAGTCGCAACCCATGATGCAGCGCTTTGGGCCGACTCCCCGTGTGTTGTCAGCCCGTTCTCCCTGACGGTCTCAAGCAAAACTGACCAACGATACTCACAGGCATTAGTGAGACCATCGCCATCTGCATCCTCGTTAGCATCGGATGGGTCGAGGGGATCCAGTGTCCAAAGATTTCCTCCCGTGTAGTCTACGCCTATCCAGCGTCTGTTTTTGATTTCCCATCCATCGGGCATCCCATCCCCGTCCGTGTCAGGGTTCGTTGGATCTGTTGGAACATCTGTTCCGCCGCCTGACCCGGAGTTGAGCCAGCCTGCCAAATGGACCTGCCTAGCAAGAATACCATCCGATTCATCACAAATCTGTTGTGGTGTGCCGGGTCCACCAGTTGATAGATAATGGCACTGAAATAAAGTAGAGTCGTAAAACCATCCCCAATACTCTTCCCCATCGGACAGGCCATCTCCGTCGGAATCTACCAATCGAGGGTCAGTTCCATTTGATCCATTTTCGGATATCGATACATAGCGAAATTCGTCTAAGTTTGTCCACGGAGCTTCAAATCCGTATGGCCCATCAACTTCGAATCCATCGGTATCCTCATCGCGTGGTGCATCGAATGGGTTCGTTGGATCAAGGCCATGGTAGAATTCCCATCCATCGGGCATGCCATCGTAATCAGAGTCCAGTGATGTCGGGTCAATTGGGTAGATATTCATGTATTGTCCAGATTCGACCCCAGAGGCTATCCACTGTTCGCCATCAGAGTTCCAGGAGGCAACGTCTGAAATTGGACCTTGCATCTGAACAGGGGGTTCAATCATGCCCAATATTCCACTGCCATCACCCTCCAATGCCCACAAACCATCCCTCGAACCAACGAGTAGCATGCCTGGGATTTGTTCGATAGATAGTACATCATTCCCACCGGACAGCCACGCTTCAGGATTGAACATTCTATCATTAGTTATGGCAAAAAGTGGGTCGAATATTAGGTCTTCAAGATCGATAAAATGAATGCCTGATGGAGTTCCTAGCCACACGCCTGTCAACTGCCCAATCTGTCCGCTGCTGGTAAGTATTCCCGCAGGCTCAAGGAGATTCACAACTGCTGATTTAGATGTATTGAGTAAGTCTGCAATCCCAACGAAGGTTTCTGCATTATCCCTGGTGTATACCCAGATAGGCGATCCGAAGGTATCTGAGAGATCATTTGTGGTCCAACGGATCAACCCGGCGTCCGTGCCGACCAAAAGAAGGGGTGTGTCTCCCGGTCTGTCGACATGTAGAGATACGGAACCCGTGGCATTTTTCGACCTGAGGGTCTGTTCGAGTGCTTCCACAGTTATCAGATTCTCAATTGATATTTCCCCCTGGTCAAAATTAACCCTCGTTGTGTGGGCTTTCCCACCTTTTCCGAAAATAAGAAGGGCGCCTGGCCCCATTGATGTCGACAATGGGTTAACGGACAATATTGGGTCTGATTGTAAGAAGAAGGACGAGTCGAGGTTTAGCCCTCCTTGAGTGAGTTGAAATGCCCCGATACCGAAATTGGATGTGAGAACGAGAGCGAGAGAGTTGTCCGCCAGAGATACTAGCAATGAGTCGGATATTGTTCCGGGCACAGGTTGGTCGAAGATTTGGGTAGTGTAGGACAATGGATCCAGAATTGTCACTCCATTTTTAGAGGCGATTACCACTATCCCTTGGTTTTCCGATACGTGGGTACCGACTATCGCCGAGTCCGCAATTTTCGGTTGTGAGGTTTCAGTCAGAAAATCGACATCCAGCTGTCGGTCAATAGAACTGAGATATAACCCGGGCCGTACTGAGTACCCATCGTCTTGTGATATCTTGAACTCCTCATAGTTGCTAAGCGCCTCGCCCCACATTGATGTTGCAATTGAATTGTCAGGGGCCAAAATTCCATCCCTGTTCGAATCCCAACCGTCTTGGTCGGAATCAAGGATCGCGTCTGATGCATTCCTCGGATCCAATCCATAGTGATGTTCCCAGCCATCGGTTATTCCATCGCCAATAACTGCTAATGTCGTGGGTACTCCGTCAACAATGGCGAACGAGTCAGAGTCTGGGTACCTTGGGTCGCTACCCAGCCAACCAGGCAATCCAGTTTCCGACTCTATAGTAGATTGGCACGCTCCTTCGGTTATCCCCGGTATCGGGCCCTGACACCAGAGTCCGTCCCTCTCATCGATCCAACCGTTTGGCTGAGCATACCTGTATTCTTCAGTGCTCGTGAAACGCTCCCCGGGTTCAAGGATTCCGTCCCTGTCGAAATCATATCCATCTCCACAACCCCACTCAAGTAGACCCAAGCATTGATCTGGATCTTCGATTGCATCCCGGGGGTCCAGTGGGTCAAAGTGTAGGCACACCCAAGCGGTAGATGCCTGATCAATGTATCCAGCTCCTCCATCTGTACACATGCTGATCTCAAAGCCGTCCGGAAGACCATCCCCATCGGTGTCTGACCTCCTTGGATCCAGGTACTCCCTGAATCCACTCTCGGTTTCCTCAGGAGATTTTCCTGTCAGGGATAATCTGGTCGTAAAACAAGACTCAAGGCTATATGGCCAGCAAAATTCCTGTAGGGCACTTGCGCCATCTCGGTCATAATCGCTGAGATTGTCCGTTGAGTCCAGGGGGTCTAATCCCATCACAGTGAAGTCATCCTCCAATGTAGCAATATTAAGAGGTTCAGAAAAGGCGCTTTCGTGAACGTCTGGTATTAGATCCTCATCAGTGTCGACGGCGATTGGTGCTCCACCAGTTGCCTCTTCTGGGTTAGTGGTCCCAACGGGGCTCTGCGGTCTAGTCTGAGAAAGAAAGAGTACGCTGGATAGCATGATTATCGCGAGGAAGGCAGCTGTCTGTTTCCTCCTCATGCGGGTCCCCGCCCCCCGTTGATTCTAAGACCATATATCACCGTGATGGAGCGGTGTTCGTACGATGGCCATAATTCTGGCAATACTTATGCTCACTGCTCTCAGACAGATTCATTCATTGATCGACTTACGCTCGTTGGTATCGTGCCCCTCGAGATTACGCACCTAGGCTCAGGCAGCTCAGGCAATTCAGTGGCGTACAAAAACGAGGATACGGTATTTCTGATAGATTGTGGGCTATCGACAAGGCAGATGGAAAAAAGGCTTTTTTTGGCTGGAATAACCCCAAATCAGGTGGACCACATTCTCATCACTCACCATCATGCCGATCACTCTAAATCCGCATTGAAATCTTCAAAAAAATGGGGTGCAAGGTTGCATTCTAACTTAGAAACCGCGATAAGGATGGGTTGGCAGCCGATGTCAGAAGTTCGTACCTTTTCTGACCTAGAACGAATTGAGATTAATCGTGATGTCAGCGTCATGCCAATTCCGGTGCCACACGACGATGCAGATAATGTTGCATTCATCATTTTCTCTGGAGGGGAAAGGGCTGCCTATGTCACTGATTTGGGTGAAGCCACCGATGAGTTGAAGAAGCATCTAAAAGGCTGTTCTCACATCTCAATAGAGGCGAATTATGATCACGACAAGCTTCTCAATGGCCCTTATCCTGACTCACTCAAGAGAAGGATTTCTGGACGTGGTGGCCACCTTTCTAATCTCCAGACTGCAAACATCCTGCGGGATGTGGTCACAGCATCGACCAAATCTATTGTTCTTTGCCACCTGTCTGAAAAAAACAACGCCCCACACATAGCAGAAAGCGAAGCACTGATGAAAATTCACGATTTTTTTGAGGGTGACTTATCAATTTCCAGAAAGAAGGGTCCTGAATTTACACACAGTATAGGGGAGAATGCAAACAAGAAAATTTCAGTGAGTCACTGATTACCTTCCCATCAATGCTCTGTGTACTGAATTTTGAATTTCTTTCATCCTAGTGTGAGCCCCTAGGTCTTTGAATACAGAAAGGGATCTTTGGAGGTAGGCGACCCTCTCGGATCGGTCACCCCTGATTGTCCCTAATCGGGCAAGAATTTCCGCTTGCAGTAGCCTGAAGTCGTTCGCTTCAGCAATGGAGAGGGCATCCAAGTAATGTTCAGATGCCTCAGAAGTTCTTCCAACGTCAACCAGAACCTGCCCGAGCAGCATCTCTGTCTCAACAGCATTAGTCGGGTTGGCTTCTTCGGAGAATGTCTCAAGTGCCGCGTTGTAATGTAATAGGGATAGCTCCGAGTCCTTCGTCCTCGCATAGTACCTGCCTAGTATCACCCTCGATCGTGCGTGTAGTTGGTGCTCACTCAATTCCAGGGACAAATCATGTACGCCCATAGCATGCTCCCTTGCTCTCTCGGACTCTCCGATCTCAAGGAAGCCATCGGCTAACCTTAATCGCGCTGATATCAGTTTTCCTGAATCTTCGACCTCTAACATCTCTTCTACGTTCTGATAAACCTCTCTTGCCCTGCGATAGTCTCTCCTTTGCCTGAATATTGCTCCCATACTGATGTATGAGTCTGCAGCGCCCTTGGCGTCATTTGTTTTGATTTGAAGGCCCAATGCTTGTCTCAGGGTCTCAAGAGCATCGTCCAAAGCACCGCGCTTGACTTCTAGATCGGCCTGTGTTGAGAGGATTCTCGACATTCTTCTGGGATCCTTCATGCGTTTTGCGATGGATGATGCGGAGTCGAGCTCCTTTTCTGCTTCGTCCCATATCCCTTGAATGAGTAAAATTTCTCCAGAAAGCTCGTGGACCATTGATTGTGTATCTGGGTCAAGTCCGTCATCGTCTATGGCCCTGAGAATTCCGAGTAGTTCAGTATGACCGCCTTTCACCAACCCTTGGCCGTGGCTTTTTAGCACTCCTGAGAGGGCCTCGAGGTCGTTGGCCATGTTCAGATGATGAAGATGTTCTATCCTGTCTCCGGTTGTCATTGACTGTTTCCCGTACCATTCGGCAGCGTGTTTATGCAAGTCTCGTTGTATTTGCTCATCCATAGACCTGGATGAGAATTCTCTGACCAAATCGTGCACATCCAGCTCATCTTGGTTCGCCCTTCGCGCTAGGCCTCTATCGATTAGGCTCTCAATGGAGTCCGAGGTTGTTTTCCTTGGTAGTGCCTCCACCGGGATGGGCTCCCTGAACACGGAGATAGCGCCCAGTATGTTCTTTTCATCTGAGGTGAGCCTACTGAATATCTCCTTCTCTATGAATGCTTCAAGTGTCGTATGTACTGAATGTGCTAGGTTTCCTCTATTGATAAGCTCAAGTACAAGTGGGTGTCCTCTTGATAGGGCGTAAATGTGAGAGAAGTCGGGGTCCTCTATGGCGGGCATCGAACTCAAGAGTTGTCTGCTCGCATCGCGATCTAGGCCCTCGAGCCTCAGATAGGTGGAGACCCTCCTGCCCTTCGTGTCGAACTCTGGAATCATCCTCCGGAAGGATCTCGTGAATAGGACTATTCCTGACTGCTTACACTCATCTATCCTTTCAGAAACCGAGATTAGGATTGAAACTAGTGCCTCATCGCTTATTTTGTGCACATCGTCGATCACTATCAGAGATGGCGTTCTGGTCAACCCCTCGATGATTAAATTTGAGCAAATAGATGGGCTGGGGGTTTGGGCGCCCTGAAGATAGTCGGACAACTCCGTTTGGCCCAATAGCCCCTGCCACTCCCCAATAGCCTCCAGAAAGGCGCGTGATCCATCCCATTCCTGGCATCTATGGAATAGCAGATTCCTCCTGTGTGTGAAGCGTTCAATAACCTTGACAGCAAGAGCTGTTTTACCAATACCAGCAATTCCTGGGACAATCACAGATGTTGATGATTGTTCAAGGAGGGTTGCGATTTGATCCAACTCCTCGTCCCTCCCGAAAAATTGCCTGACGCGAGGCATGTCCGCCAGGGATGAGACAAATTGTCGTTCAATGTGTTTGGTCAGGTCCCTCTCAATGAGGCCTTGGTTCAGGCTTGTTAGGTCAATTGTCGCATCATCATCCATGTATCTTAGAATGTCAACATGCCGCAGGTCGATCTCTGACTTCGACACCAAATCCGCTATTGACAGTTCTTCAACCACTCCCCCTGATTGGATAGTTTTCACTAATTTTTCCGACACTGATTCCCATACTTCGTCCGAAAGCGATACCCCTTCATCTGTGAGGAAATATGCCTTTCTTTTCCTTGTGACCCCTGTGATATGTGCCTGTCTTTCGATCACATAGCCGGATTCCTTCAAAGAACCAATCGCCCTAGGTACATTCGACCTAGCTATCGAAACAGCATTCGCGATACCCATTTGAGATAGCGCAAATGGTACCTCGACCCTATCCCGGAAATCAGCGTAGTCCCGAAGATGGAGCAGTATACGGATTTGAACACCAGGCCGGGCGGTATTATTGCGAGACACGGTTTCATGCTACGTCCTTCTCAATGAAAAGGATTGTTTACACATGATCGTCGGAACCGAATAGTCAATATTCACTCTCAGGGACCCATTCTCCAGCTTCTACATCCCAGAGCCACCCTGGATTGTCTGGGTCTTTGATATACCTCTGACCTTCAATCTGATCGTCTTCTTGGACCCCCTCTTCTTCACCGAACTCGATAAATCTCGCGGCAGTGGCGACTAGGATTGCCATCAACAAGATCAGCCCTCCAATTAATCCCAATGGGAGTCCATCACCTTCATCTGAACCATCTGATATCTTCACGCCGTCGATCGGCGTGCCGACCCCCATTGTGAATTGGGGGGTCACGGCACCGATTATCCTGTTAGATGGTATGAGGAGTTCCCATGTGCTGTCATCTTTTACAACCGTCGAATTAGCGGGATTGGAATCAATGTAGGCAGTGACGGCCCTTCCTGGAATACCAGTTCCGTCGAATAATATTCCATTATCGCCAGATCCAAGAGAGGTCTGGTCTGGGGCATTGACAGAAAATATTGTTGGGATCACGATGAAGTCGACTGGGTCGGACTGGACCTTTGAACCAAAGACGTCTTGTGCGATAAACACGACGTTTTCCATAGTCCACTCAGACATGTCCGTGGTGTAGAAGGCCATAACATCAGGATCATATGTAGCGATCCCTGAGGAGTCTATTCTGATGCCAATCGCGTGTTGGTCATCGACAACTGCCATGATAATATCCTGTTCAATATCAGGGTCTGAAAAATGGTCATTTAGGTCGATTGTCGCGAATGTGCACCGATCCAGAAGGTCCAGGTTCTCTGCATCGCAATACAGAGTGAACTCGGGCTCCCAACCTGTGTTATCGAATACTGGCCGACTATTGTCTTTGTTCGGCGGGTTGTCCGCAATGAACTCGATTTGGTCCCACTGCGAGTATCCGATGCCATCAAAGCTACGTGCATAGATAGTGTATGGCCGATCGTGTTGTAAATTCCCGGAGTCCCATTGGGTGGACCAATAATTACCATCAATTTCTGAACCTGTGAGCGTTATTGTATCAATGATGATGCCATCAATTGGGTCTCGAATCTCAATGTCTATCCTGTTTACCAGGCCATCAGGATCCTGGGCGACTCCCGATATCTCTGTGTTCTCTGATGCCTCGACGTACGTTCCATCCACAGGTTGGGACAATTGTATCAGTGGGTTTCGGTTCTCATTATCGATTGTTAAAGTCAAAACCACTGGGTTGCATTCATCAACGACTCCGACGCAAAAATCAGAGTCAGATGCCCATATTGTGAAAGTGTAATCGTCCGAGATTCTGGGAAGTGCGGCGTAACTCCATTCATAGGTCCATGTGTCCCCTGACCAAGTGGCGTCAGCTGGTGTATCGCTGTAATACTCCGATCCCTCAATTACGAAAAATACGTTTTGTATGTCGGCGCCGCAGTTAGTGGGGCATCCATAGTCATCGTTTGCAGATCCCGTGAATGTTATTTTCTTGTCATCACTCCTGTGGGTGGTTGAATCTGCTGGCTCTGAAATGGATATCATGGGAGGTTGCGTGTTGAGTTTGACGGTTTTCGTTATGATTTCACTGTAGTCGAGTCCGTCGAAGGATCGTATCTCAAAGACATAGTCGTCCTCAGGATACGTGGACATGTCCAAAGAGTATTCCCATGTTCTGAATGGGTGATTTGTCCCTGTGACTTCTCCCGCAGCCATTCCAGAGGTATCGGTAGCGATTCCCGCTTGTTCCCAAGAGCCGGTGAATGGGTCCTTGACCTCGACTCTGTGAACATATCCCTTCTGAGCCCACATGGATTCCTCTGCGGACGGGTAGACCCCTATCCATTCCCCGTCCCATGCTGAACCTGTGATTGTGACTGTTCTCTTGAATGAGGTATCGCTCGAGTCGTCGACGCTAATTGAAGGCGCATCGTTCTCTAGAACCACAGTTCCCTCGTATGTTTCCTCTTGAAGCAGGAAGTCATAGTGATAGTAACCTGAGCCGAATTTGTACCCGGTGACAAAGTACTTTGACATTTCCCGGGAGCCAATCGAATAGTCACATGAGTCATCTTGCGTGTCATAGAGGAGATCGCCATCGTTGTCTATCCCATCTGAGCAGGAGTCTTCGTATTCGTCATCTGCGTAGCCATCTGGGTTGTCACCGCCCTGAAGCCCTCTGAAGTCTAAGTGTGAATTTGATGGAAGAGCGATCCATGGCGTCCGACCATCATCAAGGGTCTCGAGGGAGTAAAGATCGTTACCAACTCCGTCCTCAATCAGGATGTTCGCCCCAGGGACCGCTGAACCCTTGGCCATCGCTTGGAATCTGACCATCTCTGCCCGCTTGACTTGAACGGAGTAAAACGTTGGCTGCGTCGCAATTTGGATTTTCGAAAGATCCAGATTCAATACGTTGGAGAATGTGAAAACAGTGGAATTGTTGTCCATGCTTAATGCCAAGGGAAAATCTCGAGGAGTGTAATCTGGGCATATAGCGCAGCTTTTCGTCTGGTGTGGCACGATATTTGTGTCCCAATCACCATCTGGAACGCCGTCGTTGTCATTGTCGACTACTCCTGGCCATGCCTCTTGGTCATCCCAAGCCAGTCTGACCGGTACTTCACCATCCGCGGCGTTCGGAATGGTTTCCGATTGTACTGTGACTGAAGACTTCGTCACATCGTAGGTACTAGTGACTCCATTCCATTGGTTGTCTGTGAAGAACGCCAATGACCCATATTGTTGAGCGCCAGCGGCGCCAGTGTCAAAGTTTTGTATTACGGCCCCGACTGCGTTAAGATTCCAAGTATTCCTTTGGACATTCAGTAGGGCCCCAGTTGCCCTGATCCCATCCGCCGAACCCCCAGCGGTGAAAACATTGTCAACCAGTGTTGCCCCTGCCCTGTGAACCATGACTACTGGGCAAGTAAACTCCCCTCCCCAGTGAGTGTTGCTTTGGCAACTGCCGGTGCCGGGAGTAGAGACCTGATTGTTGGCAAAGTAAAGCCTTCTAACATCTGGGTTGTCCCCCGTCCAGTAGTCTCCTGCAATAACGGACTCCCTAGCAACGTCAGTGATCGTATTATTCTGGGCATCGACATCGAAGGAACCGATGAGCCACAGTCCGTTCCAGCCTCCTATGGGGCCGATGTTGTTGCCGTGAATTGTCGCGCGGCTTGATTGGACGGCAATTCCTGATCCCCCCGATGCTCCGCTCAAGTCGTTGTTGTGGATCTCGGCTAACGACCCTGCATAAGCGGTTATTGGGGTTCCCTGGACTGTGGTGATAACGTTGTTTGAAACATTGGTGGGGTATTCTTTGGTTCCTACTGAGATCATACCGTTGATGTCCACGCCATTGCAATTTACACTCAAAGATGAGTCGGAAACCTTCCCAGCAGAGGATCTGTAGCTCAATCCGAAGTCACCGCTTAGGACATTGATGTTGACGAACTCTGCGAATGACTCCTCGACCCACACAGCGGATCGGCCGTTATCCTGATTTCGACACCCTCTTTCGGTTGAAACGAAATCTGAGTTCTCGAAGACTATGGGAATGCTACCTGTACCTCCTCCATATATCTGTACGGCGTTTCCTGTGACGCCACTCTGCTCATCATTTCCAACGGTGTAAAGACCTCCGACGAACCTAGGTTGGGCCAGTTCTGTGGCAAGCACGCTAGATGTGTTCGTATCGGTGAACTCCAATTCAACTAACTCGGGGGATGCTCCTTGCAATACCAAAGCACCATATCGAAATTGATTCACGGTTGGAACTGGGAACGGAACGCCCCACGCTGAATCGATGTCCAGATGACGGAGGGCAGTCTCAGAGAGGTCAATCGTACTGCGGATGATTATCCCCTCCCCGCAAGAGGGGTCGTCTATCCCAAGCGTGGAAGTTCCGAAGGTCATGCCGTTACAATCGCCCTTTGCAGAGGCGTTCGACGGCTCGAGCCAAGTCATTGTTATGCGACTGGTGGCGGTTGCATCTTGAGAGGCGCCGCAGGATGCTGTGCCAATGCACAGGTTCCCCCGTGCCTCCAGAGACGTACCATTCGAGAAGGTAATTTGAGTTGAAGGCTCAATGATTAGCTTGGCACCCGGTGATATGATTATGTCTCCATCGACAGTATGAGCCCCGGACCAGGTCTCGATGGTGTCAATGTAGCCTGAGCTAGTCGCATTCTGAGCAGACACAGAGGAAGCCGGTGCTACCAGAGCGGCCATCGTCGAGAGTATCAGGATGAGTACCAATGCTTTGCTCTTCATCATGGGTCGGTCGCTCATGCTTGCACTGAGGCCGTCAATAGATATAACCCTAGGCGGAATATGGGTATTACCAATTGTTAGCGGAGGCCTCTACAGCGTTCCGCCATGCCACGGCATCCAACATGCCGTACCCCGATCGAATGTCATGTCCAATCTGGTTTTTGACTGGTTGAGCGCTTTCTGCAAGGGCCTTCTTGACATGGAATATACGATCATCCCCGTCAATCGTGAGGTCTATGAGGCCCTTGTCTGTTAGATCCTGTAATATCAACGCCAATGTCGCAGTGACGAAGATTGCTGCATCGCTTGTACCTGTTGAATATGCGTAGGGAGGAGATTTTTGGCTGGAAACTGTGGAGAGAATATAGGAGCCTGGGGCAAGTATCTCGGGTTTCTGATTTGGCCAGACTCTATCCAATTCGTTGTAGGGATCTAAGTATGAGCCGATCGAACTGTTTGACCAAGGCGTGAGAAACCTGTCATATGCACCGACACTTATGACACCCTCCACATTTGCAGGTGTGGAGACATCAATGTTGTTCGGGCCCGCATTGCCCGCCGCCGCTACGACGAAGATCCCATTATCCAAGGCGTCTTGAACAGCTCCTGAGACTGACCTAGAGGCTTGTTGAGATGAGGCTTCAAATGGCCCCCCTAGTGATAGGCTGATTATATCCGATCGCTGGGAAACCCTGCACCATTGTATCGCATCAGCGACCCTGACGCTGTTTCCAGTAGTACCCTCAGGCCCCAACCCCACAGCCACGCTGAGTGTCACCTTCGGAGCCATTCCTTGGAGGGGTCCAGAGCCATTCGCGATGAGAAGCCCTGCCATGGAAGTTCCATGATGAGATTGGCTTACGTCCCTAACCTGATCATGCTGAAAAGCGTAGAAGTCTCTGAATCCGGCTAAATTCATGTCTTTAAAATCGGGGTGAGAGGGGTCTATACCAGTATCTACTATGCAAACTTTGATCCCACTACCATCAAGGCCCTCGTCGCCGAGTTGTCTTACACCAGATGACTCGTAGGCCCACTCGGAAGCAGGGAGGTAGGGTGTGATGAGTGGTTGAATCATCGGCCACAATAGAATCATCACAACTATGCTAGCAGCTCCTCCAACCGCTCCGTAGGGCCATACGAATGACGAGACACCGTGTAATGGCCTCCTCAGGTCTCTCGCCTCTTTGTCGGAAAGGCCGTAATCTTCCCCAGAGTATCCCTCGGCACCCCTGTCGACCGCAGTGAGAATTGCCCTGTCCTCGGGCTCGGGCATTAACTCGACGCCTTCCTTGGGCATTGTTTGTCACCCAATCTCGGTCAGAAAGGAGCGTTTGGTTTCCTGCCGGGTCTTCTTGTAAGGACGATCAACAGTCCCCCGAGTATGATTATGAGTACTATCATCAATACCTGTGTCGCATCCCCTGCCTCTTCGACACTGGGAGACTGTAGATTGAATTTATCGGGGCGTAGTTCCACATCGGACTCCTTCCCATCTACTGACTCTATTGAGAACACAATCCAAGCATCACCTTGACTGAGGGTGCTGAAGTTAAGGTCCAAGTAAGCCGTGCCCTCCATTCCCGCAGGTATTGAAAGTACGTCGCTTGCATTAATGCCAGAGGGGCTAGATGTGGCGGATGTCTGGTGCTCAGCCTTCACGATTACTTCCTCTGCCCCCACAAGTCCTTGGTTTTCTATCGTCAGAACTACTGTCTGGACCGATCCGTAAACTGGATCCTTGCCACCACTTAACCATGAGATGCTGTCCTCGTTAATGGACAGGACGGCGTACTGGGCGGATACGTCTATTACAACGGGCTCGTATTCCGTTTGGTCATCGCCGATGACGTACATAGTGAGTGAGTGTGGGTCATCGGTCGCGTTCTCTGGCGCGCCTAGAATAATTGAGAATGCTTGACTCTCAAATGCCCCGACAGTTACGGATTGGGCTCCAGTTCTTGTCCAACCCGGAGGCAATGCATCGTCATCAAATGAGACTGAATATACCTCATCCGAGTTGCCCTCATTTTGGAAGATGAGTCGGATGGTCTCCTGAGATCCGGGTCTGACGCCATAAATTTCGTCAGGTGCCTCTGCGAGGCTCCAACCAGTTGTTTTTGCGACGTTGACTTTCACCTCAACGTCTTCATTGACGCCATTGTCTGAGAACACCTGTATTGTCAAAGTTCTTCCATTCGAGAAATGACGTGCTACCGAAGAGTTGGGGGGTGTAATTTGGACTTTGACGGTCTTTTGATCGTCTTCGATAGACATCAAAAGTGTAGGTGAGGCTGAATATTCCCCTGATCCATTGTCAAACAGAACAGCCCAATCAGATCCATCAGTGCCTGGGACGGTGGCCCTCAGATTGAACACATCGGATGTCTCATGTCCCTCATAGTCAACTTCGATCTCTACGAGCATGGGGTCATAGCCGCCTTCCCCGTCGCTGTTGGCGAACAGGATGCCGTCCTCGTTGACGGTGGCAGATGATGTGGAAACCAGGGTAGCCGTGATGTCGCTGTTTGATAATCTGTTGAACCTCAGGTCTAGTGGTGCGGTCTCAAACGCGTCTGAAATCGTTGATGATGGGACGCTGATGGACTGGCCTGCCTCGTATGTCATTGTCCTGTCCTGTTGAAGTACGGCAAATTCTCCGGAAATCGTGACTGGACCAGAAGGTAGGAGGATTCTGACGTCCCCGTCGTCGGGAACGTCGAATCTCCAGTCCAGTGATGGCCCAGACTCTATCAGGAGTGTTATTTCCTCATCCAAAATGTCTGACCCTTCTATATCCATGTCCATTGATGAGATTGAATGCAGGCTGCCCTCATAGTCGAGCCATGAGCCGTTCATGAGGAGCCATCCTCCAGGCAATAGATCCACGTCAGCTTGTCCTCCGTTCACTAGATCGGCGAATATTTGGGTAAAGGCGACTAAGTTTCTGGTCGTGTCACGAACCTGAAGTACGTATCTACCGGGCTCTAGGTCGACAGTCCAAGTTCCGTCCCAATCACCGTCTCCACCCTTCTCCGCAATTACATGGGGCATGGCAAAGCCCTCTCTGGGGACTAGGAGTATTTCCACGTCATCGGACCACTGGGGATCTATAGATTGGCCTTGGTAAGTCACAGTGCCCGAGGCAGTGACTGTACCTGCAGTTAGCTCGATGTCAAGGTCGATTGGATCTCCAGTAATCGAGGAGTTCTCTTGCATGGAAGCAAATCCTTCCTTGGAGGCTGTTATGCTCAGGGAGACATTCGTTGGAACCAAAGTGGAGTATGTTCCTGTTTCATCGGTTTTCAGCTCGATAATGGTTTGACCGTCGTCAATCGTCACAGTAGCATTGGAAACCCCCTCTGCGACATCAGCCTGATCGTCTTTGTCAAAGTCCCAGAAAACCTTCCCGGAGAGTGTGACCTCCTTTCGCGCATCGATGGAGACTTCTCGGTGTTCGCCCGCTAGGATTCGGTCTATGTGGGTCTCTTGAATCAGAATTCTGACGCCATTGGTCTCCTCGTCATGGCTCAAACTCCAATTCCCGGGTACGACCAATGCGGATGTGAATCCTGTTTCACTTGTCACGGGCATCTTGATTGTTCCTTGGTCATCCAATGACTGTAGTATTATTTTCTGGCCTGGGATTCCTTCGGAAGTTTCAGAGTCTGATATTGTGAGATTCAAGGTGGCCATCTCCGTTAGTTCAATCATTTTCGGCGATGGTTGATCACCCGCGATCACATCGATCGTGGACCTTGCTCCCAACACAGTCTCGTCACCGGGCTCATACCCGTCTATCTCGATTATTGTTCTCCCCTCGGGCAGTAATGCGAGAATGTTGCCATCGTCATCGGTTGTGAGTGATGTGACGATTACAGGCTCTCTGTCAACGTTCCTGAATTTAACCTCCAGATCAGCGACGGGGGCGAGTAGTTGGTCGATAAAAGTGATATTCACGACGCCCTCTGGGTCGAATCCAATATCTCTTTGCAGCGTTGTCGCCTCAATAGGGATCTGAATGTTGGTGGACCCCGTGAGGATCCTTGTTCCATGTAAAGTCTGATCTGGGTTGAGTATGCTGGTTTCGATCAGGTAATTTCCTGGCTCGAGTTGCACATTGGCAGTTCCTTCGATTGAGGTGGTGAAGTTCTCTTGTATTCCACTTTGGCCCAGTGGCACGACTCTGAAATCAGCAATGACCCCTGTGCCATTGGTGACATTACCGTCCCTGGATGAGTCGATGAATGCAAATAGGTTCAGGGTGCTGTTGTCAGGGAATATGGTTAGCTCGATCGTAGTGTCTGGTTCCGTTGTTGTGGCGGCATGAGTGAACGTACTGTCCAATAATGAGATACTCCATTCCCCCGTTGGGAGGGCTATCTCGAAGTCACCGACTTCGTTTACCTCTGAGGTCCAAGTGACGTCGGATGTGGTGTTTGTCGCGAGTACTGTGAGTGGCTCCCAGCCCACAATGGAGTTATCGTACAGGTAGTTGCCCCGATTGACTGAAACGTAGCCTTCGTAGACAATTCCTTTCCTAGTGACTAGTTCGATGGGAGCGTTTTCCTCGGATGTGAGTACGACCAACCCATCGACAAGATTCCCCAGTCCGACGGTAGAAGTCACGGTGACGTTCTCACCCAATGGGAGCGTGAACTCAAAATTCCCCTCTTCATCAGCAACTGTGGATATCTCGAAGCCGGACCATCTGGCCACAACCTCGGCAAATTGGACGTAATCATCCGGTTCTGGGGCATTGTCAT
>DAVU01000004.1 GCA_002505695.1 Euryarchaeota archaeon UBA487
ACCTGCCCCTCGCCGAGGCCATTGATGAGGTGGATTTCTCGCAGGCTCAATCGGAAAAATTGGAACAAGAGAATGTAAACGATTTTACAGAAATACCCCTCGAGAATGAGCCTGATCCAATACCGAATATGGACGAAGAGGAATTACTTTCTTTGACTAACGCGGAACTAAGATCTATGCTTTCGAGTCTTGGCGCCTCCACTGATGGAAACAAAAAAGAGTTAGTAGAGAGGTTTCTTAGTACAAAATTGCCCCATGAGGGTGGAGCAACTCCTGACATCAATGGAGACCCGGCGATCGAAAGCTTGAATGACATAGTTACTGGGGTTGACTCATCACAGACGCCAGGCGCCTCTGAAACGAGGCCGAGGATCTCGCCCCCCAAAATCCCGGAAATAGATTCGATTCCAAATTCAACAATCGAATCTGAATCCGAAAGTCAAAACGAGTCCATCATGAAGACAGTTGATGGTTTTCTTAATCATGATATTGAACGGGTCAAAAGACCTAGTTATTGGCCTTGGGCACAACAGATGCCCTGGATTGAGAGGGATATAGCTGTTAAACTCAAGCAAGCAATGGGCGAGGCCAAGGAGAAAAGAATGGGTCGCGCCCGGGAATTATTGGACGAAGCTGGACCGCATCTGGGCGAAAGGACGAGGCTATTGTTTCCCGTCTGTCGATTATTGCAGGCGCTAGGAAGGGGCGATGAGGTACCCAAAATAATTGATGGTGCTGAGAAATTGCACCCATCTGACCCTGCTGTGGCCGATGCTCGGTACCGGTTAGGGGTTTGATATGTCTAGAAGGGCTACTGTATCTATCCGCGTTGATGATGGCTTGGTATTGAGGCCTGCTAGTCCATCGGTGCTCACCGAGCTGCAAGAAGCATTTGAGGAGACCTGGCCAGAGGTCAGCAGAGCTATGCCTTGGATTGACATTGAGAGAGATTTGAAACAACAAATTCTATCTTTTTTGGACGAAACTCAAAGATTGGGAAGGTCGGGGCTTCTCCATCACTGGGTGATGATAGACCCAAGATCTGAGCGAATAATGGGGCTAATAGGGTTCGACCGAGTGACTCGCTCAACGAAGAGTGATTGGAATCTAGGATACTGGGTTAGAAGTCTAAACCAGAAATATGGAGTGGCAAAGAGATCAATCCGTGCTGTGCTGGAGTGGCTTGGTCGTGGAAATAGCATTGTAGTTGAATTGAAGGTCGACCCTCACAACCTCCCAGGATTATCCACAGTCAAGCATGCAGTGCGAGAATGGGGTGGCACGAGAGCGCCTGATGGTGACTCTGCAATCACAGTGGCTGGGCTGAGGACAATGCATCATTGTTATCTGATCGAAATTGGGGATAAAGGATCATCAGATATGTCTTATCGACAAGTGCGAGGTTGAAAGGTGGGCCCCATCTCGAAGAAGCGAGGTAGTGTAATGGCACACAGATCAGTGCTACCAGACGAGGACCAATCCGAGACTAATGAATGGCTGCAAGCGCTTCGTGATGTCGTAGGCAACAGTGGAGCCTCAAGGGCACGTCTGCTGTTGCATGAAATACTGGGAGAAGCCGTCGATCTTGATATTCCAATCTCTCCGATATCAAGGACTCCGTACCTAAACACGATACCTACGGAGATGGAAGGAAGATATCCTGGAGATGAGGATCTCGAGGAAGAATTTCAGAACCACGTCTTATGGAATGCAGCGGCCATAGTATCTGATGCCAATCGAAGGGTGGATGGGATAGGTGGTCATATCTCGACATATGCCTCTTCATCAACGTTGTATGAGGTTGGGTTTAATCACGTTTTCAGGGGGAAGGATGAGGGGATAGGGGATGCAATTTACATTCAAGGTCATGGAAGCCCCGGCATTTATGCCAGAGCCTTTCTAGAAGGGAGAATTAGTCGTGAACAACTAAAGAAATTCCGACAGGAAGTTTCAGGAGAAGGGCTTTCATCGTACCCCCATCCTAGGTTGATGCCCGATTTTTGGGAATATCCTACCGTCTCCATGGGGTTGGGGCCATTGGCGGCAGTTCTTCACGCAAGATTCTGGAAATACCTACACAACAGAGGTTTGGCAGATACATCAGAATCCCGAGTGTTCTCGTTCCTTGGTGATGGAGAAATGGATGAGCCGGAGTCCATTGCCTCAATTGCGATAGCTGGTAGGGAAAGATTGGACAATCTGATCGTAGTTGTGAATTGCAATTTGCAAAGGCTAGACGGGCCAGTTCGAGGTAATGCGAAAATAATCCAAGAGTTGGAGGGATTGTATCGTGGGGCTGGTTGGAATGTCATCAAGGTACTTTGGAACCACGCATGGGACAAGATATTGAGGGGAGATAATGCACGTGCCCTTCTAGAGAGGTTAGAAGAGATAAATGACGGTGATTTTCAGAGGATGAGCACCCTTGATCCGCGTACCTTCAGAGAGGAGTTTTTCGGCGCTACGAAAGAACTCGAAGATTTGGGTTCATCATTATCGGATTCCGATATCTCATCTCTTGGAAGAGGTGGGCATGATCGAAAGAAAGTGCTGGCTGCCTACAGGGAAGCAGAGAATTCTGATCGGCCTTCCGTAATATTAGCCCACACTGTGAAAGGATGGGGTATTGAATCATTCCTAGCAAGGAACTCCACACACCAGAAGAAAAAATTGGACAGGAAGTCTTTGATCGATTACAGGGACTACCTCGGGATCGAAATTGACGAAGACCGGGTCGAAGATGACCCATTCGTGGAATTAGAGGAAGGGGCAAAGTCGTTGGAATATTCGAAGAACAGGAGATCGTCCTTGGGTGGACCATTGCCCTTGAGAAAAGTGAATTTTGAGCCCATATCCTTGCCAGATCCAATGGTATTCTCAGAGTTTGACTCTGGTACCCCTGAGAAGCAAAAAGTCTCGACGACCATGGCTTTTGTCAGGATGTTGCGAAATCTCATGAAATCCGAGATTGGGGACCACGTGGTTCCAATAATCCCAGACGAAGGTAGAACTTTCGGAATGGATCCACTTTTTAGCGAGTTTGGCATTTACTCCCAGGTCGGCCAGAAATACACGCCTGTTGACCATAAGATGCTAATGAATTACAAGGAGGCTAGAACAGGTCAAATATTGCAAGAGGGTATCTCTGAGGCTGGTGCTATGGCCACATGGACCGCTGCGGCGACCTCTTATGCCCATGCAGGAGTTGCGACTATACCATTCTACACCTTCTACTCCATGTTCGGATTCCAGCGAATAGCGGATCAAGTGTGGGCTGCTGCTGACTCGCGAGCCAGGGGGTTCCTCATGGGAGCTACAGCAGGACGGACTACCTTGAATGGTGAGGGCTTGCAACATCAAGACGGGCACAGTCTCTTGCTAGCATCTACAGTACCCTCTGTCAGGGCGTGGGATCCAGCTTATGCATATGAGTTGGCTACAATTATCCAATATGGGTTGAAAGATATGTTCGATGATGGAAATGATATGATTCATTATGTCATGCTGTACAACGACAATGAGCGTCAACCTGCGAGACCGGATGGGTGTGAGGCGGGGATTATCCGTGGGGCTTATCGACTCACTGGAAATGTTGATGATGTTGCTCCGATGATAAGACTGCTTGGATCTGGACCGATTATGAAAAACGTAATTTCAGCATCCGAAGACCTGAATGGGCGAGGAATTTCTACTGAGATATGGTCTGTGACCTCCTATGGAGAGTTGAGGAGAGAGGGTTTGGAATTTGAGCGTATCAAACGATTCGACCCTAAACACGAGGGGGTTCCTTACGTTGAAGCTTGTTTCGGAGACGGGGTTCCGACTGTGGCTGCCTCAGACTATATTGCCGCGGTCCCGGAAATGATACAAAGATGGACCAAAGGTGGGTTTCTCCCACTCGGAACTGACGGGTTTGGGAGAAGCGACACACGAGAGGAGTTGCGCCGTTTCTTTGAAGTGGATCCGGATAGCATTGTGTTAGCATCGTTATCATTGTTAGAGAGACAGGGGGGCATTCCTCCAGGGTCTAGCGCTTCTTTTGCCAAAGAGGCTGGATTAAGCTATGACAGGAAAGATGTGACCTTGTGACTCATCCATCCACGAATCCTTCCCATAATTGCATGTAATCAATGAATTTAGGGCTTAAATCAGCTTTGGACAAATGAAGTTTTGTGAATGGGGGCCGTCGGTTGTCGGCAGTGAAAACTCGTCGAGGCCAATCAGGGTGTGCTATGCCCGCTCGTCCGACCCCGATCAAATCTGCACCTTGATTGAATGCCTCGTTCACATCGCTGCCATCCCATATGGATCCAGTAGTAATCAGAGTAATCTTCTCCCCAAGTTGCTTTGAGAAAATACTTGTGATCGGTAATTGTTCATTTTTATATTGGATCTTGTTGTTTATGTCCCAACAGGATAAATGTAAGATGTCAATACCTTCTTTCACCAATATCTTGGAAACTTCGATACTCTCATCGATTGTCACGCCACAAGATGGATATTCAGGAGATATTCTGACTGCCACTACGAAGTCCCGGGGAGTCGCCCTCCTAATTCCCCTCACGATTTCGATGAGGAACCTTGACCTGTTCCGAAGTGTTCCCCCCCACTCATCCGACCTATTGTTTGTTTTCTTACCAAGAAATTGTGTTATCAAATAACCATGGGCTCCATGAACTTCCACGCCATCAAATCCAGCTTTGTGGCACCTGATGGCAGCGTCAACGTACCATTGGACTGCTTCTTTTATTTCTGGTTCCAGCATGGCTCTTGAAAAGTTCGTTGATGACTGCTTAGTTCTATTCCTGCTACTTGATATCGGTGTCTTACCCGTAATTTCAGTGGGGGCTCTCATACCCCCATGGAAAATCTGAACTAGGCTGATTGCCCCATGGGAATTTATTCGGCCTGCGAGGTCTATCAAACCAGGTAGCATTTCGTCAGAATGAACACCGAGTTCTCCACTCCATGACTTTCCACTGGGATGTACGAATGCCGCTGCCGTTGTGATTATAGCAAAGCCATCATGGGCACGTCTTTCTAGCCATTTGATCTCCTCCTCCGTCAAACTGCCATCATCATTGCTCTGCTTGTTGGTCAATGCCGCAAGTACGCTTCTGTTGCGTAGAACCTTGTTCGTTCCTACAAGCAAAAACTCACTGTTGAAAATATCCTCGGACATTGTACCACTAGTGTAGGAAAAGTCTTCTATTTGTAAAGATCATTGACATATCGTGTTCATCAGCCGCCGAGATGGAATCTGAATCTCTCATTGATCCACCGGGTTGGACGATGGATTCAACGCCTATCTCGTTCGCAGTGTCTATTCCATCCCTGAATGGGAAAAATGCGTCAGATATCATCATCGAGCCCTTCGCCTTGTCTCCGGCTCTTCTAGCTGCGATCCTGACCGCTTCGACGCGGCTTGTTTGTCCGGGTCCGACACCGACCGTCGCGAAGCCGGTTTTTGTGGTCGAAACAAGCAATATAGCATTAGATTTGACATCAGAAATAACCGCTGTTCCGAATTTAGCCAGCATGATGTCTGATTCTGTGAATTCCTTTTTTGTGACGCTCTCTATCGAATTCCAATCAATCATCGGAGGGCCCTGTGTTTGAGCAAGCCATCCCCCCTCTATCTGTTTCATCTTGATGGAAGATTGTCGCGGGGCCATAGTTGGCAGGGTCAGCATCCTACGATTCTTTTTGATTGAGAGGATTTCAATGGCCTCTTTATCGTAATCGGGCGCTATCAGGCACTCAAAAAAGTGGTCACCTATCACCTCAGCAGTAGTTTTCGTTATCTTTTTGTTGAAGGCAATGACGCATCCAAATGCGCTCTCTGGATCGCTAAGCAGTGCATTTGCCCATGCACCATCTTGAGTTGCGTCAATCGAAGCCCCACATGGGTTTGTGTGTTTAATTATCACACAGGCATGCATTCCCTCGAACTCAGGCAACATCAGCGTAGTCACCAACCTCAATGCTGCATCGAGGTCGAGGTAATTGTTGTAGGAGAGCGGTTTACCCCCAAGTTGCTTAGCAGCCGCCAGACTGTTCTGAGAGTGCGAGTCGGGGTAAAATGCAGCCAATTGATGTGGATTTTCCCCATACCTCAATTCAACTCCATTTCCAGTGGAGATGTGACTCTGCGTGGGGATGATCTCACCAATAAAACGTGAGTCGAGCTCATTTGAAACTCCGGAATCGTACGCAGAAGTCTCTTGAAAGGCCTGCAATGCCAGTCTTTTTCTTAGTTTCGGATCGATCTTGGTTGGTTCCCCTTTCGCTTCTCTTAGCGCGGCTAGGACCTCATCGTATTGATCTGGAGAGGTCACGACGATTACATCATCATGATTCTTTGCTGCGGAGCGTATCATCGTAGGTCCGCCTATGTCAATCATTTCTATCAATGTAGGATCGTCAACAGGCGGTTCTATCGCGGCAGTCTCCTCGAAGGGGTAGAGATTTACGCAAACGAGGTCAATGGTCTGATATCCGAGCTCATTGAGAGTCTCTTGATCCTCTTTGTTTGCTCTTCTAGACAATAATCCTGAATGGATAGCAGGATGGAGTGTTTTGACACGACCATCAAAGCACTCTGGGTGCCCAGTGACTTCAGAGACGTCTTTGACCTCAAGTCCGGCACTCTTCAGCTCGCGTGATGTGCCCCCGGTTGAAATGAGGTTCCAACCCATGTCTGATATCGCTCTTGCAAAGTCTACAACACCTTCTTTCCGATAGACGCTGATAAGCGCAGTCCTGTTCTTCATGATGCTACTCATCCGACCAGGTCAATGACCATTGGGGAGGCTAATCTCCTCTAGCGCTGACCACCTGATCGATTCTCATCATGGCCACGGTCGTCTCAACTGCTGCCTCCAGGCTTGAAATCAAGCTGGAGGCAGGGTGCAAGACACCCTCCACGACGGAAATATATCCATCCAAGGAAATCCCATGGTCTTTCTTAGTCTCATCTCTGGACTTTGTTCTAAGTTCCAGCACTGCGTCCAGACCTTCTCTACCAGCGTTTGATGCCAACACGAAAGGTATCGTTTCAAGAGCTCTCGCGTAAGCCTCCATTGCCAACCTCTCCCTACCAGGTTCTGATAGACTTGCATTCCTGATGTCATTGGCTATTCGAGCATAAATTGAGCCTGCGCCCTTGACGACTCGTGGGTCTTGCTCACAAACCAACATCGATCGAATCGCATCATGTAGGCTTCGAATCGTCTCCTCTGCAGATGCGTCTGAGACTCCACCGATTAGGAACGAGACTAGTCCGGGGGAAGGGCAATTATCGATCTCAATGATATCCTCCACCTGATCGGATGATGGCCTCCTAGTCCAACTGACGGTCCCCGCATTCCCGATCATTGATTGATGGATATCCATGATGGAGTCAACTACCACGGAATTGGTGCATAGGGCTACTTGTTCTATCTCTGATGAGTCAAGGCCTTGAATGGCCAAAACGCCTGATCTAGATAATTCATAGAGTATGTCTCGATCGATCTCCCCCCCACAAACCACAAAATTGGCTGATGTGCTCATTATTTTGTCTGAGATCTTCGTTTTTCTCTCCTTTTCTGCCTCAATGAATGAGTCCAATTCATCAGAATTGCTTACTCGAACTTCCGCCGTTCTGGTCATTTTCCTAATTTTTATGTCTCCTCTGATTACCAACACATTTGGATTCTCAAGATTGTTCGGGGCACTTTCCGATGGGACTCTCTTCCTCATCTGGAAGCCCATGATCAACCTCGATCGCTCTTGGGTCCCCATTCCTGTCTTGATCATACCGAAACTTTCAGTTGAAATATCTTGGTTGGCTCCTTTCAACACCTCGAGCGATCTAACCAGTAGAGGTGCGAAGTGATCTGGATTGGCGCTCTTTCCAGTCATAGCCGTGTATGCCACCCTTTCCATATCGCCACTTCTTATTGGCTTTGATCTGTTTTCTATGGTTCTCTTGGAGATCTCAAGTGAGTTTCTATAGCCCTCTACTATTGTAAGTGGATGAAATCCTCGAGACAGTAGCCGTGAGGCTTCCTCTAACAATGATCCGCAAACAAGCAGGGTACCGGTGACGCCGTCCCCACTGACCTCCTCTTGAGTCTCGCCCATTGAAACCATCATTTTTGCAGCTGGATGTTTCACTAACAACTCAGAAACGATTCTTGCGCCGTCGTTCGTTATGGCTCTGCTACCATCGGTTTTGTAGAGCATCTTGTCGAGTCCCCTCGGACCATAGGTTGGTCGAAGAATGTCTGAGAATACCCTAGCTGCTTCTATCATCTTCTCTTGGACTTGTGTACCGCTCGTGGTTTTGGTCTGTTCCTTGACGATCCTAACTGGACTTGATTTGTTTGCTTCCGACAAAAAGAAACCCCTCCTAATGAAATCCCAAATGCCGGCTCCGCCTAACGACGCCCCTTCCGGCCTCTTCTCCTTCTCGCTTTTTGACTCCCACTACGATCGTCTCTAGACCAATCGCGCCCAGATCTCGACTTCCATTCATCTTCATTGTAGTTCGTGTTGGATACCTCATCTATTCGTTTTCTTTGGTTGCGGGGTAATTCTCGTACTGATTTGACGTCCAACTTTATGCCGATTTGCCTCTCTAGTCTTCTGATGTTTTCGCCACCGGGTCCTACTACTGCACCAACTGCGGATTGGTCGACATAGATTTCTGCAGAGGATTCTGTGAGGAATTTAGCATGTGCCACGGATATTCCAGTATGTCGGATAACTTGCCTCTTCAGCTCATCTGCAGCCATGATCATTGCCGGGCTTGCACCCCCATCTTCTCCACTAACGGGCACTACAGCGATCTCGCTGCCGAAGGCGAACATTTCATGGGTTAACTCCCCGCTCGGAAACCTTCTGATTTCTATCACAGGTCGAGATAGATCGGACTCCATTCCGGTCGGGGCACGAACCACCATTTTCAATTCCAATATCTCGTTTACCTTTCCTTTCTCTATATGGATAACTGTGTCCAACACTTGGGATATCAATCCGAGTTCGACCTTGCCCACCAGCCTCTGAATGGCCTCCAAAGCGCTGTTTGCGTGAGTGACTCCTAGCAAACCTACTCCTGCAAGTCTAACGTCCCCAAAAATTTCGAAATCTCTTGATCTTCTGACTTCGTCAAAGATGACGAAATCTGGTCTAACTAGGAAAATGACCTCTGCCGTCTTCTCTAAATCGCCCTCTAAAGGGGCATATTGAGTGACTCTTTCAGGTAGTTGTAGGTCTCTAGGGGCTTCCATAGTTTTGACCATCGCCCCAACTTCTTCATCGAGATATGCTGCAATAGCTTGGGCGAAAGTGGTTTTTCCAGAGCCGGGTTTTCCGACCACGAACACCCCTCTGTGATGATCGGATAGCCTACGCTTCAATTCAAGATCTATATCGTAATCCGAAAGCGAGAGATAGGCCACGGGGCGTACAACAGTGATTTCCCATGCATCAGAGAAAGGAGGCCACGCGCAAGTCACTCTCAGGTCTCCCACCTGCAGGATTCTGCACCCCTCCCGTTCTATCTCCACGAAACAATCAGATCTCTCCGAATGTTGTTCGACCAATACTAACATCTGGTCTGATAGATCACTGACCTTCGCCTTAGTCCACGGTTTTTCTCCAATATCCTCAAGTTTAAGTTCGCTAATATGGCCCCTCTTGGCTCGAGGAGGGCAATCTGCTTTCAGGAAAACCGTGGAAGTAGTTTCATCTTCCAAGATCTCCCCCAGGTCCTTGGGAAGTGGTGGATGATCTCCGAAGGCTGCCATTCTTTCCACATCCAAGGTATTCCTTCACGATTCCCCTAATTCAGCACCTTTACGCACCAGCCAAGGGAAATTGTGAATGTTGAAGCAATGAGGATTGATGCGAATAGAGGCCAGCCTAAGTCGCTAGAATAAATTTGGATTTGGAACCCTGTGACTATGGTAAACAGGAGGATGTCAACTGAATGCCCCCTTTCGAGTTTTGCCCCGTCTACTATGTGGGACCAATTCCTAGCAAGGGTGACCAGGCCGAACCCGACAGCGATAATGATAGCGTGGCCCACCAGCCATGCGATCTGATTGCCGAAAGCTCCTGAAAGCGTTTCGTACAGACCGCCCATCACCGGTTGTGCAAGATTGACCATAATTAAGCGAGAGGCGCCTTCTTATTGAGCGTCTCCCTTCAGATGGACGAATCCATTTAGGAACTAGAACGTTAATTCATATCGTGTGATATTGTCAACAAAGCAATGATCGAGTCCTTGTCGCATCACCTGCTGGAGAGATGTTCTCTACGAACAGGGCCCGGCTGCGAGGACCCCAAATTCGTTCTTCATTGGATTCGGGCAGCCCTAAGATTCGAGGAGAATCCCACATTCGATGTCGCAAGACTCATTGCAAACCAAATGGGGTTGCCCCTGCTAGTATATCATGGGATAGACGAAAGGTATCCTCATGCATCTTATCGGCACCACAAGTTCTTGCTGGAGGGTGCTAGAGATCTTGAGAATGAAGCGGCGGACATGGGTGTGGATTACCTATTGCATGTCTCGAGAAAGGGCCACAGACAACCAGTATTGAAACTGCTCTCGGAAGATGCCGCAGTGATAGTAACTGATCTCGTTGACCTGGATCCATGGTCGGATTGGTCTGATGCTATCGCCAAGATGCGCACCTTGATCGAAGTCGACGCTCACTGCGTTCTGCCAAGGCAGGTTTTCGGGCGCTCTGTCGATCGGCCGTTCAAATTCAAGAATTCTACAAAACGAATGGTAAATGCAAGGAAGGGGCTAAATTGGCCTGTTTGTGATGTGCCAATTACAAGGATGTCAGAACTCTATGATCCTCCGTTTGCTCCCGTTTCGGCCCATAGGGAGCTAGAAAGGGATGGGGGGGTGCAGTTGCTCTCTCAATGTGAAATCGACCCGACGGTCATGCCGGTGACGGACGTATGTGGTGGAACTAAATTCGCAAAGAGGAAATGGGAAAATTACGTTGAGAACGGTCTGAAAAGGTATCACAGGACACGAAATGACGCGTCTAACCGTGATGGAGTGAGTGGCATCTCCCCCTGGCTTCACTATGGCATGATCGCAGCCACGAAGGTGGTAAGAGAGGCCATTGACACAGGGGGGAAAGGCGCTGATAAGTTCCTAGACGAGATGCTCATATTCAGGGAACAAGCATACCATCACTGTCATGAGTTGCAGTCTCCGCGAGATTGGAGTTCTCTACCGGAATGGGCTCGCATCTCTTGGCGGGAAAGAATTCAGCCTACGGTCAACAAAAAAGAGCGTGACCTGGAAACAGGCGACACAGGGGATTCCCTGTGGGATTCCGCTCAGATGGGCCTGGTACGCCACGGAGTAATGCACAACAATGTGAGGATGACTTGGGGAAAGGGGGTTGCGAGATGGATACAGGATCCAAACTCCGCAATGAATATCACCCAATGTCTGAATGACAGATATGCACTAGATGGGAGAGACCCTAACTCGATTGCCGGGGTTATGTGGTGCTATGGCCTCTTTGACAGACCATTCGATCCTCCGTCAGACTACATGGGGAGGATCAGGCGACGTAGCACAGAGGGACATGTCTCGAGGCTTGACATGAAGCGGTACAGGGACTGGGTGGGGGCGCCAACCAATGGGAGAATAATGGACATAGGAATTGTGGGGTCCGGTATATCTGGAATGTTTGCGGGCCAGATCCTGAGTAGGCTTGGCCACAAAGTCACCATCTACGACAAGGGATGGAGGCCAAGTGGGAGATTGGCCTACAGACAGACTGAGGATGGCTCAATGTTCAGTATTGGATCTATCAACATGGATGGCTCGAGGAATTGGATGAATAGATTCCAATGGGATCTGGGTAATTCTGAAAAACCATTCAAGAGTTTCCTAGATGAACTCTCAAAAGACCAAGAGGTGAACTACAACACCCGAATAGTAGGAGTCAAGGAAGATGCACAAGGAGTTCTGTTGTGGGGATCATCAGATAGTCAAGAAGTGCAGTTCAATCATTCAAGGGTGATTGTAGCCGTCCCGATCGAACAGGCGACAAGATTGCTCGAAGAGGGGGTGTTCTCGGGTGAGAGCGCTCCTTACTGGGTTGCTTGGGGCCCTGGTCACGAGGGGTCTGACTCGCTACCAGAGGGTTGGTCAATTCGTAACGTCGGCAATGGCACCATCGAACTCAGGTTAGATCCAAACTCCTCAGAGGAGCACATTAACAGAACTAAGGATGAAATGGCCTCTTTGATTCCAACTAAGGCTGGGTTTAGCCCGGTGGGATGGTCGTCACACTTGTGGAGGTACGGTCGGCCAATCTCTGGGCCGGGTAGGGTCGTTCATTATGGCCGTATTGCATTCATTGGCGATGCTTTTGGAACGCCATTGGGAACGATTGGGGCTGCTCTTGACTCTGCAGCCAGAGCAGTAGCGGATCTCCATCTAATGAGGGGATGGAATGATGAAATAGATGCTGTAAAAAGTCGACAATCTAACCTAATGGATTGGTGACGTGCAATAGGGTAGTATAATGACAACGCCCTATTCGGATCGGTTGTGAGGGATAGTCAACGGGCCACATTGATACTGTTCTCTGTAGCATTCATCTGGGGCATGACATTCATTTGGATGAAACAGGCCTTGGCCGCTGCCGATTCACATCTGATAGGTGTTGATGGGCGCTGGGTGGCCATGCACTTTGTTGCCTTTAGATTTCTAATTGGCTCCGTATTCACAATAGTCCTCCTACGATCCTCCCGCTCAGGCTTCAACGATCCTGAGGTCTGGAGAGGAGGTTTCTCTTTAGGATTGATACTGATTCTCGGATTTCTAATCCAGATGGTGGGGTTGACCAACGTTACTCCTGCGGTCTCTGCCTTCCTGACGAGCCTCTATGTCGTGTTCACTGCGATCATTGGAGTGGCCATTGGTAGGCAGCGTTTCACGCCATTCATGCTGCTTGGGGTTGTACTCGCTACATTCGGGGCTGGATGGATATCGGGACCTCCGCGGGTAGAGTTCGGAGTGGGGGAGTGGCTCACCGTATTGAGTGGTTTCCTCTTCGCCCTACACATAATCGTAACCGACAGCGTGACCCGAGTCGTGGACCCAATTCAATCGACGGGTACAATGATGGTTACGGTCATGTTGCTTGCCTTCTTGATTCTCTTAACCGATCCCCTGGGGTACGAAGGCAACAGTCCGCTTGGGGATTCTCTTGCTCTATTAGTCCACTTTGACTACCTAATACCGCTATCTCTGTGCGGTTTCTTCGGTTCTTTCACTGCCTTGGCACTTTTGATGAGGTACCAAAAGGAGATCTCTCCAGTAAGGGCCGCGTTGGTCTATGCGTTCGAGCCAGTGTGGGCTGCGATCATCAGCTTGGGTTTGGGGCTGGAGGGCGATCCGACGTTCTGGCTGTTCATTGGAGCCGGATCGCTACTTCTGGGTAACATAATTATTGAGTTAGAACCCAGGAGTACAACGTGAGCGGCACCGTGATATCCATCAACTTGAGCCCCCAAGGAGGTGTTCCCAAGCTTCCGGTTCCAAGAGCCACCATCAAAATGGAGGGCATAGAGGGGGACTACAACTGGTACCGAGCGAACAAGGGAGACATGGACCCAGGAAGGGCTGTGAGCCTGTTCTCCCATGAGAGAATTATCGCCCTGAAGAAAGAGGGGCACCCCATCGAAATCGGATCAAGTGGTGAGAATCTGACAGTGGAGGGGATTCCGTGGGACGATCTGAATGTGGGTACTCGACTACAAGCGGGACCGGTTCTTCTGGAATTAAGCGAGCCTTGCGCCCCTTGTGGGAAGATAAGTGGGTCATTCATTGAAGGGAGGTTCTCCCGTATCGACCACGCCAAGGAAATAGGGTGGTCAAGGTGGGTCGCTAGAGTTATTGAACCGGGTGTCTTGGAGGTAGGGGATTGGATCAGAATTCAAAATGCGTGATTCGCCATCGTGAAATACAATGTTGGGTTCGGATCTGCTAGGCAGAGGTACCCGAGCGGTCAAAGGGGCTGGGATGAGGTCCCAGTGCGTAGTGCTTCGCAGGTTCGAATCCTGTCCTCTGCACCATTCAACTCTGAATAATCACTAGAATGAGCCCATGTCGGCCATGAATTTATTTGAGGATTGCCCGAGGCATAAATATGCGCGGAGTCACTTCCATATCGATCACATTACTGATTATCGCCTCGTCAATGGCAGGGTGCATCGAAGCACTGGAGGAAGTCACCGAGGTATTGGGATGCACGGACGAGGGCGCTGATAATTTCGATGCTGACGCTACATCTGGACTTGAGGAACTGTGTCTCTATCTCGAGAACGAGGTTCGGTTTATTGCTGCGATGACTGATGCCATGGCAGCGGATCCTTCGAGCTACCTGCTCGATCCAACCAGTGGCGTATCAGGGGTGCAATACAGCATGTCGATGGATGGGGTCGATGCAGAGTCTGGCATGTCTGTCTCAATGGAACTTCTGTCGGTTATCATGGTGGACTTAGAGTCACAGTCGATGTACAACCGCAGCAGGGTATCCTACATGGGAATGTTAGACGTCGACACTGAGATCGTCATGAGTGGTACTGACATAATGGTGACCAATAGTTTGGGCGGTCCAATGGCCTCTGAGTTAGGCGGGTCTGGTTCGGTGAGTTCGATTAGCAGGGATATGACTCCGAACCTTGAGGAGGCCGTGAGGGTCGCTTCAATGGGCTTCTCATCCATTATGGGTATGGAGGATATGATGATGCTCGGGGAGATGGGCTCCGACGAAGAGGATGATCACCGAGATGATGCCGATGAGTCTGACGACGAGGAACCCGACTGGGAGGACTTCGAACCATATTGCTATGATAGAGATGGCGAAATGGTGGTTCAGACTTGGGATTCTGACGATAGTCAACAGACCATGGAGCGGGAGTGCTATGAGATGGGGTATGAATGGGTCTACTCCCAGGAAATGGAAGACGACTTGGATGAAGATTACGATTCAGTGTCAACGGAGGGAATGCTTCCTGAGGGTGCCAGTGTGGTAATTTCCCACGACCCCGAAGCAGGTCTGCAGTCTATGTTCGCCAACAGCACAGATGAAAATGGCGTGATGACCATGGTCATACGTCTCCATGAGGATGGTTCCTTCCACTCCTATGACATGACCGTAGACGGTCACGATGCAGATGTTTCAATGTCCTTCGCCTATCTGTCTTTTGATGTGATCTCAATACCAGAAATTGACTTCTCGATGGACAGGACGGCGACTCCGATCTTCACAGAGGTCGAGACCATGATGGTCTGTGATGACGGGGGTCTCGTGCCCGAATGGTCAGTCATGGATGGGTGGGAAGACTGTGAAGATGGCTCAGACGAGCCGTATGAGGAGTCAACGGATGATGACAACAGCGCCAATGAAGCGAATGACTTGCATTGGGAGCCGTATCTTGGCGGGCATTGTGAATGGGAGGGTAACCCAGACGATGTCGACGAGGACAGGTGGTCCTGTGAGGAGGACATATCTCTTTCAGAGTGGGATAACTGGTGGTTCTACTGTGAGAACCACGATGACGATTGGTTCTGTACGGATGATTACGGACAAGATCCAGCCTATGAGTTCTCAGCGAATAGTGGGAACTACAACGAAAGCAATGCCTCGGGGGAGGATCCAACCTATGTGGATGGCATCAATTGGGAGTTGTACCCCCGTGGGCACTGTGAATGGGAGGGCAACCCAGATGACGTCGACGAGGACAGGTGGTCCTGCAAAGGAGCAGAGTGGGATAACTGGTGGTACTACTGTGAGAACCACGATGGGGATTGGTTCTGTACGGATGGCTACGGGCAGGACCCCGATCACGAGTTCTCAGCAGACAATGACAATTACGATGCAGTCGGTCATGATGATGATGAGGAGAATTGCATCTCGGAGGATGAGGATGGTGTGGTTCACTACGACTGTGACGAAGACGAGGACGACTGGGGATACCCTGTAGTCATGCATGCTCATGTTGTAAATCAGGTCTACAACGCCCCAATCACTGATTTCGAGCTTCGAGTTCTGGACTGCTCGGAGGATGATCCAGATGATGATTCGGACCCAGAATGGAACGATTGCATGGTGATGATGGCCTTCCCGCTCAACGGAGGGGAGATCGACAACGTAACCGTAGAGTACCTGGATAACGATGGCGATGGCATGGTATCGAGCGGCGACGCATCTGTCGTGAGTTACCCCTCTGATTTCGCTCATGGCTATGAGATTCAGCCATACGACACCTGGGCAGAGGAGTACTCCGCGGACTCAGCGCTCATAGGACCGGAGTTGCCTGGATTCGGTGCTTTCCTGTCACTCATAGGGCTCCTTGGAGCCGCATTGATTGGACGGCGTCAAGAGGCATGATCAAGCGATAGGTTGACGTTGTGTGTTTGTTATGGCACCAATATGTCCATGACGCAACTCATCGGTAAGGGCCTGTTGGCTGGAAGCATCGTAGTAGCTGCCAGTGAAATCGCGAAGAGGTCGGCATTGTTTGGTGCCCTGGTCGTCTCACTGCCGCTAACCAGCATCCTCGCGATGATGGCGCTATACCAAGACACTCGTGATACGGAGCTTGTGGCTGATTTCGCAGAGTCGGTCGTCTGGCTGGTAATACCTTCGCTCGCTCTTTTTGTTGTCCTGCCGGTGTTGTTAAGGAGGGGTTGGGGTTTTGAAGTGGCCCTTCTTGCTGGTATATTGGCTACCATCGTAGCATATGCCGTGGGTGTATGGTCGGCTCAATCTATCAGTGGGTTGGATTGAGGGCAAGTCTGTTGTAGCCTATCCCATTCTTTGTTGGCTGGGGCGGAACATCCTCGATAATACCTCATAGGAACCCAAAACTACTCCTATGAATATGAAAAACACCCCACAACAGACCATATCGAAATCTCCGAAGAGCATCGCGACAAGTCCGATTCCAAATAGTGCCAAGGCAACCCCAGCGAGACTTGTGGACTCAGCCCCCATTCCCTTGGAGATCACTATCACGGGTGGGGGTTGGTCGTTCTTTGCCGGCACCTGAGAATCCACTAGATCCTGATGACGATGGCAAAAGCCGGTCTCCCTAAACTCCACAGCCGTGCAGGTCGGCTCAGCACAATTCCTGCTGCCCATGGGACTTCCATCTCATTTGGTATAATGAGTGATTTGGCTTCTTTATTCGTCAAATACTTGAATTTCGACCTTTTTCTTTACCATGTCAGTGAATTTATCACTGTACCTTGTGGCTCGTACTACATGGTTGTCGATCCAATGATAGTTCCCCCCTCTAGGTTTGCCCATCAACAGGGTGTGGTATCGGAAACCCTTCTCCAAGAGCCATTGCTCTGTGACTTCTCTGTGGTCTTCCGTCCTAGCGGTAAAAAAGCAAATTCTGTGTCCTTGGTCGTACCATGAATTAATTGTTCTGATTGCGTCCGGAAATGCCTCAGCTGTGGCCATCCTCTCTGGCTCCTCATTCGGTATATCCTCCCCCACAGTTCCATCAATGTCAATGAGGTAGTTCTTGACACCCTCTGGGAGTGATGGGCTGATTTTTTGGCCATCCTCGTACACATTCTCGACTAGCTCTTCCATAATACAAAACGCGCAATAGGCTCTATCATAATTTCACTTGAGCGACATGATGGCTGTATTTCGGGAACACCCTTCCGGATTCCGAACAATTAACACTCCTACCCCACCGGCTAGGAAAGGAGGACATGGGTGGTAGTCACAACCGGGTCAAAGGCTCGGCAATAGTTCGCGAGGTATCGAGGGACTTCGAAGCCGCCCTATCTTCCTATTTTGGAACGAGTGCACCGGATTTTGTAGCGGCAACTGGATCTCATGCATCCTACGTTGCCGCGTTGCGTGCACATGGGACAGAGGTCGAGGTTCTCCCCGAGCTTCAGGGGTACCCTGATTGCTGTTTCATCGAGGACACATCAGTTGTGATCGGCGATAGCGCCATTATCCTAGCACCTGGACACCCTAGTAGGATCGGGGAAGTAGAGAGCGTGACAGAGCACCTTGCTAAAACAATGGAAATACAAAGATTGGACAGAGGGACTGTCGACGGGGGGGACATCGTCTTCATGGATGATGCCTTCCTTGTAGGTAGGTCCAGGAGAACTAACTCTGAAGGGATAGAGTCGCTCTCTAAGATCATCAAGAGCCATGGCTACAACATTGAGGTCGTCGACGTACCAGAATCGACACTCCATCTGACGACGATTTGCTCATCACCAAGACCAGACACCCTCGTTTATTCAGAGAGAGACCTCAGTGCCGATGACATCACGATGTTTGCTGAGGACCTTATTGGGGTGCCCCACAACGAAGCATATGCTGCGAACACATTGGGGTATCCAGATGACAAGATCATCATTGCAGCAGGGTTCCCAGAGACCCGAAGGAGACTGCTTGACTCAGGTTTTTCCATCACTTCCGTCGACATGGAGCCGATAATGCAAGCAGATGGGTCCTTGACTTGTCTTTCCGTATTTACGGGTTGAGCGAGGGGCATATCCCCTAAATTTGGTATAGGCAACAAATGCTGCAATGTCATTCACCGTCTGTTTCGTCAAGGACTTTAGCTTGTGGGAAACGGTATCTTTGAACGATAGTAGTGGTACTACAGCCCATGAAGGGGCAGTCCGCAGTTGCGATGGGCATAGTCCTTGTACTGTGCACGGGCTCGATATCAGGCTGTTTCTCGAGAGATAGCGGGGAGCTGGATGCCGGGGATCTGGCCGTCGGAAACGACATGGTGGCATCGGGATCCTTCCACACATTGGACCTCTCAGCCACGAGCAGGCTGTCAGTTTACGTTCCATATTTGGTCCTTGACCCAACATCCGGTTATGTACAGAACTCCACAGTTGTCGATATCGAAAAGGGCGATGCATTGAGTTTGGACGTTCTGATCCCACCGAGGACCGAGGGAATCTACCTATTGATTGCCGAGTTTGGTCGAAGTCACTGGCCAGTCAGAGAGCTCTCGGAGTCATGGTCATCATGGTACGAGAGGACCCAGGGCCGCAGCCTAGGAGATTCTGGAGCAATCAGGGTCCCACTCAATGGTTCGATGTATGACAGCGTAGAGACAAAGCCGTACGTCAGGCCCGGCAACGTTGCAATAAAGTACATCCCTGCAGAAAGATCCTCCACAGTTCCAATAGCCGAAGGAGGGGCGCACTCCTCAGGTATGATGAATGGGAAAATTGTGTATGACCGGCTATTCGAATTATCAGATCCCACGGATACCCTGGATCCCGTGGATGGCAAGGCTGGGTATTTCGATAGGTGGGCGGGACAAGGCAACCCGGCTTACGAAGATGCTGCGCTATACATAATTGGGGAGTTGGAGAGTTTTGGGCTGGAGGTCATCGGCCATAGGTACGAGTACACCGACATCACTGGAGCACAGAATCCTGAGGCTTACAACATCTGCGCCTACAAATGGGGTTCATTCGCTCCTGATGAGTGGATGGTTTTTGGTGCGCATTTCGATGTTGCTCCACCGGTAAACGCCGTTCTGCTAGACCCTCACGTCGTAGGATTCAGGTCTTACGGTACTCGTGCCGGTGCTTACGACAACTCTGCGGGAACGGCCATGGTTATGGAAGCGGCTGGTGCGTTGGCCGATCTCGAGACTAGGAGGACCATGGTGTTCTGCCTTTGGTCTGGCGAAGAGGGAGGCAAAAGAGGTTCTGATTACTGGACGGAGTACTATGTCAAGGAGGACAATCCAGAAGTGACCATCATGAATTACATCAACTTAGACATGGCAGGTGTGAATTGGCCGGGTGGCGGGGGTGCCCCCCACGGGGATCCAGACCCCCAGATTGATGAGGATGGTTATCCAAAGGATAGCGAAGTATGGCCACTCAGGGTGTACATAGGTCCAGGTCCCAACCACGATCGGATCGACCAGCCGGAGATGGTGGGGCTTTCCAACTGGATAGGTTCCGACGCGCTCGGATTAGAGGACCAGTTGGGAACCTTAGTAGGGACAAATTACTCAGCAGACACATGGAAGACAGATGTCTGGCTGGATATGGACAGGCCTGAAGTGATCGTCTATGAGGACACTACGGCCCGAAGCGATCATGCGAGCTTCCAAGACAACCTCGGGACCGTGACGATAGGATTCGGGGGCTTAGTGGATGGCTACTGGTGCTATCACCAGGTGTGCGACACACTTGACGAGATGGAGGCCTGGATGGATACAACTGGCAAAAACTACGGTGAGGAAAACAGTGGCGTATCAAACATAGTGAACAGCCTTGATATGATCACTTGGTGGGCGGTATTAACGTTCTTCCATTGCGACGAGGAGCCAATTTACAACGCTCTGAATTAGGCTTCCTCAGGCAAGTAGCGAACGCAGTACTGTGAGATTGGCGTACACGGCACCTGCGGAGATGGAGATCCAGATCCAGAAGACTGTATCAGACCAACTCTTGATCTTCCTCCCATCAAGGGGACCAAAAGGGAGCATGTTGAACAGGGCAAGTATCCCATTGCCCCAAACCCATGTCAATAGCAGAATGTCGGTCAGGTCCGTCCTTATGCCTGTAATGTGGCCAGACACGATCAAAATAGCCCCTATGAGCCAGAGTGCTATGTTTGTGACTGGACCAGCGAGAGCTATACGGCCGAATTGGGCTGTGGTTGTCCTCCCTAGGACCATGACCGCTCCTGGTGCCATGAAAACAATGCCCGTCAACGCAGAGAGGATGAGGCCGAACCTGAGTCCTGATGGATCTGCTCTGAACTCAGCCCAACAACCGTACCTCTTTGCCATGAACTTATGTGCTATCTCGTGAAGGACGAATGCTGGTGCCAGAGCTAGCAACGATCTGATTGCGCCAAGAATGAACTGGTTTGGATTATTCAACGCCCCGATTATACCGTTGGAGAACATGAACCCCAAAGCAGCAGTGAAAGCAACCGTGGCAATGGTAAGGTCCGAGATTTCCTTTTCTGAGAATTGCCATATTGAAGCGTTGCGGGGTACGGTCGAAATTGAGATTTGGGGATCTCTTCCGAAAATTCTACCGAATGGCATGCCTGTCGGGTTCGACCGCAGCACACGAACTCCACTGTTTTCTCTCTTCCACCTACCTTGGTCGGTGTTCGGTTCCTGCCTTTTTTTCCGTCGGAATTGCTCCATGATATCGTCATCTAGCCACCAGGCCCGAGGATCTCGCTGGCCTGTCATGGAGTGTCGACTGGTAAGGGCCCTGTTTCAAATGATTGTTCATCGGTTTGTTGCAAAGTTGAAGATCGTCTAGTCCGACTCACCCTTATCTAGGGAGTCGATATCCTCCTCTAACTCCGACCACCATGCGTTCTCCCTCCGGCCCGAATAACTCAGTTTTTGCAGTGCTTCATTGATCTCCTTGTCATCTGGGGGCCTCTTTGACCAGGGGTTCCGGTCGGAAAGAGATGCAGGGCCCACGTCCACTTCCTTCCCCCTCTGTTGCTGGAATATTTCTTCAATCTCTTCCATGGTGTTCGCCTGTCTGGTGCCCTGGTGTTTGAGAAGAGCTTGATGATATTTGGACATCCAAACCCCGTGAATGGGGTCAGAGGTGAAGCTTGCAGGGTCAGCGATCATTGATGCAAGTCTCCTCGCTAGCTGCTCCAAGCCGGTCTCGGCTCTATCCGAAAATAGCTCCTTGCGTGCGGAGGAATGACGGCTTATGCATTGCTTACACCTATTCGTACCGGGAGTATCAGGGGCATCGCACATTAAGCAACAGATTGACAGACCCATCTCATCCATGGCTCTCCGGGGCAGTGACACGAGTCAAGGACGTGTGAAAGGGTGAAATATCCTTCCTCATAATCCGATGGTTGGAGGCCCTAGCCATCGAACTTAGTCATCGGGTCGCTCATCTGAGAATTGCAGGCCAGCCAATGCACCTGCATCCTCAGGTGGTATGCCGTGGTCTACTATGAGGTGCCTTACAAGGAGGTGCCTACGAACGGTTCCGTTGCAGATCTTGCATGTAGTGACAGGCATTGGTGATCGACCTTGAAATCTCTGGCGCCCCTCTGGCGTCATCAGGCGTCTACCAGTCCTAACGGCCACGTTCGCGAAGACCAGAATGAAGAAAAGAGTCCCGCACACAAAGCCCGCAGACAAGGGGGATACGGGTGGATCTTGGTTCAATGTCAGGTTCAGGTTTGAGTAGTAGTCTCCTTCGCTCTGAGAGGCGTTGTCTATGGAGATCTTGTGTTTGAAAGTCTCACCTTTCACTGAAAGTATCAGTTCTATTCCATCATCGCCCTCATCGTATGCTAACTCCAGACGATATCCTCCTCCGAAGTCGCTCATGGTGGATTCTCCTGAGAACTTCGCGCAGTCATAGGCGTGTGGCTCGCATTCTATGAGGATCTCCTCATACTGAACTGCAGTGTTGTTTGGATATTTCAGAGTGCCATAGATCGTGTACGCATCAGCAGCAACGACTGAGGAAGCCAAGACGATGATTATGACCGCGTTGAATATTCTCATTGTTCCAAGCCCTGTATTCTGTTTCGCTCAACTTGTTCTATGGCATCTAACCCAAATTGGATGGCACCTCAGGCCTTCTTCCCAAAGTTGGGGGACCACCAGTTGGCTTTCCCCATGAGCCTCATCGCTGATGGCACAACAATTGCTCGTACGATGGTCGCATCCACAAAGACAGCGATCGCGAGGGCAAATCCAATTGATTTGATTATCATTACATCTGCGAAAATGAAACCAGAGAATACGGCAATCATAATGGCTGCAGCCCCGGTAATCAAGCTACCAGAAGCTTGCAATCCTGTTGACACTGCGAGTGTATTGTCCCCAGTCTCATTCCAAGCCTCGTGTATCCTGGAGAGCATGAGCACCTCGTAGTCCATCGAAAGGCCAAAGGCAATCCCGAACACGAGGGGCGGAACCATAAGATCGAGAGGTTGTGGGGTGAAATTCAGTACGTCTGAGAGCAGGCCCTCTTGGAAAACCACGACGATCAACCCAAAGGAGGCAGAGACCGAGAGGATGTTCATGAGGACGGCTTTGACTGGCACGACGACAGACCTTACCTGCATCCAGACTAACACCATGGTCAACAACAACACGAATGCGAGGACTATTGGTATCCTGTCCGAGAGATGTTGTTTCATATCCACTTCAAAAGAGGACCATCCGCCCACGAGAATCTCCTGGCTTGAGCCTTCCGTCTGAGTTCTGATGTCTTTGATGAGTTGTTCAGATTCGTCGGTTCCGCTTCCGAATGTGGTGGCAACGTCGAGCATAGCGATGTTTTGAGAAACAGTTGTCTGCCACAAGAGCCTGTCATTGTCTGGCCACTGTTCGGGCTCTGTGGCAAATAGACCTGGCTTGCAAATGGGATGTTCAAGTGAGATCACTCCCTGTATTTCTCGAATGCCCTCGCAAATTGCCTCCATCTCACTGGCGATTGCCTGAGAATAGGGATCTTGTCCGTCATCGAATACGATAACTAGCGGGACAACTGATGCCGTAAAGGCAGGAAACTCGTCTTCTAGAATCTCTAGCGCCTGCCGGGATTCAAGATCTGGTGGCAGTGCCTCAACTCCTCCGGCGGTCAACTGCACGTTGAGGAAAGGGGAGCCTAGCAACAAGAGCAGGGCCATCGCCGGCAATAGCCATCGAACTGGATTTTTCATGACCTTGGTAGAAAAGTTCTCCCAGAACCTGGTCTTTCGATTGGCACCGGGTATTGGAACCTTCAATGAGTTGATTCTGGGGCCGAGGTACGAAAGAAGGGCAGGAAGTAAGGTTAGGGAATACATTAGCGCACCCAAGACGGCTAAGAAGGCTCCCATGCCCATGGAGGGCATGTGTGTCTCCGTGAAGTAGAATAGACTGCAAAGGCCTACTGCGACTGTGGCTCCAGAGTACAGTATGGCGCGACCTGCGGTGTGCATCATAGTTGCAATTGCATCTTCGGTAGAGGCCCCGCCCTCCAATTCTTCGCGGAATCGACTAATCATGAAAAGGCTGTAATCAATGGATACTGCAATCCCAATGAGTGAGATCATGCTTGTCGAGTATTGAGTCATTGAAAAGTAGCTGGAAATGAAAAAGGATAGGCCAATAGCAAGAGGGAGCATCAGGGCGACAATTGCCATTGGCAAAGCAGCCGCAGACAAGGTCCCGAAAACAAACAGTAGAATGAGGAACGACAGGGGGAGTCCAATTATCTCGGCTCTGACTTGGTCCTGTTCCAGTAGCCTGTCGAAATCATGACTGATAACCAAACTTCCAGTCACAAGCACCTCCAATTTCCCAGACTCAACGCTGTGCTTTATGTGATTCAACTCACTTTCGACCTCTTCATCGGTTCCCCCGAATTCTACGAAAACTGCAGTTCGCTTGCCATCCTCCGAGACATGTTGGGCTAGGTGTAGGGGATTCTCCCGGTCGTCATAGGCTGTGGAGATGCTTAGAACCTCGAGCCCAATCTCTTCCAGTCCTTCCAACGTTGTGTAGATTTCGTTTTCGAACTCCTCATCAGACCAATCCCAATCCTCACTAGAGAAGATGTAAGTCACCGTGTTAGTCGAAGTTACCGGAAGTTCTTCGCTAACCAATTGAAGGGCTCGCCCGGCCTCAATGCTCGACGGAGGTTGGTTTCCGTCCTCGAACTCGTTGCCTCCTGAGATCAGAACCCCCGAAAGTGCGAGTGTGGCCAATGAAAACGCTGTGACGAGTCCTCGCTTGTTGTGAGAGAACCGACCAAGCCTCGCAAGTATCCCCTCACCCGTGGGTCGATCCAGTGTTCTCATGGTCGCAACCCAGGTGGCCAAGGATATAATCGAGTGTTAACCTACTAAGTAGAAAATCGTTGAGAGGGTAGTTGCGACTAGCGTCATCACGACTGGAATCGTCGTGGTCTCAAACGAGGATTCAGCCAGGGTGATATTGGTGAGTTCTGACCCTCTCCAGATCTTTGCCTTCATTGTTTCGGAGTCTTCCCCCTGCATTACGAGCCTGGAACAAGGTGGATCTTTATTGGATATGCCATAGTTTTCAATTTGCTCGTTCGGCATGGTTTTCGCAGCGCCGTGTATCATACAAGGATCACCAAGACCGAGTCCCCACAGTCGCCATCTGTGTTGTTTCACAGTCCCTGATCCGTATGTTCTCACTGCCTTCCAGAGATTGAGCGACTTTAGTTGGGAGTAGCTTGCATGGCTACAGGACCATGTTATCATGGGCTGCCCGAGTGATTTTTTGGAAAATGAGCTGGTCTCAATAACGATGCCGCCGGTACCGTCGTGCAACACGAATGGCAGTCCTCCGGCATCGCTGTCGATTGTTCTCCAATACTCCCTAGTCTGTCGGTTTCCTTCGGAATCCCTGTATTCCTCCTCGATTTCAACATCGTATAACCACTCCCACAACAACAGGTCCTCTGCTGATTTGGAAGGATCATTGTCTACGACAACTATGGGTATCTCTCCCAAGTTCCTGGCCTGGCCGACTAGTTCAGTATCACCGACCGCAACTGATCTGACCTTCTCCGTCACGTGTTCAATAGCCACCCTTCCAGAGGCTCCGACGAAGTGAGAAATCACGGTTAATATCAGAAAGAGAATGGGGATAATGATGAATGCAACTCTAGGTTCCGCCTCTATCATTGGAGGTACCGTCAGTCCAATCCCAATCAACGGCAGGGATGACATTATCACAAGAATGCCGTTGGTAGTAAAGTCTGGGGGGGTTGGAGTACCTATGATCGAGGGGTGTTCCTTGATGAGGCCCGACTCATCTGCCTGGAAAATGCTCTTCGAGGCACTCCAATCTTCCATTTGAGGTGGGTCAAACACCCAACCAAGGTCGTCTGAGAGGGGTCTGTGAACATATGCGCCTCTCCAGAAACTCTGGAGCTCGATTCCTCCTGCCTCCATCCTGATCCTTGAGTCCCTAGTTGGGGCCTGTTCCTTTATTTTCCTTATATTCTCACGAATCGTCGTATCGGCCTTCTGACCTACGAATATCAGTGCGAGGAACAACAAGACCTGTGAGACAAGAAGAGTCTCTAAACCATCGTCTCGAGGGTAGTTATCGTTATCAAGAATGTAGTATGAAACATGTAGATATGCTGCGGTGGCTAGGAAGGCCACATACCCAATTAGGGTCGCTATGAATAAGATCGAGTAATGCCATGGCATTGGGATTTGGATATCGACCATCTTGCTTTGAAACATCGATGGGTCGGGTCTAACCATGGTTATCTGACGAGTTGCTAGATGTTATCTGTTGTGGGCGCCTGTCACTCAGTTGATGCAAAGCTCCTGATCGTCACGGAACACAGCTTGGTGTTTGGGCTATATTCGCTCCGAGGGTCGACAACGACGTCTGAGCCATCAGGGAAATATTGCGATATTAGATTCCCGATATCTTCGATTTCATCATTTCCACACACAAGCCTCCCACGTACTACATAGGGCTTTGAAGAATCCAATAACGGTAAAAGCAAGGGAAGGAAATCGATGAATTTGTGTGGTAAGTTTATAATTAATAAATTCCAAATTCCAATTGGAAGATCCATTTCCAGAAGCTCTCTGGCATCCGCTACACCTGACCAGACCCCTTCCTTCCATTCTGTAATTCCGGTTACCTCGGGGTCGGATGGCATTCCTATCCACCTACTGAGGTTTTCATGAAGTAGCTTGATCGCCATAGGATTGAGGTCAGATGCCAGTATTGAAGAGACCAACCCGGGTACATTCACTAGGTGGGCAAGAGCTGGACCCACGCCGCAGAACGGATCGACAACATTGATTTTGGTGCCTATGGTTTCTGAGAGTCTTCTCGCTTCAATTGCCGTTGATATTCTCTCGGTTTGAAGCCGTGTGGAATAGTATGCTAAGGCTGGATCACAGACAATCATGTGGCCTGATTCCTTTGCAATCACTTTTGTTGGGTATTCGGAGCCTATTGGTACTGGGGCTACCTTGCCATTTTCTCTGACTCCTATTGGGCGTAAATCCCTGACTCTGTACTTCCCTTTGACGCCCCTGTCCTCTAATACAAGTCTAATATTGCGGTTAGCCGCCATCTTCGACCTAATGATCTGAGATTGAAATTCTCTGACTGATTCCTCCATCTTCAGGATCATCATGTCGCCAACTAATTCATGAGAGGATGGCCATGATTTTCGGTGTTTATTCACAAGTGGTTCTCCTATCATGTCTCGGAGCAGTTGAAGCCATGAGGGGCGCTTTCTGTCTTCAACGATACCGGGAGTGATAATTATTGGAAACTCATTCAATGGCGGAGGTAGTGCCTGCGGGGCCTGAATACTCAGTGGAATCAGCCTGGTGTCTCTGTCTGGACTCGCGTGTATTCGCAAATTATCCCCCATCCACCCCTCGGCGGTGAGTAGGTCTATGGTATTCTGTACCTCAGAGTTGGGTACTACGAGGTGGGGGTGCACATGTGCCGGGCTAGTGGGCCATCCTTCACAATGACGGCTCTGAGTCCTCTCGATCTACTTCTTGAAGGGGGGGCGTGTCTGACAAGCATGGACGTGAAACTCTCTGGGTCCGGTTTGATCCTGATAGGCCTAGGGCCCGGAGACTTGGGGTTGATGACAAAGCATGCGATTGACGCGGCCCGGGACGCAGATTTTCGATTCTTGGAGGGATACACCGCAACTCTACCATCCGATCAAGAAAGTCGTCTAACTGAGTTCCTCGGAGAGTGGACTATGATGATGAGGCCGGATGTTGAAAATCCCACGAAACTGCTTGATCTCGCTGAGCGTTCTTCAGTGGCTTTGCTAGTTGTGGGCGATCCGATGCATGCGACGACCCACGTTGATCTGTTGTTGCGGGCGAAGGACAGAGGTATTCCCACGCTCGTCATCCCAGGCATCTCCGCGACGAGTTTAGCCGTGACTCGCAGTGGATTACAATCGTATCGCTTCGGAAGACAAATTACCCTGCCTTACTCGTATGGGGATTACCTGCCTACATCCCCCTTGGCTTTGTTGTTCAACAACCTCTCAAACAACTTGCACACTCTGGTACTCCTGGATCTAGACCCCACTGGCATGGGGGTGAAAACACCTGTTCCAATGAGCCCTGGGCAAGCGGTTGAGATACTCGGAAGAATGCATGAAAGGATGGATGACAACGACAACACCAGTCTCCCCTCTGATACAGCCATTCTGGAGTGGGAGGCCATATTGCTTAGCGATCTTGGAACCCCGGACCAGTCACTTTACTCCGGTAGTCTCAAGGACATAGCTAGGGTACAATCAGGACGGATTCATTGTATGATAATTCCCGCTGGAATGGATGAGATGGAGCGAGCGGCTTTTGAAGGATACAGAATCTGATTTGTTCTTCAAATCTACCCGAGGGAATCAAGGGGAATAGGGTAGTCCGGAGGTCATGGCACGCCCACCTGCCCAGGTAAGGTTCCCCGGGGACAAGAACAGGAAACAGAGGGTGAAGGTAAGAGGAATAAAACAGGCATCAAAGGAGATTCAGAAGAGGTTGGAAAGAAACTTGGAGAAGTTACTTGAGGACCCTGAAGTGATTCTCCCCACGATTGACGCTGAACTTGGCAGGCCTTGGAAGGACCCTATGGCATACACTCTGCGATCGATAGACATCGTTTCAGGGAAGCGGTACAACAAAAGGTGGCTATCAAAGAAAATGGTGAAGCGGCGGGGGGACGGAGTCTCCAGGGCTCTCGCTGGCTCTCTACTTGCTGCCTCTGAGGAGGATTGGAGTACAGTATCTGTTTTCAAGAACCCATTGTTCGGAAATGCAAGCTATCTCCGACGAGGAAACGGAAAACAAGGCCACCAAGCCGCGATTCAAAATCACAACAATCATCGATTGCGACTTCTCCTCTGGGATGATCATGCCAAGGCTGGCCACTACTTCTTCTCATGGGAGGGTGGCTTTGTTTACACTGGTACTGATGCCAAGGCCCCCAAGGAGTGGGTTGAATGGTCACTCGATTCGTGTCCACTGGACCTGAAAAAAGGCGAATCAGGCTACTTCAGCAAGTCGCTTCCAGAGGATGCATTGAGCTCAGGACTCGCCACAGAATCTGGCTGGATTAGCATATCACTTAACGATGGGACTGAATTAGGCATATCCTCAGAGGATCTGAATCTCAAGGATGGTGCGATCATACCGTCCATCGCACTCGGTATGTTACCTCCCAGAATACCAGCGATCGCTGAGGCCGAATGGAAATGGAAGCCTGATGGATGGCCAGATGGCTTGGACCTCCCAGAAAAGGGGCTAGAGGATGTCCAAGATGCCCTGAATGAGTGGATGTCCTCCAGAATATCTGATAATTTGATCGCAGAGGTCTGCAGAAGGCGGGTCCTCTCCTCCATAACCAGCGGATTCCTGAGTAGAAATGTCTGGTTTGATGAAGATGACAGGTCAGGATTCCTACAAAGCTTGGATGGGACTGCCCTCGAGAGGGATGCCTTGAGCACAGTTTTGGATAACATAGAGGGAGGGGTCCACGTAAAGGAAAATGGTACTTTGGAGATTCTTGACGATCTAGTGATCAGAGTAGATGAGGCAGCATGTCATCCTGTTCTGATGACCCTTTGGAATGACTATGGGATTTCGCTTCTAAGCTCAATGTTCGGGGTCTCGGGATCAGAGGCTGAAGATATCCACGAGAGGCAATCTAGGAGGAAGCAGGGTTTCGGAGCCTTCCTCAGGCAAATGAAGGAGGAAAGGAGCGTCGAAGACAGGCTTCGGCTCTTACCATGGAACGAAGGGGACCTTCCAGAGCCTCTTGCTTTCGCTGACGGCTTGATCAGGGAGTCCTTTAGGTCGGGAATATCTGCCACGGTGTCCACGACATCGAAGCAGAGGGGGCTTCTCCAGGCAATGGGCTGGGCCTGGCTCGTAGTGCACAACAAAACGGAGTCTGATGCTTGGAGGTTCGACAAGGAAAGTCGAGACAAAGGTGGTGATTGGGTCCCCTATCTCTCGGCATTGTACGATGCCGGAATGTCAATTCTGAATACAGATGATGGGTCTGAACAAGAATACAGGGCTGCAATGATCGCACTCGCATCTGCTTGTGGAGTTTCGATTGAGTGAAGTGCACGCGCTCTCACGGGGCAATTATCCATATCGAGACGCCTATTAGGGCAATGCCGAAGAAACCATTGAGGATTCTGGCAGATTTCTTTGTCGTGAACAATTTGCTGAGATAATATCCAAATGCCGCCCATGTAATGACAGCAGGGAGACCAAATAGGAGGTTTAGCGTCACTAGAGCAACCTTACCGGGGTATTCATTTCCGAAAACACTGCCAAAGGTAGTCATCAGCACGAGGAAGTGAATCCATGCCTTACCATTCACCAATTGCAGTACTACTCCGGTCCGCACGCCCAATGAACCATTAATTTCCGCGTCCTTGGATGTGTCGGACATCGCGATTTTTACCCCTAGGTATGCAATATAGATGGCCCCTAGAACGGCTAATGCCTCAAATGCGGCCTCATATCTTTCAATCATGTCTGTAGCGGCTCCAATCAATAGACCCAACGATGACCACCCTATAGCCATACCAGATATCAGGGGCAGCGTTGCCCGGAATCCAAATCTTGATCCATGGGCAGCGCAAAGCACGTTATTGGGGCCCGGTGTAAAACACATCGGTACTATGAATACTAGCGATGCGAGGAGGAGTTCAAGGTCCATGATCTCCTCATGTCATCTCAATCATCATCTGCTTGGCAGAGTTCAATCCAGAGTCAATGTCCTTCCAGAGATCCTCGACATCTTCGATGCCTATACTCATTCTGACAAAACCAGGTAAGACCCCTGCTTCGTGCCTAACCTCCTCTGGGACAAACATGTGGCTTGAATTGAATGGGCATTCGACAAGTGATTCAACCCCACCGAGGCTCGTAGCTTCGAATATGATGTCAAGTGACTTCATGAATTTGAGTGCGGCTTGGTCTCCTCCCTTGATGATGAACGCAAGCATTCCACTGCCTTTTGGCATGACCTTCTGAGCAGTGTCATAATCCGGATGCGATTCTAGAGACGTGTGAATAACCTTCTCAATCATTTCGTGGGAAGACAATCGTTTTGCTAGTTCCGCTGAGTTCGATGCATGGACTGGCATGCGGGTGTGAAGAGTCCTCATTCCCCTTTCTAGGAGGTAGCACATCTGCGGGTCTGCTGCCCCACCGAAGTATATCTTGTGATGAAAAATCTGCTCAATAAGATCTTTCCTGCCTGCAGCGAAACCGGCCGTTAGGTCGGCGTGTCCACCGAGGTACTTGGTCCCCGAGTGAAGAACGATATCAAAGCCCATTTCAATTGGTCGGCAAGACCAAGGTGATGCAAACGTGTTGTCAACTACAGACACTAGGCCGTTCTTCTTAGCTACCTCGGCCATAGCTTCCAGATCGCAGACCTTCAGTGTTGGATTAGTCATAGTCTCCACGTAGAGGACCTTCGTGTTCTCTTGAACCGCGTTCTGGTATGACTCAGGGTCTCTGACATCTGCCATGGTCACCTCAATGCCCAATCTAGGGAGGATCTCAGTGAGTAGACCGTATGTGCCACCATAGCAGTCGGGTGTGGCAATTATGTGATCCCCCTTTGACAACAATGTCATCAGTGTGGTTGATATCGCTGCCATCCCGCTCGAAAATACCTCGGCATCTTCCGCACCTTCCAATGCTGCTAGTTTTGCGGAGACCACTTCGGAATTAATGCTGGAGATCCTGCTGTAGACAACAGTGTGGTGTAGTCCCTCTGCCCAGCCTTGATACTTCTCGTCTGTCAACCTGTAGGTTGATGTTCTGAAAATTGGTGTCGTGGCCGATCCCTCTATCTCAATCATTCCCGAATGAACGGCTTTTGTAGCGAACTCACCATTGTCTGCGTCGACGGCCATGTCCTTCGACATACGGTGGTCAAAATGAACTATCCGTTGGGGAGTGATTTAATCCGAGCTCATCTTGGGGGATTCATGGCAGCCATCGAGGCGTCTCTGCAACCAGTGGCTGCGGTAGGCATCGGCATCTACGTCATGGCGGTGTTATTCGGGACCAAGATCCCCTACGACATGATGGTTAACAGAGGTGTAGAGCACATCAGAGCAGTCTACTACAACAGAAAGATCGTCCACATGCTGGCCGGTGGAGTGGGATCCCTGTCTGTCCCGATCCTGTTTTCCAGCCTGTGGTATCCAGCCATCTGCGGTGGTCTGTTGATGGTATTCACATGGGTAGGGCACCTTTCTGGAAAGCGAATGTACTGGTTTCAGACAGACATGAATCAGAATGATGTAAAGTTCGCCTTCATGTGGTGGACTTCAATATCATTGATCTGGTGGTTGGTCGGGGATCCCTGGCTGGCCATCATGCCATCATTGTTCATGGCCTTTGGTGATGGGGTAACCGGAGTTGTCAGAAACGCAGTGATTCGTAAAAGATCGAAAAGCGCCATTGGGAACGTCTTCATGTTCATTGTCAGCGCACCAATGGGGTGGTACGTTGGGATGGCGGGAGATCCTTCCATACCTCTGTGGGGCTTGATTTCCGCGGGAGTCGCCACGTTCGTCGAGAGGTATGAATTCGGCCCCATTGACGACAATATCCTAATCACGATCTTCGCGACCTTGGTGATACTGATAGGCGTTCATACTGGCCCTCTCCTCTGATGCTACCACTGCAGTCACTTTCAGACAAATGGCTACGGCGGGTCCTATCAACAAAGCAAATAGAACGGTCCCGATCCAGAGATCTCCGCCCATCAGCCAACCCATTAGAAGGACGCTTGTCTCGATCGACCCTCTAACCAACCCTATCGGCTTGCCGGTTGCTTTGTGCAATCCTGTCATCCAACCATCGCGAGGGCCGGGTCCAAGGTTGCAGGTCAGGTAGAGTGCGCTCCCTACGGCGATGAGGGTCGTTCCGACGACTATCCGAAATAGTGAGTTCGTCGCACTTGGGCTGATGCCAAGCTGCGGTTCGAAAATCTCAATGGTACCTGCGATGATTATCACATTCAGTATGGTTCCCACACCTGGCCTTTCTCTGAGGGGGATCCAAAGAAGAAGTACAACCATACTGACCAAGAACGTGGCTGTTCCAATGCTCGTGCCCATCATGAATGAAATACCATCGGCGAGAACAGTCCAGGGTGTGACCCCCCAATCAGCGCTGATTATCACAGCATCCCCCAAGCCAAACAGGAATAGGCCAAGCACGAGTATTGACAACGTACTCCCGCTCGGTCGAATAGAATGCATATCCGTGGAACTCCACCATGTGGTCGGTATGTCTCGGCCCATCCGGTTGCTGGCCATGTCATTCCCCTGCTTGATTCCACCACTCGGTGCCAGTAACGTAATCTTCTCCCATTAGCGGGGGATCATCCCCTTCATTCAATGTTGCCAAATACTCGCTTGGATTATTGTGATATTCCACATGGCCATGGCAGAAATGACTGTTGAACATCACCTCTCGGTTACATTCGTCAACCCGGCAAGTCGCGAACGGCTCAAACGGCCCCAATACAGATGTTTTATTCCTATTTTTTTCTTTATTGGCAAGTATTATTGACATTTCCATTAAATTCCATGGGTTGAGAAAATAAGCGAGAACAAGGGCTGCGACCAACATACAGAGATCTGCACCGAGAGACATGTCGATTTTTCAAAGTAGTATATGATTAGTAGTTTCGGCTTATTTTGAGGTTTCTGTCTGAACCCAGGTATGATAGTCCTCTTCAACAGAGACTTGCCACGAAATTATCTCTGGTACCTCATTGGGATGATTTTCCTTGAGCCATTCCACCAAATTCGATTTAGAGGACAAGGAGGTTTTCACTTGGATAGCCCATTCAGGGTTTGAAGCCGTTTCTCCATTCCATTGATAGATGGAGTCAACCTTAGTAACCTTCAGGCACGCAGCGAGTCCCAGACGGATCATTTCATTGCACCAGTCGCCCACAATGGCCTGATTCAAGTGTCCGGGGAGAGTTGTCTGCAAGACGAGTATCGCGTCATTCATGAAACAGCACGTACGCCCTCAGATGATCAATTAGGTGGTCAATGTTGAAGACTGGCGCCTCCATGGGTTGGCAGGGGTCATCATGCAGGAGTGGAGCAATCCGATCGAATCGGGACCTATCCCTGCTTCTGATGAGGGCTATGACGTCATAGTGGTAGGTGGCGGCCCGGGTGGAGCCGCTGCTGCAGGCTATCACTCGATGGCCGGCTCCAGAGTGCTGCTTCTTGAGAAGGAGGTGTGGCCAAGAGACAAGATTTGTGGAGATGCTGTCGGTGGAAAATCACTATCGCACGTCGCTGAGTTGGGAGTAAAGTCGATGATTGAAAAGACTCCGCATTTTCGAGTTGACTCTATTGTGTTCTCCTCGTCAGACGGATCAGAAGTTCGTGTCATGCTACCGGAAGAGAGCTTCAACAGGCTGGAGGCAGGGTACGCCCTGCCTCGAATGCAGTTTGACTACATGATGTTCAAACAAGCCACGGAGCTTGTCCTGGCGAACGATGGAGCCGTCATTCAGGACTTCTCCGTGACCGAGGTCAATGTCGAAGACCGGCCGGATGGGCCGATGATTACAGGAGTGACTGGGCACCTCGGCCCGAAAAAAGACGGCAGGACCATGAGTTTCAAGGCACCACTTACTATTGGGGCCGCAGGGTATAATTGCCCGGTGTCAAAGAAAATCACTCAGTCCGTATTCAATGAGCCCTTCCGTGATGATGAGCACTTCTGTGGAGGCTACAGAGAATACTGGACGGGCGTTAAGGGCTGTGAAGGTGGAACTGGTCCAATAGAGATTCATTTCATCGACGAGGTCAACCCGGGTTACTTCTGGATCTTCCCAGTTAGTGAGGACGTCGTGAATGTTGGTGTTGGAATGGTCATCTCCGAGCAGAGGAAGCAGAAGGGCATGCGATCCTCTCTGAAAAAGATGCAGAAATGGATAACAAATGAGTCGCCTAGGTTCAGTCATCGTTTCAAGAATGCACAGATGGTCGACGGTACTGGCAAGGGGTGGCAGCTGCCATTTGGATCACCCAGGGTGAAACCCGCCTCCTTTCAACCGAGGAGGGGGGCGATGGCGGGAGCGATGTGTGTTGGTGACTCTGCCAGCTTGGTAGACCCATTCACAGGCGAGGGCATCGGCAATGCCCTCGTATCGGCAAAGTTGACCGCGAAATTCTTCGATCGTGAGGAGCACACTAACGGCTTTCCGGCAGATCAAGCCGCCCACTACATGGAGTCCCTATGGGAGGAGTTGGGGAACGAGCTGAGCAACTCTTACCGGCTTCAAGGGCTGGTGAAGAGGAAACGTCTGATGAGCTGGTTCGTCCGGAGGGCCTCTAAGAAGCCGAAAATCGGGGAAATACTGACTGAGATGATCGCCAGCAAGGAAGCTCAAGGTCAATTGTACAGTAAATGGTTCCTCTTCAAGACGATTGTATTGCCATGAGGGGTATTTTCAATGGGCCTAACAACCGAAATGGCGGATATAGAGGCTGTGTTCCTCGATTTAGACGGGACAATCTACCTTGGTAGTACCTTGATTGAGGGGGCTTCGGATTTTTTGAGTCGTCTGGATGAGCGGGGAATCAAGCGGTTCTTCCTCTCCAACAACTCAAGTCGATCAGTGGCCCAGTACCTCATGAAACTACACAAGCTGGGGATCGTGGCCTCCGAAGAGGAGGTTCTTCTGTCAACTCACGATCTGCTTCGTTGGCTTAAGTCGCAGAACATAACTGAAACCTACCTTGTGGGTACCGAGGGAATGAGTGACATGCTCGCGTCTGCTGGAGTTTCCTGTGATAGCCAGACACCTCAGGCAGTTGTATTGGGATACGACACCGAGGTGAGCTACGAGAAATTGAGTATCGCCTCAGGACACCTCCACTCAGGCGTACCACTGGTAGCGAGTCACCCTGACATGGTATGTCCATCTCCAACTGGTGGGCTCCCCGATGTTGGGGCCTACCTAGCCCTGTTCGAAGCCACGACGGGGGTTAGGCCTACGAAAATCTGTGGGAAGCCAAGTGCCAGCATGATCACAGGGGTTTTGGATGAGTTGGGGCTCGAACCCGTAAAGTGCGCGATGATCGGAGACAGGATCTATACTGACATGGCGATGGCGCGGGCCTCCGGTGTTCATGGGGTGTTGGTGCTTTCTGGAGAAGCAACCCAAAATGACGCTGAGTCTTCAGACCTGGAGTTCAGTTTGGTTGTCCCATCGGTAGCCTCATTGATTAATTGAGTAATCCTGCGAACGAATAGGGGTTTCATTCAAGTGCCTTGACCGGTCTTTGTCAGGCCATGGACGATGACTGGGAGTCCATGGGTGCCGAGCGTATTAGCGAATTGCCCACTGTTAGGCAGTGGCCGAGGCTATCCAACCACACTCGCATGGTGGAGATGTTCTCTGAAATGGGAGTCCTTGGGTCCGCGCCATTGCATGACGCCCTACTCAGATCATCACGGGGTTATCACTCCCTGCCCCTCCCTTCGAACATAGGAGACGTCAACATAGAGACTAGCGCACTACGAATGCCATGGTGGAAGGACGTCTCAGTGCATCAGTCATTGCTCCCGGGTCTCTACGAGACTATCCAGGTCCTTCAAGCACTGGACATACGTCAGGGAGATGATGTCCTGATTATTGGGCCACGAGGGAACTGGTGGACTGAGATAGCCATGCAGCTGGGAGCACGCAGAATCAGAGTCGTAGGGACCATCGAAGAAAGATTGGCCGAACTTCGATCTAGGTGGGCTTCTCTGCGGCTTGACCAAGCGGCTGAGGCCCTCGGGTGCGAAATTGAATGGCGGGTAGTTGGATCCCACAGGGACGCCCGGCCTCCAGCGGGATGGGATCGGATATTGATCACTGGAGGCTTATCTGAGGCCCCAATGTCAATCATGGAAACCATGGCAAGGGGAGGTTGTGCGATATTGCCGGTTCTCGAGGATTCCGGCACCATGCTTCAGTCTGTTAAGTGGAACGATGGGGGCTTCATGGCTCAGAGAATGGCAATCTGGAACGTAGACCTGCTTCCTGAGGCCATAGTGGAGTGTCTTTGTTCAGATGAGGACCTGCCCCCTCCAGAGACCGAGGCTTCGGGTGATGGCTGGACGGTTGACGATGCATGGAGGGCAGCTAACAGAGATCCCATCAGGGATAGGCTTGGCCCATTGATCCTATTGCAGCTGATCCAATCTACGTGGGACTCCCTCGGAACGGGATTCAAATCATCGGAGATAGAGGATGATGCTCGATTGTGCCTTGCGGAGGATCTCTTTCGCATGGGTCATGTGCTCCAGAGGTTGGGGGTTAGGGGCCTAGCAGCAGAGCATCATGGTTCTTCCTTCGATATGGCCCCGTCCTCCGAGGCTGCGAGTTTCCTTGGAATGACTTTCCGGGAGGATGACATGGATTACCTCGCTTGGCAACGCAAGGCCATTGAGACGGACCCCAGATTCGGCGGCTCCTGGAATGAGATCGGTGAGGCGATGCTCAACAGAGGCGATCCTAGATTCTCAATTCAGTGGTTTCGCGGGGCGATCAACTCAGAAAAATATGGGGAGAGGGGCGTGGCTTGGACCAATCTCGCGAGAGCCCATTTAGAGCTTGGTCAGATGAATTCAGCCTTGTTCGCAGCACAGGAGGCGTCAACCCTTATCCCCGAGGATGAGGATCTCCAAGAGCTGCTAGAGAGGCTCAGCGAGGATCTGACCTAGAAAGGTTCTGAAGCGACCGACCCGCAGGAGCGGCCATGTCTCGAGACAGATTGGTGGCGGTCACGGGGGCCAATGGATACATTGGCAGTCATGTTGTCAGGGTACTATTGGAACGTGGCTTCCGAGTCAGGGCTGGGGTTCGATTGCCCCACACAGAAGAGCGAATTCAACATCTGCAGGAGATGCCCATTGCGAAAGGCGGCTCACTCGAAGTACTGGCCACGGATGTTCTTGACTCAAGTGACGTAAATGCACTGCTCGATGGTTGCACGGATCTGATACATACTGCTGCCACGGTGATGATTCGATCGTCTAATCCAGAAGAGAAGATCCTGAGCCCTAGCGTGGATGGAACCATGAACGTGGTATCAGCATTGGAGTTGCACCCCTCCGTCCGCAATATCATCCACACCTCCTCCACTGCAGCAATAAGACCAATGAAGTGGGAGAGTGGCGCGACTCTGTCTTCGGAGGTCTGGGCAGAGGATGCGACCATAGAAAACAATCCATATGGCCTCGCGAAGGTGTTGGCCGAACGTGAAATCAGGAAATGGCACACTGATGTAGGCACTAAGCAGGGCAGAACACTGAAGACCATTCACCCTTGCATGGTTTTCGGCCCTCCACTCAGCAGCTACCATTTGAGGGGGTCTCTGACGATCTTGATGATGCTAGCAAGGAGGAGCATACCTGCCATAATCCCGATGAACATCAACATAGTAGATGTTCGGGACGTGGCTGAATCTCACGTTCGGGCTCTGGACATGGGCGAAGACGGTGGTAGATACCTAGTCACCTCAGGCTCGATGTGGATGAAGGAAGTCGTGGCCCTCCTCAGAAAGGCGTATCCTAAGCATAGATGGCCCAGGATACCCATACCATACCCTTTGGCAGTGTTGGCAGCAGGAGTTCACCCCGCTGCTAGTATCTCCTGGGCAAGGACACATCTTGGAACCGTACTAAACTGGGACTCTCGACCGGCACAGAATGACCTTGGCATGTCATGGATGCAACCATCTTCCTCCGTTATTGACACATTCAAGCCGATCTTCGATTCCAAGTGGTTGTAAAGCGTACACCTCTTGAATGGCGGCGTCGTGGGGTTGCCGTGCGTCTGAGTGCGGCAGGTCTGGTATTTGTCGTATTGATGGGTAGTTTGAGTGGCTGCCTGTCTGCGGATAGCGACGCAAAGACAGGGATGGGGCCCTCATTCACAGATCCCTGTGAAAGTGGCACATCAGACACCACATGGTATCATTTCGGCAACGCGACTCCTGCGGAAACCGTGACATGGTCATCGAACATGTCATCACCCATCTGTACGGTTGGAACCTACTATGGAATCGGTATGACAACATTCGAACCGACCATCGGTGTAACTTCCTCTGATAATCTGTACATGTCCAGTTATGGGAATGGACCGGCAGGCTCCACTGCTATCGTCCAATGCAGCGGACTGGTCAATATGGTAAGCTTGGAAGAGTATTCCTGCGACAATGTGTATGACGCCATGGCCCCAGTGCCGAACAGCAATGATCCCTACGTATACGTGGATCCATGGACTGATCGAATAATGAAGTTCGACATGCATGCGCTTCTTGGCATGACTGTGGAGTGGTCTGATGATGATGGTGGATCGTGGTTCGGTCCCTCCGTGGCAACAGGGTGGTCAGTACAGGATCACCAGACCATCGCATCATCGCCCTACCCAGCACTCGCACACCCAACTACCTGGGTCTTCTGCGTGAATGGGAACTACCCATATCCTGTGTGCTCGGCGAGCAACGATGGTGGATTGACGTGGGGCCCGGAGCTCCCAGGAACTCCTTCAGATTGTGAAAGTGGTGGGTTGACCGGTCACATGGTCGGATCGAACAACGGTAATTTCTACAGAGGTCATAGGGGATGTAATGGTGGCGAGGGGTATTCGATCTACCGGAGCGTGGATGGGGGGATTTCTTGGTCCGAACACCCTCTTCCGACCGAGTCCTCAGGCACCGCTGAGACTTGGAACTTCGAGGAGGCACAGGTCTTCGCCGACGAAGATGACAATGTGCACGCCATGTGGATGGGTCTCGACAACATGCCCTACTACTCCTACTCCACTGACGAGGCGGAGACATGGAGCAACCCACTAATGATTGCGCCTCCGATAGGACTCAATGGTACTGGCTTCCCAGTCATAGCCGCTGGGGGATCCGGCCAGGTCGCGATGGGGTACATTGGAACCTACAACGGTGGCGATACGTGGAATGGGTACCTGAGTGTGATACAGGATGCCTTTTCCGATCAAGTGATGATTACCACAGTCCAGCTGAATGAACATGATGATCCATTGGAGAATAACTTCCAAGCCTGCGGCTACGAGAGGTGTGGGGGCTTCGGGGACTTCAACGACATAATCGTGGACCAACATGGCAGAGTTTGGTTTGGATTGGCCCACAACGTCGCTGGAGAAATCGGTATCTTCGGCACCTTGGCCGAGGGGCCGAACCTAAGGGGTACGGGGGGATTGGTTTCCATTCCACTCGGTGGAAACTCGACCTTGTAAGTCTTGGATCGGTCACCCATCTTGCTCGCTGGTAGTGGGTTCCTGAGTTTCCATATGGCCCTCTGGATTCTGATCTTCAAGGGTGTCCCTCTCTGAAAACTCACCATTTCGGAGCATGACACCCACGAAAGTCAATACCGCCAAGAGTACGAGAACGAGACCACTGAGTAGGATAATTATGAAGGTGGTGAGAGGGCTTTCCGAGGTAGCCACCTCAATCTTGTCTTCTCCCATGATGTGTATGCCTACTGCTAAATTGGTCGAGGCCCGATCCCCGGACACGGCTCGGACTAGGATCACTTGGTCACCCTCGACTGTGTTGTTTGGTAGAAACCTCAACCTATCCACAAGGAGATTGTGGGTGACGCTGAACTGCTCGTCTCCAACGGCGTACTCCGCTAAGTCCATCCAATTGTCACGCATGTCCCAGGTTCTCCATTGAACCCTCTGAACATCGCCTACGAGATTGAATATCACCGAGCCCCCCTGCCCAATGTGAATACGATTGTCAACGCCTACCTCACTTGACAGAGTGACGTTCAGAGATAGGCTGAGATCGTAGTAGTAGTTAGCGGCCTCCTCGACTGCCGGCTGGGCATTCACGTGCCCATGGCCATAGACGTTGTTCTGCCTATTCTTCGGAATGAGGTCCTCCGCGCACGGCTCGTTCGCGAGCATGTAGTGGCACTGTCTGTATGTCGAGGTCTCTTGCATTATGTTGCGCACGTCGAAGGGGCTCAAGTCGGGATTGGCCTGGTACATCAGAACAGCAACACCAGCCGCGCCAGGCGTTGCCATGCTAGTACCAGACAGTGCGACGTACCCGTCTCCAGTGTTGGCATCGGGTGCATTGACGCTGCTGCCAACAAACGCCAGATTGGGCTTGACCCTACCCTCTTCCGTTGGCCCTTGGCTAGAGTAGACTGCAATTGCGGTATCTTTGTCCAGTGAGCCGACTGTTATGACATCCTCAGCGCTCCCTGGCGTCCCTATGGTTGCGGTTCCTCCGCTGTTTCCAGCTGCGATGAACAAGGTGACCCCTGCCCTCACCATCTCATTAGCCATCCTGTTCACTGACTCCTCTTCTGAAGATGTCCATTCTATTGCTCCGGTAAGGGCCCCTAGGCTCATACTGGCAGCCCTGATGTTGAACTCATGCCTTTTTTCTACCGTCCATTCCATTCCCGCCATGACTGCAGCGAAGGATCCACTGCCACCTCCATCTAGCACTTTGACACCCACGAGGTTTGCCTTTGGGGCCACCCCTATGTGCTGATAGTCGGGCGCTCCAGTACCAGCAGTGATGCCTGCACAGTGGGTACCATGACCATTGTCATCATAGGGAAATATCTCGGTCCCATTAGTTGCGCTGGGGTTGTTTATTGCATCGTAAAAGGCCACTATTTTCGGGTCGTTTGTGGTATTGTCATCATCGAGATCGTCCAAGGCCGTGTGATTTCCGTCAATTCCGGTGTCTATTATTGCCATTGTCACACCAGCCCCGGTGTAGCCCGTATCCTGCCATACTAGGTCGACACCGTGTGCTGGGACGACGTCTTGCATTTGGATTCCCAGAAGTCCATCCAATTCAACAAATACAACTCTGGGGAGTTTGATCAGGTCATGGAGCCTTTCCAATTCGATGGTTCCAGCGATGGCGTCGATTAACCAATATCTGAATTGGGTCTCGAATCCGACCTCTGCTTCTATCATAGCTTGGTCCTCTGGGGTGGGTGTGCGGTCGAAATCCACGATGACGGATATCCTTCCATCCTCATCCAAGTATTGGTGTCGGTTATTCTCGGCTGCGATCCAGATAGCGTCGTGTATTCGGTCACCGTCCAAGTCCATTGTGGTGCTTTCCCACCAGTTTCCGACTGGGTCTAGACCACGGTTTTCAGAATTCGGAGAATCACCGAGTGGTGTTGCAGCAGCCAATGCCGGAGCGAGCATGAGGATCGCTATCGATAGTGGTACAAGCCCCTGGCGTGAACTGGTTTCGCTCATGTTTACGCTATGCGGGCCTCGATTGGATGATTTCAACCAAGCGGTTTCAGGTTCCACCTGGAGGGCTTTCAAACCCTCAATCTTCTTTCGCATCCGTACTAGATTGACGCCGGGAGGGGGGTTCTTCAGATCGATTGGTACTGAGACCATGCGAATGCCAAGTAGCCGAGTGCGAAGATAATCATGGCAACACCGCACAAGGACAGTATAGACTTGTAGATGTGGCGTGGCATGGCGTCCCTCATCCTGTGAAGCATGATTGCGATGAGGCATTTAACCAAAATAATGCCAATTATGAATGTGACAGCGTAGGCCAGTGGTGCTAGCGGATCTAATGCCACCGCTGAGGCCATGATCGGCCCTCCGATTAAGAACCAGAAAACATAGACATTGGGATTCAGGAGGTTCGTCAACACTCCCCTCCCGAATGCCTTCTTGCTAGATGCCGGCTCAAGCATACTTGACAACGTCGGTGGCTCAATTGAGAAACACTCAACGCCCATTTTGAACATGAATAGGGCCCCCAATATCGAGATCAGGACTAGGATGGATGGTTTGTCCACGAGTATGGAGGCGAAGAGGTAGCTAACAACGATGAGTGGCCCGTCAGTGAAGATCGGGGCGGCTGCTGTCCATATTCCCGCTCTAAGGTCGCCCGAGAGGGTCTCCCTCACCACCATTGTGAGTAGTGGGCCCGGCTTGATTCCCTCGATCACGGCTAGCGTGAGTCCCGCTAGGGCGTAGGTGAGAATGAGTTCGGTGTCCATCTGAGTCACCACGGGTAGAGCGGGACATGCTGTCCGTCTTGGGCTTCAGCGCCTCTGTTGGAGTTTCATCAACAGATTAAGGACTTCCAAGTATATCCAAATCAAAGTCACCGTCAAGCCGAATACTGCTCTCCATTCAAGCTCCTTGGGGGCTCCATTCTCTACTCCCCTCTCGATGAAATCGAAGTCAGAGGCGAGCATTCCTGCTCCCAGCGCGATGACGAGTAAGGAGAAGATGATGCCAATCGGACCGGATCCGTGGATGAGTGGAATGCTCACCCCAAACAGCAACAGGATGAATGAGAGGAGGTACACCATCATGATTCCAAATACGGCACTGTAGAGGGCGATTCGGAAATTGTGGTTGACGTTTATGAGTCCTGATCGATATACCCCCAACATGGCCCCGAAGATCATTCCAGTGATTAGGAATGCTTGGATGGTGATGCCCTGGAAGCCGGATTCGGGGCCTCCGAAGTGCTCGATAGCGAAGGTAATTCCACCGATAAAAAGGCCTTGTGAAGTCGCATATGTTAGCACGAATAAGGGGTTTGCAAACAGGCCTTGGAAAGAGGATGTAAACCAAGATAGGAATAGGATTATGCTAAAAACGGCATTCAAAACGAAGCCCGCAAAAAACAGTGTTATTGCGGCTTCTGGCTGGCCGGTGAGCCCGAGGCCCCAAATTGTCATCCCTGATGTTATGAAGAGGAGGAAGGTCACAGCGCCTTTCTCAGTCACCCCCTCTATTGTCATCCCATGGTTCCGCACAGACGTGTTTCCGGCCTCCCACCATGGTTTGTCTGGGTAAGAGCTCTTTTGGAAGGTGGATTCGTTCAAAGCGACGTTGCCCGATCGGTACATGGTGCTCCGATGGGCAATGTATTTTCAATTACGCTGTCGATTTGTCAGGGATTTGGTTAGATTCAGAGTAGATCGGTCAGGTGTCGGCCAGTATGGCTCTCTTCCACTGCGGTGATGTCCTCTGGGGTGCCCTGGGCGACTAGGTTTCCTCCCCTTGAGCCGCCCTCTGGCCCTAGGTCGATAACCCAATCACAGGACTTCACTACATCCAGATGATGCTCGACAATTACGACGGTGTGGCCATTTGACCTTATTCTGAGAAGGACATCGACCAGTTGGTGGACGTCGAACAACGAAAGGCCTGTCGTTGGCTCATCGAGGATGTAGAACGTGTGCTTCTTTGGTGGCCGATGGAGCTCAGTGGCAAGCTTAACCCTCTGCGCCTCTCCCCCTGAAAGGGTTGTTGCAGGTTGGCCGAGTCGGATGTACCCGAGGCCAACGTCCTGCAATGTTGTGAGTATTCTGCTTATTTTTCTCTGATTCTCGAATAACTTGCAGGCCTCGTCGACCGACATCTCCAACACGTCATGAATCGTTCTCCCCTTCCACTCAACTTCCAGCGTTTCCCTGGTGTATCTCTTCCCCTTGCAGATCTCGCATGTCACCCATACGTCTGGGAGGAAATTCATCTCCAAGACCGATGATCCCGCACCTTTGCACGACTCGCACCTCCCGCCTCGAACATTGAAGGAGAAATGGCCTGGTTTGTATCCCCGCTCTTTAGAGAGGGTGGTCTCGGCGAATAGTGCTCTAATCAGATCGAAGACGCCTGTGTAGGTCGCAGCGTTGGATCGAGGGGTACGACCTATGGGCGACTGGTCAATGACGATCGCTTTGTCCACATGCTCCATGCCTTCGATCCCGTCATGGCGGCCAGGGGTCGTGTCCGATCGGTGCAGTGACCTGAGGAGCGCAGGAGCGAGAGTCTCCGTCACGAGGGAGGACTTCCCACTTCCGGAAACCCCCGTCACTGCAATCATGCAGCCAAGGGGAAAGGCGACGTCAAGGCTCTGGAGGTTATTCTGTTTCGCATTCTTCACCACCAACCATCCGCCTTGGGTAGGCTTTCGCTGGTTTGGAACTGGTATGGTCTTCCTTCCTGATAAGTAGGCCCCGGTCTCAGATCTCGAGTTGTCGATCAGATCATCAATTTGGCCACTGACTATTACCTCACCACCTTCCTTCCCCGCTCCAGGGCCCAGGTCCACAAGCCAATCTGCCTGCATCAAGGTGGACTCATCATGCTCGACGACGATCAAGGTGTTGCCCAGGTCGGTTAGTTCCCTTAGTGTGTCCAGTAAGCGGGAGTTGTCTCTGGGGTGGAGGCCGATGCTTGGCTCATCCAAGACGTACATGACACCCGTGAGCCTCGTTCCGATTTGGGTTGCAAGCCTTATTCTCTGTGACTCGCCCCCAGAAAGGGTGTTGGCTCTTCGGTCCATGGTGAGGTAGTCGAGGCCGACGAGGGCGAGAAAGCGCAACCTAGATTCTATCTCCTTGATCACGTCATTCCCTATGTAGAGGGATCGGTCGTCCAAGATCTCTGTCTTGTCGAGGGTCTCGCCGCTCGGGCGGTCCCTCTCCAAGTCCTCCCATATGGGGTCCAACTCTGTCGTTTTCCATGCCTGTACTATCGCAAGTGCCTCCATGACGGTCGATGCGGAGAAATCTGGCAGTGAAATACCGCCCACTGAGACCATCGAAACTGCGGTGTTCAACTTCTTGCCCTCGCAAGAAGAGCATGGCTCGTCGGTCATGTAGGCCGAGAGTCTTGACCTCGTTCGATCGGAGCTAGTGTCAGTCAGAGTTCTTCGAAGCCTGGCGAAGACGCCTTCCCATGGCCTGTTCATTCGATATGAGGATCCCCTATCGGATTCGAAATGGAACCCTATGGTCGTCGACCCTGTTCCATACAGAAGTATGTCCTTGTGGTCGTCGTCCAACGCATGGAATGGGACGTCTGTTGGTATCGAGTAATGGTTTGATACCTGAATCATCTGGCTTTTGTACCAACCTGACATCATCGACCTTCGAAAGGGCTTGATACAACCTTCTTCTATGGTGGAATTCTGATCGATCACCAGTTCAGGGGAGAATTCTCTCTGCACCCCCAGCCCTTGGCAGGCCGGGCAGGCGCCAAGCGGGTTGTTGAACGAGAAGACTCGCGGTGACATCTCGGGTAGGAAGGAGCCGTGGACAGGGCATGCGAATTCCTCCGAATATGCGACTATCTCCCCCTCTTCGAATTCGCATTCCGAGTCTGCTGGTGCCTCTATGTTCTCGATCGCGACGGTCCCGCCGCCCAACCTGAGTGCGATTTCTATCGCCTCAGTCAATCTTTGTCTGTTGGGTCTGGAGATACGGACCCGGTCTATCCTGACGTCGATGTCGTGACGGAGGTTCTTCTCGAGTTCCGGTGGATTTTCGAAGTCAGCATCTCGGCCATTCACACGGCCCGCGAGGTATCCTTGTTCCACCATGGCTTGGAACAGGTCCGCATGGGTTCCCTTTCTGTTCCTGACGACGGGGGACCAGACTGCGATTCCGTGATTTGAGAATTTCCACAGGACGTCATCCACGATCTCCTGAACTGTTCTCCTTGCCACCTCATTGCCGCACTCCGGGCAGTGTGGGACGCCGATCCTGGCCCATAGTAGCCTGAGGTGATCCATTATCTCGGTCACGGTTGCCACGGTGGAGCGAGGGTTATGGCTACCTTGCTTCTGATCTATGCTGATTGCGGGGGAGAGCCCCTCGATGCTGTCACAGTCTGGCTTCTTCATCTGACCGAGGAATTGTCTCGCGTATGAGGAGAGGCTCTCGATGTATCGACGTTGCCCCTCGGCGTAAAGCGTATCAAATGCAAGGCTGGATTTTCCACTCCCTGATACGCCCGAGAAAACCACGAACTTGCCTCTGGGCACCTTCACATCCACGTTCTTCAGGTTGTGAGTCCTAGCCCCCCTGACCTCGATCCACCCATCTACTGCTTGTAGATCCTGATGGTTGGCCATGTCGGTCATTGGGCTGCTTCCGACTCTCATGGCCCTTGAACTCATGCTCGCACCCACGAGGGAAATATCTCCATTTTTCCCGTAATATTGTTTAATTTTGAGAAATTCACTACTAAGTGTTATGAGTTCGGGCAACGGTGCCATGCGGAATGCCGTAAACGCCGGTTTTGAGGTGCTGATGGGGCCTGATGCCGATGATAAGGTCCGAAAGGTAGCCATCGCTGCTGCGGTCATAGGCTTCGCTTCCCACCTCCTTCTGTGGGCGCTGCACAACTCCGGACAACTGACGATTGAGGGTGACTCGATGGAGTTGGTGAAATCGCCTCTCTCTGCACTGTACACCCCATTCTCCATCTTGCTGGCTTATGAGGTATACCAACTCATCAGAACCATACCAGAGTCGTTCTCATCCTCAGTAGGGAAGCAATATGAAATCGCTACGCTCCTAGTTGTAAGGGACATTCTGAAGAGGCTCTCTGATGTAAACAGCTCCGAGGGTTGGGAAATAAGCAGCGACGTCGGCTTCCTGCTGGTCGAGTGCGCTGCCTTCCTAGCGTTGTTCTACACCTCCCTCGCTTATCACAACATGAAGAAGGGGGCTGATGACTCAGCGACTCTCAGCGAAGAGGTCTCGATATTCATACTAACCAAGAAGGCAATTGCGAACCTCATGCTGGTCGTCTTCGCAGTGATCGCACTCTCCTCGTTGACCAGTTGGATTGCAGCGGTACAGGACGGTGGGGGGTCCGTTGACCGAACCATCTTCTTCCTGGACTTCTTCACGTTCCTCATCCTCGCGGACATCCTCATCCTCCTTATCTCGTATTGGTTCTACACGGACTTCCGAAACCTCGCTCGTAACACCGGATTCGTACTCTCCACTGTGATAATCAGGGTTGCGATATCCGCTGCAGGGGTCTCATCGATGGTGCTCTTCACCCTCAGTGGGGTCCTCGGCATCGCGATTCTGAGGATGTTCGCGACTAACCAGCCAGTGGGCGATTCATCATGAGAAGCGGCACCACGCCACCTTGGCTCGAGGACGATCCCGTCCCACCGAAGTCGCCGTTATCGATCTGGTACCACGACCTCTACACGATGGGTATCGACCCCACCGCAAGATTCCCCCGCGATCGATACAAGATGCTGGAGGAGCGAATAAGGGATGCCCCACTCCCATCTCCTATCGAGTTCCGCGAGCCAGGGCTCGCCTCCGCAGATGACCTTCTGAGGGTACATGGGCCCGACTATGTCGACCGTTTCCTTAGTGGTCGGCTGAGCGACAGAGAAATCAACAGGATCGGGTTAAAGCCCTGGAGGAGCTCATTCACACAGCGAACGCTTCTAATCATGGGAGGGAGCATATCTGCGTTGGAGCACGTTTTCCAGCATGGGGGAATATCCGGGAACATGGCGGGAGGGACCCATCACTCCCATGCTGACTTCGGGTCTGGCTACTGCGTCTTCAACGACATCGCGATCTGTGCCAAAATCGCATTGGAAAGAGAGGATGTCGAACGGGTCGCAGTCCTCGACCTCGATGTGCATCAAGGCGACGGAACCGCCGCCACTCTCCGGGATACCCCGGGGGCCCTCACAGTCTCCGTCCACTGTGAGGCGAACTTCCCGTTCAGAAAGGTAGCCAGTGACTTCGACCTGCCGCTGCCAGCTGGGGCAGGGGACTCGGATTATCTTGACCGGGTGCAGGAGGGGCTGGACATTGTCAGCGGCTTCTCACCGGACGTCTTGCTGTTCCAGGCCGGCGTCGACGCTCTTGCAAGCGATGCTTTGGGGAAACTCAAGGTATCGAGGTCTGGGATGAGGCTCCGAAACCAAATGGTCCTATCCCACGTGGTGGACCAAGGACTGCCCTGTGTCATCTTCATGGGAGGGGGGTACTCCGACCCGATCAAGCACACCGTGGACGCCTTCCTCGACCTCTTTGCAGACGCTGCGATCGCGAATGGCCGCATGCAACGCACGACTGTACTGGGAGGACGGCATCGTGAACGTGAGGCGGTCTGATGCCAGAGGGGCCCGAGATCAGGCGTGCAGCGGACAAAGTCGCGCGCAGACTCGTTGGAGGCGTGCTGACATCGATCAAGCTGCCATATCCCCCTATCTCGGAGTTTGATGGAGTCCTCGGGGATGCGAGCGTCGAGTCTGTCACTTCCCGTGGCAAGGCCCTCCTGATGAGGTTCGACAACGGGCTGACCCTATACAGCCACAGCCAGTTGTATGGGAGGTGGACGGTCAACAGGATCAGCACCAAGGTGAGATGGAACAGGTCGCTCAGGGCCGAATTCGTCTCAAAAGGCCATGCGGTGAGGCTATGGTCCGCGACGGACGTCGAAGTCATCCCCACGAAGGACGAGGAGGCCCACCCATACATCGCCAAACTGGGCCCCGACGTACTGGACGAAACAACGAGCCCGGATGTGATCAAGAACAGGTTGGAGAGCCCTCGGTTCAACGGTAGGAGCGCTGCCTCGCTGATGCTGGACCAGTCGTTCGTGGCCGGCCTCGGAAACTACCTGAGAAGCGAGATACTTCATCAGGCTGGTGTGCATCCCAAAACGAGGCCTAAGGACCTGGACTCAGAGAACATCACCAAGTGGGGATCGCTAACGAAAAGCATCAGCATCAGGTCATATGAGAGCAACGGGCTGACCGTGAGTGACGAGCTTGCTGGGGAGCGGAAGGAGATGGGTGAGCGGCGGCGATCGTACAGGCACTCGGCATTCTGCAGAAACGGGAAGGACTGTCATGTCTGCGGGGCCACTATCATTCGGATCAGGGTCTCAGGCAGACGCCTGGACATGTGTCCTAAATGCCAGGTGGAGTCCTGAAAGAAGATCTCTTCTGGCCTCTAAAACGGCGTGGACCCAGGAAATATTGGCCTTAATCCTGCGAGTTGCATGATGATTAAATGCCTGAGTGCAGTTTGCAGATCATGAGTAGAAACCTCACACCTATCATGCTTGTTGCTGGACCGCTGATGTTCATGGGTGCCTTCTTCCAATGGCCGATCACAAACGAGGTTGGCATGGAAGCTGTCAACCTGTTAGACGACAGGGGCTTGCTCATGCTTGCTGTAGGGGGCATCCTCGGCATGTCTCTGACATTCGCAGGGCTCCACCTCCTTTCCATGGACATGAAGAAGGGTGCTAATCGGTGCTCGACCCAACTGCTCAACATGGCAGACCTGTTCATCTTCGGCACCTTTGGTCTCTTCCTAGCGGGTCTAGGGGCCCAGGTGGCTGTGATCTTGACCATGACGGACACCAGCGCTGTGTTCGAAAGCGACGCAGCGCGTGAGGCAGTGGCCGTGACCGTGTACAACGCCGGCAATGGAATATGGGCGTTGACACCCGTTGTATGGGGCTTGGGGATGATCAGCATGGGCCTAGCCCACGTAGGTCTGAAGGTGCCCACAGACATGACAGAGGGCATGTTCTTCATGCTGATGCCAATCGGATTCGTGAACACGCTGCTGCCTCTGATACAGGATGGGGAGCAGGCTGAGCTCCAGATCGTCTTCCCGCTGACCATGCTGCTCTACATCGCACTGGGTGGGCTGATGCTCTCGGGGAATATCGAGGAGCCTGATGGGGAGTAAGGCGGTTAGCCTTCTCTTGACAATGCTTATCGGTGCCCTCGGTCGCAGGACTCTGTGAGGGGCCTGAATCCAATCACCCTAGCCATGTTGCTGATCGGCTCAACGGTCGCAGGGTGCATCGAGGTCGGTGAGCCAGACCTGGATGGGGACGTCCTTGTGATCGGGGACAGCCTCCTTGACTACCACGCCCCGGACGCCGATGTCGGCACGGTCGCCGGGGAGAGACTGGGCCTGGAGGTCGACATGCTCGCGAGTGGCGGGGCCTCCATGCTTGATCGCCATGGGATCGCGGACACCTATGTCGACGAGGGTCACGTCCTCGTCATCGCGAGTGGAGGTGGGAACGACCTGGAGGGCTGTGTTTGCGGTGACGACTGCTGGGGGGTGATCGACCTACTGATCTCTGAGAACGGCAGCGATGGCGCCATCCCCGATCTGGTACGCCGTATCCTCGACGACGGGGCATACGTCGCATGGGTGGGTTACATGCGCCCAATGGAGGATGCCGATGAGTACGCGGACTGCGGGGGGGAGGTCGACCTCTTGCGCGAGCGCCTCCAGCGCCTCGACGAGTCTGAGGATGGCATGATCTTTGTGGATGGCGCGCTGATCGGCACGGGTGTCGAGGAGGGCCTGTACGACCCAGATGGCTACCACCCATCGCCCGAGGGCTGCGCCGCACTGGGCGAGGAGGTCGCTCAACGCATTGACGATGCCTTTGGGCTGAGTGCCCTCGAGTGACCGTCCAGAGAACGTTTACCGAGAATGACCCGTGTCAAAAACATGCAGAAAACCCGTTCCACCTTGCTCGTGATACTGCTGATGACCGCCGCCCTCGCTGGGTGCATCAGCGAGGACACCTCGGACCTAGACACCCAAAACACAGAGCTCACCCAGACCATCGCAGAAAGGGACCTGGCGATCTCGGAGCTCGAGGCCAGCATACCCCTGATAGAGGAGCAGCGGGACGCGCTGCTTGCCCTGCTCAGCGACTCGCAGGAGTTCGCCAACCAGACGCTCGAGCTCGCCGAGGCGATGAACGAGACGATAGCCGCCCTCCACGTCATGCTTGGGGAGAACGCGACCCAGGTCCTGCAACTACAGATCGATGTACATGAATGGCAGCAGACGGCTGAGGGCAACCGCGCTGTCATTAATGGTGAACTGAGTGGCAACCCACCTGGGTCCATCCCCTCTATCATAATTTATAGTAAGCTCCGAAATGCTGATTTTCGGGAGCTTCGAATGAGTTACCTTCATTGGGTAGAGGGTAATTTTTCTGGGGCAAATATTCCGAGCGCTGATATCTATGAGGTCTCTTTCCTTAATGGGGATTTACAGGGTGTCGATTTTTCGTACACTGATTTCTCTGGTGTAGATATCATTGGTACGAGCTTACAGGGAGTCGATTTCAGAAGCGCCTTCCTCCGTAATGTGGATTTCGTGGACTCAGATCTCAATGGGGCTGATCTAACCGATCTTTCTCATCAGGGGGTAACATGGGCAAACACAATCTGTCCGGATGGAACCAACTCGGATGACAACGGTGGTACCTGCTGGAACAACATCTAGAGAAGCCACATCGCCTCTAAGATGTCGCCCCTCCTGCCGTCGGTATCCGGTGGGAGGAGCGTGAGGCCGTTATGGGCGACCATGCTGTGCATGTTGCCACTGCCCTGATGGGTGTGCGTGGTGGCGAGCAATCGACCGTCCTCGGACCTTATCCTGATTCTCCTCAGGCAGAGCTTCCCGGGCGCACCGGGGATGTCCTCCTCGAGGGTGACCGAGACCCTCTGACTGATCTTCGGCCCCATCTCCTCGTGGTATCCCAGGGACTTCGCGATCCACGGCGCAACGAGGACGTGGAAGACCACGAGGCTGCTCACGGGGTTGCCGGGTAGGCCGAAGAGCGGGGTCCCCCTCCATGTCCCGAAGAGTGGGGGGCCTCCGGGCCTGAGCCTCACCCTCCAGAAGGAGATCTCCCCCTCCTCCTCCATGATCCTGCGAACGAGGTCCCACTCGCCCATGCTGACGCCACCGCTGGTCAGGATGGCGTCACAGTCTGCGAGGGTGTTGAGCGTTGCCCTCAACTCATCCAGGGAGTCGTTGGCGGACTCGTGCCTCACGGCCTCGCAGCCCATGGCCTCGACCAGGGACGCGAGCGCGTGGGAGTTCGACTCGTAGATCTGTCCAGGCTTCAGCCTCAGCCCCGGCTGGACCAACTCGTCGCCCGTGGACAGGATGGCGATCCTCGGCCTCTGGATGACCCTGACGGTCCCATGTCCCATGGTCCCAGCCAGGGCTATGCACGCCGGTGAAAGGAGGGCGCCTGTTGGGAGTGCCTCCTGTCCGATGGAGAGGTTCTCCGCCCTCTTCCTGATGTAGCCCGTCCTCGCAGGGCCATTGATCGTCACCCTCTCTCGGCGCACCTCGGCGTCCTCGACCATGACGATCGCATCCGCCCCCTCGGGTAGCGGGGCCCCTGTCATGATCCTGCATGCCTCACCGGCGCTGATCCCAGGGGGTAGATCCCCTCCGGCTTGGCTGGTTCCGACGATGCTCAGCTCGACCTTCGGCGTGATGCAGTCAGAGGCCCTCACGGCGAAGCCGTCCATGGCGGAGTTGTCGAACCTCGGGTCGTCAACCAGCGACTCAAGCGAATGGGATAGCACGCGGTTCCTCGCAGAATCGAGGTCGAGATCATGGGACGATCTCCGCAGCGGGTGTCTCATCGCCAGCTCCAAGGCCCTGTCAAGGTACACACCGTGCTCCATGCCCCCACGAGATTGTCGATGATTGAAGTCGGTTTCCCTCACAACAAACGAAGGTCGCGGATGGGTTAAACCATCTTCCATGGAGCAACCTACACTGCGTGGTGGGGTCATTGATAGGCATGGAAGTGGTAATGGTATCATTCGCCCTTCTTGTCGTCGCGACGCTGTACTCGTCTGTGGGCCATGGCGGGGCCTCGGGGTACCTGGCCGTCATGTCGCTAGCGACAATCGCCACCATGGAATCTGCATGGCTGAAGCAGCATGCCTGGTCATTGAACCTGGTAGTCTCCGCCATCGCATTCTATCACTTCAGGAAAGAGGGTCACCATCTCATCAAGCTCAGTGCCCCATTCGTGTTGGGAGGGGTTCCATTCGCCTTCCTGGGCGGCTACCTCGCCATCGATGGCGCGCCTTACGACACTGTCCTCTCCGTGGTGCTGCTGTTGGCCGCAGTTAGGCTAGTGATGCCAACAGAGATGGATACACGTGGTGGTAGTGGAGGTATCGGGTTCCTGCCATGCACTTTGATGGGGATGGGGATCGGCCTTGTGAGCGGAGTAGTGGGGATCGGTGGAGGGGTGCTCCTTTCCCCCCTCCTGATCGTCTCCTCTTTGGGAACACCTAAGGAGGCGGCTGCCACATCAGCCCTTTTCATCTGGCTAAACAGCTTGGCTGGCATTCTTGGATCCGTGACCACCAGTGGACTAGCCTTGGAGGGTTGGACAATTGCCCCGTTCGCTGCGGCGGTGTTCGCAGGAGGGTATCTCGGATCGAAGTATGGTTCCAAAACCGCGAGCGAGCGAGGGGTCAGCCTGATCCTATCTGCTGTCCTCGTGGTTGCGGCATCAAAGAGAGTTCTCACGTTGCTCTGATATGGGTTCGATCAGATGCCGACGGTGTCTGAGTGGCCGCATTGGGGGTATGAGCAGACGATCCTGTACCGCTCCCTCTTGGGCTTGGGGATAGTCATCATCGACCCGCACATGGAGCATTGATGGGTGATGGTCTTTGGCTCCTCGACGATTTCCTCGTTGTCCTCGAGCACTGTCCCGATGGATGCGTTCCATCCTATCCTGTCGGTGTAGGAGTCCTCTTCCTCCGCGATGGTCTTGGACTTCATTCTGAGTCGTAGTCGCCTTCTTCGCTTCGGTCTGGCCTTGGGGGGTCCCTTGGGCCTACCCTTCGGAGGTGGTGCCTTCTTGCCCTTC
>DAVU01000010.1:0-58316 GCA_002505695.1 Euryarchaeota archaeon UBA487
TACCCTACTGGGGGGATACATCAAGAAGGGATGCCCTTATCATCAATCATGGGGATACTGGACATATTGATACTAAGACCTTGGAAACTTAGGTCTGCGAAGAAGTATTTCATGGATCGATTCGGACCTGCATTCTTCATGCGCCCAGCTTACTGTGTTGATTGCAATAAAAAACCCATCAAAATTAAAGACGCGGATCTGTTTGGCGGCCGGGCCGGAATGAACGCTGAAGACCCTATTTGCCCCGAGTGTTATTGGGTAATGAATTCCAGCTCATGGGAACGTTTTACAGTTGGTTTTTTGGATGGCACCTTCACTGTCGAAGAATTTGAGAATACGGAAAGAAAAACTTACATGAGCGCAAATTTCGTAAAAGAGACTCTGAATCAAAATGGTTGATTAAGGGAATTAGCATCATTAACATCAGGATTTAGATTTACTCTGGTAAGTTTTCAAATCCTCGCACCAATTTATTGATACGATTGTGGCTAATGAGACAATTTTGTCCCATCACACAAATTTACCCAATAGGCCATAGGGACGAAATACGCCGTATATGTCATAGAGGGGACTCACCTCAGAAGAAGCGATGTTTGAGGATGGGGAACGGCCTACTCCCTCGTGGTGGAAGTCCCGTTGGTATCACGATCCAAAGATTGAGGACGAAGTAATCCGGGCGATCCGAGCGAAAGATAGGCCAAGCACAGGGGCCGTCTACAGGGTATTCCTCTTTGTTTGCGGTATCTTATTCTTCTTTGCTGGGTGGATATTGTGGAACATTGCACTTCCAGCAGAAGGCGAATCTGGCACCGTAGGGATGAATTTGAAGACGTTTTTATTTTTCGCAGGTATCTTTGTGCAGCTCGCACTCGGCCCATATTTCGCTTTCATTTCAATATCGAATTCTGGGCGGCTTTCTCGTTCGATGCCAAAGGCACAATTAGAGTACTTCCGCCTAAAAGGGGCCATTCTTGATTGGGAAGTCCATAATCACTACTGGACGGCTCTCAGAGACCCGGACCATGAGCACCATAACGAAATCATCAGGTACAAGTGGATGGACAAAGTTAGATGGAAGCACCACCCCTCCGATTTCTTTGGATATCAAATTTTTACGAAAGAGTCTGGTGAGGAAGTCCGAGGTCCTCTTGTTCCAAAAAGCTCTGACGCGTATCGTAATTCTAATTTCACTTTAGATGGAGATGGAGAACCTCTGTTCGAGGGGCCAACCCATCCACTCAGGCGTGTGGTCACTTTGCCATTTTTCCTTTTCTTTTTTTCATTGATTACGCTTCCAATTTCTGTGATAAATACCATTATCTCGATATCTAACAAAGATTGGGAAATCTTGTTTGAGGCGTCTATTAGCATCTCGTTGTTTATTTTTCTTTGCTACTACCTGATCAGGCGCAATACCGACCTAATCAATGCTGATGATGATGTTGATGTGAGCCTTGATGATTTGGAGGAGAGGTTGAGGCTCTTGTGCGAAAGATACGCAACGATGAATTAATCCACCTCCCATAGATATAAACAAAAGGATCGTGTAATTATGAAGGTCAGCGCATTCAATGTGCTCTTACTCATATTCCTCGCTACCTTCTCAGGGTGCACTGGCTCTGAAGAAGGCTCGGTGGAGGAAGAGGCTTACACTGGCGAGTTCAAGATCCTTGCATTGCATGGGGGAGGGGACAGTCCAGAGGGCCTAATGGGCCAGCCTGGAATGCAGGACCTGATGTCCGACCTGCCGGAGTTCGAGTTCTTCTTCGCAGATGCTCCTAACCACGACAGCATGTGTGATCAATGCTGGTACGCTGATCCCCCGGGGGGGAAGGGAGAGCCTAATGAGGATAGGAACTGGGCAGACCTATCAATTAACTATCTAGACGGAATAGTGGAGGAGCATGGCCCCTTCTACGGCATCCTTGGCTATTCACAAGGGTGCCCAATGGCGACTATCTATATCGCCAACTCCAACACATCCTTCGAGAAAGCTTTCCTTTTCAACGGATACCTGCCAACGACCCACGCCGGGCTCAACGACACCATCAACGAAGTGGCCCCGATGGATGTAGATGCGCTTATTTTCGGCGGTGCCAATGACGTCTTCGTATTCGGAGTAGAAGAACTCGCGGGCGTTTATAAAGAGCCGACGATAGTAATCAGCAGCACTGCGGATCACTATTTGCCATTTTCAGACGATGAGGCATATGGGGACGTGCTTGCATTTTTCAGAGAGGGAACAAATAGAGATGTTTGAGTTGTCGCCATTATGCCACATATGGTGCATCAAGATTCAATAAATAAGGCTCCCTTTGTAATAATACATGGGTGGTCAGGAGGGTGATCGCGCCCGGGATCCTAATTTGCCGGGATCCCAGATGATTGCGTTCACTTTTTTTATGGTCGTCTTTTATCTGGGTACCCTTCTTTTCATAATTGTGCTCGCGTTCGTTTTGGCTGACGCTGTGGATGATGCCAGGGCGGATTTGGACGCGAGGGAATGGACCCCGGTGAGTGGGACAATCATCGCCAGCGGAGTGGACTCGTATCGCGAAGATGATGGGGAAGGAGGTACCAAAACCACCTACTGCCTAAGGATCGAATATGAGTATGGTTATGAGAATGAGACGTACAGTGGCGACATGATCAGTCATTCACTGCATAGTAGCACGTATGATGCAGCACACTGTGACTCCAATCCCAACGCGGACGACGACTACCCCCCGGGGGAATCGATTACCGTTTACGTGGACCCCAATGACCCAAATCGGGCCGTCCTCCTTACTGGCTGGTCTGGACTTGATGTTGGTTTGGGAGAATTAATTCTCTATCCACTCATTATCATAATACCATTGGTGTGGATCAGAATACTCGCAAGCATAACACGGGCCTACTTGGATTCAGTGATAGCATTGATACGACGCTGAACAGAATAGTAAAGCAAGCAAGTGAAGAGGATCATGCATCCGTACAGATAGTGTGTAGTTTTGCAATCGGCAATGACTAGTTCAGAACCAAGCAATTTTTTCAGTCAAACTTCCGCACAATCCCAACCCCTATGGCGTCGGCTATCTCGTCGGCGACACCAGTGCTGGCTATCCCTCGTAAGGTCCCAATGTTTGTTCCATAAAATCCTATTAGCTTGGCGGAATAGGAGATAGATGCTCCACCCTCATCGTCTTTGGAAACCACTTCTTCTAATTCTATGCTAGTTATCCCCTCTAATGGGTGCCTTTCGGTGAAACTGGATGATTTGGATATCAGGCTTCCTGGCAACACTGCTTGTACGTATTCGTCGGTAATTACAAATTTTATCGGATTTTTTATGAGTAGAGTTATCCAAACCGACGACGTCAACGCTCCGATGATGATAAAGGCCAAAATTATCGCGCCTTCTATCAATAGCCCGTACTTGTAGGAGGTGAATAGGAAGGGTTCTATCGACTGGGTTATTCCGAGTATGATCAACATAATACTGCCAACAACCCCCTGGCCTAGGAAGAAGGCAATAATCCAGTAAAAACCATTACCGTTTGAAATTTCCTTACTTGTCATAGTTATTCACGAGAGTATGACAGAGGTGCTGGGTTTGTATTTTTTCCCTGCACTGGGGCCACGTTGAGTAGGGGGTCAGCGTACTCATTTTCCGTTGAGGCTTCTTGCCCACGAGAAAGCCTCCTCCTCGTTAGCCCAATCCTGTATGAGGCCCCCAACTAGTACTCCTCCGAACCCGACTATTATTCCCAATGAGGCAAAAGATATGATTGAAGAAGCAAGAAACCCAGGGGACATGTATTCAAAAAGACCCTCCCTCCTAAGGAAGAGCCGTCGAACAGGACCTGAGAGATCACCCTCGGGAGCCTCCTTGGGCCTGCTTGGACCGACGAGTGGATCTGGTATCTCGCTCTCTAGTTCCCTCCACCATTCTTCCTGTTTTTCCACGCCACTTGGTGATTGATATGTCACTTAAATTTTGATACGGCATATACTGATAACATATTGCTCACCAGAATTTGGAATAAGTGAAAATCATTATTTGTGATGGTGATAATGTCAACCAAAGAGGCGCAGTGATGAATCCAATTGACAAGATATTTTGGACGTTAACTATCTCCCAACTTCTCTTTTATTTCTTCTGGGCCATGGCAAAGGACATCGCGAAATCAGATCGAGATGACGAAGACCTCACTAATGACATGCCATGCAAAGTCTTCGGCTGCCGTAGAACTGCTTTGTTTGAATCTGAATTCTGTTTGAATCACATGAGATATCACAACAATCCCGGGCTCCAATACGAGGAGTACCCAGAAGTGGGCCAGCTAACCATTAATTCACAAAGCGTAGATCCTGTTGTGAGAAGCGAATCAAAGAACCCCCCACTATGGTGGGACATAATCAGCGAGTGATTCGTATGGAAAACACTGTAATTGCAAGTGCAGGCAAGCCAACAATATCAAAATCAAATAGACCATGAACATCGATGATGTGATGCTATGACGGAGGACGAGAAGTTGTTAATCTGGTTGACATTTATCCCGCTGATTGTCGTGGGGTTGGCCTTCATTATTGGCAGCATATTCGGAATAGGCGTCTGATACAAACAGAATTATCCGAGCCGATTTGAAACCCCTCTGCCCCATGCCCGAAAATCATTAATACAGACGTCAGGAATCCTGCATCGTGAGTGATCCTGAGTTTCATGACGCAATACAGAGGGTCGAGCAGGCATACACTAGGATAGACAACGAAACTGTCAGGAAGGTCTACGCTTACTACAAACAGGCAACCGTGGGAGATGTCTCGGGAAAGAGGCCCAGTCCCCTGAGGTTCAGAGATCGCATCAAATTCGACTCTTGGTCATCCGTCTCGGGGATGAGCAAGGAAGAAGCAAGGGCGGCTTACATCGATTTGGCGGGTAACCTCGACTTGAATGCCACGGAAATTTCCTGTGAAGCCAGAGAGGCGAGTGCCAGTTCTGAGTTGGGCGTGAGTGGAGAAAAGTGACTCCCTCGGCACCTTGAAGTGCCGAGTTGGAATCAAGACCATCATGGAACATGCATTGGCCATGCAGATAACGGGGGCTGTTTTAGTCCTGGTAGCAGCAATGAAGAATAGGGATCCAATTGGGTTCAATAAACAGATTTTTGGCGACGCTGAGGGTGTTGGAGGGGGTCCAGCGGCTTCGATGAGGATGCTCATCGGAGGTGGATTCGGAGGAATAGGAGCGATAAATCTCTATTGCAGCTTCACCGTGGAAGACTCCGCAGCCACGGAAGCAATCCTTGTCGGAACGGCAATTGGGCTCTCACTTGTTTTCGCTACGATCCTAGGGGCAAAGATCAGGGGATTCCTGGACCACATACCCGCTCCTCCCATGGTGATTTTCCCTGGATTGATCCTCTTGTGCATTTACTCGGCATTGGGCTGACTACACTCAATAAGACATTGCCTCAGGCTGATGATAATTGATAAGGAGAAACCGATTAGTGGTGATGTCAATGGGTGCCATCTCATCAATCTTCTTCGGCCCGGGTAATGGGGATGTGGGGCGCTTGAAGGAGAAGTACGGACAATCCCCCTCACAGTTCATTGAACTATCGAACGGCAATAGCATTCATTTTAGGGACGAGGGAGACTCAAAGGCGCCAACCATCGTTCTCGTCCATGGGCATTCTGAGGACCTGCACACATGGCACCAATTCGTGGAACATCTGGCCGACAACTTCAGGGTGATAAGATTCGATCTACGCAGACACGGTTTGACTGGCCCATCAATGGATGATGAATACGGCCTCGATCATTACGTCTCAGATTTGTCTGAATTGATAGAGCTTCTCGGAGTCAGTAGCGTGGTTTTGATAGGACACTCTATGGGAGGTAGAATTTCCATCAAGTACACGCTGGCAAACCAAGACAGGGTCAAAGGACTGGTACTGATAGCGGCAAGTGGGGCCCCTCCTGGCCAAAAGCGTTCTCGGCCTTTGGCACTGAGGATGATGGGAAGTCGAATTGGGCGGTTTCTAATAAAACGAATTTGGTCAAGGAACATGGCAAGAAAATCACTCGAGGATATGGTTTTTGATAAGTCGTCGATTTCCAACCAGGAGATAGACAGGATGTGGGATCTCTCAAGGTACCCAGGAAACATGGACGCGATGTTCCGGGAGTTTACAGACTCATGGGAGGATTTCAACCCCGCGGAGGTTCGAGCAATTGCCACAGACACGCTTTTGATTTGGGGGGAGGAAGACACCGTATGTCCATTGAGCATGGGCGTATGGTATGATTCCCTCATCCCAAACGCGACGCTTGTCCGATTGCCGAAAGTAGGCCACAACCCACAGTTCGAGTGCCCGGGAAAGTGTTTGGAAGAAATTTCGTCTTGGATGGCACGCTAGCGAGATTCACTCGGAAGAATGACTCTTCTCGAGTTCAGTGTCCCCAAATCCATCTGGTACGCCCCATTTATTGATGTAGAAGGCGATGGGGATGGCGCCATTCCCCCTATCTACGGCATAATTCGGCTCGTATATCTCTTCAACGATCGGTGCAGGCCCATCGTACGTCAAGTACCAATCCTCTGAGACGTCGGGGCCACTTTCGGTGCCGTCCGGTCCGATCCAATTGTTCTTCGAGGACAATCTCCTGTTGCGATTCCCGTCATTCCCGTCAATCGTTTTACTCTCCTTCGAACCACTGAAAAAATACGCAAAAATTCTCTTCATTGGGAGGACTATTGGCAGGGGGTATACATACTCTTGGGCTTCGATAAGAGGCTCTAGGATCCCAATTGGTTAGGAATTAAGCCCCTTGATACAATCCCATGCAACCCAATGAAAATTGGCCATCCATTTCTCCTATTCTTTTGTGAGCGAGAGAATTTCGCCTGCCCTCTCAAACACCTGCTTCTCTATCCTTGACAGTCTCGTGACCGTTTCGTTCCGTGAGGGACCTGCCTCCTTGAAGATGGGGACCATGGAGGTCCAGACCCCATCCCCCTTGATCCGTGACCAAAATGCTGCTATGATGTGCAGTGCAATTAGGAGGTAACTGAGATCCGCGGAGAATTCATGCACAAGGAGTGCGGAGCTCTGCATCTTTCCCTCGACGACCCCTAGGGAAAACAGGCCTGCGATGGCCAAGCCAGACAATGGTAGAAGAATCAAACACAGATACATGGAGACGTGTATAGATCTAGCGAGGAGTGTGTGGGCCATTGGTATTGGTTCGTTTGCACCTATGAATGTCCCAAACTTTCTCATGTATGAGTATCTTAGTAGAACGACCAGAAGGAAAACACTTGCGAACGCCACTTCGAATACAAGCAAGCCCTTGTCCTCTAGCTGGGAGATGTCATCTAACTGCTTGAATATCCCATATGCATAGAGAATAATGAAGCACCAATGGAAAGTCTTGCCGAGAAGAGTGTGCGAAGAGGTAACCCGTTGGTCGTACATCATATCCGTTTCCACCACTCTTCCCGAGGCGCCCTCGCCCCTTCGTCCGCGGCATCCTCCAAGTTCCACCACTTTTCCCCTGTTGCCTCCATAGGCCCTCTTCCCCCATTATCACCTTCCAAGGATGAGATTGGCCAATCCTGCAGGATTTGACCATTTGAACGGCCATCTCCTGAGGTCTGATCCTTCGGCCAATGGAAAAAGAAAAAATAGACTTGGAGCGGCAACCAAATGAAGAGAATAGGTGGGAAGATAAACCCCAAGCCTACCCATACGTAGAGGTAATGATCTGAAAAGTATTTACTAATGTCAGTGGATGAATCGCTCATTCTCCTATCCAACTCCTCCGTGAATAACTAACGAATCACCTCCTTCTTGATATCTGCGCTGAATTGTGCAGTCCATTGACAGGGGAATTACGACTGCCAGTGCCGGCAAAACGCTAATGCTTCATAATGATAAATAACATTCATGCACCACTGCAAGAACAGTGACAATTATGCTTTCCATGTCCTTAGGTTAGGGAAAATTGACTACTGCATCGGATGTCTTGCCAATACAGTCTTTCTCTCGTTCCTACTGCCATTACACATCTCGGTCATCACAAGCGAACTGAATCCACTCCTCTGGACCCTCATTCTGGGGTATGCCGCCTTCCAATTTTGGAAAGTTGGAGCCTCTATGCTTTGGGGGGGAAATCCTGAATCATTGACCTCGACCTTATTCACAGTAATTTACTTGATAACCGTGCATTGGGTTATCATGTTTGGACAGATCAGGATTGAGATTCCAGAGCTGACACTCCTCCTTGCGATTTTGGCTTTCAGCTTACCTCAAGTCACCATCTATGTGTGGAAAATAGCGGCTTCGCAGGAGTTCAAATTTCCTCGCTCAAAGTTGTTGATCAGGATCTGCTTCATTCACGGATACCTTTTCGCCTTGCTTTACACTCGACAGGATCCTGTTGTGGGGATAGTGGTAATCCTCGCTACGGCTGGAATATTTGTGTTGTTGCGAGCATGGGCAATTGGGGAAGTCAATAGGAACTCCGTCTCATATGTGGAACCGGTACCCGGAAATTTCGATGAGGACGTCTCAACATCCACTAGGTCGTTTAGCAATGGTGTATTTCGTGCACCTATCGCGATGCTATTGGCAAAACCCGAGAACTCAAAAACGGACTGTTGCATAGATTTTTTCTGCTGTTCTGAAATCTGTTGTTCTTGTCTTTGTGCATTGGGAAGCTAGAACCCGTCATGCTCCCTCCCACTCCCTCTAGGAAGGGGATATGATCTACATGTCCGGATTACAGAATCTTTAGCCATGAAAAATGTAAAAATAGCATATTATTAGAGATATAAAAAAAAATAATAAAAGATCCTAGCCCGGACATTTGCTGGAAGCATCTAGATTTTGGTGGGCGGGACGTAAAATGGCCAACAGAGTTATCGTCTGCAAGGGATGCTGTTGTGGCAATGTGGATAGGGGCCACGACGAGGTGCCTGTAGAATTCCTCGAGAAGGTATGGGCTGAAAGGAATCTGGAAAGAGAGGCAAAACTCACGATTTCCGGATGCCTGGGAACGTGTGAAATGCGAAACGTAGTCCTGTTGCGCACCGAAGGTGGCCGAACCTGGCTGGGGGGCCTGAGTGAGAAAGTGGAATACGAGGCAATTGTGGAATGGGCCAGCAATAGTGCCAACAGAGAGGGGGCTGCGAATCTTCCTGCCGTTTTGGAGAAACTGGAATTTGAGGGAAATCAGCAATTATCTTTGATTGACATCCTCCCAGAAAATCCCTGACCAATCACCTGATCGCCGTTTCTGTGATCGACGACGCTAGCCGAGACTCGCTCGGGAGAAGCCATTACGTGACGACTGACATTTCAATCCTGTGAACCAGCTTTGTGGGACGGAATCGCATCGTGCGAAATGTGTTGGCCTGACATTTGCAATTTGTCCCTTAATCACCACCTTCCACGGCCCGAATTAAGCTGCCCATCTCCAAGGTATGACAACCATGACGTTCATAAGAACGAACCCTTGGAAAAAGAAAGAGGTCATACAATGGTCAGTATCGAGGAGGTCGACCAAGCCCAAAGGGCATGGGGGGACGGCATCGTCAAAATCGCTAAGGCTCATCGCGACGGAGGGGACTACATTGGGTTGGCAGAAAACCACATTAGGACGCTCTACGCCTATGGCCAAGGGGAGGTTTTGTTCAAACCTACGCTCGCATCAATTAAACAATTCCGTAGTACCCCTGAGACAGCACTGTCATACTTTGTTGCCTCGAATGGTGCTTGCCCTGAAGACAAGGGTTTCGCGATCAAGGGCTGGACCAAGGTGAGGTTCGAGAATAGTGGAGTAGTCACGCACCAAACGGGCGCGCTTGCTATGGGAAACTACTACTTCACCGGGTCGGATGGCTCTGAGACTAAGGTTGAGTATTCATTCGGTTACATCCCAGATGAAAATGGCAAATTAAGAATCCAACTGCACCACTCATCGATGCCGGCTGGAGAGTAGGCATTGGATGGGAATCAAGAGCTGGTTCCGACCGGACTTACCGCCGACCAATAGAAGATTTGCGGGAATGGAAGAAATTGGATGGCGTATTTCCTGTTTCTCCAGCGAATGCACGGGTAGAAATAATCCAATGAATCAAAATTTACTCTGTGGAGGCGGGGAGAAGTACAATATCATCAGCGGTGCTATCCGCTAGTCGCGTCCACATCCTGGGCGCGGGCCTGAATCCTGAAGCACCTGCTAATAGTGCAGTGCATGATATCTCTGAGATGGGTTGGATCCCAGTCCCTATTCACCCGCGGGATGCAGGGGGCAGCATTGGTGGATATCCAATCAGGCCCATGATCGAGCATGGGATAAAACCCGAAATAATCGTTCTTTTTCTAGCCCCATTGAGAGCCAGAGATGCTGTGAGAAAATTGCTATTGACCAATCAAGGCACCCCACCCTTGATTTGGTTCCAAAACGGGGCTGAGGACGAAATGTCCGAGAATTGGCTCCATGATGCGGGCTGGCATTTCGTAAAACTTGATTGCATAGTTAGATTCATGCAAAGGAACGGCATGACTAGGGAGCCAATTCAGAGCCCCTGGTTCAGACAGGTCCGGGATGAGGACAACACCGGATGCTCCACATGGACTGTTCATGAATACCGGGAAGGGTGCGCTCCACCAGAGTCCAAACTTGAGTGGGTTGGAGATTTGCAGGACCTGGAGACATCAAATGCCATTGTACCGAGGTACATTAGGAGCCTCGTCGATGAGGGTGAGGCACTGGAAGCGTGCGCGAGAAGGCTGGCTCAATAGACTGGAAAGCAACCTCCTTTCGACCTAGGCGGGCAAGTGTCGAGTGGCGAATTGGTGAGCAATTCCGACCCTCTACAGAATGCTTGGCATTCGTCTAAAACACCTTTTTTTTGAAAAATCTAGTTGCATTGTTGGAGATGGATTCAAACGAAGGACGCCATCGCGGGTTGGGCGATTGGTGTAGTCTGGATATCATGCTGGCCTTCTAAGCCGGTGACACGGGTTCGAATCCTGTATCGCCCACCAGAGAGAATCCTGACATAAGTCCGGATATTTCTTGACCCTTATCCTCTACAGTCGTGCCATGGAGAGGAGGGCGATATTGGCTGAGTTGCTAGTTCTGACCCTCGTTCTGCCCTTGTCTGGCAGCCTCCTTGCGGATGGCGGAAGCATGGTGGAGGACAACTCTTCCCACATCCCCCTTGATCAAAGCAACTCCACTCCCGTTCGGACCCCAGTTGTCCCCAGTGACAAGCAATGGTGGGAGAGGACCTCGCTTGATGCCAACCGGAATGGGATTCATGACTCCTTGGAGTCCGAGGACCCGCTTCAATGGGTGGGCCTATCCTATTCTCGGGACGTCGGGTCTAGCGATTTGCTCTCACTGATGTCACTTGGGTTGGTGCCTCGTGTACATGCCCCTGCAGTCAACGCACTTCTGCTGGGGCAGGTCGAAACGGATCTGTTGCACCAATTGTCTGTATTGGAGGGCGTGGTAATGGTCGAGGAGTACGGGAGGCTGGAGTTCTTCGGCGACATACAGACCCCTGCGACCAAGGCAAGCTCATCAGACATTTATCCAGCCGGCGCATGGGATCTAGGCGTCACAGGAAGTGGAGTGAATATCGCCCTGACTGACACGGGGGTTGACAGCGAGCATCCAGGCCTTTTGGGCAAGCACGTCGCAGGCTATGACGCAGTTTGTTTCGTCCATTCAGACCCGATGTGCATACTCGCGGGTGGAAGGCAAACCGACGGGTCCTTTGATCCCGACGATGGCAACCAGCATGGCACCGCCTGTATGGGAATGGCAGCGGCAACGGGAATTGGCCCCGATGGTGAGCAGACTGGATTTTACGGATCAGCGCCCAACGCGACACTCATCGACGTCAGGATTGGAACCGACGTAGGTGCAGGCCCATTCGAGAATTACCTCTTGGAGCAGGAGTTCTACGAGTCAGCAATGAATGGCCTTCAATGGATAATTGACAACAAGGACACGCCATGGCAGGGAGTGGATGAAACCCTCTATGGAATTGACATAATCTCCCTCTCATGGGGCATCACAAGCCATGAGGGGGGCGGCAGCGATGGACAGGACATGCACAGCAGAATACTCGATGAGGCCACCTTGGCCGGTGTCACAGTCAGCGTTGCGGCAGGCAACGACGGACCAGACAATGACGGATTCTCGGGCATGGGGTCAAGCAGCCTCTCGATAACAGTGGGATCTACCGACGACCAGAACACCATAGAAAGGTCGGACGATACCATTGCGGGATACTCCAGCCGAGGGCCTAGAAGAGACAACGGTGACAATAATCCAGTGAATGAGTTGAAGCCAGATGTCACCGCACCAGGCTCGAACATCATCCAAGCAGAGGGTTGTGTCTCGAGCGGAGGTTGCAACAACAACATTCCCGGGCAGGATGCCTCATCGAACAGCTACACTGGGAGGGGGTCAGGGACGTCATATGCCACGCCTGCTGTGACTGGCGTCATTGCCCTCATGATCGAGGCCAATCCATCATTGGACCCACTAATCATCAGAGAGATCCTTAAGAAAACCGCGGAGAGGCGCGGTGAACCAACATTTCCGGAGATAGACCCCTATTGGAACAGGGATTTCGGATGGGGGATGGTGGATGCCAGAAAGGCAGTTGAAATGGCATTCCACATGGCCAACTCGTCGGATTACGGCATGATCGACTGGACCAAACAGGCACATCTGTTGAATTCCACTGAATACGGGGGCGAGATCGTGCTCAAAGGGCACTCATGGGCCATCGAAGGCCAGGTAAGCCGAGTCGAATACAGGATCGGTTATGGGGATTGGAAGGAAGTCGACTACGAAAGAGACAATATCGGGGGCAGTGCTCTAACCCCATTCAACTGGTCACTCATCATCGACAATGGGAGAATCGGGCCCGGAGCTCATGACATTGAGATCAGGGCAGTTGGGGATTCGGGATCGTCAATCCCCATCGTGATGACCGTTGAAGGCTCAATTTCCGAAGAGGGCGAATCAAAGATCGCCTTTGCGATTTCCATACTCGCAGCGACCTTATTGGCGTCAATGGCCATAATCACGCTATTCAGATCGAGGAGGGGCGGCATGGACCCCGAAGAGTCAGTAATGATGGCAGAGATAGTGGACCAGCCTCTCCACTGAATCAGGCCCATAGCCCCCGTATTTGCCCTGGGAATCAAAGAAGTGAACTTGTTTTGGGCGTCATGAATACCTAACTTGTATACGCTGGGCCCTCCCGAGGCAATATGAGGAGGCACTTGATGGGACTTATACCGATTATTTTTGGAGCATCCTTTGTACTAGTTGGGTTCAGACATTTCCAAGACCCTGCGTGGTTCGAGCCCATAGTACCGAAGGAACTTGGAAACCCGAGATTTTGGGTCTACCTGAGTGGCCTTTTCGAGATCATTCTGGGGATCGGCATTATCCTTCCTTACTACAGGCCCGAGGCATCAATACTAATCGCGATGATGCTGGTCGTGCTTTACTGGGCGAATCTGAACATGTGGGTCAATGATATCCCCATAGGGGGCTCAACACTGTCGACCAACGGACACATCCTTCGAGCCCTTGCTCAGGCATTCTTGATATGCATGGCCCTGTGGATAGGAGATTGGCTGCCATCGAAACAATAGACAGAGACTCGGTTGCCAGTCAGACTCTCCTAAGCGTAGTCAGCATACCCCCCACTTCGGACCATATATGAGGCCAATGCTCTTCGTAGTAGCGTGATTGACAATCTCGCGATCTTGCTGTCGGCAGGATTCTTACTTCTCTTCACCTTCGTTGTTTACCTCAGGAGAGCACACCCAGAGCCGCACATGGATTGGGAAGATCTGGACTTGACATCAATCATAGTTCCAGATGGATTTCACTGGGGCGTCGCAACTGCAGCACATCAGATCGAGGGTGACCTGAGGAACAACTGGACCACGTTTGAGACATCCAGCGGTATGGAGCAGAGTGGCCAAGCATGCGATCATTGGAATCTATGGAAGCAGGACTTTCAGTTGATCTCAGACCTCGGTCTCACCACTTATCGGTTCTCGATCGAATGGAGTAGGTTAGAGCCCGAACAAGGGGTTTGGGAAGAGGAGCCACTTCACGAATACTCCAGAATGGTGGACGACCTTTTATCCAAGGGGATAAGACCGATGATTACGCTCCATCATTTCTCCCACCCTGATTGGTGGGAAGAGAAGGGAGGGTTCTCCAAGGCAGAGAACATACCCGAATTCGTAAATTACTGCGAGAAGGTGCACAAAGCTCTCTCTGACAGGGTGAGTATGTGGTGCACAATAAATGAGCCAGTAGTCTTCTCCTCGATGGGGTACGCCCTCGGACAGTTCCCACCGGGAAAACGGTCAATCAGGCTCTGCATTTCCGTGATGAAGAACATGATGAGAGCCCATGCCAGAGTATACAACCTGTTGAAGTCGAAAAATCCAGAATCTTCGATTGGAATGGCCAAGAATGTGACTTTGTTCGATCCAACCAATCGATGGAGCCCAATTGATTGGGCGGCAAGCAGACTGTTGGATTGGATTTGGAATGGTGCTTGGAAGAGGGCCATCCTGAAGGGCAGGATGTTCGGCTCGAGGATTGAGGGTGCGAGGTCTTCCTTGGATTTCATTGGATTGAATTATTACACCCATTTCATCACTGGACTCTTCGTTCCCACGGCTACCAAGGATCTGAATTTCCAGAGAAGAGAGCATGAGATTGAGACCGATTTCGGGTATCCGATGTACGCCGAGGGATTTAGGAGGGCAATAGAATATGCATCTGGTTTCGACGTCCCGATCGAGGTTACGGAGAATGGCGTGGCAGACGCCTCCGATTCCCTTAGGCCTGAACATCTCATGAGACACATCTGGATACTATCCGAGGCGATAAAGGATGGACATGATGTCAAGTCGTTTCATTACTGGTCTCTGATGGACAACTTCGAATGGGCCGAGGGATACTCGATGCGCTTCGGGCTTTATGAGGTCGATTATGAGAGCCAAACTCGATCTCTGAGGCAAAGTGGAGAGATATACAGGGATTTGATCAAATCCCAACTGAAAAGGTAATCAGACCCCCGATTCTATTCAACTTTCTATGGGCCACAGCACCAATCTAATTTCATGGGGCGCGGTGGGACTTTCATCGTCATTTCCTAAGCCTGCAACCGGACGAACACTGCTGCTGGCGGGAAAGAGAAACTACACGCATGCCGTTGCTTTCGAAATGATCTGTGATGAGATTTGCTCTGGCAGAATTGTCCACTGGATAGACGGGGGAATGGCTCTCGACCCCTCTCGCCTGATACCCTTGCTCTCCAAGAGGGGGAGATCCCCAGAGAAACTCCGACTATTGCAAGGATGCCGGGCTTTCACAGCGCATCAGATGGTGGATCTAGTCAGACGTGCAAAGGAGGACATCAGATCCAACGCGCAAGAATCGGAAATCAGGCTGGTGCTCATAACGGATCTCATCGGCATGTTCGGAGATATGCAGGTCAGGAGGGCAGAAGGCATCTCTATGCTTTCAGAGTCTCTTGAGAGAATCAAGTCCTTGGCTCAGAGCCGGAATGTCCTGGTTGTGATGACAATGCCCGAGCCTAGGGCCAATGACGTTCAAAGGGGCCTTCCTGCCAGAATGAACGAGTGTGCTGACGACAAGGTTTCCATTGCGTCTTATGATGGAACAAACATCGTCGCAACGCATCACAACCTTCAGATCTCAGCAAACCCGATTCAATCTCTAGCTGCAAGCGTCTCATTGAGAGATTTCTACGCCTCAGACCATTCATCCAGAGTCGTTTGTATGCGCCCTCCACTGGATAGCGTGTCTTCAGATACGCCGAACGGAGAGAGGATGGAGCAAGACGCCCGACGAGCCAGCGCTTCATAGAAGTGGAAGTCGCCCCTTATCCCCTTGAGTAGTTCTGGATTAGAATTGACCTCCGACTCCAGCCTGACTCTCTCTGATGGCATAGATCGCCTCTTATTCACAACGACGAAGCCAATCTTCCTTCCTGGGAGGTTCTCCTGTCCCATCAAATGCCCCCTCATCAGTGCTGAGAAAGTGAGGTTTTGCACTTTGTAGTCGGCAACAATCTTCTTCACTCTTCTTCTTACCACCAAGTCGCCAAGCGGAACTTCTCCCTTTTTCATCTCATCTAGGTTTCTCAGATACGCTCTGATCGAGTTGGCTAGAGCCTCCTCTGGAGAATCAGATTTCACATGTTCCAAGATTTCTTCCTGAATCCTGCGTACCCATCTGCATGTCGAGTGCTGCCTGATCTCGATGCCCCTTATCTTCCAGCCATTTTCACCATGAGCGAAGTACTTCGTCAGAGATGACACGCCTGTGGTTTTGTTTGGTATGAATGCAATCCAGCTATACAGGTCTTCCATCTCTATTGGTATCCCACTCATGATCTCTATTCTTTGCATGAGCCTAGTTATGGAATCGCGCTGATCTTCCCTCCCCCTCCCCCTACTGTCAATTAGCCAGATTGAGTCAACTATGGCATGTAGGCAACTCCACCCCTCTTCTTCTGCAAGGTCCTTCGCACCCAGTAGAATTTCTCTGGACCAAGCACATATGGCCTCATGACACTCTATTCTTCCGAACCTTGCATTCCTGTAGCCCGTATATCCGAAACAAGTCACTAGTAGCCATTTGAGAACATTCTGCCGCTTATCCCATTTGTCGCCCTTGAACTTGACTAAGGCTTTCAGCTCCATCCTCCTGATGATTATGGGCGCAACCACTCTCCCGAGGAAACCACGCACTCTTCCGCATGCATGCCCCCCAATTTCAGGCACGGCCAGTCCCTCGACGCGATCTGAAAACATTCCATCTCTAACTTTCTGATCGGCATCTTCCGGATCAAGAGGTAGCAACTTGTTCCCGATTATTGGCCCATTCGTGTCACAACAGGCACAGTTCATGGTCTCAGGACTTATGTTCCTTGTCGCGATTATGCTCGGGAACAGACTAGTGAAATCTAACTCGAAGACATCTCTGTGGACTCCCGGGACAGGATCAAGATACAAACCTCCTCTGTCTGCCAGCAACAAATCCTTTCCATTTTTGACATCCTCTGCCCTGTTTTTCTTCCACGGCACAAGAACCCCATCCTCCATCGACTGCCTGATCTGTATGGCTGAGATCGCAGACCCGGGAGAAAGCCTAGATAGGTCCTGCAAGGGTATGCCAGACATTCTTGAAACTTCAATCAGCCCTTCTATCCCTCCCTCTTTGGCAATGAATGAATGCCCGAAGTCGACATGCGCCCTCCCTTCTATGGCGTGATATGCTTCTGATCTTAGCAATTCTCCGTAGCTCCAGTTAGTCACAGCTCCTCTCCGTCTATCCACCTTGCCGCCCCCTCTGCCGAATCGAAGGTCGATATTCTCAGAGAGCGCTCCGGACAACAATGCAGGGAAATCTATGCTATCGCCCTTATCGGTCACTAAGATGTCAGGATCTATTCGAACTATGTGTTCGCTTATGCTTTGTATGAATTCAACGGAGTCGCTGAAATCTTTGCTAGACACGCGAATCGCCCGCTCTTCTGACTTCGAATGGCCATCTCCTAGATCCTTGATTTCCACCCATTCTATGGATCCTGATGCAGATCTCTTGCCGAGAGGGTCTCTGCAATCAACCAGCAAGGACGCCTTTCTGAGGGGGGGAAGATCTTGGCTATCCATGCTGTCGCTGCCTAGGGCACAAATCTTACCGCCGTCTATCAGGACCCTGCTGAATGGTCTGACTCCCATATCATGCAGGAATCTCTGTGCAGGCCTAGGGTCGACTGAGAAGATCTCAAAGTCTTTCCAAGAACCTATTGACAGGATTGAATTAGCAATCTTTCCTATGCTCTTCGCCCTTCCAACTCTGATGGCGAGAACCTCCCTCAAAGCGGATGAGCCATGCTCAATGTAGTGAGATTCCCTACGGGTGGTCAAGCCCCCATGCATGTATCTGTATGAAGGCCTGGAAAGCATTTCTTCCAGGAACTTTAGATTCTCATCGCTGGAGTACACATGGACGGTCGCCGACCAATCGAGTAGGTGCCGTGTTGCGGACCCGTCACTATGTTTTACCCACACTGTCATTCTATCTGACATGCGGTCTGGATATGCGTCCAATATCCAACCTTCAGCCATTTTCCGAGAGCTCCTTTTCGACCTTGGACAGCCGCGCTTCCAAGTCAATGAGCATCGACAGCAATGCTGGCTCGAATTCATCGGAAGCGGGCATCATTCCACATGCTGAAGACCTACTCCTCACCGAATGAAGGAGGCAATCGAAAGCAATCCTGTCGTCCAGCCTCAATACTCGCCTGAAGCCTGACCATGCCGCAATCCGCCTCTCGATGCGATCTCTCCAAGTCGCTACCGTCCTGCCCATGGCGCCTAGGATGAACCACACTTGGTATGAAAAGAACTCAATGGGGCTGAGTGTGAATGTGAAAGTAAACAGTGGGATCATGTGCCCTTCCAGAGTCTTGCAGACGAAGGTTAAACTGATTCAGGCGTCTCAGTATGTTCGTGACGATACGAGCATGTGGCTCCTGCTTCAGCATTGAGGTATACCCCTACATGGGTTTCGAGACCGGGAGGCAGTACCACTGCAAAACATGCGGCGTAATATCCCCTCTTGTTGTGGAATTTGACACGGAAGAAGCACATCGTGCATTCATGGAGGCATCTGAGTGAGCCGTCAGAATGAGAAGTGGGAGTATAGAAGAATTGTCGGCCTTATTCGGAAGAGGGTGGATGACTCCTCTTGCAATACGAAAGAGATCATCGCCTACATGCGAAAGGAGTTCGATCATGACCCACAACCGCATGAGATGGAGAGGGCTTTGATGAGGTGCAGTAGAATACACAAAGTCGGGCTGATAGAGATCGAGGGCGAGCCAGTGTCCGTATGGGCCTCAGAGTGGGACCCTGAATTCGACGGCAAACAGGCATAGATCGAGCGAATCACGCTAGGATTGTGCCTTCTGGTAATACGGACAGCATTGTATTGACCCCCTCAAGGTGAGCCTGAGTGGTGGTTCTGGATGCCCCATTAGAACGGAAAAGGGTCTTCAGAATTTCCGATCCGCAGGCCTCCCTTGGAGACTCATCGTCCACTTTGTGAATCGAGATGTCATAGCACCCTGTGTATGTCCTGCCGAGGGAGGTGAAGTTATCTAGGTACATCTCGCCGTTGAGTGACAGTATTGAGTTCAATATCGTGGTACGAGTCACAACCGATAAGTTGCTGGGATTGTACATTATTGATGGAGTAGGGTATTCAGCGATAGGAGGCAGGGCCACTAGCCCCTCGTCCAGGAAGCAAATGTCTGCTGTATGTGACTCGCAGTCAAATTCTTCTTGGGAGCCATAGACAAATGCCACATCGTCATTCTCGGCCTGAAAGCACTCAGCGATGTTGTCTGGATAAAATTCTGATGAGTTCGATGTACCGTCGTTCAATACGAAGAACGAGGCAACAATGTCCTGCGTGGTAGAGCTCGGATCAAGATCCTCGGATTGAATGTGGCCTGTTTCTATGAGGTAAGCAGCCAACAGGGCAAGGATGCTTGTGTCATGGCCCTGAGAGCGACATATGGCCTCATTCCTCAGGAGTTCGAAGGAGTATGAATTGGAGCTTGAATCCAAGTAGGCCCCGGCAGCCATGCTATCATTCGAGACGATTGGGTAGATTTCCAGTTTGTTCCTGTCTTGATAACTTTGGAAGGTTGCCAGTACGGAGAGATCGCCTAATTTCCACGCACGCCATGAGTCTAATCCCTCAAAGTAGCCTAGATGTATGTCGCCGGAGCTCAGGTTGGCGATCAGATCCTCAACGTCATGGAAGTAGGTAATGCTTACATTCGTGTTTAATTTTTCTTCAAGGGACTCACTAAGATACGTAATACTGGGCACTTGGTGTTCGTGAAATCCATGTGCAGGCAGCCCTATTCTGACCTCATCGATGTCCAGATCTGAATGAGACTCTTCCTCTGAGAAATAACTCTGCATACCTGGTACATTGTACACTAAGGCGGAGTAGCCATTGAGGTGTTGGAGGGAATCTGTGATGATGTATGTCGGGATCGTCCCTGGATCTGATGGGTCTTTAGAAGAGGGATTGTTGGGAACAGGAGACTCCAATACAGCGGACAACAGAGCTAGAACTTCTTCGTCTAGTGAATCTGGATTAAATAAGACCGCATCACTAGGAGACCGACCGAACGTTGGCAACATCACATAATCATCCGTTCCGAGGCACCAGTCTTTCCCTCCGTTATCACCGTCAGGGCAAATCTCTTCGATTGCACTGTCGGTCAGGAAAGCGATATCCCCTTGACCTTCTGAGAGACATTTGAGGGATCCTTCACTACCATAGTAGGTTGTGCCAGGTTGGGGTATCATCGAGTCCTCTTCGAAGAAGCCCTGAATCGTGGATGAGAGGGAATCGACATCGTTGGGGTCTCCCATGACATTTGCATATCCCAGGCCAAGCAAGAAACCCATCGGCAACATAGCCCCGACTGAATCTGGCCACCCTGTGAAGCAGGGCCTCCTTCCCTCGAATAGCTCGAAAGGATCTGTGTTTTGATCTCCGTCAAGGTGAGCAACTGCGATTGGATCTGTCGATCGGACCCATGCGTGAGCGTTGTGATGAGATCTACCCTGCTGATCAACCTCTGCGGCCATCACCTGCAGTCCATACTCTTTCCAGCCCATCCATGCAGTGGCGCCATCGACCAGAGCTACGTCGATATGACCGAATCTCAATGCCTCAATCTTTGCGGCCTCAGAATCCACAGGGTAAGTACCTACGGAGAATCCCGGGGAAGACTGAAGGGTTGAAAGAAGCGGGTCATCAAAAATGCCACTTGCACTTTCCAGATTACTATCGAGGGCAAGCACGATTGGGACCATTTCTGTGTCCACATCAACTCGATCGGAGCTGCCGAGGCATCCGTTTAAGCCTGCAGAAAGAAATAGCAAGATTGCAAAATTGATCCCAATGCGGCTTTTGGGAATTGGTGCTATCATAACCATTCCAATACATTATTAGAAATAATGTTGTGTTGTTGACGAGGGGGGCCAGGGTGGTGGATACCCTGTCTGATCGCGCTAGGAGTGGTTTTGCCCCCCTCGCCAACTTTTGTGTTAAATATTCTCAAACCAGCTGTCCGATGTCATCAGAGGTGATGCCCAAAGCATTCCAAGCCGGTTGCAAGTACATTCGTACGTGCGCCTCATAATCGGCCGTCGAGTCCCCATCATTCTTCAGGTCGAAGATTTCGACGATTTTCGAGGCTCCGTAATCAGCGTAGTATCCTGGCATGCCGCTGCCTGGGAACGTTGAGGCAAATCCATTGCATATCTCCTCAGTTGTCCCTTCTGCGTAAACCATGTGCACGACAGTGTTGTAGCAAACCATCGTACCCTGATAGTCCGTCCAGACGAAGGCATCACAGGTGGAAGCAGCACTGGCTCCTATGTACGCCATGCCATGTGTCTGATTGTTGTAGCAGGCGTCTGTGTGGTCAGCGACGTAGGCCTCAATGACCCTGAAGAAGGCATGCCCCTCTGCTTGGTGCTTGTCATAGTCGGCCTTGTCGTCTGCGGCAAGGTCGTCGGTCATCTTGGATGCATACCTGACCGATGCTTGGGAGTAAACGATTACAACGTTCTTCAGGACCTCATCTCTGGCAGCTATGAGTCCATCCATGTCCTCATTCTGCATTGCGGTTAGTCCATCATTCATGGCACTTAGTGTTGCAACATTAGCCTGTGCTGTGCCGCTGCCATCGGTTGTCCCGAAGTTGCCAGCCCTCTTGTCTGCTGTGGCATATGGCCCGCAACCGTCGAAGTCAGCACCGTCATCATCTGGCCCGTGGTAGAAAGCCCATCCTTCGTCCCATGCATGTTGAGCGTCGTCTGGGCCCCAGTTGCCTGCTTCGGCCTTGATGATCGCTGCATTGAGCTCATGGATGGCATATGCAGTCATCACACCGTTCTGGATGCCCTTTTCTACAGCCTGATCCCTGACTGTGTCGGACTCTCCAGCGAACGCACCAGTCCCGTCGATTGCCGCGCTCACGAAGTCATTCCAGGAGCCGTCAGCCCCGTAGTATGCGTCATAGGCGTGGTTCTTGCCTGCGGCATCTGCGAATCCCATCAGAGTTCTGTAGCTACCATCTGACTTCTCAGCGTACTTGCCATCTTCGTAGATGGTTTTGACTCCGTCCCAGTCATAGGCGCCCGATAGATCCTTGATGTCGCAAACATCCCCCATTAGCATCCTGTGGTTATCGACATTGGAGGCGTAGGTGTATCCCCCATCCTCGCCATCAAGGTCCACATCGCTCTCATCTCCGCCGAGGCAACCTGCCATCGCGGAGGCAATCATTAGTATTGTCAAGATTAGGCTCTTAGTACTCTTACTCATTTTAGGTCAACCTAAATCGACGGACTAAAGATCTGTTTATGAATATTTAGGTCAACCTAAATTATTTTTATTGACAGTATTACAGCGCATTCCCCCCCAAAAAAGGTGGTAAAAATTTGTTATTGAGAAGAACGCCCGAGATCAAATATCAGTGGTAAAACCTACTGATTCTGGGTCAGACTAATGTTGGTGATCGAACACCACTGCCCATGGTTTCGGATACTTCCCCGATAACAATACAAAACGACCTTCAATTACTCCTGTTCATGAGGCTGTGGACATCCAGAGGGGAATTGGCCCTCTCAACAGTCAGTGATTTCGTGAACAAAAGCGCTGGCCGTCAGATTGAGCTACCAGAAATTCCAAACAGAAATCTGAAATCAGAGCTTTCTGAGATGAGGGACAATCTTTCCACCCTGCTGCGAAGGCTGGAATGAGTGTTTATTCCCAGTTAATCAACTGGGACTTCACTGAAAAGCCTCATTATTACGATCCCAACAATGACGAACGCCATTCCGATAATTGCGCTCAGATCAGGACGTTGGTCGTAGATCAAGTATGACAAAAACGCGATTGAGACGATGCCAACACCCGACCAAACAGCGTACGCAATACCAATTGGGATCTCCTCGAGGCAAAGTGAAAGGAAATAGAACGCAGACATGTATCCGACCATAACCACCGCAGATGGCAGTGGGTTGCTGAACCCTTCAGCGGGTTTCAGCGAGGCCGTAGCGATCACTTCGCAAACGATCGCTGCCATGAGGTAAGCCCAGGCGCCCATGGAAGTGCGACTTTGGCATCGCATTTAGTTGGAGTGTGTGGCGGCAATCCCTGAGGACATAGTGCGCAGGTCTTCTTTCCGTAGGAGGGAATTTATTATTTTCTTATTATTCAAACGCTAAAAATATTCAAATTATTATAATTAGTGTAAAAATATGTTCAATTGAGTAAAGAAATTTTTTTTATTTGTCAAAATAAACATAATAAGCCGAACTTCTATCAGAGTAGAACATGACACCCAAGTCAAAACTGGAGTACATTTGGCTGGATGGTTTCGAACCCACCCAGAGCCTAAGAAGCAAGACAATGATCAGAAGTAATTTCGAGGGGACCGTCGATGAGTGTCCAATGTGGTCCTTCGACGGCTCATCCACACTTCAGGCTGAGGGCGGAGACTCAGACTGCCTGCTCAAGCCAGTTTTCATATGCCCAGATCCAGATAGGCACAATGGTTACCTCGTGATGTGCGAGGTGCTAAACGCAGATGGAACTCCACACGAGACCAACGGCAGAGCCACCATTGAGGAAGACGACGACGACTTCTGGTTTGGATATGAGCAGGAGTACTTCCTGTGGGACCCAGAGACGAACCTCCCACTCGGGTTCCCGCGCGACCAAACCCCCCAGGGGCAGTTCTATTGCTCCGTTGGAGGCAAGAATGCCTTTGGAAGAGACATAATCGAGGCACATCTCGACATGTGTTTGGATGCGGGGTTGAACGTGGAGGGGATTAACGCCGAGGTGGCTGTGGGCCAATGGGAGTATCAGATTTTTGCGAAGGGAGCCAAGGAGGCTGGCGACCAGATCTGGGTCTCTAGGTATTTAGCAGAGAGGAACGCCGAGAAGTACGGGCTCTCCATCGAGTGGCACCCCAAGCCACTCGGTGCCACTGACTGGAATGGATCCGGAATGCATGTCAATTTCAGCGATGGGAAGATGCGAGACGAGGGTGGCGAGCAATTGATGAGTCAGATTTGCGAAGCCTTCGGGAAGAACATCAAAGCCCACATAGACGTCTATGGGGCCCACAACGAACAGAGGCTGACAGGCTTGCATGAGACCCAGTCCATACACGAGTTCTCATATGGGGTGTCTGACCGTGGTGCATCGATAAGGATCCCAATAGGGACTATCGAGGATGGCTGGAAGGGTCGCCTTGAGGATAGAAGGCCGGCATCCAACGGTGACCCCTATAAGATTGGGGCTGCAGTCATCAAGACGACGAAGTCTTCGTACGCCTGATATAGATAGGGCAGCTCACTGGAATAAATGCCTGAAAACCTTCAGGAAAGAGGAAGAAAAAACCCCCTCTTGCTCTTGAATGAGACGATCGATCTCTTTGAGTTTGAACCATTGCAACTCTGTCACTTCATAGGGGTCAAACACAAATGGGCCACCCGCAGTCACCTGATATGTCCAAGTGAACTCATTACCATTTTCTTTACAGGCTTCGATCTTGAAGAGTTTTTGGGGAACGGAATCTAGCCCTAGGCCTATCTCCTCCTTGGCCTCTCGGACCACACAGTCATCGTACGTCTCTCCCGAGTCGAGGTGTCCTGCAACAGAAGAGCACCATTTCCCTGGAGCCTCATCCTTTTTCATCGACCTTTTCTGCATCAACAATTCCCCCGAACTATTGAATACCAATAGATGGATGGACCTGTGTAGAAGGCCCCTATGATGAACATCTGACCTTCTTGATCTGCCAACCACCTTGTCAGATTCGTCCACAACATCTAGAAATTCATCTACGATCATGGCTGCTCCAACCTCGAAACAAGAGCCACCACCTCGTCGGCACATCCCCAGGATAGGGTGACGCCTGCACCTCCGTGCCCGTAATTATGAATCACTATCCTGTCACCGGATCTATCGACCTCAAGTCGAACCTCACTTCGAGAGGGCCTCAATCCCACGGCCTTGCCAACTATTCTGCTCCTGTCGAGTTCGGGCCAAAGCAGTGAGCACTTCTCGAGTATCTCTTTCGTGTCGCTTTCCCTAACTTCGCCATGCCAATCACCCTTCTGCGCAGTACCTCCAAGAACGGTGACGTCTCTTCTTGGTATGGTGTAAATCAGGTTCTCTGCCCGCTGATCGAACCTCCCGAAGCCTGGGTCCTGTTCAATGTAGATTATTTGCCCCCTGACTGGGACAACTTCCTCATCATCGCAAAGTTCTCTGGCCCCTAAGCCCGTGCAATTGACGACTAATTCGCCCTCAACATCTGACAAGTTCGAGATGAAACTCTCTCGGAAATCGCCACCAAGCACCAGAAACCTCTCCATCAGCCATGGAAGATAGTGTGCCATTTCTATCACCGGGGCCTCTATTTCCCAACCAGATTTGTAGCCTTCAACAACCTCATCTTGGTTGAGGGTCCTGAAGTGTGATATGCCATCGCTCCATTTTGGTGGGGCACGTGGCTTGACAAGGTATTCTACCCCCCTCCTCATGGTAATGAAACCCAGTTGAAACTCGCGCTTTAGCCTCAACAACTCATGGTACGTTTCAATTGACCATCTTGTTGTTTTCTCGACAGGCTCGGCTAAGAAAGGGTACCACCAAGCCGCAGCAATGTCCGAGACTGTGTCGGGACTGACATCCCTAGACACAATTCGTGTACGGTAGCCTGATTCAAGTAACTTAATTCCACAGCTAAGCCCAACGACTCCTGCTCCGACCACAGTGCAATTCCTGACCTCCACTTTGCAGGGTAAGCGTCATTCAGGCAAGATTCTTTCTATTAGCCAGCGTTCGCTAGTCACGAGCGTAGTATGCCAAAGGTGAGAAAACCGAAGGGCGGTTGGTTTATCCCCAAAAAAAAGAAAATCAGGAGGGGGCCGAAAGTCAAGCCCTCAGAAAAGGGGCTTCCCCCATGCCCGTCCTGCGGGCAGTGGTCAATGCAAAAAGACACAATCAGGAATGAGATTTTTTGCGGCGCATGCGGTACAATCTCCTAGCCCGGCAATTCCAATATAGATGGCCTCTTCCAAGTAATCGTCGCAGTGATGAGGATACCAGCCAGGCCGTTTGGGTCCTGAGTGATGGGCGCTCTGAGCGACGAGGTGATGAAATGAGGTGGAAGGGGCCAGATGGGAGGCTACATGTCCCCGCCCCGACGGCAGAAATAACGAAAATGACAACCGATCTGGTAATCTCTTCCCGAGGCTCGCCTTGGAGGATTTATTCCAGAATGATGGCGACGGTCTTTCCGGCCTTCTTCCTCCTCTATTCATGCTTATTGATCGTAATAGGCCTCGTAGATTGGAATCCAACAATAATCATCGCGGCCAGTCTGATTAGCATACCGCCAATACTTCTCGCACTTCGCATCACGAGACCCCCAATTATCCAACTCTGGAATGCGACTCCCGATGCAAACGGGAACACGCTACATAACAGGGGCAGTCTACCAGCATTAACAACGCCTGTGCCGACTCGAATGGAGCGTCACCTGCTCACGGACGGAACGCCCTTGGAATTCCCCTCATCTCGAGGGCCATGGGCACTATTCGCAATCTGTGTAATCATGGGAACGGCCCTGTCATTTTGGATATCTAACTCAGATGGGTCCCTCGCCCCAATACTTGCCTTTGGGCTACTCGCCATACCTCTTTGGATTTTGGGCTTCTCAATACCTGTCTTGGCATGGTGGTCAGTTGCCAGTAATAGATTGAAAATTTCTGTGAGGCGTGTAGAAGCGGAGGCTTGGTTGATCGCTGGAATGGTATCTGCATTTCCTGCATTCATGTTGAATTCACTTGTAGTTCCGGAGTTGATCCCGAATCACTGGTCCGAAATCCAGGAGTCATTTGCTGCGATAGCCATAGGGGCACCGATCATTGAGGAGATATGCAAAGCGACTGCATTGTTGATTTTCTTCCCATCCATGAGGGGCCACAGGGCAGGATTCCTAGTTGGATTTAGCATCGGACTCGGTTTCGCCCTGATAGAAAATCTACAATACATTGCAGTGGCTTTGTTCGGAGGGCCAGCAGAATTGGCTTCAACAACTCTGGTTAGAGGAGTGGGATCGATACCGGCCCACGCACTCTGGACTGGACTCGTAGGCTCAGCAATGGGGGGCATGTTTGACGAATTGAAATTAGACAAATTGGCGGAGGAGAAACTAACTTCCACACAAATAAAAATCATTGACAAGGTCGAATCCGTTGGCTTGGATTTCGATGGAGATGGTGTGGCGGAGGGATTCAAGACCGACAGAAACTTCCTGAAGAACCTTGACTCTCAGGGTGATTGGATTATCATAGGATCCCAGCCGGTGAGCCCCCACAACATCGCCCTTTGGCCGTCGGCCCGTAGATCCGTTCAGAGATCACTTGTACTTGCAGTAGCGGGCCATTCTCTTTGGAACGGACTCTCAATCGGAGCCACTGCGCTAACCCAAAGCATGGGACTCAATAGTTCCGCATCCTTGATCATCACCCTTGGACTAATCATTGGAATGGTTGCCACAGTGATACTATTGACACTCAGGGAACTCCGATTTCACTCATTGTCTACCTGAAGGCTGCCTATGTAGTATTCACCATGGAATCATTCTTCATCATTGATGCGCTGGACCAATCGTGGAGTTCACGGAGGAGGCAATCGTCCTCATGATGCTAGGAGCACTCCTTGGTGTATGCATAATTTCCAGAGCCTTGGATGGAGCAGGACTGCTTGCAGCGTCTGCCATTGGATCGATCATAGGTTTCCTGGGACATTGGACCTGGCTCTCACTGCTCATCTTTTTTCTTCTCTCTGCATCAATCGCGACCCGGTGGAGGTATGAAGAAAAAAAGAGACTGGGCTTTGCAGAAGCTAACGACGGTTCAAGAGGATGGAAAAACGCCGTGGCAAATGGCGGGGCTCCGGCCATCGCAGTCCTACTCCATGATGCAATGGGGAGCCCTGGATGGGGGGCCATTGCATTGTCCTGCAGTGTTGCGGTAGCAATGTCAGACACACTTGCCTCCGAGATCGGGGTAATGGATTCCCGTACCAGAAGTATAGTCTCCCTCAGGGTTGTACCTACCGGTGCAAACGGGGGAATGTCCCCAACTGGGATGCTGAGTTCAGTCGTCGGATCCCTCATACTCGCGATCGCAGCACTGGGCCTGATGGCTGATGATTTCGTTTGGTCGGGACTCGGAGCAGTTGTAATCATCTCCGTTGCGGGGTGGGCCGGCTGTCAGGTTGACTCTATTCTGGGTGAGACCCTGGAGAACCGTGGCTATCTCGGTAAACACTCGGTAAATTTTCTGGCCACCTCTTTTGGGGCATTGGTGGGATACGCCTCGTTCTACGTAATTTGATGACATCTCCAGACCAAGTATTCAACTGCTCCTCCCGCGACCAACTACCATGAGCAGAAGCCCCTTGGCAATCATTGCCCTTGCGGCCGCGATGCTCCTGATTTCCTCTTCATCTGTTCTCGCACAGGAAACGAGCGGGCCGGGCGTGGATTGGGTACTGCCAGACGAACACAGGCTATTCTTGAACGGAGTGGCAGGCCAAGCGACAATAGACAGAGAGTGGCCGATGGTAACTGGAATTCCTGAGGGCGACGTTGAATTCGATAAGACCTCTTCCGTGCTACCCTCTTCGTTGTTTGACATATCCTCCAGCCCTTTGCTAGGCCCTGTAGGGATAAATGGAAACGTCACTGTGGAGTTGTTCGCATCATTATCTACAAAATCAGATGCCTGCAAATTGTCCAACATAATCCCAGGCTCCCCTCTTGGGGCTACGACAACCTTCTACGTGACATTGACGATGGGATCGTATGTCATTTTGGATCAGGAACCAACAGAGACCATAGTCATGGACGAGTCATTCGCCGCACCACACCTTTTCTCGGCCTCAGCTCAAAACGTAAACACCAGTTTGGGCCCTGGGGACACCATCGGGCTGGAGGTATCGGTAGTGCATGAGTGCGCTCAAACCGGGCATATTTACTGGGGCACCTTCGATGCTCATTCCGGAATAATCATTGAAGGAGACGTACTATCGCCAACCCTTCAACACACTGTCGATCCCAACAGAATTGTCAGGATCGAGTTGGACCCATCCTCCCCCTGGGGGGAATCAGACTATTCTGCACAGACAGTGGACGTTGTTGGGCCATACGATGATTGGTCAGACATGGTACACTCCTTCTACGATGAGGATTCCAGAGTCTCTCACTTCGAGGACCCTCATGGGACTGCGGTGGGAGAGTCTAACTCAAGCCTGAGGACTTGGAGCCTATCCGACCCACTGGAACCCGGCCGATACATGATCGATGTTTGCATACAGCTGTCCGACAGGCCGTACTCAGAGAACTGTGAGGCCTATGCCGTTTTGAAATTTAGAGTAGACGAGGATAGCGAGCCATTGATGTCCCCAGTTGTTGTTGCAGTACTTGTCCCATTCGCGATGGCTGGGGGCATATTGGCCAGCTTGAGATACTCAATGCTGCCTACGCCCGTTTATGGCGTACTTCTAGTAATGGCCATAGCTGCAGCAGGTCCAGCGTACTCCCTTGGTCCGATTGATCACGATCCCATCAGAGTAGATACCCATCCTCCTTCGTTCACTTTGCTGAGCCACTCTGGAGGCTCTATGTCCCTTGATGAAGCCCTTGACGGGAATGATGCTTTGGTGATCGGGATCTTCGTACCTGGGTCGCCAAATGCTCCGACCCAGTATAATGACTTCACTTTAGCATCCAATCTGGCTGAAAGCAAAATCGCCTTCTTACAAATTGCAACATCCCCTGACCTACTTGCAATTGATGTCGATGCCTATGCAGAATTCATCAATCAATCCTGGCCTATACTTTTGGATACCTCAACCCAATCTGCGGGGAAAAGCCTACCAAGCGGCCCCACTGACGCCGTGGTCGTACTCGATTCTAACGGATTCGTAGTTGATTGGAGCCCTAGAACCATGTCGAGTACACAGATACTCGAAACAGTTTCAGATTCGGAGAAGGCTGCTCTCGACGGCATTTTCCAACTTATCTCCATGGCATTTACCATTTCTTTTCTGCCTCTGGTTATCGTCGCCTTACCGAGGAATCGTGAGACTAGGGACCCACTAGAGGGCGAATTCCCTGGGACTGGAGCCATCATCGCCCTTCTATCATCAGCAATTGGATTCGGGATCTGGTTCGGTCCAATCACGATTTTGGTTGGCGTCCTCGGTCAGTCTGCATGGCTCCCAGTGGCTGTAATCTATGGAATAATAGTGATTTCAACTGGAATTAGAGTCTTCCTCAACGGTGAAGTAAATATCCTACAAAATATCGGGCGTCGATTACACTCGCTTTTTTCCCAATCTCTCAAGGCTTGGACGTCGGAAGATGAGACATCTGATGACCTACATCTAGGTTTATGGATCGGCATAATAGTCATGATAGCGGATCCAACTTTGGTGGTTCAAGGAGTACTATCGGGATCCAACACGAGCATCCTTGGCCCAATATTTTCCATGCTTTTATTCATATTATTCTCCTTGATGGGTGGTATCATTGCACTTGTGGTGAGGACGGTCGTTTCTTTGAGCGGGAACCTTGGACGTATCCTTGGGCCAATGTCAATTAGGATAAGAGCAAAAACATGGGGTACTGGTTTGATATTGATCGGGATATGGTGGACCCTAAGGGATTCCCTGCTTGTCTTCTCAACCGTGCTGTGACAACCGTGACCATCATAAGCGTCCGACCACCCCATAGGTATACCCAATGGGGGTATAGTATAACCTGGTAGTACTGTGGGCTCCAGTTGCACGGGAATGACGACGTGTGGGTTTCCTGATGGATATGATGACCAACTGGAGCACCGACCCGTCGCGACCCGAGAGCACGCATCGACCGGGTGCGTGCTGAGCGGAAGAAACCCGCTAGTCTGGGTTCAAATCCCAGTGCCCCCACCATAATTTTGAGTCATTAATTGTGAATATCATGCGGTAGTTCATATCCATGAACCCTCCAGCGTTAGACCATGGCGGGCTTCTCAGACAGAGCCAAGGCCATCAAACCCACCGGAATAAGGAGGATGTTTGACTTAGCCGGAGATGACGCCATTCAGTTCGGACTTGGTGAGCCTGATTTCCAACCACCCCCTGTAGCCATCGAGGCCTTCCACCGGGCAATGGTAGAGGGCAGGAACAAATATACCTCGACTGGGGGGTTGCCTGAACTCAGAGAAAAAATTGCTGAATCATGGAAACATCTAGACGAAAACCTCGATGAAACAAGTGTCTGCATGACGATGAGTGGAACAAACGCTTTGTTGGACATTTTTCTAGCAATTGTGAACCCGGGGGACCAGGTCCTAATTCCCGAGCCCTACTTCCCGTTGTACCCGCCTGATGTACTGATATGCGGTGGCGAGGCAGTCACATACCCTTGTAGATTTGAAAAAGAATTCGTACCAGACATAGCCGACCTAGAAAAACTCGTGTCGGACAGAACCGTCGCAATTCTCTACAACTTCCCCAGCAATCCCACTGGCGCAACTGTAAACTCCAACCAACGGGACCTTTTGGTATCATTCGCGAGGAAACACGATTTGTGGATAGTGACCGACGAAGTTTATGACAAAATAGTGTATGATGAGCCTCATGTGTCGTTTTTGGGCGCTGGATACGACAAAGTAATAATGCTAAACTCCTTCTCCAAAACCTTTGCGATGACCGGTTGGAGAATCGGGTATGTACTTTCACCACATAGAGAGGCCATGGAACAAGTGACAAAAATGCAATATTACGTCACTGCATGTTCCAATGATGCGATGCAATACGCCGTTCTTGAGGCAATGGAAAAGGCCTCGAGTTATCCGGATGAGATGCGCGTTGAGTTCCAAACCAGGAGGGACCTTATCACGACAAGACTGAACCAGATGGATGGAGTCTCGTGTCACGAGCCGAAGGGGGCCTTCTACGTGTTCCCTAAATTCGACACACCGGGGCTTAACAGTGAACAGTTAGCCATTGAGATGCTCAACGAAGGAGTCCTTTGTAGCCCAGGCTCTGCGTTTGGCGCCTCTGGAGAGGGCCATCTGAGGTTCGCATACACCATCTCAGCACATGAAATCGACCGGGGCATGGATAGAGTCAAAACAGTCGTCGACAGGTTGAGGAACTCTAATCCCCCTGAATAAACTCCTCTTGACTCCTTTCTGGCAACATTCCGTCCCTGATGTTGCCCACCATTTTACTTGGGTCCATCCATTCGGGGATGTCATACCCGCCAGCTAGAACCGATATTGTGGTAAACGTTGCAATGGGCAAGACCCCCATCGCAACAATGAGGTCCACCAATGGAGTTCCACTCTCGTTCTGGTCCATTGGCAGAATCTCTTCGAGTATCAGTATGTCAAACTCTATCGTCTGATCGGTGAGATCAATGCCCATGGCGCTGAGTAGGAAACCCAATATCGTTCGCGCAACAAACCAATACACAATTACTGGCAACACCCATGATAGTTGGGCGGTTCTACCGAGGAAGCGCCTCATGTAGGTGGCTGGCACCACAAGTTTGTCAGAGTATGCGACTTGCAATCTCATTCCAACCCAAAGTGAGGCCAAATAAACCAAACTCACCAACTCTAGTGTGGCACCTTCTTTGAACATGCCACTCGGAAGGTATTCTATCGCGAGTATGGGTAGCGCTATCAGTATCGCCTGAATGGGGATGGCAAGGGTTTGCAAGCCACCGTGGACGAATATCAATTCGAAACGATCTCTCTGCCTGGATGTGATTGTTGCCAGTTGGCCAAAGGGACTCATGGACAACTCAGTCGATGCCCTATCGACTCTTCTCGGATCCCTACTCCTCCCTCTGATGCCTGTTGAAGCTAGCCACCCTCCTCGCATGGCAATGGATGCAGGCATCCATCCACTCATAGACACCGCCAGAATTAGTGAGATCATGCCATAGAAAACGCCCGTTAAGCATATCCAAGGGATCAGATCCCAGCGGAATAAGAGATAGGGGCTGCCCTCTGTCCATCCCGTTTCGACGAGGCTAGTGAGCCCAAAGATCACTATCGGGACGAATGAAACTTGGCCAAGAACAACCAGCATTAGGAATATCCTGTGACGGCTGTTCTGGTTGAACATGCCAAGCTTCGGTAAAGTCAGAGGGATAAGTGCTTCACCCACAAGCAGTATTAGCGTCTTGGTTTCGAGGTATTCGCCATGCCCCGGGAACTACCCATGATGTGAGAACCTCTATTTGTCACGCAACCGGCCGGTCGAATTATGATGAGCCGGACGAGGATGCTAACCTTGCTTATCGTGATGCTGTTTTTACCAATTCAGCAAATGGCCGATGAAGAGCTTGAACACAGCAATGCATCCAATTCATCTGCGAGGGCAGTCACTGATTTCGAAGTCACCTCTGTCGATTTCACCTCAACAGGAAGCCCTTTACCAAGTTGGCAACAACCAGATGGAACTTTGGAAGAGTACATAGTAAGGGATGAGACACTGAGTATCACCGTCACCATAACACAAATCGGTATCGGCGCTCAAGGGCAATATGCAGACTACTACGTCAATGTGACGCACCCGGTGGGAATCCCTCTAAGTGAATTTGTATCCAACGTGACATTGACAGGGGGCAGGGCTGATGCCCAAACATTCACTTACACGCCGAACTATTCTCACAGTGTCCTTAGTGACGCAGGGGTGCTCAGCGGCGGATTGCTGGTCTCCGTAGAGATCGACTCTGGCGTAGGCATCGATGAGGACCCACTCAATGACGTGCTAGTCCGCGAGATTCCAGTTGCAGTCATGGACGACCCATTGGACGAGGGCTGGTGCTCCGATGTTGACGGTGATGGTGAGATAAACTGTCCAAACCCGCCAAATATTGGCCTTATTTGGATGACTGCTGGGTATGACGAAGACGGCACTCTATCCACCGACCCCGATGATGCCGGACACTGGAGATTGGACTACTCGGGCAATGACTCGGCAGTGGGCTCAAATCATTGGCGGATTTCCGGGAACAATCAACTCGATTATGCAAGTGGAAGGATAGACCGCCTCCACCTCGGTTTCAGGGCCGCTGATACAGCATGCACGGACACTGGCCATGGTCTAGGGGATGGAAATCTAGACACCCAAATTAGCACCGTTCATGACACTTTCATGTGCGGGGCAGTACTGAGAGGGTACCAGTATTACTCAATGCAACTTGTGACTCACGCGAGGGGCGAGATGGGTCCTGGAGATTCTGTTTCATTACAAGCCGTATCGGGATTAAACACACAGGAACTGAATCTTACCAACATGTCCCTCCCTGTGAATGGTTCCTGGGAGCAGATAATATGGGACATGTCAGACGTACACCCTCGTGCAGAATACAGGATGTCTTACCTCTTCAGAAGTGACGGCACAGGCGCCACTACGGGCATAGAAGTAGACGGCTTCCTCATGTTCGCCATAGAGAAGATCCCAGAATACACAATATCGGTAAATTGTCAAGGGGACTACAAAGAGGGCATCGAAGCCCATGCAGTCATACCCGTCGGAGATCCTGTCGAACTGGCCTGTGGGATAACCAACAATGGCTACGTTGACATCACTCTGAGGATATACAGCGAAGTGACTAATTCCTCATGGCCCGACCTAATTAGGATAGATACACCTGGGACAAACGACAAGGACTCGTTTATTCTTACCAAGAACATCAAGGCCCAAACAACCATGCCTGCATGGTTTAACCTCTCAATACCCCCAAGCGTATCAGTGGAATCGCTTGAATGGCACATCCACATTAACGACGGACTGACAAACGCATCGAAGCTCGATTTGGGCAGGCCGCTCGTGCAGTATATTGACGTCCAACCATCATATTCTGGATTCATAGATCTTGAATTCAATCCTTCGGGTGGTGACCCCCACTTGCAACTCTACCCCGGAGATACTGGCACTGTTCCTCTAACGTTTAGCAACACGGGCAATCAGATTGGTAGCTGGACACTAGGAGGTGCATACCTGGACGAACCAACGTGGGACCCATCCCTACTGGTGCATTGGTCGAACGACCTCGGTGAAACTGTTGACGAGATATACACTTCTATCGGTGAAGAGGTGACTTTAATTCCACACGTTTCTGTTCCTTCTGATGCCAATCCAGGGGTCTATGACCTGAGGCTTGACGTTAACGGAAAAGCCCCAAACAATTTCCCCGCGGATAGGGTGATTCGAGTCGAGGTTCTCAATAAATTCGACCTAGAGATAATTCCAGAGTTTAGAGAGGGGCAGATTGCTGCAGATAACATGTCGAGGATAGTCGAATTAGTTCTCATAAATCACGGCAACTCCGAGGAGGCATTCGACTTGTTCGTTACTGCAGACCCCTCTCTGAGAGCTAGGCTAGGAACGCCCTCAACCCTTGGAATAGACCCGTTTGGCGGGGATACCACTGCCCTTCTCCTCCTGCCCATGCCCTATGGCGTCGAAAATGAGACCTATCTCCTCAGGATCACTGCTAGGAGCCAATCCAATCCCCTGTACGAGGTGCAATCGACAATTACCCTCACGGTACCATCTACCCAACTCGTAGAAGTCGCCGAACTAGATATGTCGGATGAAGTATACAGGGGGGGAGACGAGCCTAGGACGTTGCGATGGGAGGTCTGGAACCGGGGCAACGAGATGGATCGATACAGACTCTCTTTCGATCATCTTGACGATGTGAATGTTCAAAGCGGCGAGGACAACGATCTGACGCCATGGATCCCTCCAGGCTCGTCCTACAACGTGACGGTTTCCTACAGCTTTGATTCTGGGACTTTTGGAGAGAGGACAGTCTCGATGGAGGCCAGATCAGATATTGCCGCACAGAGAAACATCGTGGTATCGGACACAGGCTCTGCGGTATTCGACGTTGGATCTGTAGGTTGGCTCCAAATCTTCCCCGAACAAGCACTAACCACCATCACAGAAGAGGGCTCCTATGAACTATCATTCTCCATAAGAAACCTCCACCCGTCTTACGAGCAGTTGGTCCGTGTTGACATAGACAGGCAATCAGACTTATTCTTCAACGTCTTTGACGCTAGAGTCGATACAGCGGACAGGGATTTCGTCTTGGATTCCGATGAACTACGATTTGTCAAGGTGACTGTTGTCATCAATGAGGAAAACCTGAGAAACCTGGAAGACAACATTATGGATTTCGACCTAACCATGCTGGTCGATACTGACATAGACAAAACGAGCAGCAGTACCCCGCTGAGGATGGTGAAGTCCAATCCCGTTCAAGTAGGCCCAGATGTAGAGGAAATAGGCCTCACAGTTGGGAACTATGCTGTTATCGCGGTAGGCGTGATTTTGACATTGGCCATTCTGGTCACAGCATTCAGAATCGTTCGCGGGGCTGGCGGGCCTATGGAGGAATATACCAACTTTGAACCGGAGAATTACACCAGCTTCCTGCCAATAGAGGACAAGGTTGCAAATTCAGCACTAGGGGGGGCACAGTCGATATTCGAACAACCTCCCGCACCGCCCTCTGAGCCAACTGACTCAGAGCAATGATCGCTATCCTACAGTGGCAGCCCTTATGACGGATCCTCGGGTGGGAATGCCATACGGGGTGTAGAATTGACCAACTCACAACAGCCGATATTTATCCTAAAGGAGGGCACAACAAGAACGAGCGGTAGAACTGCACAGAGCAATAATATCGCTGCTGCGAAAGCGGTCGCTGAGGCTGTGAGGTCTACATTGGGCCCCAAAGGCATGGACAAGATGCTAGTAGACAGCATGGGCGACGTCGTAATCACAAATGATGGGGCCACGATCCTGAAGGAAATGGACATAGAGCACCCTGCTGCAAAGATGATTATCGAAATCGCCAAGACCCAAGAGCAACATTGCTTCGACGGCACCACCACAGCCGTGGTGCTTGCAGGCGAACTTCTGAAACGGTCTGAAGATCTTATCGAGCAGAATGTACATCCCACCGTTATATGTGAAGGATTCCGCTTGGCCTCCGACAAAGCCATCGAGCTTATCGATTCACATGCCATAGACGTCGACGAGAAAACACTGGCTGAGGTGGCGAAGACAGCACTGACTGGAAAAAGCGCCGGCGCGGTTAAGGAATTCTTGTCAGATATCTGCGTCAGGGCAGTTGTCGCAGTAGCTCAACAAGACGATGAGGGTATTTTTGTTGATCTTGATGATGTCAAGGTAGAGAAAAAACAAGGTGGATCGATTAAAGACAGCTCGCTCGTTGATGGCATAATACTCGACAAAGAACGAGTGCATTCTGGCATGCCAAGGGCCATAGATGGAGCGAAAATTGCCCTCGTAAATTCAGCGATCGAGGTAAAAAAGACCGAGGTCGATGCGAAGATACAGATCACAGATCCAAGTATGTTGTCTCAGTTTTTGGATGAGGAGGAATCCTACATCAAGGGATTAGTTGACAAGATTTCAGCCTCTGGCGCGAATGTTCTAATCTGCCAAAAGGGGATAGACGACCTGGCGCAGCACCACATGGCAAAATCCGGAATCTTTGCAATTAGAAGGGCAAAGAAGAGCGACATGGAAGCCCTCTCCAAGGCTACAGGCGGGCGCGTCGTGACAACTTTAGAGGACCTCTCGAAAGACGATCTTGGTAACGCCTCAAAAGTTGACGAGAGGAAAATTGGCGACTCAGACATGGTATTCATAACGGGATGCAAACAAGCCAAGGCAGTCTCAGTCCTACTAAGGGGGGGTACTGAACACGTAGTCGACGAGATAAGAAGGGCGTTCGATGATGCCATAGGCGTTGTCTCCGTCGCCCACGAGGACGGCAAAGTATTGACAGGGGGCGGATCGGTACTCGCAGCCGTAAGCAGGGATTTGCGATCTTATGCCGAGGGAGTTGGCGGAAGAGAACAGATGGCAATAGAAGCATTCGCAGGGGCGCTTGAGGTTATCCCAAGAACTCTAGCAGAGAATGCAGGCCTAGACCCAGTCAATACCATCATAGCCCTCAGAAAAGCCCACTCCGAGGGGAAGACAACCCACGGCGTAAACGTATATGACGGAGGAGTTGTCGACATGCAAGCCGGTAATGTGTACGAGCCAACAAGGGTCGTAGAGCAAGCCATTCAATCAGCCAGCGAGACTGCTGTGATGATTCTACGCATCGACGATGTAATTTCCAGCAAAGGAGGAGCCCCAGACATGGGAAGCGAATTTGATGGAATGGAAATGTGATTTTCATCGGGATACTGAGTACCGAACTACCCCTGCAATCCACATGTTCAATAGTCGCTAATTTCTGGGAGATAATAACGGGGGAATGGTCTTGGGAATCTTCAGCGTCTACATAGAAGAGGGATGCATCACATGTGATGCTTGTGAGGAGGCAGCACCAGAGGTTTTCGAGGTCACCGAGGATACCTGTTTCATTAAGTCAGACGTCAGGCTAGATGGGGGATTTGATAGGAACGACTCCAAGTCTGGGTTGAAGACGGAGGTAGTACAAACGTACTCAGACGACATACTCGACGCAGCAGACGGTTGCCCCGTTGATGTCATAATCGTGGTCGAGGCTAAAGTAGACGAGGTCGAGGTAGAAGAGGTGATCGTAGAGGCAGAGGTGGAGGTTCCGATTGCTGCCGAGGCAACCCAAGTCTCAGCGGACATAGAGGGATTGGACGCCTTCCTCTCTGCAGGCGACAGGACTCTGAACATCTTCTTCGGCTCACAGTCAGGAAACTCGGAGCAGCTTGCCTCGACCTTTGCCAAGAGAGCCGGTGACTACGGCCTGGAAGGCATAGTTCATGACATGGATGGCTTCGACATCAAGAAGATGGCCTCAATGAGGAGAGTTGCCATCGTATGCTCCACATGGGGCGAAGGAGAGATGCCAGACAATGCAGAGGCCCTCTGGCAGGCCGCGTCATCCAAAGATGCCCCAGACATGAGTGGCATGGCATTCTCCGTTTTGTCATTGGGCGACACCTCCTATGAGTTGTTTTGTCAATCAGGCAAAGATTGGGATGGGAGGCTCGAACAACTCGGCGCCAATAGGGTAGCCCCACGAGTTGACTGCGATGTGGACTACGAAGCAATGGCAACAGAGTGGGCCCAAGAAGCTTTGACCATGCTCTCGGCCGTGGACGATTCCGGCAACTTGCAAGAAGAACTAATCGAGGCCATTCGAGAAATGGCAGATGGCGGAGCTTCAGTGGCAGATGGTGAGGACGGCTTTATCATACCAGATCTAACCTCTGATGAAATAGAAGTCCAGTTGAGCGTTTTCAGATACGACCCACATGAGAAAACCAGTGGAAGCGACACATGGCTCTGTTCGCTCCCAGGTCACCTAACTCTTCTTGAGTCCTTGAGGGCCATACAAAGAACTCACGATGGAAGCCTATGCTTTACGGACGGGTCCCCCCATGATCCGAACACTGCAATTGTGGTGAATGGCAGGATTACTCTACCTGGATTGTCAAGGATAGAAACTCTGTCGAATGGCAGGCCAGGCGCACTGAACCTCCACCTAGAGCCTCTTCCAGGCTATGATGTGATCAGAGACCTTTGTGTTGACTTTGGCGTATTGACGAAGAAGCGTGAGGAGGCGTCGCTGTGGCATGTCTCAAGAACTAGGGAAGCAATAAGATCGGAACAAGGTACATTGATAGGATCGATGGATCCCTCTGAAGCGATCGCACTCCACAAGATGTCTGACTCCTTCGGCGCCCAGGTGCTGCACTCATGCTCAGATTCCATAGCCTATTCCCAATCCTATCTTGGACCATCAGTATGCCTCGACCTTTGGGTCAAGAGGACAGACTCGAGAACTTCGACTAAGAGGGCTGAGGAAATAGACACGTTGTTGGGTGGGTCTAATGCGATCCTCGCGGAAACAGATCTGGCGCCAATAGGGAGGCAGCCCTTAGCAGGGAAAGAGATACAATCAGCACTATCTGATGCCAAGACAAGGGCATTGGAGCTTAATGGCTACAACGGGCGACATGGGAAGCACGTATGGTGGTACGCATGGACCATGAAGAGCAGTGGAAGAGTTAACGACACTGTGCTATACCGGCAAGTGCTGGGCCCCCTCGGGCTGCTTTCCAATCTCACTTCAGGAGTCACTGCCCGGATGCTGACTGGCTTCACAAGAACAGGGGGCAAGATGGTGAACGACATACTAGCATTGGTAGCACCGCCTGCTGGAATAGGAAAGATGCCAAGGCAGTTCAACAAGAGAGTTGACGATCACTACGAAGTAGTTTCAATATTCAACAGCCTGGATAGTAGATTCTGAGGTGAGATCGAATGCCAATCCGATTTGCATACCATCCAGGAAATGTGGCGCACAGCAGTGCACCTGAAGTGGATGAGACCATGAGGGCTGCATGCCGTTCGCTTGACATAGAGTTGATCGATATGCCGGGCGCAACAAGCTGCGGAGCAGGAATATTGGGACAGGCAAATCGTCGCCTCCAGATCACCCTCAATGCCAGGACAATGTCAATCGCAGAGGATCTTGGTATGGACATAATCACCCCTTGTGCGACAACAGCAGCCACACTATACGAGGATTTGATGATGCTTAAGGCCGACTCTAGCTTGATGGGGGAAGTCAACAGGACTCTAGAAAAAACCACAGGAAGAGTGCTCGAGGGATCAATAAAGATCAGGCATCTCCTCCAAGTTATCATGGAGGACATTGGCATCGAGAACTTTTCAAAGAAGGTGAAGAATCCAATACCATCGCCCCTAGCGCCTTACTACGGTCCGAACCTCCAGCAAATCGGTCTAATAGGAGGCGACGATGTTTTCGACCCTTGGTACATGGAGAGCGTCATTGAGGCAGGTGGCGGAGATCCCATCAGATATGCCTCGCGAACCACGTCTGCTGGTACTCCAGGAATTTTCTCAGAGGAACAAACTGTTCTCCGCCAATCCGCAAACATCCTCTCAGACGCCAAAACTATGGGGGCACGCATGATGATCAGTGCCTGCACATTGTCCCATGGGGTACTGGACATATACCAAGGAAAAGCATCTAGATCAACCGGCCTGAACACTAATTTGCCAATAATACATTTTTGTGAGTACATAGCATTTCTCACTGGCAATTTCCCAACGAGACTTGCCATGTTGAAAACCAGGGTGGCTGTTATCGGCGACTAGTCAATCTGACGACCCACAATCAAAAGTCATCCAGGCCCGACTGGCCTGATGGCCGATACGCTGCAGGCCGCGCTCTCTTCTCTTGATCAATGACAGGCATAACTTCGTTCGAACCTGTCTCTTCAAATTGGGGAAACTCATGCTTGTACGCCTCTCGCTCGTTTTTGATAAAAGACTCAACGTCGATTTCACCGTCAGTATTCTGAATCGAGAAGGGCTCCATTAGGCTGTAATTGATCGGACCCCCTGTGAGCGCCCTTCTCACGGCATGAATCGATTTCATCATCGCTGTTTCCCTTCGGTGTGATGCCACTGCTGCAGCCTCATCCCTCGTACCCTCTGCTATGAGTACAACAACGTCTCCCTGACGCCTTCTCCCTGTCCTCCCCCGTCTCTGAATTGTCCGAGTTTCACTTCCAACAGGCTCGTAAAATATCACGAGATCTGCTGAAGGTATATCCAAACCCTCCTCCCCGACTGAGGTTGCAACAAGAATGTTTCCGACCCCTAGTTTGAACTCACTAATTGTTTGGATCTGCTCCTTGGAGGTCAATCCGCCTTCCGGCTTCTTTGACTGGCCCACAAACCTCAAGGGCGAGGCACCTTCGATCCCCTCAAGTGCCCTGTGGATCGAGGCAACGGTGTCTCTGAAGTTAGCAAAAATAATTATTTTGGACTCAGGACTTCGACGGAGACGCTCAGAGACCAACCTCCTGACTGTCCCTATTTTGGTATGAACTTCATCCAATCCGTCTAGTTTGTTTCGTAGATCCGTCACTCTGTTGTCTGTAAGGAAGGCTCTTGTTGATTTCTTGGACGATGAGGCCTCGTTTGATTTCCTTCTGAGGAACTCTCGGGCAGCACCTACTCCCTGGGATAGTATGTGATTTATCAGGTGATTGAGGGTCAATGCCAGTGCTAACCTGGAAACTGAGGCGAAAGCCGTCCCGTCCCCCCTGGAAATGGCGCCCCTCGCCCTTTCCATAGCACCAGACAAGCCTACGTAGGTCACTTTTCCCCCATGGACGTATCTGCCCAACCTCCTCTCAGTGTCAATCAACCCTTCCTGCCATTGCTTCAATGGCCTCGCGAGTTCAACCAGCTCCTCAGGAACCTCTACTCTGACCTCAATTAACTCGAGATCCGAGAGGTACCTCTTGAGCCCTGAGTCTGTTGATGACCTGGTATGGATCCTATTGATGCCCAACCTGCGACATAGAGCCTCCACATGACTCTTAGAATAACCCGGACTTGCTGTCATGGCCAGAATTTTGTCTCCACCTCGAATAATGAATTCGTCGCAGGACTTTCCCATTGCATGGCTTCCTACAGAGTGATGGGCCTCATCGACGATTAGGATATCAAGAGAGGAGGGGTCGATTAAACCACTCAAAATATCGTTATGGAATACCTGGGGCGTGGCGATAACGACTGTTGATGAATTCCACACAGGCCCCCTCTTGTCTGCTGTTGTCGATCCAGTTAAAGTTGAGATGGAAACCCCCTCCGCCAGCCAATCTGTGAGGGTGCCTTTGTGCTGTTCAACTAATCCGACTGTTGGCGCGATCATTACAGCCTTTCCTCCCTTGGTTATCACTTCTGATATGACCATAGCAGAGACCGCGGTTTTTCCAGCAGCCGTTGGGTAGACCAGTAATGTGGAGCATTCTAGTGCCTCAGCAACCCCTTCTAGTTGATACGCTCTAGCTTCCACTGTGGACCTCTTGAGCCCGGGGTGACCCACAGTCGCAAGCATAATGCCTGCCCTCCGTCATCTAAGGTTCTAAAGGGTTACAATCGGCATATGTCCGGCCAGAGGCGGTGTGTTGCTTTCCGATTCGTTCATAAATGGTGGGCAGGTCGGAAGGCCGCTCATATTGAGGAGTACCAGACACAACAGGGCTCTGCAAATGCAACCCAAGGCGACCAAAACCCATTCGGGAATTGGTTTCCGGTGTCACGGTCCTCTCCTTGAGATATGGGCCCGTCGATAGCCGTTTTTACGGCTTGAAGCGGCAAACGAAACGGAGACCAAAACATGGCAGACAAGCACAGACCCCGGCGCGGAAGTATGGGATTCAGCCCTCGCAAGCGTGCTAATCGCCCCTACGGGACGATCACGGCTTGGCCCTCGACGGAATCAGATACGATCCGCGTCCAAGGCTTTGCTGGATGGAAGGCAGGAATGACACACGTCCTTCTCAGGAATCTGAACCCTTCATCCACCAGTGCCGGCCAAGAAGTCAGGAAAGCAGTCACCGTGGTTGAAACTCCACCGATGAAGGTGCTCGGAGTGCGGGGGTACATCATGGATCCATATGGACTCAGAACCGCAGGAGAAGTTTGGTGTGAACCCGATGATCTGCCCGATGGACTAACCCCTCGACTCGCAAACGCTACCAAAGGGGAAAGAGACGCCTCCGAGGGAAGGAAGCCCGCCAAGCGGTCAGGTAGGATACCAAACCGAGCTACGGGATTCAACCAAGCCGCATTCGATTCTCTATTGTCACACAATCTTGTGGAAGTTCGCATCATAGCCGCCACACAGCCAAGACTTGTCTCCGGCTCTCCCAGCAAGACCTCGGAGATAATGGAACTGAACCTGATTGGCGGCTCATCGACCGAGAAATTAGAATGGGCAAAGGAGAGATTGGGTGCGGAGATAACAATTGAAGATGTATGGGAAGACGGTCAGGAAATAGATGTGATTGGCATTACCAAGGGCAAGGGATTCCAAGGGTCCGTAAAGCGCTGGGGTGTCAAACTACTAAGCCACAAGAACAGCAAAAAGCGAAGACAAGCGGGTAACCTAGGCGATTTCGGCACTGGCTACGTCAGATCCACAGTGCCTCAAGCCGGCCAGATGGGCTATCACCAGAGGACAGAACTCAATAAGCGTCTTCTCAGAATATCGAGCCCTTCAACCAACGAGATCACACCCGCAGGCGGTTTCCTGAACTACGGGGAAGTCAAAAACTCCTACGTACTAGTCGAAGGTAGCCTACCAGGCCCTTCCAAAAGACTACTCAGATTGAGAGACCCAATTCGCCCAAGAAAGAATGCTCATCCGGTTGACCTAACATACGTCAGCACTGCATCAAAACAAGGTGTGTGATACCATGAAGGCAACATCATACTCCTTGAACAACTCAATATCCCAGATTGAGGTTGATGCAGGATTACTCTCGGAGACATATACAGTTTCTGTTGAGGATGGATCAAAAATTGATCTTCCAGACTCGTTCTCATCCCCGATAAGGGGGGATATCGTTAGGGATGCAGTGCATTCTTCCAGAGCCAACAGGAGACAACCATACGGCCACAGGAATCACGGGGGCAAGAGATCCCCCCAAGCAGGTATGAAACACTCCGTGGAATGGTGGGGCAAGGGGCGTGGCGTATCCCGCATTATGAGGAAGACCGGCCAGAGAACAGCGGCTCAAAATCCTCACACCAGAGGCGGCAGAAGAGCACACGGCCCCATGGTAGAAAAGGATTGGTCGATGAAATTGAACGCAAAGCAAAAGAGAATCGCTCGTGATTCAGCAATTTCCGCATCATGTGACCCGGAGATAGTCGCCATGAGAGGCCATAGGTTCGAAGATGGTGTGAGATTCCCAATCGTAATCGACAACTACACTGAGGTGAAGGATGGAAAGAGCGAGTCACACAACCCGGAAGAAATTCCAATTTCAAATGGGACCAGAAAATTCGTGGCGATCATGCAAGGACTAGGACTCGGAATGGACCTAGAGAGGGCCAAGAACGGTAGATCGATCAGAGCCGGCAAGGGTAAGATGAGGGGGAGAAGGAGAAGAACTCCAAAATCCGTGTTGTTGATAGTGTCAAACATGGATTCACTTGCAAAATCCGCGAGGAACGTCCCCGGCGTGGATGTAGTGGCTGCCAAGGATCTCTGTGCTGAGGATCTGGCACCAGGTGGAGACATAGGGCGACTGGCTGTTTGGACGGCTGATGCCATCAAGGAGATGAGGTGAAAGACATGATCGACCCCTATTCCGTCATACAGATGCCATGGATCACGGAGAAGACCCTGGAGGCTAGAAGGATATCTGATGGCGATGATCCAAGGCAACAAAATAACAACAGGCTGGAGTTCATCGTCAGGAGAGAATCAACAAAGCCTCAGATCAAGGCTGCTGTCGAATCCCTCCTAGACGTCAAGGTAGCAAAGGTCAACACACGCATCACGAGGACGGGAAAACATGCAAGTGTCCGTCTGGCAGATGGCTATGACGCCGAGGAAGCAGCGTTGAAGCTGGGAGCATTCTAATCAAGGTGGTATCATGGGAAAAAGGACACGCTCGCAACGCCGTGGATCAAGCCCCAAGAACCGGGTGGCTAGTCACCGATTCCCTGCCTCGAATTCCCTTCCTAGAGTCTCAGAACAGATGGGAGAGGTCATCGACCTAGTACACAGCCCGGCACATACCGCTCCCTTGGCAAAACTACGCTTTGAGGACGGCACATTAGGCCACATGGGTGCCCCAGATGGAATCAGCATAGGTCAAAAGGTCGCATTCTCAACGAAAGTCAGCTTGAAGCCAGGAAATGTGACCATGCTGGATCAGATACCAGAGGGAACACCGGTCTGCAACGTCGAAGCAAGGCCGGGGGATGGTGGAAAATTCGCTCGATCTGGCGGTAACTCTGCCTTCGTAGATACTCGAATGGGCGACAAGGTGAGGATCAGGCTGCCAAGTGGTAGCCTGAAGGATTTACCTGCCAAATGCAGAGCTACAATCGGCGTTCTGGCCGGTCATGGAAGAACTGAGAAGCCAATCATGAAAGCAGGCGCTGCGCACAAGAGAGCCAAGGCCAGAGGGAAGCTTTACCCAACTGTCAGCGGAGTTGCGATGAACCCAGTCGACCACCCACATGGTGGGGGGAACCATCAGGCCGTTCACGGGCCAAATTCCGTACCAAGGACAGCTCCACCAGGGCAAAAGGTTGGCCACATCGCCCCGAGAAGAACTGGCCGTGGTAGAGTAAGAAAGGATTGAGGTGTGAAGAATGGCGAAATCGAAGAAAGTGTTCCGTTCTCCTAAACTTGCCCGCAGGCAGGCAAGGAAGCGAAGATCCACGGTAGCTGAGCGAAGGAAAAAAGAGTTCCTGTGGAGAGGCTACTCGATGGACGAGCTCAAATTGATGCCATTGTACCCCCCGGAAGAGGATCCGGAGGCACTCAGTATCGTGGCGCTGCTGCCTTCAAGGGCCAGAAGATCATATGCGCGCGGCCTTTCAGAAGAATGCGAGAAACTTCTGGAGAAGTTCGACAACACCTCCGGCATGGTACGAACCCATTGCCGTGGGATGTACATTGTTCCCTCCATGGTGGGACGGACTGTTGGCATTCACAATGGAAGAGAGTTTGTGAAGGTCGAGATACAACCAGAAATGATCGGTCACGCCATGGGAGAATACGCTCCAACTAGAAAATCTGTCAAGCATACTGGCCCAGGTGTGGGTGCAACCCGCTCCTCCAAACACGTGGCATTGAAGTGAGGTGAAAATGATGAGCAGGATACAAGGACAGCCTCAAAGCGGATACACTCAATTGTTGGAGGGGTCCTTCCTCACAACAGCAAGGGCAGTCAATCTGGACGTTCACCACAAACACTGCTACCAGATAGCTAAATTCCTGAGGGGAAAAAGTACCATTCAGGCGATTGAGTACCTAGAGAAGGTAATCAAGAAAGAGGCAGCTATACCCTATACAAGGAGATCTAGAAAGGGCAAGGGAGGCAACACAATGGCTGGCCACAGAAAGGGGAAAATGGGGCCAGGCGCATATCCTTACAAGGCCTCGATCGAATTCATCAAACTGATAAACAGCGCCATGGATAACGCACGGCAAAGATACGATACCATCGATCCCGAAGAAATGGTCATCACTCACCTCGCAGCACATCGAGGACAGATTTCACGTGGCTTCAGGCCGAGAGCACGTGGCAGGGCGTCTCCCAAGAATCATTACCAAGTTAATCTCGAGATATTCTTGGAACATTTCGGAGAAGAGGAAGAGGAAGAGGATTTCTGAGGGATGTTATATGGCCAAGCAAAACACAATCCGGAAGACAATCCACAGAAATGTAGAGCGTGAGCTCGTTAGGGAGTACCTACTCAGAGAGACGGAGAGAGCCGGATATGGCGGATTGAAGTTCAACAGGACCCCTGAAGGAACAGAAGTCACCATTCAAGCAGAGATGGTAGGCAGGGTATACGGTAGGAGAGGCAAGACTATCAGAGAACTCAACGACAGATTGAGGAACGACTTCGACCTCTTCCAACCACAACTACAAGTCGAGGAAATAGATGAGCCTAGGTTGAACGCACAAGTCATGGCAAGCCGTCTGGCGAGCTCGATCGAAAGAGGTTGGTTCTTCCGAAGAGCCGGGCATGGGACAGTTCAGAATATCATGGACGCAGGCGCTAGGGGGTGCCTAGTAATCTTGAGTGGTAAAATAACAGGTGCACGCCACAGGGTCCAAAAGTTCCAGAAAGGGCACATCAAATATTGCGGTCAAACTGCATTGGATGTAATGGAAAGCGGCTTCGCTACAGCGGTAAAGAAGCTCGGTACGGTTGGATGCACTGTAAGAATCATGAGACCAGGGACCAGACTTCCTCATGAGATCATAATCCGAGAGAGGGCTGAGGCGGGCCTTCCGCCAGTTGTTGAGGATGCTGCTTGGAATACGGAAGAGCAAGGCTCGGAACACTCACATCGTGGGGAGGAGGAGTGAAATGGGTCACCTTTCAACACACGAGATAGACCAGATGTCCATGGAGCAGATGCTCCGAAGACTTGAGGAGATGAGAGAAGAGCTCCTACAACTACGGGCTCAGCAGGCTCTTGGGGGGTCATCATCCAATCCAGGTGAATTCAAACAAACGAGAAGGAGCATTGCGAGGCTCCTCACCAGCATCAACAAAGAGAGGAAGGAGTAGAGCCAATATGGCGGGGATATGCAATTTGTGTGGTTTGCCAGAGGAATTGTGTATATGTCAGGAGATAGCTAAAGAACAACAAACAGCAGTAATTTCAACAGCGAGAAGGAGGTATGGAAAGATGGTTACGATTGTTGACGGCATTGAAGACACAGCCATAGACATCAACCAGCTCGCAAAGACACTCAAATCGGCTTGCGCAAGCGGGGGAACCGTCAAGGGACGCACAATCGAATTACAAGGGGAGCACAAGAAAAGAGCCGCAAAAGTACTCGAACAAAACGGATACAGGGTGGAGGTGCGATGATGAGCCCACTCAATCAACCATGGCTTGCTAGGACGATCACGGTGACCCGCTCAAAGGACGTCGGCCTCGTGGGACTCAAGGGCATGATCGTCCATGAGACCAAGCGCACCCTGAGAGTAAGGTCCCCAAAAGGTGTCCATGTCATCGCAAAAGACGTAATCAGTTTCACGCTCGATGGAAGTGACCTAGTCATCGAGGGATCTGAAGTGCTTCAGAAGCCAGAAGATAGGGTTAGCCGAAGATATAGGAGGAATCGTTGATGGGAGAAATGAGAGATATCGGAATCGATGTCGCAACACCTACAGGTGAATGGGATGGGAATCAAAACTGTCCTTTCTATGGGAACTTGAGGGTCAGAGGACAGATAATTGAGGGTAAGATCGTATCAGCAGAAGGCATGGATAGTTCCGTAGTCCTCGAAAGGGAAACAACTCGGTACATGAAGAAGTATGAGAGGTATGAGAAGAGAACACATCGCTATGTTGCCCACCTGCCCTCGTGTATTGGAGGAGTCAACATTGGCGAAAAAGTTCGGATAATGGAATGCAGACCTCTATCTAAAACTGTGAAATTCTGTGTCATTGAAAAGGGGGAATCGATTTGAAAGGAATCTCCAGTTCAGTGACCGACGCACTCCCAACACAAGCCCGGATGGACTGTGCGGACAACACAGGAGCAAAAATAGTCCAATTGATGAACGTACTCAGAAAAGGGGGCGTAGCAAGGAGATATCCAGCAGCAGGTGTCGGTGACTTGATCAGAGTGACTGTCCGAAGGGGGACACCTGAGACCAGGAGGCAGATTTTCACTGCAGTAATCATAAGACAAAAGAGACCATTTAGAAGAGTAGACGGAACATGGGTTTCATTCGAAGACAATGCTTGTGTTATCACGAATGAAAAGGGAGAACTACGCGGGTCGGATATCAAAGGTCCCGTGAGCAGGGAAGCAGCAGAGAGGTGGCCAAGAATAGCCGCCACTGCAAAACAAATAGTATGAGGAGGTGAAATAATGTCAAGCAAACAACCAGGAAAGCAACGCAAGGCACAATTCAACGCCCCGATCCATGTCAAGAGGAAGCGAATAAGAGCTCGTCTCAGGACTGATGATCCGGAACTCGCAGGAGTGAGAACCATCACAGTTAGAGTGGGGGATGAGGTAGAAGTCTTACGAGGAGACTTCGGCAGCCCTAACTCCGCAAAGCCTGATACCAGAGGAAAGCGACTAGGGCAAGCAAGGGGGAAGGCTGGAATCCGTGCCAGGATCGTTAGTGTTAACACCAATTCAGGAACTGTGTTTGTTGACGGCGTCTCCATAACAACAGCGGATGGCAAAGAAGAGCCCCTTCCAATTCACGCTTCGAATATAGTCGTCGTATCCATAGACGATACTGACCCACTTAGAATCAGTAGAATCCTAGAAAAAGCCGCAGGAGGGAAGAAATAATGAGCAGTAGCCACATGAAACGACTAACCATGCCTAGGACATGGCCTCTCCCGAGAAAGACAGACGTCTGGGTGCAAAAGCCGGACCCATCTGGCCACCCACTTGAATTATGCATGCCGATTGGCATTATCCTTAGGGACGTGCTCGGACTTTCAAGGAGCCAGAGGGAATCTAAGCGGATACTTGCGACTAGGAGCGTACTTGTCGATGGGAGGGTAGTAGTGAAACATTCTCGGGCCGTTGGACTCATGGACGTCCTGACCGTCGGGGAAGAAAGCTACCGATGCGTTCTTGATACAAACGGTAAGCTCCGATATAGGCCAATTGCAAAGAAAGAGGCTGGAACTAAGCTATGCAGGGTCACAAACAAAACGACCATCAAAGGCGGTAAAACCCAATATACACTCCATGATGGAAGGACGATAATTTCAGAAAAGCCCGATGAATACTCTACCGGAGACAGCCTGACTGTGTCTCTTCCAGATCAGGAGGTCAAAGCCCACCATCCATTCCAACCTGACTCAATGGCCTACCTCATCGGAGGATCTCACGTCGGCGAAGTCTCGAAAATCAAAACAATAGAGGTAAAACGATCAACGAGGCCCAACGAGGTGTCATTCGAGGAGTTCGGTACCATCGCCTCATATGCTTTCGTTATCCCTAGCGAAACTTCCCTGCCACTGGAGGCCAAATCATGAGTAGCACAGAAAATCCAATGCTGACTCCGAGGATCACTAAGGTCACGGTGAACATAGGCGTAGGCGAGGGAGGCAACAGACTCATTCTGGCTGAAAAGGTCCTGGAATCACTGACCAAACAAAAGCCAGTGAGGACGCTTTCTAGAAAGACCAATCGAGATTTAGGAACCCGGATTGGGGCTCCCATAGGATGCAAAGTGACCATTCGAGATTCAGAAAAGGCACACGAGTTCTTGAAGAACGCACTATGGGTAAGGGAGAATACCATTCATGGCTGGTCTTTCGATGACTCTGGAAATCTATCCTTCGGAATTGCAGATTACACTGATTTCCCTGAGATGAAATACGATCCAGACATCGGAATTTTCGGCCTCGACGTCAACGTGGTGGTTGAGAGGCCAGGACACAGAGTCCAGAGAAGGAGACACGCATCAAGCAAATTGCCCATGCAACACAGAGTATCCCGGGAAGAATGCAAGACTTGGTTCAAGGACACCTTTGGAATCACAATCATGGAGGAGTAATTCAATGGCACGCGAACATGGTGAGGAGATTGGCAGGACAATCGGATGCAGGCGATGCGGAAGGAAGCGCGGGATGATCAGAAGGCACGGTCTAAGACTATGCAGGCAATGTTTCCGCGACATGGCCCCGGAAATAGGGTTCAAGAAATTCAATTGAGGTGATATGATGCAATTTGATCCATTATCAGACGCTTTTGTGAGAATATACAATGCCGAACAGGCTGGCCACTACGAAGTCTCTATCAATCCAGCAAGTAAGTTATTGGAGAGCATGCTCACCATCATGCAATCATCAGGCTACGTAGGCGAGTTCGAAAGAATTGCAGATGGCCGTGGAGATGCCTTCCGCGTAGAATTAGTAGGCGCGATAAACAGATGCGGCGTTATCAAACCTCGGCATTCAGTAAAAAGAGCAGATTTCGACAAATGGGAGTCTAGATACCTTCCTGCAAGGGACTTCGGCCTATTGATAGTCTCCACAAACCAAGGCGTGATGAACCATCACGACGCCAAGAAAGAGCGCGTAGGCGGACGGTTATTGGCGTATATTTTCTAAAGGAGGAATAAGAATGCCAGCACTAGACAGCTTGACTCACAAGATACCCTTGCCGAACGGGGTTTCGGCATCCATTGAGGATAACATGGTCGTCATATCCAAGGACGGCACATCGATAACTAGAGAGTTTAGGAATTCAAGGCTTTCAATTTCAGTTGATGATAATAGCATCATTGTGTTTTGCGATCTTCCAAGGAGGAAACACAAAGCAATCGCGGGAACATGGGCTGCTCACCTCAAAAATATGGTCCGGGGGATTGATACCGGTTTTGAATACAAACTGAAGGCAGTCTATTCCCACTTCCCAATGACTCTCAAGGTAGAGGGGAACTCTATGACGATTACAAATCTGTTTGGTGAGAAAGTACCTCGCAAGGCCGCCCTCCCATGGACCCCATCCGAAGTTCAGGTTAAAATAGAGAACAAGACAGACGTTACGGTGTCCGGAAGCGATAGGGAGAAGGTCGGACAAACGGCTGCCAATATCGAAAGGGCCTGCAAGATAAAGAAGAGAGACAGAAGAGTATTCCAAGACGGAATCTATATTGTCTCCAAGGGCGAGGAGTGATGAATATGGAGTACGAATCAATGACAGTCGCTGAACTGAAGGAGATACTCAAAGCCAGGGGGCTAAAAGTCGGTGGCAAGAAGGCAGAACTCATACAACGGTTAACAGAAAACGAGACAAAAGAATCCGAAGTTCTGGAAACACAAACCTCAGATGAAGAAGAAAAATCCGAAGAAGACTTTGAGATGGAAGACGCCGAGGATTTCGAGGAAGAATTCTACCAAGATGAGTGGGATGAAGACGAAGGGTACGTCCCGAAGCAAAAACCATCTCTCGATGACGACACAAAGGCAGCGCTTATCGTCAGGAAGACCCAACGTGCATCCATGCCCAAGTTCAGACGCCAGGAATGGTTCCGCTATTTCAGGCTAGCAAGAACTGGCTGGAGGAAGCCCAACGGATACCAATCAAAACAAAGACTGAACATGAAATACAGGACGCCGATGGTAAGAATCGGACACAGGAAAATCGCGTCAGTAAGGGGATTGCATCCCTCAGGCTTTGAGGAGGTACTCGTCAAAACCCCATCAGACTTGGACGGGCTCAATCCTGACTCACAGGCTGTTAGGGTTAGTGCTGGAGTCGGCAATCGAAAGAGGACCATTATCCACAACAGAGCTGACCAGTTAGGTCTTAGAATTCTCAATCGGCGAAGAATCCAAAGAAAGGGGGACTTGCAATGATAATTTCGAACCAGAAGAGACTTGCTGCAGACATACTATCTCGCAGGGAAGGTAGAACCGTGGGCATCCACAGAATCTGGATAAATCCAGATTACCTGGATGACGTGACAAACGCTGTTCAAAAGGACGACATCAGACAGCTGATAGAGGAAGGCGTGATTAAAGCAAGGCCATTAGTTGGGAACAGCCGAGGCAGGGCAAGAAAAGCTGAGGCACAGAGAGCCAAGGGGCGTAGAAAGGGACATGGTTCCAGAAAGGGGACTGCAAACGCGAGGAACCCAAAAAAGCACAGGTGGATGAAGACCATCCGCGCTCAACGAAAGGCATTGAAAGAAATGCGCACCGATTCCACCCTGACCCCCTCCCAATACCGTCTCTTCTACAGGAAGGCAAAAGGAGGCTCCTATCGGTCCGTTGCACACCTGAAGAGCAACATCGAACTTGAAGGAATTGACATAGGAGGCGAGGCATAGTGCCATCAGGAAAGAATCAGAGACTCCGATATAAGCGGAGAGAAAACGGACTAACTGACTACCGGAGAAGACTACGTCTACTCAGAGGAAACTCCCCTCGCGCCGTGGTAAGGGTCAGCAATACCCAAACCACTTGCCAGCTCGTGGAGTACGCCGAACAGGGCGATAGGGTACTTGTTCACATGAAATCATCCAACTTGACCAAGGAACACGGATGGCCTTCGGAGGCATCAAAAAAGGCGATACCCGCGAGTTATCTCACCGGGTATGCGTTGGGAAAGAAAGCCGTCGCATCAGGGGTAAAAACAGCGGTGTTGGACATTGGTCTCGCTGCTTCGAGTAATGGAAACAGAGTCTATGCAGCACTCAAAGGAATGGTGGACGCGGGGCTAGAAATCCCCCATGGGGAGTCTGTACTCCCATCAGAAGACCGCCTCATGGGACGCCACATCAACGACTCACTGGAATCTCACGTCGAAACCGCGAAATCCAGCATAGAGGAGGCATATGCATGACCGAAGAAGAAACCATTGAGACTCAAGAAGAAATTCCTGTCTTGGCATCAGGCCTATCAATAGCATTCGGCTATTCAGATGCACCTGATCCAGAACCAGGATCAAGACGGAGGGGCGGGCCAGACAGGTTCGCTGATCTAAGACAATGGCAGCCTAAGACTAGACTCGGAAGGATGGTCCTGAATGGAGAGGTCCTCACCTACAATCAGGCCTTGGCCACGGGTTTGCCAATAAGGGAAGTCGAAATCATCGATGCCCTGATTCCAAACTTGGAAGAGGATGTGCTAGCAGTAAACATGATCCAGAGAATGACAGACTCAGGGAGGAGGGTCAGATTCAATGTCCTCTGTGTGGTTGGTAACCAAGACGGCTACGTCGGCCTAGCCATTTGCAAGGGGAAAGAGGTAGCCAGCACTATCCAAAAAGCAATCACAAAGGCCAAGATGAGCCTGATACCAGTCATGCGAGGGAATGGATCATGGGAGTCGGGGCAAGGTCCAGGCAAGAGCGTTCCAATCAAGGTCACTGGTAGATCGGGATCAACCAGAGTCACACTCATGCCAGCACCTGCGGGAAAAGGACTAGTAATTGGTGACACTGGCAGGAGAGTCCTGAACAAAGCAGGGATTACCGATGTCTGGTCATCGACTTCAGGCCAAACCAGAACCACCATCAACTTCGCTCAGGCAACATTCAACGCTCTCAAACAACTCAACATGACGAGGATCGGAGATCGAGACAAACAGCGATTGCACATCACCCAAGGGGAGGGCTCGGTTTGACTTTCCTGGTAATTCGTGTTCGTAGTGATCGCGGTGTTGAGAAGTCCATACGTGAGACAATGTCTATGTTGAATTTGACTAAAGTGAATCATGCGACAATAATCCCGGAAAGGCCGACCTACGCCGGCATGCTCCAAAAAGCGAAGGATTTCGTGACTTGGGGGGAGGTCGACGCAGCCACAATCACAAATCTGCTTAGAGAGAGGGGTAGAATGACCGGCGATAAGCCAGTCGACGATGCTGCAATCTCTTCTGGAAGCGAATATGGGTCTGTAGAAGACTTCGCAGCGGCCCTAGCCTCCGGAAATGCGACACTCAAATCAGTTGATGGATTGAAACCCGTTCTACGCCTACATCCCCCACGAGGCTCGAAAGGGTGGGGCGGAATCAAGAGGTCCTACACAACAGGCGGTGCCCTGGGATTCAGAGGCTCAGATATCAGTGAATTGGCTTCAAGGATGGTATGAGGTGATCAAATGGTTTCGAGAACTAACAAATTCAGAGGGCGGTCCAGGTACCACGGCCGAGGCAAGAAAGCAGGCAGAGGCGCTGGAAAAAGAGGGGGAAGAGGCAACGCCGGTTTGAACAAGCACCGTCTCATGACCCGTCTGAAATACATGCCGAAACATTGGGGTATGCACGGCTTCAATCGAGACCCAAGCCTCAGAATCGTACACAACAGTATCAATGTGTCCCAACTGGAACAGTTGTTCCCTGATGAGGAGAAAATAAACCTCTCCTCTCATGGATATGACAAGCTACTTGGATCCGGAAAGGTCACAAAATCACTGCACGTATCAGTAGAGCACGCCTCTGCTAAGGCAATCCAAAAAATAGAGTCTGCTGGGGGATCAGTGACCCTCGAAGCCGATGATGAAGAATGGGAAGAAGAATAACCGAGGCGGGTGAGAAGAAATGGAGGGCAGAAAGCCGAATCTAATCGCCCTTGTCATTGTTGCTTCAATTTACTGGGGGTCGTTGGTGTGGTGGCAGCGTGATCGTCTGTTCGGGGATAGTTCTGCAGATCAGACATGGGCCCTCACGCTCCTCGGCGTATCATTTCCATATGTTGGGTTCGTAATTTGGGGTGTGACCAACGATCTGCCAGAATCCCTAGCCGAATCCGCAATTGGCCGCTGGTTCAAACCTGTGATCTGGCTTAGCTCAGTCATCGCCATGGTCGTTTGGGGCTGGTTAGACCAACAAGCCGTCGGTTTCCTACTCGTCGGAGTAGCTCTACTCGGACTGGCTGCTGGACTCTCGCTTTCATGCCTGATGTACAGCGGACCTGAGTCCAGCAGACTGTATGCATTGAAGCGAATGGTCGATGTTTACCCCTCAATAGTTAAGCCCGATGGTCATGTTAGATTCAACCAGAAGCTCTGGACTACAGTTCTTGTCCTCATTATCTATTTTATGATGACGAACGTGATGATTTGGGGCCTCTCGGATTCAACCTTGGATGTATTCTCATCGTTCAGAGCGATAATGGCCGGCGCTTCTGGCTCAATAATGCACCTAGGAATAGGACCGATTGTCACCGCCTCCATAATCATGCAGCTTTTCTCCGGTGCCAAGATCATACAACTCGACTTACAAGACTCCGCTGACAAACAACTCTACCAAGGAATTCAGAAGATTCTCGTCTTACTTATGATTCCAATAGAATCAATACCCCAGGTTTACGGATTCTTGGACCCGCATGAGAGTTTGATCCTAGATTTCGGTGTGGGATGGGCCAACACCATAATCGTTGTACAGTTGTTCATCGGCTCTTACCTCGTTTTCCTACTCGATGAGTTGGTATCGAAATGGGGAATTGGAAGTGGGATTTCCCTATTCATAGCAGCAGGAGTGGCTCAATCCACGTTTGTCGGGACCCTGTCTCCCCTGCCGAGCGTCAGTGGCTCCCCTCTGTCGTTCGAGAATCCTCCTGCAGGAACGCTACCAATGATTTTCTACACGCTAAGAAGCGCCACAAATTCCCAACTCGTGTCCCAGAATGGTTTTGAGCAAATACTGCTTAATCACTCCAACCCGATAGCCGCCTTGGTCTCGTCGATAATCGTGTTCTTGGTAGTAGCATATGCCGAGTCATCCAAACTTGAGCTCCCACTCGCCCATGGCAAGGTCAGAGGGCATAGAGGCCAATATCCAATTAGGCTAGTCTACGCGAGCAACATACCTGTCATCCTGATGGCTGCTCTCTTGGCAAACGTCAACATGTTCACGCTCCTGTTTTGGAGTCACCCTGTCTTATCCACAGTCCCGATACTCGGTAGGAACGGGTGGGGCTCTAAGGCACATTGGTTCGGGAGCTACGAACCTGGGGCCACCACTCCCTCGGATGGGTTTGCATGGTACAGCTCGATGGTGAACGGCGTGGGGGATTGGCTAATCCCGCTTCTGAATCAGACCGGGGATGCATATGGGCACAGCCTAGGCCAAGTCATGGTCCATGTACTCACGTATGTGACCTTCATGACACTGGGGAGTATGGTCTTCGCAAAGTTCTGGATAGAAACCACCAACATGGGGCCAAAGGACGTTGCGAAACAAATCGAACGCACAGGGATGCAGATTCCCGGATTCAGGAATAATCCCCAAGTTGTAGAAAGGATCCTAGAGAGGTACATCCCTCCTGTCACGCTATTCTCTGGTGCTTTCGTGGGGTTGCTCGCAGCAGGCGCAGACTTATTGGGAACCGTCGGGAATGCCACGGGCACTGGGTTGCTGCTGGCAGTCGGCATCATTTTGAGAACCTACGAGCAAATACAGAAGGAACAAGCCATGGAAATGCACCCAGTTCTACGAGAATTCTTCGGAGCAACTTAACAAGAATAACGCTAGTATGCGCTCCACCAGATGCAGTTGTCCACACGTCATGTTGATATACGGACCGCAAGTCGGAGGCGCGCTGCGTCTGACGGGCGTTGGAGACTGAACCCCTCGGGGTCGTGAAGTCATCATTCACGTCAGTCGTTGCCGAGGAAGTGCGGTCCCGAACCAAGTTCGGGGCTTAGATTGGTGATCCACGACGAAAATCCTCCTGTTATCAGGAGGTGTGCAAGGTGCAGATAACATTCTCACCGCTAAGCACTTTAAGTTTCAATAGTCAACGACAACTCAAGCTCCAGCAAGGATCGTGATGTCGCGCACGCGAAATCCGGTTGATCCTGCCGGAGGCTACCGCTATTGGAGTCCGATTAAGACATGCGAGTCGAGAGCTTTCGGAGCTCGGCATACTGCTCAGTAACACGTGGGTAACCTGCCCTGTGCTGGGGGATAACCTCGGGAAACTGAGAACAATACCCCATAGTCCACTACGCCTGGAACGGTGAGTGGAT
>DAVU01000010.1:58671-59138 GCA_002505695.1 Euryarchaeota archaeon UBA487
AGGATGGGCCTGCGGCGTATCAGGTAGTAGGGGGTGTAAAGTACCCTCTAGCCTTCGACGCGTACGGGTTGTGAGAGCAATAGCCCGGAGATGGATTCTGAGACACGAATCCAGGTCCTACGGGACGCAGCAGTCGCGAAACCTTGACAATGCGGGAAACCGTGATCAGGGGACTCCAAGTGCCAGGAGTAAGATCCTGTGCTTTTCTTTTCTCTTCAAAGGATTTGGAATAAGAGGTGGGTAAGGACGGTGCCAGCCGCCGCGGTAATACCGGCGCCTCGAGTGGTAGTCGATTTTATTGGGCCTAAAACGTCCGTAGCCGGTCTGGTGCATTCGTGGGTAAATCAACCCGCTCAACGGGTTGAATTCTGCGAGCACGGCCAGACTAGGGACCGGGAGAGGTGTGGGGTACGCTCGGGGTAGGGGTAAAATCCTGTCATCCCGAGCGGACCACCTGTTGCGAAGGC
>DAVU01000017.1 GCA_002505695.1 Euryarchaeota archaeon UBA487
CGAGGTCTCGTGGTCGAAGCTCGCTGTCTCGCTTACGGTAATGGCGCATGTGGATGCGTTGATGTCGAAGTTTCCTGCGTCGTCACCAGCGGTGATGGCGCAGTTCGCGGTGGTGTCGTTCATCATGGTCGGGGACCATACGCTCATGTTCGCCGCTACGTCCTCGTTGATCGAGGCCGTGGCATCTCCATAGAAGCCGAATACCGTGTTCGTGACGTTGACGTAGTACGTCTCGCTCGAGGCGACGTTGCCGGGGCACACGGTCCTCACGTCGAACTCGAAGGTGTTATCCGCATCGGCATCGAGGGGGTTCTCGAAGTCGAACGCAGTAGAGGCCATGGTGGCATCGAATGATGCCATGCCATTGACGGGGGAGGTGAACAGCGCGCTGTCATCCCCTTGGCCGTCTAGGACGCTCATCTTGCATCCGTCGGCTCCACTCACGGTCGACATGAGGTCGATGACGACGTCCGACTGTGAGTTCTCCATTACCGACAGTCCGACGGTGTCGTAGGAGACGGTCTCCTGGTGGTAGGTGGAGTCTCGTATGTACTCCATCGGTGCGGTCTGTCCGATCATCAGCATTGCGACGAAGGCGAGGGTCGCGAGGCTGACCCCGCGCTTGTTGGATTGGGAGGAGGTTGCCTTCATAGTATCAGGCCCCCTCCTCTTCGTCCTCGTCTTCCTCTTCTTCGAAGTCCTCGGTCTCGTCGAGGTAGTCCTCGTCACCGCCGCCTCCTCGTGACCTCATGGCCAGTCCTAGGCCGGCGACCAAGGCGAGTGCCCCAGCGCCAGCGCCGATGAACGGCGTTGGGTCGGCGTCGAAGTCGTCCCTGAGCGTGAGTGGCACGGCGTTGTCGCCGTTGCCGTCGCAGTTCGCATCGAACTGCTCGGAGGCGTCGTCTGGGAAGGCGTCCTCCCAAGGCTGGATCTCGCAGCTAGCGATCAGTCCCTCGTCGCTGGGGTTCGGCACTCCGTCCCCGTCTCGGTCCTGGTCCAGAGCGTCGCAGACCCTGTCGTTGTCGAGGTCGGCTGGGGTCACGGCTGCCGAGTCTGGGTCGCCGAAGCCACCCATGTTGCGGCACACCGTCTCGGTGGTGTCGAGCCATCCGTCATCGTCGTCGTCCATGTCGGTGTTGTCGCCTAGACCATCGCCATCCGTGTCCTTGGACTCCGTTGGGTTGTTGGGGAAGGCGTCGTCGCCGTCTAGGACGCCGTCGTTGTCGTCGTCCGCGTCCGTGACGTCGCAGTCCCCATCAGCGTCGTTGTCGCTAGGGACTGAGAGCCTGTTCATCGGGTCGCTCCCACAGTTGGGCTCGACGATGTCGTTCCACCCGTCGTTGTCGTCGTCCTCGTCCGTGAAGTCGCCGATCCCGTCGCCGTCGGAGTCAACATACTCGTTGGCGTCGTACGGGAAGTCGTCGACGTCGTCGTTGACGCCGTCGCCGTCGTCATCCGGGTCGAGCTTGTCGCAAACCATGTTGCCGTCGTAATCAGCGGGCACGGAGCTGGCGTCCATTGGGTCGGTGTCGCAGGCGATCTCCTCGAGATCGGTCCATGCGTCGCCGTCGTCGTTCAAGTCGGCGTTGTCGCCGACACCGTCTCCGTCGTTATCGGCCCACTCTGATGCGTCGTAGGGGAACAGGTCCAGCCCATCGGCGACGAGGTCGTTGTCGTCGTCCATGTCCGCGTTGTCGCCCCTTCCATCGCCATCGAAGTCTGCCCATTCGGTGCTGTCGTCTGGGAACACGTCGACGTCGTTGTCCACTCCGTCGTTGTCCCTGTCATTGTCCAACAGGTCGCACGTTCCGTCGTTGTCGAGGTCGGTCGGGATGTCCCCGTTGGCCAACGGGTCCGATCCGCAGTCGATCTCTGTGAGGTCGGTGAAGTTGTCGTTGTCGTCGTCTGGGTCTGCGTTGTCGCCGATGTTGTCCCTGTCGTTGTCGGCCCACTCAGCGGCATCGAATGGGAATGCGTCCAAGGCATCCGTCCATGTGTCGTTGTCGTCGTCTGGGTCCAATGGGTCGCAGATCATGTCCATGTCGAAGTCGGCTGGGATGCTGGTCTCGTCCATGGCGTCGGTGCCACAGTCCCTCTCGAGTTCGTCGAGCCAGCCATCGCCATCGGTGTCGTCGTCGCTGTTGTCGCCCACTCCGTCACCATCGGTGTCATCGGTCTCGTTGGGATCGTATGGGAAGGCGTCGTCGATGTCTGCTACGCCATCCCCGTCGGAGTCAGCGTCGAGGAAGTCGCATATGCCGTCAGCATCGGTGTCGGTGGGTACTGATGCGGGGTCGTCGGCATCTGTTCCACATGCGTCCTCGTCGTCATTTAGCCATCCGTCTCCGTCCCTGTCCAGGCTGCTGAAGGTCACAGTGACGTTGTAGTCCACGTAATCAAGCATGTCTACGTTGGACGGCCAATTGACGTTCCCGGAGAAGTCGTTGATCAGGAAGTAGTTCGTTTGGCCTGAGACGTCCCCGAAGCCAGCCATGTTGTAGCTCTCTATGCAGATGGAACCCGAGGCTCCGGAGTGGGGGAAGGTGTTCCAGAACCCACTGGAGGATGGGTACTCGCCAGAACCGTCCCCATAGGCGAAGACCCGGATCATGGTGTTGGGGTCGAAGCCCCACCAGTTCTGACCGTCCCACTCGACGCATATCTCGTAGAAGTACCCCTGCGGGACGTAGAACTGGTATGCGTCGTCCTTGTCGTTTGTTGCGGAAACATAGCCGTCCCAATGCAGGGACTCTAGGTCTCCGCTGGTGGAGTTGAATGTGGCGTTCACGCCCGAGGTCGATGCTCCGATCAGGTTGGTCACGTTGATTCCGCAGAGCATTGCCGCACAGGCATCTGATCCTGAGCCCGCGTCGTCTGTCGGGAACCAGAGCTCTGATACGTTGATGAACTCAAGTGTGATCTGGTACTCGAGGTTCTCGGTCGTGGGGCCGCTTCCGAATTGACCTATGTAGGACCTCAAGTGGACGTATCCTCCGCCCAGTGGCGCTGATCCGGTGGACATGGTCGCGTTCTCACCGATGTTGTTGATGATTCCGAATCCTGAGACCTGATAGAACTCGTCCGTTCCGCACTCCGTGTCGAAGTACGGGCACGCTAGCAATGTGAAGCCAAGGAAGTCCTCCTGTATCGAGAAGCCTGTGTCCTCGTCGTTGAGGTCTGTGAGTGCCTCGATGGTCACGTTTAGGAAGTGGTTTTCAGGGATGGAGATCCTTACGTTGTCCTCGGGATCCCATGCTGCGTCCATCCATGCTGTGCATGTTCCGCCAGTGGGGCCGATGTCGGTGGTCGTCGGCGTGTCCATCCCTGTGTGGTTCACCCAGTTCGTATCCCACGGCGCCTGGGGGCCCCATGGGAAGTGGTTGAAGTCCTCGCCTATGCCGCAGTCGTTCTCGGGGTTGAGCGTGTTCTCTGGCCATAGCATCTCGACTAGCATCGAGTAGTCCCCGCTTCCGCGGATCATGTCGACGGACAGGACGAAGGTCTCCCCTCCGTCGTCAAAGAGCGAGTATGCGACCTGGGGGTACTCCCCCTCGTCATACTCCGACACGTCGTCCAAGGAGTCGTTGTCTCCGATGGTCAGCGACATGTAGGTGTCCGCAGGGTATCCCAGGGTGACTCTCAGCCCGTAGTTCTCTGGGACGTATATCTCGTACTGATCCGATGAGTCCCAGACGTCGTGGGCAGAGCCGATGTAGCTGCTGTTCATGGTCGGGAGTGTCATTCGAGTCAGGTAGTCGTCCCCTGCATCCAGGCCCATGCCAGCGTCGTCCGCTGGGTTCGTCCATGTCGCCGTCTGGCTGTAGGTGGACCAGGTGATGGTGTAATTGTACTCGAGGTCGTCTTGAGGTAGGGCCCCGCCGAGGCCGACGATGTAGGTGATCGGCGGTGGTGGACCGCCGGCGCATGTGACGATGAGGTCCTCGAGGTCCCCGTGGTTGGGGAGTCCGATGTTGTCGAAATACGATGCTGCACCTGCTGATGCACCGTCTTGGTTGAATATCTCGTACGAGACCTCGGAATCCCAAGAGCCGTTCCAGTCTATGTTGGCATCGACCACCGAGCCACAGCTTACTGGGAAGCTGAGTGAACCGAATGATCCGCTAGATAGGGTCACATCGTCAAGGACAACCACGCCATCAACGATGATGTCGATCGAGTTGCCGTTCCAACCGTCGCCGAACGAGTCGTACATCTCAAGCGTCCATGTGACGCCTGATCCTGGGTTGTAGCTCACGTTCGAGGTCACGGACCTCATGCCATCCTGGGCGTTCATCTCTTGATCGATCGAGGTCCATGTCCCGGGGGTAGCGGCTATCTCCTTAGACAGGTCGAATCCCATGTCGTAGTCATGTTCGTCATCGAAGACGAGCGTTGCGAAAATCCCAGTCTCGGGTGCGACGGTGAAGTTGTAGGCATCGGTGTCATCGTAACCACCGCATATCATGCCCCTGATGGTGCCGGAGCCTGCAGAGGTGTCGATCACCTTCGTCGATGGGATGTCCTCGTGTCCTGCATCGCCGGTGAAGACGTCGTAGTATGTGTCTGGAGATCCGCCGTCGTCTTGGTTGTAGCACGGCACGCCTGAGACTGGGATGAAGTCCACAGTCAGCGTGTAGATGGCGTCGCTCACGCCGAAGCCGGACCACCAGACGACCTCTATCCATGCTATGTCGTCCCAGTCCTGATCCGTGCTCGTGACGAGCTCTGGGTTGTTGTAGATCGAGTCGTCGATCATGTCTGTGAGTGCGTAGTCCCCATACAGCGCGAGGTCGAGGTCAGCGCTGTTGTCCCATGACAATGTCACGTCGACAAGGTATCCCTCTGGTATGAGCACGGCCCACACATCCTGCTCGTCCGCAGTGTCCGTGACCATTCCCATCGACACCGATTGCAGGTCGAATCCATCAGTCTGGAAGAGGCCTGTGACATTCCCTGCGTCTGCAGTCAGGACCGCATCGGCGCCGATTCCGCCATCGCCCCACCCTGGGTCGTCGACCGAGAGGGTGTAGGTTCCAGGTGTGGTGTAGGATGTGATGATGGTTCCAATGTCGCTGGGCTGGTATCCCAGTGGGAAGAAGACGTCGTTTATCGACCCAGGGCCTGTGATCGTGATTCTGCTCTCTGTGTCGCAGAAGCTGTCACAGTAGGAGAGCATGATGCCTACAGTCTGGCCGGAAACCACATCGAATGTCCCAGTGTCACTCGTCGCGCTTCCTTGGTAGACTGGTGCGTAGAAGCTGTCTTGGACGGTCTCTAGTAGAGTACTGGAGACGACTAGGGTCTCCTCGGTGTAGTCCCCGATGTTTCCATTGTCGCCGGGGAAGAAGAACTCGATGTCGAGCCTGTAGTCCTGGGGGTTGTTGCCCTGGCACCCACTGAAGGCGCAGTCAAGGTAGATGGCTATCGTGCTTGCTGACATAGCCCCTGCCTCGACATAGCACGTGCCAGCGCTGGCAGTGGCGGTGCACGTGTTCGATTGGATAGTTGTCAAGCCGCCTGTGCCGGAACCCGACCATCCGTCAGCATTGTAAACGGCCAGAGAGTGGTGCCTGACCGTTGAATTCCAAGCAGTGGTTATGTTTGTCTGGTATCCAGCCGGGACATCTAGTAGGTAGACATCGTCATCGTCGCAAGTGGTGGCTCCGCAGCCTGAGAATCCGTTGACGTGACCGTAGAAGGATGTGACCTGATCCGATTCGACGTAGGGCGTCAGATCCAGGGTCGGACAAGATCCTCCAGTTGCACAAATCTGGTTGTTCGCATTGTACCCCCCGGCGTCTAGACCCGTACAGGCATCATAACCCAAACATGGGTTCGGAGGGGCTTCCATAATCACTGGATCCTCCTTCATTTCCACCCGTTCGTCCACGGTGGACAAGGCGGGTGTCAATAGGGCTGCAATCATTAGCGTAGCAAGGACGATGGTTCGGCTGCGGTCGTTCGACATAGACGTCACTGGGCGTGATCACGTCCGGGGAAGGATATAACAATGTCGAATTCTTTCTTCAAGAACACTGGGGTATCTGAGGGGTTTCAGAGGTAGGTCTCAACCTGTCAGGGTCACGATTTTAGTATAAAAATAACAAATCCGTGAAACCGCTACACTGAGCCTTGGATCATTGGGGAAATACAATCATATATATGCTATGAGAAATTAATAATTGTAGAAACCGATTTTGGTTTTTCTCCCCAATTTGCCCTCGTTGACCATCGACACCAACAATGGAGATGGAGCATACTTCTCGTCGTCGAGTCCCTCGTGCAGAACCCGCATGATGTTCAACACCGTATCCAGGCCTATCAGGTCGGCCAATGCAAGGGGGCCGATGGGGTGGTTCATCCCGAGCTTCATGATTCCGTCGATGGCGTCCACTTCAGCCACACCCTCGTCCAATGTGATGATTGCCTCGTTTATCATTGGGCAGAGTATTCTGTTTGATACGAAACCCGGAGAGTCGTTGCACTGCAAGGGGGTCTTCCCCAGCGCCTCGATGACGGAGATCACCTCTGAGGTGACGAGCTCCGTTGTATGAGTGCCGTTGATGACCTCGACGAGCTTCATTATCGGGACTGGATTCATGAAATGCATTCCAATGACCCTTTCAGGCCTAGAGGTCGACTCTGCGATGGTGTTGATCGATATCGAGGATGTGTTGCTTGCCAGAATGGCGGATGGCTTGCAGATTGCATCCAGTCTGTTGAAGGTGCTGGTCTTCAGATCCAACACCTCTGGTATGGCCTCCACAACGAGATCGCATTCTGCGAGGTCCCCCAGATCCAGCGATGTTTTTATCCTGTCTAGGGCCTCATCAGAGGTTTTCTGGTCCAACCTTCCCTTGGAGACCATCCTGGTCAAAGAGGACCTGATCGAGGCAACTCCACTCTCGATCACGTCCGCCTTGATGTCTACGAGCGTCAGGGAGTAGCCCGCACATGCCGAAACCTGTGCTATTCCAGCCCCCATCTGTCCTGCACCAACCACTCCTATTGACGATACCTGCATGCCTCTCCGGCTGAGTCACCACGCATGATGGTTCCGGGGGCGGAGTCGACAAGTCCTAAACCGCGACCCCCCGCAGGTTAGCCAGAGTCCCGTAGTGTAGTGGTCCATCATCTCGGGTTTTGGTCCCGGGGACCCAGGTTCGAGTCCTGGCGGGACTACCATCGACCAGCAACAGGCGCAAGGTGCAAAAGCACCAATGCGATGCGGTGGCCATGCAACTCAGACTTTCCGGGATCAACATGATTGCAAGCAGCGACCTCCTTGCACCGAGCAACACCGAGAGGAAGACGCTTGAGATTGAATGCGAGTCGCTCACCGTTTCGATCGAGCGGAGGATACAAAGAACTGTGATACGCGGCGGAGAAGGCGATGACCTGCTCGATGAGGGTGCTGAGTCCGCGGTCTACGAGGCAGTGGCCATTGTTGGGACGACGGAATACAAGGAGGTATTGGGCCTATTCAGGGGCTCCTCCCCCATGATCGAGGATCCATTCGGCCAAGGGGATCTCAAGGTGGCCTTCAAGTCCCTCTCCTACGATGGTGAGACCTTGAGGATGACTCTCATTGAAGACATCGAATGAAGCCGAACAAAGGCTCCTGGACCGAGTTAGTGTCTCGTCAGTTGTTGATCGGACTGCCATCCTTGCCGAGATCCCTGGCTATGTTCTTCTGATGGCTCTCAAGGGTCCCTCCCCCGATCTCAAGTAGCTTGGAGTCCCGCCAGAGCCTCTCAACGACGTACTCCCCTACATAGCCATAGCCCCCTAGGACTTGGATGGCCCTGTCTGCGATATTCTTGGCGGCCGTCGTCGAGTATAGCTTGACCCCATCGCTGTCAAGCCTGTTGCCGGATTCAGACAACCTCGTGTTCAGGGCGGTGTCGTAAACATAGGCCCTCATTGCCCTGTACTCGGCCCATGACTCCGCTATGTGCCTCTGGATCTGGCCGAAATCCCTGATCCTCCTCCCGAAGGCCTCCCTCTCCGAGGCGTACTGGTTCATTATTGAGAGGCACCTTCTAGAGATCCCAACTGCCATGGCGGCGAGTGCTATCCTCTCAATCTCCAAATTTCGCATCATGTGGACGGTGGACTCCCCGGGCTTGCCTACGACATTCTCACTTGGGATCCTGACGTCGTCAAACACCAGCTCTGCCGTGTTGGAGGCCCTCATCCCTAGTTTGTCCAGTATCTTTTGGCCGACCGAATACCCCTCCATCCCCCTCTCTACGATGAAGGTGGTGATCTGTTGCCTACCATCGTCGTCTTGACCGGTCTTGGCATAGACCATGCATACGTCCGCGGGGGTGCTACCATCGTCAATGACCCCGTTCGTGATCCACATCTTCCTGCCATTCAGCAACCATGTTCCATCCTCCTGGGGACTCGCGGATGTGGTCATCCCCAAGACATCGGTCCCATGGCCTGGCTCGCTCATCCCCATGCATCCTATCCACTCCCCACTGCAAACGAGTGGTAGTATCCGACCCTTCTGGCCTTCGTCTCCGTTGAATGCCAAGTTGTTGACCATCAATTGCGCATGGGCTAGATATGCTAGGCAGAAACCAGGGTCCGAGTAGGAGAGTTCCTCGTTAACTATCGCCACTGCGGTGGCGTCCATCCCAACGCCCCCGTATTCTTCTTCTATGGTGATGCCAAGCAGACCGAGATCCCCTAATTTACGGAAGAGTTCGGCATTGAACTTCTCATGCCGATCATGCTCATGGGCTTGAGGCTCGACTTCCTCCTGAACGAAGTTTCGCACCATGTCCCTCAGCATCCTGTGCTCCTCGGTTGGGTTGGCTAGGTCAAATCCGGGATCCATGATGAGTGGACAGGGGGGGTCCGTATGAGGATTATCAGGACTCAGGGGGTGACCCTACGTGAATCACGTGGGAATGGGATCGTCTCCCGGATGTGGTCAGCACCGGCGAGCCACGCACAGACCCTGTCCACCCCCAGTCCGAAGCCCCCGTGTGGAACCCCGCCGTATCTCCTGATGTCGATGTAGAACTCGTAGGGGTCCCTAGGGGTTCCCTCATCGTCGATCCTCTTTAGGATTTCAGACTCGGACCAGGTCCTCTCACCTCCTCCAATTATTTCCCCGTAGCCCTCGGGAGCAAGGAGGTCGTGACAGAGGACGTAATCCTGGTTATCCGGGTCCTGCCTATGATAGAAGGGCTTGGCTACCTTGGGGTAGTGCGTTAGGAAGTGCGGCACATCAAAGTCCGCTGTGAGGATCTTCTCCTTGCTGTAGTCCAGGTCCTGGCCCCACTCTATCTCCACTCCCTTGGACTTAAGCCGCTCCACGGCCTCGTCATACCGGATTCTGGGGTAATCCGAATCTGCGAATCTCCTGATGACCTCGAGATCCCTTCCCAGACTTTCCAATTCAGCGGGCCTCTCAGTTAGCAGAGTCCGGGCTATGTGCCTAACAAGCGCCTCCCCGTGGTCCATTACGTCGTTGTTGTCGGCCCAGGCTATCTCCATCTCAGCGTGCCAGAACTCCGTCAGGTGCCTCCTTGTCCGACTCTTTTCGGCCCTGAATGATGGTGCGATGGTGTAGAGTCGCTCGAGTGCGGGCATGGCGGCCTCTGCATAGAGTTGCCAAGACTGAGTGAGGTAGGCCTTCCTTCCGAAATACGGGACCTCAAACAAGGTACTACCCCCCTCTACGGCCCCGGCGACGAAGTTGGGGGCTTGGTATTCGATGAAGTCACGATCCCGGAAGAACGAGTGGATCGCACCGAAAACCGATGATCTGATTTTCAACATCGTCGTCATCCTACCTGTCCTCAGGTAGAGGTGCCTGTTGTCCAGCAAGAACTCAGTCTCGCCGCCGTCAGCCTCCTCCATGGCGGACTCCGTGATTGGGAAGGGGTTCGAGGGGTCTACTGGCCCAACGACTTTGGCTTCGGTCACTTGGATCTCATACCCATGCTCTCTGTCGGTTGGTATGGCCGTTCCTTTGATCTCCAGGCTGGACTCGATAAGCGCTGAAGCGACTTCCTCGAAGGATGCATCTCCCACCTTGTCCCTCTTCACCACGCACTGAAGGGTTCCTGTAGAGTCCCGAAGTACGACAAACCTGATGGCGTTTGACCCCCTTGATCTGTGAATCCACCCCTTGAGGTGGACCTCTTTTTGGTTCAGAGAGCCACTCAAGACGTCACCAATCCACTGCGTCTTCATGGCCTCACCCTAGGCTCAGGGCGGTACATCCCGCGTTTCAACGCTGCGATTGATTTGATCTTTGGCGGGTCTGACGGGGTTCGAACCCGCGGCCTACGGGTTAAGAGCCCGTCGCTCTACCTGACTAAGCTACAGACCCAGCTACCGGTTCAGGGATTCCTCTATAACAACAGCGATTGGTTAACTTAGCCTTCCGCCCTCTTTGACGATGGTCTGAACCTCGCCCTCTCCTGCTAGGATAACCACATCGCACATGTCGCAGAAAAGGCCGACTTCTACGACCCCCGCTATCGAAAGGATCTCTGACTCCAGTGACTTTGGGTTGGTAATCGATTCGCCAAAATTGCAATCGAGTATGAACCCCCCGTTGTCGGTGACGAATGGTCGCTCGCCCCCCCGGATAGAGACCGTCCCTGGGCATAGAGCAGACAACAGGCCTCTGGTGGCCTCCCACTCGAACTGCAGTACCTCCACGGGGAGGTGGAACTTCCCCAGTACGTCAACTTGCTTCCTCTCGTCGGCGACGACGATCATGGCATTCGAGGACTGAGCGACTATCTTCTCCCTGGTGAGAGCACCCCCTCCGCCTTTGATGAGTGAGAATTCTGGATCGAACTCATCCGTTCCATCGATAACCAAGTCGAGTACCCCGACCTCGGACAGGCTAACCAAGGGTATGCCAACACTCATTGCCAGTTCGCGGGTTGCTAGGCTGGTTGGTACCCCAACGACGGAGATTGAGCCCCCCGAGATCAACCTCCCTATCTCGAGGACCGTGTGGGACACCGTGGATCCCGTGCCAAGACCCAGTGACATTCCATCCCGCACCCACTTGCATGCCTCTATGCCTGCCAGCCTCTTCCTCTCTTCGGTGTCCATATACCAGCGGCATCGACTCGAAATGAAAAGTTTCTCAGGCTCACAGCGTTGACCGAACGTTTGATGTCCATCGACGTGTTCCGCGGCATGAGGGAGCAGGAGGGTTGCTGACAGTGTTCGACACTGAGGAAAGTCCCCTCTCCAAGATGCGAGCGGCCTGGTTAACGCCAGGGGCCCGGGAGGGTCGGCTCTGGAACAGAAACGAACCGTGTGGCGAGTTAACGGTGAATCCTGAAGGAGGAGGTTTCGCCAACATGGATGAAACGGCCACCCCCGCTGGAGCAAGTCCAAGCAGGCCCGTCAAGCAGCATCTGCTAGGGCCGGGTAGGATGCTAAGTTGAATGCAACCAGCCGTAAGGTGAACAGAAAGGGGCTTACTCCCTGCACCCTCACAAATTTGTCATTGTGGTCTGGATCAATTCGACTTGAATCCGGAGGATAGTGAGCCGGATTCCTCATAGTCCAGCCACGGGCCTCTACCCATGAGCCTTGAGGTCAATTCACGATATGCCACCACTATTGTTGGTAAGACTATGGAACTCGCTACCAGTGCTAGGAAAAGCAATGCCATCATCAAAACGAAGAAGTTTCGCAGCCCCGGGATGGCCACGAACAAACCTGCTGCCAATCCAGCGCACGTGGTAGCAGTGGTCTCGAAAACTGTCTGGCCGCATCTCGCGACTGACTTCGCAATGCCAGCTGGGCTCTCACCCTCGTCTTTTATCCTGTCAACGATGTGAATAGAATCATCGACACCGATCCCAAATACGATCGTACCAATCATCGCAGTGAAAACATTGACGTTGACTCCCCCAAACCTCATCAGGATGGGTTGCCAGAGGACAACGACCCCTACGGCAGCCATAGTGAAGACGGCCATCCTAGGGGACCTGAAGAGTATTGACATTACTACTAGAAGTATGAGGATCGTGGATAGGGTGGTATCCCTTTGGGCGTCGTGGATTCCCTCGTTTATGTCCAGAGAGACCGGCAGGCCCCCTGTGAGCAAGCTGTTTACCGCACCATCTAGGCCAAGCGCTGAACACGAAAGTGGCCCATTACAGCTTGACTCGCCCCTGAGATGGTCATCAATAGCCTCCCTCAGTACCTTGGCCTCCTTCAGTGCTATGTACGGCTGGTTGACATACACCAGTGTCTTTGTCTCACAAGGCGAGGGCTGCTGGCACACACCGGCCTGATCGGCATTCATCAACATAGATCGTATCTCTGGGGAGAGTGTGTCAAAAGCAACGTTCACCATAGCCTCTCTGGATGTGATTGCGTAGGGCAGGCAGTCTGGACGGAAGGGATTCTGCGATTCATCCCAGCACTCATCATGTATGAGGTCCCAAAGGCTGGTCGAGACCAGATTGACTCCCAATGATTGGGAGTCGACGTGTATGGCCTTCAGGATGTCCACGAGTGAGATTGATGTGGTGTTTGGTACATTATTGACCTCGATCTGCATCCTCTCAATCGCGTCCAGTATGGGGAGGTCCCTGATTGGTGCAGTGCCATTCAATTCGCCCCTGGCTTCGGCGTCAACGATGAACATGTTCGTCTGCCCTCCTTGGAATTCTATGCTGTACTCCCTCAGTGCCTCATAGGATGCTAATCCCGGGGGCACCTCATCTGCAGAACCGGTTATCTCCTTACCCAACTCATCATCGAGAATCATCACCCCATAGGCGGTGAAGGCGCCCGCGATGATCAATACCAACAAGTACACTCGTACAGGCACCTCGCCTATCTTGTCCCAGAGGGAGTCGAATGCGGCGGAGGGGGTTTTCCGATATCTGAGAAGTTGTACCAACGCCGGCACCATGACCATTGATACTATGAAAGTCGTGAATATGCCCAATAGAAGCGTCAGGCCCACCGTCCTCATTGGTGCTATTGGGACGATCGACGGCCACATCAAAACGCTGAAGCCGATTATTGTCGTCAGGGCCGACAAAAGTATTGCATGACCTGTTGTCAATGCTGCGGAGACCGTCGCACCGAGGCTTATGGACGGGTCCCACGGATCAAGATCATGCTCTGGTTGACCGTCCCTTCGAAGAGCCCAATTTCGCTCGGCCCTCTGTTCCAATATCCTGACCCTGTTCTCTTCTATCCTATTGGTCAAGTGGAGTGCATAGTCCACTCCCAAGCCGACCAATATCGGTCCAGCGGAGATGATCATAGGAGTTAGCATCCTATCTGTTATGACAATGGTGCCGAATGTGATGAACAGTGTCATGATAATCGGTGTGCCACAGATGAGGATGACCTTGGCGTTCCTATGCAGGGCAAACATCATTATTCCGACGAAGAGCAAACTCAATGGGAGCATGACGTCCATCAATTCATCGTAAATTGCGTCCGAGACGTCATGCAGAACAGGAGTCAAGCCAGTGATTGTCACCGCCTCTCTATTCGGTATCACATCAGCCCTTTCCAAGTCCCATGAATGGGTGGGAGACTCATACACCCTGTGACACAACTCGCAGTCTTCTGGCCTTGACTCTTCATGGATCAATAAGTCAGCGTAGGTTAGGAATGCCTTGTGGTCCTTAATCTGGCCAGAAGGGTTATCCTCAGTTATTCCCTTAGGATCGTCACGAGGAGGTATCTCCGTATCGGACATATCGAATGTTATGCCCATTATCACAACCCCTGTATCCCAAATTCCATCCCCATCGGTGTCCCTGACGAAGGATTCCATCAGTGAGCCGGCATTCTCAACGTACTGGTCAATTCTTTCTTGGGCTCCTGACCCTTGCGGTATCGAGTATCCGGTGTAAGGATTCAACGATGCAACAGCGCAGTTTTCTTGTTGGCCTGTGGGAAGAGCGTAGCGCTCCAGTGCACAATTAAAACGATAAGAAGAGGAATTCGCTTCTTTGATTATTTGAGCCGGAGAGAGGACCCATACCACTCCATCCCTAGTGCCACGGTCGTCTTTGTACCTGTCAAGCCCGGACCTGTAGCCTCCAAGGTCGAAAGTGAGGTCGTCCCCCTCGATCCATGATATTTGTCTCAGGATATCCTGATCGGTAATGTTCTCGGTCCCCCTTTCTCCGGACGCGGTCGCGGCGTTGTTGGTCTGCACATAGAGGATCACAATGTCCGTAGCCCATTGTTCTCTAACCTGCTTCAACAATTCTGTTGAATCGGCACCATCCGGAAGGTAGATCTCGACATCCCCGTTTATCTGGTGCTCGAACTCCAGTGCATCTCTGCCGATAAGAGCGGTAGTCAGGAGCAATAGTGCGACAACTATGCCCGGAGACCTGAGTATCGCTGCATAGCTATACTCCGAAATTCTCTTACCAACATTGCCAGCCTTCTCAGTACCCGCCTCAATTACGGTCATCGTTTTCCTGATTACCTTGACAGGTGGCGTGTCGGCTAGATTTGAAAGCGTACCAGATATGGCTATCCTGAACGGTTGGATGGACTCAAAAAACCTCTTCCAGAATTCCGCTTCATCGTCTATGGGCTCTTCCACGATCTCACTTGAGGGGGAGGTGCCAATGAAGCGTTCGGATCAATGTGGGTGGAATGGTGGAAATATTGGCATTCAAACTGTCTCCAGACACCCGAAGGTGTCAAACAAAGAATCCCCGTCGCGTGGGCATGCACCTAGTCACAGGAGGAGCTGGTTTCATTGGGAGTCACTTGGTTGACGCACTTGTCTCAAGGGGCGAGACAGTCAGAGTGTTGGACAATCTGTCTTCTGGGCGCATTGAATTCCTGAAACACCATTCTGATAGCAACGTTGAGATCGTACTGGGGGACTTGCTGGACTTAGATTTAGTCAGCAGTGCAATGGCCGGAGTAGATGTTGTACACCATTTGGCGGCAAACCCGGATATCCGTTTGGGTATCGAAGTCACAGACACAGACCTCAAACAAGGAACCTTAGCGACTTACAACGTTCTCGAGGGGATGAGGAAATCGGGCGTCTCCAAAATTTCCTTCTCCAGTTCGAGCGCGGTGTACGGCGAGGCTGGTGAAATGCCAACTCCAGAGTGCTACGGTCCAACATTGCCGATATCATTGTATGGTGCTTCGAAGTTAGCCTCAGAGGCACTAATCTCAGCTTGGGCGGGCACATTTGGAGCTGTAGCTTGGATACACAGATTTGCCAACATCGTGGGCCCTAGAGGGACGCACGGGGTAATCTACGATTTCATCCACAAATTGCAAAAGAACCCGTCTGCATTAGAAGTACTCGGGGACGGTAGACAGGAAAAGTCCTACATGGGCGTAGTAGACACAGTCGAAGCAATGCTTCATGTCATCGGCCTCGATCACGGGAAAACGGCTCTGTACAACCTTGGAACAGATCAAACAGTTTCCGTATCAAGAATAGCGGAAATAGTCATAGAAGCCACAGGCCTCAAAGATGTAGCAATAAACTACACGGGTGGCGACAGGGGCTGGGCTGGAGATGTGCCCAAGACCTGGCTCAATGTGGACAAATTGTACTCCTCTGGCTTCCAACCAGAAATGAATTCTGAAGAGGCCGTGAGATGGTGTGCTGAATCCCTCATTTCCGAGATTGGATTATGAACGCCATCGTTGACACCACTCCGATGCCAAGGACAAGTACCAACGGGGTCATTTTGGATTCACCCCCAGTTTCCTCTGAAAGACGGACTATTGTTGAGGAGAGAATCTTGTTTGGCCCCTCTTCCCGGGATTCCACAGCCAACACCACATCGAAAGAGAGTGGGTCATCATCATCGCTTAGTAGAAATCTAACGCTGTGATTTACGTTTTGAGGCACTGATGCATTCCATCTGTCTGGGATGAATTCGGCCTTTACATTATTTTCATCATCAATCGAGATCATCCCTCTAGCGACGTCATGGTTCTGATCTAGGCCATTGGGACTTATCCCATGATCATGGACAACTACCCTCTCAACAATGAATATCGTCAGTGTCTGATTCTGCTCTAAATCTAGGCTTGGATATGTCACTTGAATAGCATTCCCTGAAATCAATACTTCAGCCTCCAATGACAATATGCCTCTTTTGTCGAGCTCCGCTGATCGCAGGTTCAGTTGCAAGTCCGTTCTATCCACGTATCCCCGTGAAACAATATCGCCATCCATAACAAATGTCGGCGTGACAGATAAATTGTCTTCCGAGAGGGAGAGCCTGTGGGTTGAGATCTCAGTTCCCAAGAGGTCGTCGGCCGGTGGGTGGAGTGCTACTCTGATCGCTCGATTGCCATTATCTCGCAAGAAATCAAGAACCATGGGGTCAATTTGTGCGCATGTCTGGCAATATGTGGCCGTGTGCTCCTCAATCAGGACCGTTGCACCGGACCCATTAGAATGAAATCTTGATTCTGATTCTGTGCTTGCCAGCGAGGGTAGTCCAACTAGGGTGGCGATCAAGACAGCCATCAAAAATCGTCGCATCTAACTTTCCGAAGCGTCGACCCTTCATAACGGAGTGCATGGGTCCAAGTCCATGGCAAAGCGATGGTACCAAGAACATCAACGCGATCCTTGGAGGCGCCAAGCCAAAAACAGCGGGTACAGGGCGAGGTCTGCTTTCAAGCTCAAACAAATACAAGACAAATACAACCTCATGCGACAAGGGGACTCTGTACTGGACATAGGCTGCCACCCCGGCGGGTGGACACAAGTGGCAATAGAGGTCGTGGGGATGGACGGCAAGGTAGTAGGAGTAGACTTGCGCACAACCGAGCCCTTGCCCGGGGCTACACTTTTGGTTGGGGACATCATGGACCCATTGATATTGGACAAAGTCTTGGATGAAAATGAAGGCAATGCCTTCAATTCTGTGATCTCGGACATATCACCTAACCTGACTGGAAGGTACGATACAGACCAGGCCATCTCTTTGGAACTCTCTGCGATGGCACTGGATGTGGCTGTCAAGATTCTCGCGCCCGGGGGGTCATTCGTGACGAAGGCGTTCCAAGGTACTGGAATTGAATTATTGGTAAAGGCATGTAGGGGTCGTTTCTCATTCGTTAGGAGGTTCTCCCCAATAGCAAGTCGTAATGCATCATCTGAAGTTTATCTGGTCTGCAAGAACAAAAAGCCGAACGGAAGCATCGGCGAGTCGTCCCCAATTGCTGAGATTACCACTGGGCTAGAGGAAATTGGAGTTTTACCTACAGAACAAGAAGATCCGGAGGAAACAGTAGTCGGTTTCCGGAGACTGTAGCATCAGTTATCGAGATCCTCAGCCTGCTTCGCCCACTTGTCC
>DAVU01000008.1 GCA_002505695.1 Euryarchaeota archaeon UBA487
CCGGCAGGCTTCGGCCTGTCCACCATGCTGACGCCGATGGTTCTTCTGTTGATGGGTCCTCATGAGGCTGTGGCCGTCGTCGCCATTGTACATGGGGCTCACAATGCGGGGAAGTTTGCCGCGTTGAAGGAGCATGTTGATTTTCACGCCTTTCGGAAATATGGCGTCTGGTTGGTTGTCGGTGCCATTCTTGGGGCACTACTGCAAAATCAAGTCCCACAGGCACCTCTATTGGCCATCATCGGAATCTTTCTCATCGTGTTGCCGTTACTCACCATGAGTGAGAAGTGGACGGGCTACAGGATCCCAGAAGCCAATGACAGGGTCGGAGGCTTCGGATCTGGATTCATGGGCGGATTGTCAGGCCACCAGGGTGCGCTTCGCGCCATGTTCCTTACCCGTAGGCTGCCGGATAAGATGGCCTATGCTGCGACTGCAAGTGTCCTTGCTTTGTGCGTTGACCTTTCGAGAATTCCGGTATATCTGTTCTTTAGGTTTGATGAGATTTCCTCTCACTTGAATCTCACACTTGTTTTGGTTGCATCCGCTCTCATCGGTGTCAACGTGGGTAAACGTTGGTTGAAATCGCTGAAGTCCGAATGGATTCACAATGGTGTTATGATTGGAATCGTTGCAAGTGGCATCTTCTACATCGCTGAAGCGATTGGGTGAATAGAAACTTTTCATTTGATTTCATCTTCAATGAAGATGCGATGATGATTGCGAAGAATAGCAGCCCTTGTGCAACTTCCATCAGACTTGGTGCTGCATCGATACCACCCATTGGTATACAACAACTAGTTGCTCCAGCCTGACTCGGATGCGAGTTTGCCGGGGCCTCTCTCTTCGACCATGTCGATGACCTTGGTGAACATCCTCCAGAATACGAAAGCGACTACCAGCCCTGTGACGAGATCGAACAGGTAGTGTTGCTTCGTAGCCAGGATGCTGACACAGAGCAGTGCCCACTCGACCCAGAGGAGTACCAAGAAGGGCTTGGCGAGGCGACTCTCGTGATGGTCCCTCTGGACCCAGTGCGTGATGAGTCTGGCCAGAAGGGTGGAGTGGACGATGTGGAGGCTGGGCCATGCGTTCCATGGGTTGTCAGAGACGTGTATGAACGTGAACAGCGCCTCCTCCAGCCAGTTCGGGGGATTGGTCTCCCAGTGCGTGTCCAACTGGTCCCTGAGGTCTATCTCAGCTGGAAGGAGGAGGAAGAAAAGCACGCAGAACATCGTGGCCATGAACAGGCCCTGGACGCCCAGTGCCAGCTCCATCCTCCCCCTGTCGTCCCTGGGGGCTAGGGCCAGTGTCACGGGGTAGAACAGGTAGAGGGCGACGTAGGGGATGATCATCCAGTTGATCACAGGGAGGCTCCTGTCTATGGCAATCTCGGGATCCCACACTGTTTCGAGGTAGTGCGCCGCGATGTTGTTCGAGATGAAGTAGGGGGCACCTATGGAGAACATTCCGACGAAGAAGATGGAGATGAGGAATGAGAATCCCCCCAGTTCCTCCCTGCGTGACCAGATTGGCCTCCAGACGCCCTTCCAAGGTCTCAGAATCCTCAATGGCAGGCCCTCATCCACACAATGCCGACCATGGATGAGGTCAAGAACTGACCGATTGTTACCTAATCTGACATCTCCAGAATTCTGTCAGAGAACATCTCGGCCTCTTGTTGGTTGTGAGTCACAAGGATAGCAGGGCATTTTCTTTTCTTGAGGAGCTGTCGTACATCTTTCAACAATCTCACGGATAAGTCACTGTCTAAAGCGCTGAAGGGCTCATCCAGTAGAAGTACGTTTGGCTCAGCGAGTAGGGCTCTCGCTAGTGCCACCCTCTGGCCTTCTCCTCCCGATAGGTTCTCGACAGCTCTACCCTCAAACCCCGAGAGGCCGACTTCCTCAAGCGCTTCCTCGTGCCCTGACTTGGAGGCCAGAGAGAGGTTTCCGGAGACTGACAAGTGTGGGTACAAAACAGGCCTTTGGAAAATCAGTCCTATGCCTCTGTCCTCAGCCTCGAAATTCGTGATATCGATCTCGTTCAGCCTGATTGTTCCCGAATCCAAGGATTCTAGTCCGCAGATGCATCTCAACAGCGTAGACTTGCCACAACCAGAGGGACCCAACACAGCGAGGATCTCCCCGGGTCCGAGATGGATATCTAGATTCTTAAATAGGGTCTTGTCGAATGCCTTCGTCAGCGCTTCGCAGTCCAGCATCAGAACATCCCCCCGTCTCTGTTGTTACGAAATCTCTCTGCGAACATAAACAGTCCCATTGTTATCAGCATCAGAACTGTAGCCACGGCATTCGATGCCGGTGCTGACAACGGATCTTTCATCGGTTTGGCCCTCCAAGCGTCAATGAGCAAGGGCAAAGTAGTCCAGTCTGAATTCTTCGCTACGATGAAGGATGCTCCGAATTCACCCAATGACATCGCAATGACGAATATCGAGGATATGATAATCGATCCCTTCAGGAGAGGTATCTTGATCTTGACAAATCTGGAGAATTCACCCATCCCCAGGACTCGCGCATTCTCGTCATAGGAATTGTCGAGGGACCTTATTGCAGGTAGCATGATCCTGACTACGAATGGGGTTGTGAGCATGATGTGAGCCAGTGAGGGGAGCGCCCAGAATTGGTATGCTGAGGATACGTCCAGCTTGATTATTCCAAGAAGAACTCCTAGTCCTACCATCGCCGCGCTGAGCGCGAAGGGTAGCATCGTGAAAACGTCAAGAAGCCTTGCTAGATTGGGGCTTCTCTTCTCCAGATCGTTGATCGTTGTTGCCAGGGCATAGCCAAGAGGTAGTGCTACGAGGATGGTAATTGTCGCATATCCGAGCGAGTTCAGGATTGCCTCAGACATTGGAGCGAATGAGAATGACCCATGATATGCTTGATTCCAACCATCAGTTCCCCAGCGAAATCCACCACCGCTTTCCCCCAGATCACGGATTCTGAAGGAGCCGATGACGACTGAGATCAGTGGTAGAACAGCAAAAATCAACGCTGGCACGATCACTAGCCAGCCACGTGAGTTTGGTTTGCGGACATGTTCCGGACGCGCCTGTGGGAGTATTGCTTTCCTGTCACGCTGGATCACGGAGGTCAGCCAGAGGGAGGTCAACAGAATCGTGAACTGAATCAGTGAGGCGCCCATCACGATGTCTGAAGTCGGTTCCATGTAACCTTGGATGCCAGCGGATGACGAAACCTCTGCCATCACGCTCTCCAGGGTATTGTCCCTCACTGTTATCCATCGGACCAAAGCGAACGAGGTGAACGAGAAGACGAAGGTCATGCACGCCGCCGCCACTACAGAGGGCAACAACAAAGGGACCCAGAGATTCTTGAGTCTTGAAGCTCTTGTTCTACCATGAGGCAACAAGCGCAACTGTTCTTCCAAGGCAGGATCTAGTTTGGACAGGAGAGGCTCGCAGAAACGGATGATCAAAGCCATGTTGAACCAAGCATGAGATATTATCAGTGTCCACCACCACGTATTTTCATTGGTCCTAATATCCAGTCCGTAGGGGCCCACTATAGTCAGTATTCCCATGGCGGCGATTATTGATGGTATGACGAAAGGTAATGTCAGAACTGTCCTTATCAGAGACTCGAAAGGCCATCTGTGACGACCAAGGGACCAAGCTATCGGGAGGCTGATTATTATTGTCAGGAGAGTCGATGAGACCGCTTGGACTAGAGTGAATTCCAATACGTTCTGGGAAATATAATTCTCGCTCAATGACTTGGTCCAGTCATACGGATTAGGGCCTGTCACAAGGATAAGTCTTTGAGTAGCTAGGCCGATTGGTATGAGGATTAGCATTGAGTAAAGCATGACCGCGAATGCGCTTGCTAGCCT
>DAVU01000018.1:0-8409 GCA_002505695.1 Euryarchaeota archaeon UBA487
CCAGCTGCACTAACCCCCCGAGCAATCTTGACAATTTTTTACATCCTAGCCAGAGGTGGGCCTCTGTCCAATAGGCTTCTCGATTCATCAAATTCGAAGATGCGGTGTGCACGGCCACAGCGGAGGGGTAATACCCGGTCCCATCCCGAACCCGGAAGTCAAGCCCTCCTGCGTCGATTCCTGTACTGTGGTGCGAGAGCCCACGGGAACGTTCGTCGCTGTGCCACCCATCTTCATCCCCGCAACACTCCACTCACATAATTCTGAAATTCCAGAGGCAAACACATGACTACCCTTACTGGAGATATCCTGGGCCACCCACAAGTAGGGGTTCATGTCTCAATTGTCGGGGACGTCCTTTTCCACCCGATATCCCTTGACGACGACTGCAAAGAGATGCTCTCAAACACGTTTGACATGGAAATGACTCCATTCTCGATTGGGGGATCCAGTCTACTGGGTAGCCTGTTACGTGGAAACAAAAACGGTATAGCGGTGGCCGATATAGCAACGGAATCTGATCTTGACAAGCTCACCTCATTCGGAGAGGTTGTCGTAATGGAATCAGGTGTCAATGCTGCTGGTAATCTTATTGCATGTAACAATCATGGTGCAGTGGTAGGCATGACCATACCCGGCCCAGGATGCGAGATAATTTCTGAAGTGCTAGGCGTTCCAGCGACGAGAGTGAGGGTTGCTGGCCAAGACACAGTAGGGTCTTCATTGGTAGTGAATGATTCAGGCGTGCTCGCCCATCCTGATGTCACAGAATCTGAGGCATCCCTAATCTCCGACGCTCTTTCAGTGCCCTTGATGGTAGGCACGGTCTGTTTTGGATCACCATACGTCGGAGCTGGATGCCTTGCCTCTAACGAGTCGGTTCTCGCTGGAACTGGTACTACCGGACCCGAGCTTAATAGAATTGAAGACGCTTTAGGGCTTATATGATCAAATCGCAGTTGGCGCTACGTGATCATCCGACTTATCGCCCTTCTCGTTAACCCTGGACCAGACTGATTTCATTAATTCATCGTGATGATGGGAGCAATATCGAAATCTTTTGTAGGCCTCTCTGAATGAATATGCCTTATTGCCGGTACCGACTAGGAAGCCTTCTGGAGAAAGTCTGCTTATTTTGTCAGCCTCTTCCCCGCACCCTTCCACGTCGCAACTTCCCATGGTGTGCAAATTACACCCTGTGATTTAATCGTGTGGTTCAGGTTCAATTTTCGCCAATAGAAAATTGGCCTCAACGCTTTCTCCTTCCGAGACATTAACCTCGACGACAACACCATCTATGCCAGAGACAATTTCATTCTGCATTTTCATGGCCTCCAGAATTAGAATAGTCTGGCCGCTTTGTACGGCATCTCCCACGGCAACGTCTATCGAAACCACTTTACCAGGTATCGATGAAAAAACCGAACCGCTAGCGCTGTTTTTACTGCCTCTTTTGGTTCTCTTTGGCTTGGCTGGTTTTGATAGACCCGTTGCCCCTTCAATTTGAACTTCAAACACTTCATCATCAATTTTAATTCTTAGGAAACCGTCGATTCTCTCAATCTCAGCACTGATTTCTTCACCATTAATGGTGAATTTCCTAACTTTAGTCATCCCCTCCTGACCCCCTCTGAAGATCTTATTCTGTGAGCAATGCCCCAAAGTCGACCTCTTCTTCTGAATGGAGTTGGAATCCTTGTGTTTTTTTGCTCCTCTTCGACGATCAGGGCCGCAATACAGATTGCTAACCTCTCTTCCCTAGAAATCATCTTCACCATCTCACAGTGGTAGGTTGCCATGTCTTCGTTTTGGTCTTTCTTCGATTTTTTCTAGGTTTGTCCTTAATGCTAATATCAACTTCTTTCTTGTTTCCGAGGGTTCGATAATATCGTCTATGAAGCCTAACGCTGCAGCCTGGTAGGGGTTCGCGAAGGTTTCCTCATATTCCTCTATCAGGCGTGCCCTTTCCTCGTCTGGGTTTCCTGCGTTATCAATGCGCCCTTTGTGTAGAATTTGGACGGCTCCACTGGCACCCATTACAGCCAACCTTGCAGTGGGCCAAGCAACATTGTAATCTCCTCGAATGTGTTTAGAAGACATAACGTCATAGGCTCCGCCATAGGCCTTTCTCGTTATCACAGTTAATTTCGGAACAGTTGCCTCTGCATAGGCGTAAAGCAACTTGGCACCGTGTCTAATTATGCCCCCCCACTCCTGACTTGCACCAGGTAAGAATCCTGGGACATCAGTAAACGTCACGAGTGGGATTCCAAATGCATCACAAAACCTCACAAATCGAGCCCCCTTCACAGAAGCATCGATGTCTAGGCAGCCGGCAAGTACTTTCGGTTGATTAGCGATAACCCCGACGGATTCACTACCTAATCGAGCGAACCCAACAATCAGATTCATGGCAAATTCCGATTGAACCTCCAAAAAGCTGTCCTTGTCGCATACCTCTTCAATCACATCTAGCATGTCATAAGGCACCGAGGGATCACTGGGGACTATTTGGTCAAGGCTAAGGCACATTCGATCAATTGGATCCAGTGAATTACCCAAGGTAGCGCGTTCTAGATTATTCGAAGGAAGCCTCCCTACAAGGTCTCTGACAAGCGATAAGGCCTCGGAATCACTGTCTGCGACGAAATGTGTCACGCCTGACTTTTTTGCATGCGTGGAGGCTCCGCCTAGGTCATCAAACGTAACATCCTCATTTGTGACTGTTTTAATCACTTCAGGGCCTGTGATGAACATATGCGATGTCCCATCGACCATCACAACAAAGTCTGTAATCGCGGGCGAGTATACGGCCCCACCAGCACAAGGTCCCATAATGACTGATATCTGCGGGATTACCCCGCTAGCTCTGACATTCCTGAAGAAAATCTCAGCATAACTTCCAAGGCTTGCAACTCCTTCTTGTATCCTGGCTCCCCCGCTATCATTGAGGCCGATCACCGGCGTACCAGTCTTGACAGCTAAGTCCAGTATTTTGCAAATTTTCAGGCCGTGCATCTCACCTAGTGACCCGCCATATACCGTAAAATCTTGAGCGAAACAATGGACCAATTTTCCGTCAATAGTACCGTGCCCGGTGACTACCCCGTCTCCAGGTATGATGTTTTTGTCCATCCCAAAGTCTCTGCATCTATGCTCAACCAAGGCATCTATCTCCACAAATGAACCTTCATCTAACAATTCCTCGAGCCTTTCTCTGGCTGTTAATTTCCCCTTTGCATGCTGGGCATTGGTCCTATCGATGCCTCCTCCTGCCGCTGATCGAGACTTTCTAGACCTCAGATCTGCGATACGCGCATCACTGTCATCCATGCGCCGCCATGTTGTACCATTCATAAAGTGAATTAGGGTTCATATGGTTGCAGAATGCGGTTCATTGAAATCGTTATCGTATCCAGCGTATGTAGAGAGGCATGAGGGTAGTCATCGCAAAGGCCGGCCTTGACGGGCACGATAGAGGTGCAAAAATCATTGCCAGGGCCATGAGGGATGGAGGTCATGAGGTGATCTACACTGGACTGAGAAGGACACCTGAACAAATAGTCGCCATCGCGCGTGACGAAGATGCGAGTGCCATTGGAATTTCCACCTTGTCCGGCGCCCATGCTAGGCTTATACCCTCAATTTGCCAGCTGTTGCGAGCGGAAGGAATGGATGAGGTGACTGTTTTCGTTGGTGGAATCATTCCAGACATCGATAGAGGGCCCCTGTATGACTGCGGAGTCAGAGCCATTTTCGGTCCTGGGACTAGTGTTAATGATCCGATAAGATTCTTGGAAAATGTCAATGAAAGGATTCAGCAGAATCTTCCGGTTGGAGTAGGTCAAGGGGGCACCTGGAGATGGAGTTAAACTCTAAATCCCCTCTCTTCGAAAATGCAAAAAATGGTGATCGGAGATCTCTCGCCAAACTCCTTACCAGAATAGAAAACGGCGAAGAGATCGATATTCCGACTACAAAAGCCCCTTGGGTTTTGGGTGTGACCGGCCCACCGGGCGCGGGTAAATCGACATTGATTGATAGGCTTGCATCCCATTGGTCAGAAAATAAGCAGAGGGTAGCGATTCTTGCCGTCGACCCATCTTCACCCATATCCGGGGGTGCCCTCTTGGGAGATAGAGCAAGGATGGTTCACTCCAACCCTGCTCAAGTTTATTTCAGGTCCATTTCTGCCCGGGGAAATCACGGTGGGATACCAAATGGACTTGAGGCTATGATCCAGGCATTGTCAGAGTCGGGATGGGACAGGGTCATAATTGAGACGGTAGGGGTGGGCCAAGGCGAATATGCAGTTATTTCCGTAGCGGACCGAATCCTGCTGGTCGACGGGCCGGATCGTGGTGATGTTTTGCAAGCAGAAAAAGCGGGGATATTGGAGATTGCTGACCTGATTGCCTGCAATAAATCTGATCTTCCTGGATCCTTGAAAGCTATGAAATCCATCGAAGACGGGCTATCTTATTCTGATAATCCTCCACCAGTCATTTCTGTATCATCACTTACAGGGGATGGAATCGAAAATCTTGTTTTTAGGATAGAGGCATTGGAACCCGACCTAGGAAAAAGCACCGCACGAGCAAAAATTTCCCTCGAGTCAATAATGATATCTAGGATAAGAAGATCACCATTGTATGATGACGTTATACAAGATATATCACAGAATAAGATCACTTCAAAACAAGGGGCTGAAAGAATGGAGGAGAATTATGGAGGAATATGACGTTAATGTTGATCATGCGAAACATTCCATTGGCGGGGATTTCGGTCATGTGATACGAAGAGTCACGCACGTATCGATGGTGATCATACCATTGTTGTATTATTCCCATGGTCACACGATAGCAGCAAAACTCTCCCTGGACCCTCAAGAATTCGTCAGCCTCGTGTGCTTGTCCATAATTTTGGTCGAGGGGATCAGGTTGAAAACGGGTATTGTTGTTATCGGACAACGCGAATATGAAACCAATCAAATCTCAGCGCTAGCATGGGGCACTTTGTCTGTCTCGATAGCATTGTTGATTTCTCCTACTATGGGAAATACTGGGTTCAAAGCAGGTTTGTTCGGGGCCCCTATCATCTTTGGTTTATGCATTGTTGATCCCGTCATGGGAGAAGTAAAAAGGAGAACTGAGGGTTTGAAAACAGCTATTATTCTGGGTTTATTTGCCTCCTATGCTGTATGGTTGGGGTGTTGGTATTTTATGGGGACACCTTTGCTAGCCTCTGTCATTTTGGCTCCCTTGACCGTCATTGGTGAATTACCGAAGACTAAATCGATAGATGATAATGCTACTATGGTGTTTTTCCCACTAATAGGTGTAATACTACTGCAACCTTGGCTTTGACTGTGGTTAGGTTTACATCTACGGCTCCCTTCCTCGGATTAATGACTGACGGATCAGCCAATGACGCTCCGAGGCCACTGTCTCAGAATACCTACATCTTCGTTTGGTTATTGGCATCTGTGTCTTCCGTGGCGATCTTTATCAGGTTCTTTTGATCGTAGTCGCCTACTTTTCCAATTTCCAACCCCTCTGATCTTAGAATTTTGGATTTGGTTATAATCCCACTCAGTGAGTTATACCCTCCAATCAAACCATTCCCTAAAACAACCCTGTGACAAGGTACGATTATTGGCCATGGGTTATTTGATAATGCTGTGCCGACAGCCCTGGAATAATCCTTGGAACCAAGTGACTTAGCGATTTCACCATATGTGATGATTGTCCCTTTTGGGATCTTGTCCATCAAAAATTGGTATACACGCCATCTGAATAAAGATACTCTCGAGGAATCCAATTTACGCACATCAATATGCTCATACGGAATGATATCCAGTGTAGAATCAAAACCATTGCTTTGAACCAGTCTAGTTGATATGATCAATCCGGCTTTGTAATGAACCTCCAACAGTAATCCGTTGTAGGGTACTGTCCTGATGATGTCATCCTTGTGTGGTATCATTTGGTTCTTCCATCCCAACAATCTCATAATTAGATGGGAACAATGCGATGATGACACCCGCGACAAGAGATCCTAGACCAAAGTAGAATTGTTGCTTAACGATCATTAGCTCCAATCCTATCGCGAACAACAGAAGGCCGCCTAGATTGGATACCCAAACTAACGTCTTGAAAGTGGACAAGCTAACTCCAGTAGAGTTTTGACTTCGCTTAGGTCCAAACTCGGCTCCAAAACGCACGGGGTCGGGAGATTCTTCTTTCACGATGGTCCTAGGTAGGGGTTCCATTTTAACATTTGAATGACAAAACTGCCAGACGATCAATTCAAGCGGTCTCGTCGCAGCGCCGTTAACAGATCGAATGCACATAGTCATGATTTCTGCTGAATACCCCCCTCGTTGGGGAGGAATGGGGAGTACCGTGTATCACCTTTCAAGACATCTGGTACAGAGTGGACATCATGTGTCTATCATCACGAGGTCAAACAAAAAAAAGGCCCATTTAGACGAGCATGGTATTCACGTTCATGGAGTACCATGGGCAAAAATCCCGATGTATTTCACCAGATCGTTCGCCTACCACTCACTCAAGGCTCTAAAGTCGATAGCAAACGAACGACCTATCGATATTATCCACCTACATCTACCAATGGTTAGCCTTTCTGAAAATCAAATGATGGAGTGCACATCCATAGCACCGACCGTGGCATCACTACATGGCTCTTGGCTAGGGGAGAGAGATGGCCTGATTACGGCAAGAAATGTTGGTGAGCCCGCAGTTTTCAGGAACCCCAACGACCTTGCAATATTACTAACTGCTACGCATTATGCGAAATACGAAAAATCATCAGCGAGGCTCGCTCATGTTTCAGTTTCCAATTCTAATGCCACTCAAGTGGATTTTATCCAGAGGTACAAGATGCCGCCAGATTGGAATTGTAAAACGATACACTGGGGTGTCGACACAGATCTTTTCTCGCCCTTGGGGGAAAATGAATCATCAAGGAGAGCAAGAGAGCAAGTCCGAGATAGGTATGGTTTCAATCATGACGATCCGGTTTTATTGGCGGTCGGGAGGCTAGCGGCCAGGAAAGGATACACTACGTTGCTCAGAGCATTCAGAATCGTGATAAAAGAGATCCCGGATGTTAAGTTGCTCATGGTTGGACGAGGTGGTATGAAGAAGAATTTATACAAATATGCCGCGAAATGGAGATTCAAACCATCGATTAGAATCGAAAGCAGTCTGGATTTCAATGAGTTATCTACAGTCTACAATTCATCTGATCTCACCGTATTTCCATCGTATTATGAGGGTCAGGGCCTCATACCACTTGAGTCCATGTCCTCTGGGGTCCCTGTCATTGCTACTAACTGTGGCCCGATTCCCGAGATGGTTGACGATGAAGTTGGCTCATTATTCGAGTTAGGAGATGAAATAGATCTCGCCGGGAAGATTATTGGCGAACTGAGACAAAGGGACCGAATCTTAGAAAAAGGGAGAAAGGGGAGGGAGAGGGTTGTCAATCGATTTTCATTTAGGAAATCCTGTCTTGAATTCGAGGGTCTTTATGAAGATCTTGTGAATGGTTCTAACGATCTATCATGACTATGGCATCTGTTGGGCAGGCAAGTACGCACAATCCACACCCTGTACACGGCTCCCGGAGAATCTTAGCCTTCTTGTTGACGTCGACATCGAGTATCGGGCTTCTTAATTTTACTGGATAGACTTCTATCGCGTCATCATCACAAACAATTGTACATTGATCGCAGCCAATACACAACTCCTCCTTGACCCACGCTACATGTTCTGGACCAATCTTCAATTTCGCTCTCTCTCCGGCCCTCTGAGCCGTCATCAGTGCTCTAATGCGGCTCTGCTCTATCGCACGCCTCGATTCCAAGTCCGGTAATTTCGTCATGCTTGTTCCCGCCAGTTGGGACACACTCATGAAAGCATGGTTTTCGCCTAAGTCATGGCTGTTGTATCGCCCTTAAGACAAATCGTTAACGATTTCATCGCAATTTCGATACCTACATCCATTTGGGTTTGGGTTGTACTGCAGTCATCATTCCAATCTGGGTGGATCTCATTTATTTGTTCTGGGATGGTCGGGTTTTTCCTTTGGCTTACATCCGTTGCATATGGTGAAGCTAGATTCGGTAGGATGATCATGGTGGGGGTAGCAATATCTGCAATCCTATCACTGGCATCTGCAATGTATAGAATTTCGAGTTAATCAGGCTCGCTTTGATTCTATTTGCCTTGCCAAAAAGGAGACAACATCCAGTATCTCGAAGTCGTGCCTTGGGTCCCCCTCAAATTTCAAGCATTCAAAGTGACTTACGCACTTGGGGCAGGAGGTGAGCATAACTTCAGCGCCCGTAGCTTTGACTTCGTCGAATCTTTGTAGTCTGAGGGC
>DAVU01000018.1:8740-47884 GCA_002505695.1 Euryarchaeota archaeon UBA487
CTTGAGTTCTCGTTGCATGACATCATGCTTGATACCCCGCAACAAAGCCCGTCTTCTCCGTGATGCTCCATCTCTACAAGATTGACACCATCCACTTGTTTGACAAGGTCTCTGGGCTCGTCATAGATGTTCATCTGCCGTCCCAACCTGCATGGATCGTGATATGTGACTGTCAGGTCCTCTTCTACGGCCATCTTGACGTCGAACCCTTGTTGTGTGATGAACTCGGTCGTATGCATCACTTTCATTTCATCTAGTTCATAGTCCAGAGCGAACGTTCGGAAGCACTCTGCACACGATGTGACTAGAGTCTCAATTCCGCTGTCCTTGAGCTTTTTCTGGTTGTAGGATTTAAGCTTCTCAAAGACTTCATTCATTCCTTGCCACTTTTGATCATGGCCGCAGCACTTCAGGAAGTCTCTGCCTAGGTATGACACGTCTAGCTCCATCTCATCGAAAATCGTGAAGGCCGCGGTGGTTGTCTCTCCAAGGTTCATTTCTCCTTCGTTTAGGTGACTGAAAACCATCTCTTGGTCAATGTAGTCAACGCAACCTGGGTAGTAGCCGATGGTTGAGTCTAGGGGATATTCTTCGATCAATGCGAAGTCATCATCTGCATCCTCTTCTGCTTCCGCAGCCAGAACGGCCTGAAGTACCGTGTGTGGTATTTCAGCTGCTGGAGGGCCTCCGACGATCATGCTCCTCCTAATGTCGACGTATGAGTCATAGTCTACAAGCTGTGGGCATGCGTTGGTGCAGGCAGTGCAAGTCAGGCAGGAGTAAAGCGGGACTCCGTCATCTTCATTGTTCCATGTATTGTATATGATGTTTAACTTGTCACCTGCGTTGAATAGCCTTACGGGACATGCATCATCGCACAGGTCGCATCCATAGCACTTGTTCATCTCCCACTCATATCCTCTGGCCATCCCTCGGAGTGCCATGTAGACAAGGGCACCAAAGCCTGCGCATGGTATGAATAGAGAATAGATTAACTTGGCATCCAAACTCTTTGGATTCTTTTCGAACGTAGGATTTTCTACCAACATGGTTTGTAGCTCGGTAATGGCCAAGTCCGTGTCGGATCTCAAGATCGCATTGCCATTGTCTCCCAGTATCAAAGGCTGGTATGCACTGAGCGTATAGCTTAGGATTATCTCCACGGAGGAATCGATGGCTGTTGACGTGCTGATGAATTCTAGGCGGTATGACTCCCCTGTTTGGAGCCTTATCACACTTGATTCACACTCATCCTCCGATAGGGACCAGATAGTCCCGCCGCTAGAGTCCAATAGTGTCAGGCTTTGCGTATGTACCCCAGCCCCTCGCACGGTTGTTCGGAAGGAACACCCTACGTCGGTCACTACTTCATCCAGTCCTATGTTCTCAACGAAGAAGGTCTGGTTGTGTTGGTAGGTGTATGAGGCGTCCGTGTCCGTACCAAGGTACCCTCCCGAATGGTATGCGCCGTTCAACTCGTTTTCTGGGTCTATATGGCCATTGGCATTTCCGAAGTCTACAAGATATCTTTGGGTTGGCTGATAGAGGCCCCAAGCCATAAATTCACTAGCGGGCATTACGCACCAATCCGCGGGATCATCGCCCTCAGGGAGCTCGGACCAGGCCCCCAAGTGATTGCTATCATCATAGCCAACGCAGTATTCGCCATACCTGTCCCATGCATCTCCTCTTTCACCTTGGTCGTACTCAATGAGAACATCCATAGGTTGACCCCTGAGCTTCTCTAATTCTTCAATATCATCCATGGCCCCAAGTCCGCCATAATCCCAAAATCCATTCTCATATACTGGCCAAGTGACTACACTGATCAAGACTGCAGCGATTATCGACCCGATGGCCACCTGCCGCCCCATGTTTGGTGTTAATCTCGCTCCGATTGAACTGACAAGGAACCATCTAATTGCGAAGAAAATTATGGCGAAGATTAGAACTCCAGTCAAGACCCATGGTATGGCGTTGAATACCTCGGCAGTCCATGGTTGCTGCCTTCCACAGTTGATGACATGGTGGTCAACCCAACAATAGTCGAGCCGGTCTTTGGCGTACAGCTCCAGGAAAATGTTGATCGAGAAAACCGAGATGAACCATACGTGTGCGAGGTAAATGGCTCCTGCAGTTGCGAAACGAGGGTCTTCTACACCTCTCTTTTCCCTTCCTGGTAGGAACGGTGGTAAGGCAAGTATGCCGACGGGTATTCCTGTTAATGCGGCTCCCCACCATGCTGCGTTCCATGAAATGACCGGGGAACCGAAGAACTCGCCGATTGGACCAGCTGGTATGATAAATTGTGGAAGGTATTCGCCCCACCTTAGATAGCCGTAGGAGAATAGAACGTACCAATCGGGAAATACGAACCCTGCTTGTGCAAAGGGATCTGCTGCAGAATGGAGCGGTGGCGGTATGAGCCAGCAGTAAAATGCTATGACCATGATTATTGAGGCGAAAATAATGGTATCTCGTAGAACTTCAGTAGGCCAGAAGCCGTGGCCAACATGGACCCTTCTCCTATCCTCATCTGCTTCCAACAGTTGATTCCTTTCTTCCATGTAGGTGTCCGCAATTCGACCAAAACGTTCTATCATCCCCATTGTAATTCCCCCTTCTCAATGTGGCTCCGCAATTCCCTGTACCCAGACGATGAAGAGGTGAACTAGGATTAATGTCGTGACTACAACTGGAAGTATGAACACGTGAAGGAAATACATTCTTGTGACTGTTTGTGCTGTAAGTGAGGTGCCTGCGAACATGGCGGTTGCAATCCAACCACCAATCAGTGGCGTGGAAAGTGCCATGTTGATTCCGATAGTTGCAGCGCCGAAAGCAAGGCTGTCCCATGGCAACAGGTAGCCAGAGTACCCGAAGAAAATAGTGAAGAACATTAGAGCAACACCTATCAGCCAGTTCAATTCTCTTGGATTTCTGTAAGCCCCGGTGAAGTAAACCCTACACATGTGGAGGAAAACCGCTGCGACCATGAAGTGTGTCGTCCAGTGATGTATTGATCGAATTATGTATCCGAATGGTAGCTGAGTCATTATGAATTGCATCGAACCATATGCCGGCGTGGGATCCCCTTCTCCTCCCGGGACGTAGTATAGGCCTAGCACTGATCCAGTTAGAACTAGGATGATGAAGGCCAAGAAGGAAATTCCCCCCAAGCAGTACAGGGGATACCAGTACCAGATAATTCTGAGTTTGTATTTCTCGGCATGGGTAAGAGGCATTTGACGATGCATGCTGTAGTATGCATTTCGGCTCATTGACCAATAGTCCTGAATCCGGAATCTCGTGTCTAGCCACGAAAAGGCCCAGAGGAATGACTTCTCTGCGAGGCCCATGCTTCCTGCACTTGTCTCCACGGCACGAAGAATATCCTTCCTAGGGACGTCGTCCCTTTCTTTCCTCAGTGTAAATGCCACGATCACGACTACTATCGCAATGAACAGCCATAAAAACCAGAATTGTAGCATCATCTCACCTCAGTCGCAGAACGTGTACCAATCAACATAATCAGGAAGGGCTTCAATAACATCTCCATTGACTGTGAAGGGAATCAGCGGTAATCCTACTGGTGCTGGACCGCCGGCCTTCTTAATTCCAAAGTACTCGAATTCCGCACCATTAGATCTGTTCCTGTTTCGATTCTTTTCTATTGCTGTCGGGTCAAATCTGCTAGAGTGACAGATGCAGAATAATTTGTTCCCTCCACTGTCTATGCCTCCTGGAATCCAAGTATCGTTGGTGTAGTCGTTCTGAACAAGTTGCCATCCAGGTATGCAGCACAAGTGCGTACATCTTGAAAAGATTACAATCAGATTGTCATGTATCGAGAGTGATGAGTATTCCTCCTTTTCGTCCATCTCATAGGCCGAGCCAACATAATCCCCCTCAGCTGTGTAGCCATCTAGGTATTGGAAGCGTGGCTTATTCTCCTCAACAGCTGTGTTTTTGTTTTCTTCGTGTGGGACGTAAACCACATTCACGGGGAGGCCTGACCAAACTCCTTGGGCCCCAGCCATGCCTGTGGATGATTGGGCTGCGGCATTGACAAAAGAGGAGTAGGACATCGGTTCCAGATGTTGAGTTCCGTACCACACTGTGTCTTCTGCTCCTGTGGGGACCCAGAACCTAACGGAGGAGTCCCCCCCATCGTTCTCAGATGTCCCCATTAGGAGTGATGCGAAGCCAACGCTCCCCAATGAGACGGTAATCAGTCCAGCTGCGGCATTGAACGAATGCCTCATGAAGTCCCTCCTGTCGATCTTGTAGGTATCATCGGCTTCCCCCTCCTGGTCTGAGGGTATTTCTCTGAGTCTGAATCTTCTGGACATGATCACACCTCGTATTGTTTCCATGCCTCGGTGTCATTTGAGGTAATGTACTTATTTCGCCTATGTTTGACTACTACTACATCAGGCATAACGAACCGTAGGTAGACTATGCCTAGTATGATTAGCGTGAGTAATGTCATCGCGAGGTGGAAAGATAACTGCTGCTGATCCCATTTGTTGTACAGTCCATAGGATAACGTTCCCGCCCAGAACAGGGTCCATGTGATCCCCCACAGGCCCACTAGGATTACTAGCCATGAATCTCCTGATGGAGAGATCGACGCTCTTACGATAGTTCCGGGCTTGGGGTCGTTAAACACTCCATGGTCTACGGCTTTGATGTAATCATCTTCCGATAGATCCACCCCCTCTAGTGCATTTCGTGCATCCTCTACGGATACGGCCCCCCTCTCAACATCCCTCAGTAATTGTGTCACCTTGTCTCCCATCATAACTGATCACCTCTTCGAAGATGCTTGATTCTGAGCCTCAACAAATTAGACCTTCCCTTGTAGTGCCTTGAGAATCCATACCTTAGGAAGAAACCACAGAAAACGATCACAATTATCACGGCTCCGAAGCCTAGAAGTCCTAACCAATGTGCTCTGAGCTTCGCACCCATTTCATGTAGGTCAACATGCTGTTCGGTTGGCGCCGGGGGCTCAATTTGGCCATTTCCGGAGAATACTGCCCTCGTCTTTCCATTGTCAATACCTTCTCCGACGGAGGCACTCAATCTGTTCCATCTGTCCAGCTCTGAAGGGGCCCCATCCCCGTTGACTGAATTCCCGACTATCCAGAATGTGATAGTACCTTCTTCTTCTGTTGGCGCCGTCCATTCAAAATTCCATGTTCTTTCAGCCACCTTGCTACCTTGCTCGGTGTGAGTGAGGGCCTTGTTGTCATTGTCCCAGTTCTGCACGTATGGAGAATCGCCAGGGGATAGCAGCCCGCCATCGACCCTCATTGCAAATCCCCCAGTGTACGATGAGGTGTCTGCGTCAGGACCGCCGATTATCTGCAGGAGCAAGGGGTATGACTTGCCTACTTCGTAGTGATATGGCAGACCATCCAATATCACAGTGATTGAATTATCCGGATCCTCGGCGTGGCAGGTGCAACCTGCAATTGCTACGTCATCGTCTCCGACTTGCTGGCCACCTATTCCGGAGGGCAGGGCTGAGGCAGATCCAATCAGGGCCATGCACATAAGGGCTGAAGCCGCAATTCTACGAAGCCGAAGCCTATCCCAGTGCATCGACCCCACTCCGTTGGTCCATCTTGTAATGGAGCGTCCTATTAACATTGCATTCTCAAGGGCAAAATTACCTGCGTATCCGCACAGTATCGAGCACCGGGAGTATCAAATTTGAAGACCTCTGGGTCACGCTATGGCAGGCCCTGTCTGGGTGAACACATACAATCTGACTGAAGATCAAATAACGAGTATTGACCTTGCAGAAGAGGCCATGGATATGTTGGACCTGACCAAAGCAGAAAAGATATTGAACAAACTCAACCAAGAAGATCCCTCTTGTGTCCCTGTCCTCAACATATTGGGCCATCTACATGGTCGCTATTTGAGTGACTATGAGGCGGCCATCGGTTACTATGATCAGGTACTGAAACTTGAACCCGAAAATGCATGGGCAAGAGACGAGAGAAGAAAATTTAGGAGATACATCACGTATTAGTACTAAACTAGGCCTCACCTTCAAAGACTGCCTGATGCCAAAGGAGTATAATGGAGTCCAATTCTCTGCTAGTGATAGGTTCGGGTGGACTAGGTTGCAGGTGGGCGAGGGCGGCTCACTCCAGAGTCTCATCGGAATCTGACTTAATGTTGGTAGATGCGGATATGGAGAGCTTCAAGGGGGCTTCAAACGCTCATTGCATGCACTTGGATCCAACTGGCATGGAGAAAGGGATAGCTGCTTTACCCGCTCTTGCTGCTCACAGGACCATTTCAGCACTGGATGAGATAGATCAGGTTCTAACAAATGCTGAACTTGTGGTCATTCTCACGGGCTTGGGGGGTGGAACTGGAACAGGCTCCACCATAGAGCTAGCCCGTGCATCAAGGCAAAGAGGCGCCATTGTGGTCGTCGTTGCGGGACTGCCATTCGCCGAGCAATCATTCAGGGCTAGGATGGCAAACGATGCTCTGCCGTCCCTAGAAGAGGCCGCTGATATTTGCATCAGGGTTTCACTGGAGAGGCTGGCATGGCAATCGCGCCGAAGAAGGTTGAATTGGCAACAGGGATCTGGTTGGATAGAGGAGTTAGTTGAGGGTCTAATCTCTACCATTGGGAAATTGGGAAAAATTAACCTTGACTTGATGGATTTAAAATCGATCGTAAAACACAAAGGTAGGGCTACTTTGATTGTTGCTTCTGGCCCGCTAGAAGATACGGGAAGGATCGTCGGGGATGCGCGTCGTTCACCGCTGATTGATATAGGGCTTGACGGGGCAAAGGGATGCCTGATACAGGTCGAGGGAGGCCCGGATATGACTCTGTCTCACATATCTTCCATTACGGAGGATTTTACATCCCAATTTGACGAAAATTGTCAGGTTATACTAGGCGCACGAGTTTCAGACAGGTTGATTGGTAGGCTCAGAGTAGTCGCCGTGGTTAGTGGATTGGATTGAACCAGTGCTCACTGACCTCTCAATTCTAGTCGATAGGGGAAACACAAGGATGAGGATCACAATAGATGTTAGCCCGTGACCTACACCCAACACCGCTGAAATGTTGAGATCTGTCGCTGTAGACAATTGTGATATTGAGCCCGCATACAGGACAACATAAGCAAAGCCAATTGACAGAGCGGCAGAAGTTATTTTGGGGTTTGGTGTTTTACTAGTCCTAGACCACAGAATTATTGCTATTACGAAAATAAACATAGCTAACTCCTCGAACAACGTTGAGGCTATCGCTCCTTCATCTAACATTCTCATGCATGAAACCATGGACCAATCTAGCAAAAGGATAGATATGGCCGAAAACGACCTCGTGCCAACAGACGATTCACCTCCAATCTTGCTGTTCCTATTCTGTATTGTGTGCCCAATGAAGAGCATGACAACAAAGAGGGTAGACCAATAGAACATACTCAATGGGTCGCTATCAACAGGATTCCTGGCACCGAAACCAAACCACCAAACTAGGAATGAAAGAAGGATAATCCTCACTACAAGCAAAAACCAGACATTCCCCGAAACGACCCTCATGAAGATATTTGGCTCCGATGTGATCGCCTTGCCCATAAATCCGCTGAGAAGGAAAAAACCCCTTCCAAGTGCGACGATGGGGAAAATGAGGGAAAGGGACGTAGAGATCCCGGGCGCTCCGTTTGGTAAATAATCACCGAGGACAAATAATGAGAATGTAAATAGGGCTGAACACAATAGAAAAATTGGTATTGAGATTCTAGATGGCCTCTTCCACCCGAAAATGAATTGAAAAGGAGGTAGGGCAAGTAACAAGTACCCGAATGCCACACCTACGAAAAGACTGGCACCAAACTCGCCACTACTCCTTAGCGAAATTATGTGAAATGTGCAAAGAAGAACCATTGTCGTCCAAATATGAGCCAGCGGTGTTGGCTCAAACAATAGTTCTGAGAGTTTTACCTCGTTGTTTTCACGCCCTATCACATGTTGGGCAGACCGAATCTGCGTTAAGTAGTACCCCTTGCGGGAGATCGTGCCCAGATTGAACAAGGCCGCTCGTGGAAAAAGGAGATGGGTGGGGGTAGTCTTTGATGACAAGGTTATTTCCAGCAGACAATTAATTCAGTCATTCTCTGAGAATCTTGAAACTGTAAAGATAGCATGGGCTTCAGATGATGCAAAGGTCATGATATTGAGGGTGAAACTTCAGGAATATCCAATGCTCATCAAAAATATTGGGGAAACTGTCGGGGTGAGGTCACTCACCTCTAGCGGGAAAATTCGCTTGGTTAAATCTAGATTAGATTCTATCCTAGATTAATGACTCTGCCATTCTATCTCGTCTAGATCACAAACCGTGGAAACCGACCCTCGTTGAACTACTAAAATTTCTCCTTGCCTCGTTAGCCCAGAAACAGTGGCAAAATCCCTCCTATAATTCAGACGAACCCCTCTTGAGAGCACTCTGGATAGGGAACACCATGCGAATTGTAGGTAATCTTCTATCCTGACTAAATCCCACAATGGGTGCGATTCAAACAAAGTTGCCACACAAGCATCTACCATCCTGAATACATGCCCCTTCTCCATACCCTCGTTAGCGACCCCCCATCCTGTTGTCTGAATTCCATGTATTGGCTGAGGGATTTTGTTTATTCCGACGCCTATTTTCAGGGTCTTGTCCCCCTCCATCGAAAATATGATCCCACCACATTTCTTTAAACCAGCATCAATTATGTCATTTGGCCACTTAAGCTCAAATCCCAGTGTCCTGGAAATCATCGCACCTAGAACTACCTGGAACATACCAGAATTGATATTGTCTTGTCCGGTGATGCACCATGTTGCAGCCAACCCATACGGGTCTGAAATCCATTCTCCTCCTCTCCTACCCCTACCTTCAATTTGCCTGTCTGCAATGACTCTTTGACCCCCCTTTTTGCTAGTAAAATCATAATCCATAGTTGATTTGATTGTATCAACTTCAATGGGGTCCAATCCACCCCATGGCCGCCAGTGTGAGTAGACACAGAGCATTTCATCACCCATTGTTCTCTGGGACATTTTCCTTGAGGTCCAACCCGATTTGAGCCAATCCTCAGGTTTTGAAGGACTATCCGGGTAAGTTCTGTAGAGAAGCAATACGCACCCTGTCCGCGACAGCATGTTCTCGTGCGACTCGAGATAAGACCTCAACTCTGAACTCCATCCGTCTTTCCCAAGGTCCAACATCGAAGCTTCCTCCATAGGTTCAAGATACGGCCCAGAGGCGGGGATGGTTACATAAGGCAGGTTCCAAATTATCAGATCAAACATACCGTCCTGTAGATACTTGATCTCATCAAATGAGCCCTCGATGCAGTCGATGTCAGAGTATCCATTCCCCAGAGAATTAGACTTAGTTGCTGCAACAGCGAGTGGATTAACGTCGATCGATGTGACCTTCCAACCTTTTTCGGCTAGCGTCATCGAAAGAAAACCACTACCAGACCCAATTTCTAGGGCTTTATTATGACCCTTTAGCGATTCAGGTATGCAACTCGCCAGTAAGAGTGTGTCCTCCCTCGGTGGGTAGACCGATTTGGGCGTTATTACCTCGAATTTTTGATGATGTTCAGAAGCACTCATTTAGGGGTCACCGTATCTAAACCGCCTGCACAACAGTCCTGATTCTGTTCACCCTAGGCAACGTTCATAAACACCACTAGGGCCCGGTGGCTTGCCCAGCATATGCCATGGGCCTGTAGCTTAGTCAGGTAGAGCGCCGGGCTTTTAACCCGGTGGCCGGGGGTTCGAATCCCCTCAGGCCCACCTGAATAAGCGCAGGTCTAAGGTGTAGTCGGGCTGTAGGGAGGCTTCAGTTTGGCAGTAAAGAGTTCAACCAAGAAGCGTCTGATTGAACTTGGGATCGCGGAGGATCATGCGATAGCCCTGGCAACGGACGCAAATTTGGATGCAATCAGGAGAATGACGAGAGAGGAAGTAGCCAAGAGGACAGATTTGGTCGATGATCAAACCGAATTGGACCGCGTCATGGCCATCATCGAAGAACAAAGCAAATCCCGCAGGAGGTCGTCGAGCTCCAGCGTGACTTTAACAAGAGCAGCCGCACTATTGGAGGACATCCCTGAGGGCAACGATAGATTCAATGTACTCAATCATATCTTGGTCCCACACCACGAGCTAGTTGAAATCGAAAAGGAAACAGAAGAACTCTCCCCATGGAATATGATGAGAACCGATCAAGAGGGGAACCAGAGGCTTGCCAAAGAACTACTCCCAAAAATCCTCATCACTGATCCCGCAGTACAGGCAATAAAAGAAGCCACAGAACTGCAAACAGAGGACCTTCCTGCGGGCTGGCTGGCCAATCGGATATTGAAAATTGTCAGACACAGTCCAAGTGCTGGCAGCAGCGTAGCATACAGACTGATTGTGGAGAGCGCATAGGTGAGAAAAATGAAAGAGATAGTGGAATCATATTTCAGGCAAAGGAGCCTTGTAAACCATCAACTGGCTTCCTACAACGATTGTATACCTCTCGGAGATGGATCCCTGAGCAGAATGGAGAAAATTGTCAGGTCCATTAGAATCGGAGAAGATGAACCCATCGAAGACGATGAAGGTGGAATGATCAAACTCGACGTTTTGGACAAAGAAATTATTGTCCGAATGAAGAACATAAGACTCGGCAAACCCACGGTAAGAGAGGCGAATGGGGCAGAGCACCCCGCCACTCCAATGGAGACTAGGATACGCAAACTGACCTACTTCTCTCCTGTTTACATGGACTTCAAGATTGTCCGTGATGACAAACCACTACCCGACGAGGAGGAGAGCGTCCATATCGGCAACCTCCCTATCATGGTAAGATCAGCTAGATGTAACCTACATGCGCAAAACGCCGACGAGAGGCCTCTTCACCCAGAGACCTCTGACGAGGATGCTGCAACTTACAGAAAACTACTCGAGAAAGCAGGGGAAGACCCGTTAGACCCTGGTGGCTACTTCATCATCAACGGGACTGAGAGAGTACTCATCTCTATGGAAGATCTTGCTCCCAATCGGGTGACCGTTGAGAAGAACAAAAAATATGCACATGAGACAGAGGTTGCAAAGATTTTCTCCCAAAGAGATGGGGTTAGGAAACCCCTCAACGTAGAGAAGAGAAGAGACGGGATGCTCATGGTTAAGATCCCAAGCGCCGGCACGACCGCAATACCTGTAGTTCTGTTGATGCGGGCGCTCGGCATGGATAACGACCGAGACATTTTCGCAGCCATCGCTGGACCAGTAGAGGCAATGAAATACACTGTCGCTAATCTAAACGACGTAAAAGACAACGAAGAATATTCCGTAGAGACCGAGGATGAAGCACTTGCTTGGCTGGAAAAGAAATTTGCGGCCGGCCAACAAAAGGAATACAGGGAGACCAGAATCAATAACCTGCTAGACAAGGAACTTCTCCCACACCTAGGTCAGGGCATGGAACACCGAAACAAGAAAGCAATTTTCCTAGGTAGAATCGTACGCCAGGTACTAGAAATGGCAATCAACGACGAGGACCCCAACGACAAGGATCACTACGCAAACAAGAGAGTGAGACTTGCAGGAGACCTAATCGAGGACTTATTCAGGGTAAGCCTCCAACAACTGGCAAGGGACCTAAAATATCAATTGGAGAGGCATCATAACAGAAAGCGGGAGCTCAGAATCAATGCTTGTCTTAGGCCCGACGTTCTTACTTCGAAAATCATGCATGCCCTTGCCACAGGCAACTGGGTCGGAGGAAGATCGGGCGTTAGCCAGCTTTTGGACAGGACCACCTACCTCGCAGCGCTCTCACATATGAGAAGGGTGACCAGTCCGTTAGTCCGCAGCCAGCCGCACTTTGAAGCCCGTGACCTGCACCCAACTCAGTGGGGACGACTATGCCCCAATGAAACTCCCGAGGGTCAGAATTGCGGTCTCGTGAAAAACGCAGCTCAAATGATTGACGTCTCCGAGGAAGTCCCAGAAGACGAGGTCAAAGCACTCTTAACAGAAGCAGGCGTTAACTCAAACCCCGAGGGCTGGGCAGAAGGATCTAGAATTCATGTAAACGGAGATATCTTTGGACTGCACAAAGACCCGAACAGACTAGTATCCCAATTCAAACGCCGACGTCGACAGGGCAAGATACGGTCTGAGGTCAGTCTGAGGCACGACGGTCTAAACCGGGACATATTCATCAACACGGACAGAGGAAGAATGCTTCGGCCATTGCTGATTCTTGATGGCGGAAATCTCACACTCACCCCAGAGGATCTTGACCGATTGCGTTCAGGCGAATGGTCGTTTAACGACCTCGTCACAAATGGAATTGTGGAATGGGTAGATGCAGAGGAAGAAGAGGACCTACTCATAGCACCTAGGCCCTTTGACCTACCGGACGTGTCGCCCAAATACGGCAGGCCGATCAATCCAGCCAAGGTTGAGTGGCTCAACCTAGGAGATCCAGACGCCACTGAGGCAAATCTAAACGTGGAGGTCACCATGCCCAATGGTGAGTCCATTTTTGAAAAATTCAGTGTACCTCTAGCATATCACCAGCCAGAAATAGACTCTCTCAAGAGGAAAGAAAGGAAAGACAAGACCGTACTTATCTACACACACGTCGAAATTGACCCACAATTAATTCTTGGTGTATGCGCAGCCCTTGTTCCATATCCTGAGCACAATTCCACCCCAAGAGTCACCGGCGGAACAGCGATGGTAAAACAGAGCCTTGGACTTCCGAGTGCTAATTACAGGATGAGGCCAGATACGAGAGCCCACATAATGCACTACCCCCAACAATCCATAGTTGGAACAAGATCTATGAAAACCACAAAGTTTGAGAAAAGGCCGGGAGGCCAAAACTTCGTCGTTGCCATAATCAGTCATCATGGCTACAACATGCAAGATGCAGTCATCATGAACAAGGCATCAGTTGAGCGAGGACTTGGTAGATCGGCATTTGTGAGGACCTACAATGCCGAGAACAAACGATTCCCTGGAGGTCAAGAAGAAAGAATAGAAGTCCCCGGAACCGGTTTAGATGAAGTCAAGGGGCTGAAGGCATGGGAATCCTACAAACACCTCGAGCGAGATGGACTTCCATCTCCAGAAGTGGAACTATCCGGTATCGCGGAGCATAGGGATTCGATACCCTCAGTTCTTGTTGGCAAGACCAGCCCCCCCAGATTTTTGGAGGAAAGTCAAGGCGCATTCCTACAAGCACAAGAAAGGCGCGAATCTTCTATGGGGGTAAGAGTTGGTGAGCATGGTTGGGTGGACCACGTCTTCGTGACGGAATCTTTGGATTCTGGTTTGTTAGTTAGAGCCACTGTCCGATCTCAAAAGATTCCAGAACTTGGTGATAAATTCGCCTCCAGACACGGTCAAAAAGGAATCATAGGAAGATTGGTCGACGAGAGAGATATGCCGTTTACTGCGGATGGCGTCATACCCGATCTATTGGTAAATCCACATGCTATACCCTCTAGAATGACAGTTGCTCACGTCCTAGAAATGATTGGAGGAAAGGTAGGTTCCATGGAGGGCAGGCAAGTAGATGGAACAGCCTTTGACGGAGAAAAAGAAGACTCACTTAGGGCCGGGCTCCTACGACAGGGATTCAACCATACGGGCAGAGAAACGATGATCAATGGCGAGACCGGCGAAGTTTTCCAGACAGAAGTTTTCACCGGGGTGATATTTTATCAGAGACTTCACCACCTTGTCAGTTCCAAGCTCCATGCAAGGAGCAGGGGCCGTGTACAGGTGTTGACACGTCAACCCACAGAAGGTAGGGCACGCCAAGGCGGACTGAGATTCGGAGAAATGGAGCGGGACTGTCTCATCGCACACGGAGCCTCCATGGTCATCAAAGACAGGCTCCTAGACGAATCGGATGGATGGCCCTTGCATGTTTGTAATAATCCCGGATGCGGACACATAGCCTACTATGATTGGAAACGGCGAACACCTGTGTGCCCTGTCTGTGGAGACAGGGCTGACGTCCACCAAGTCCAGACGTCATATGCCTTCAAGCTTCTACTGGATGAAATGAAAAGTCTGGGTGTAGCAATGAGAATGGAACTGGAGGACCAGAGATGAGGAACAGAGGCCCAGCACAAATCCCAAAAAGGATCGATTCGATTAAATTCAGTCTGATGAACCCCAATGAAATCAGAAAAATGTCCAGCGTCGAGGTAAAGACCGCTGATACCTACAAAGACGACGGACACGCCTACAAACAGGGTTTGATGGACCCCAAGATGGGAGTCATCGATCCTGGAGTTAGATGTGACACTTGTGGGAACAAGTATGAGGACTGTCCAAGCCACTTCGGCCACATATCCCTAGAGTTGCCTGTTATCCACATTGGCTTCACACAATTGATCAAACTCGCATTGAAGGCCACGTGCAACAGTTGCAGTAAAGTTCTGCTTCACGACAAACCCGGGACTCATCCAATTGACCCAGAGAAGTCCGAACAGGATTTCTACAGACAAAGGATCCACGATGTGATGATAAAACACGGCGTCGGGTCGACAGAGTTTTCCAAGATGATCAAAGAGATAGAGAAGGTCACAACCAAAGCCACGAACGCGATATGTATGCATTGCGGATCCGCGCAAGGCAAGATATTACTCGACAAACCTACAACGTTCAAAGAAAAGAAAGACAAGGGCGAACACAAACTCAACCCTCGCGACATAAGGGAGTGGCTAGAGAAAATTCCAGATGAGCATCTTATCTTCCTAGGCATGGACTATGCATCTAGCAGACCAGAATGGACCATCATGAAGGTTCTTCCAGTCCCACCAATAACCGTAAGACCATCAATAACTTTGGACAGCGGTGACAGGTCTGAGGATGACCTAACACACAAATTAGTAGATGTACTAAGGATCAACCAGAGACTTCGAGAAAATCGTGATGCTGGTGCCCCTCAGCTAATTGTCGAAGACCTATGGGAACTACTCCAGTACCACATAACAACATACTTTGACAACCAGACTAGCGGCATACCACCAGCAAGGCACAGATCGGGAAGACCACTGAAGACCTTGACACAGCGCCTGAAGGGCAAAGAAGGAAGATTTCGAAGCAACCTCTCAGGGAAGCGCGTCAACTTCTGTGCCAGAACAGTCATCAGCCCCGATCCGAACCTCGGCATAAATGAGGTCGGAGTCCCGGTAGTGACCGCCAAGGAACTGACTGTGCCAATACGCGTCACAAGCAGGAACAGAGAACAACTCAGACAAATGGTTTTGAGAGGTCCTGACGTTCACCCTGGCGTCAACTACGTGATTAGGAACGATACGAGCAGGGTCAGAATTACAGACAGAACCAAGTTTATCTGGGCTGGATTTAGATGCCTGAACTCCCAATGCCACTCTGGCGGCGATGACGAGCCATACCCCGGAATGAGGCCGGACCTAAACTCAGTCCTCCCTGCACCGAACTTCCTGCCTGGATTGGAATTAAAAAGGAGGATGAGAAGAACCCAGCTCGGTGATTTTGAAGAAGAGTGGGTCGTTGACTTGGAACGAACTCTCACGAACCTCAGAGGCGAAGATGACAGGGGCCGATCATTACCAGAAGATGACCCAAGGGCCGTAATACACCAAAGGTGGATCTGGGAACAGAATAATCCTGAGGAATACCTACCCGAGCACTTGGAAGTTCACTGCCCCCATTGTGGAAGCCCTGCGACGGAAGACGAGTATGGTGAAGCGTACAGGACCGAAGTGGAAGACAGACTGTCAACCTTCGATAGGGATGGGAACCCCAAACCAGGAGTCGTGGTTGAACGACATTTGATCGATGGGGACGTTGCCATATTCAACCGACAGCCATCTCTCCACAGAATGTCAATGATGGTACACGAAGTCAGGGTCATGCCAGGGAAGACATTCAGGTTTAACCTGGCAGATTGCACACCTTACAATGCTGACTTCGATGGGGACGAGATGAATTTGCACGTAATCCAGAGCGAAGAGGCACGAGCTGAGGCAAAGATCCTGATGAGGGTGCAGGAACACATCATCACTCCAAGATACGGTGGAGCCGTGATTGGGGGTATTCACGACCATATTTCAGGTGCTTACCTGCTAACCCAGGGGGACAGGATTCTACCAAGGAACCTAGCCCTCGAGATCCTAGGGGCTGTCGACTGGGAGGGAGAGCTACCAGAACTTGTAGAAAACAATGGAATCGCTGGATACAAGGGTTCTGACATCCTCAGCCTTATCGTGCCAGGTGACTTTACTTTGTCATATATGAGCAGAAGTGGAGATCAGGTAAATGTGAGGCAAGGGCAGGTCACTGGAACTATCGACAAAAGAGGGATTGGTGCTGAAGATGGTAGATTGCTTGACGCAGTCGTCCAGACCCATGGCACAGAAGTTGGTGCCGACTTCCTAAACAGAATGACCAAGATGACCATCGCAATGTGTACCTCCCTAGGCTTCACGACCGGAATAGATGACGAAGATCTGCCGCCCGATGCAAAGGCGGAAATAGCAGAGATAAACAAAGAAGCAAGCGAAGCCGTGGATACAGAATTATCGAAATATGGTAATGACGGTCGAAGGTACGAAACTAGGCCCGGTAGAACACCTTTGGAGACACTAGAAGAGAATATATTGCAGATTTTGGACTCAGGAAAGGCGAAATCTGGCGATGTCGCAAAGGCATATCTCGGTGAGAAGAACGCAGCAGTCGTGATGGCGACCTCCGGAGCCAGAGGATCGATGGACAACCTAGCTATGATGGCAGGCTCCATTGGACAGCCAAAGGTCAGAGGCAAGAGGTTGGAGAGGGGCTACCACGACAGGGTTCTTTCACATTTCCCGAGAGGGGTGAAGGGAGCCAAGGAAAAGGGGTTCGTCTCCTCATCCTTCAAGAGGGGGCTTGAGCCAACCGAGTTCTTTATGCTCTCAGTTTCAGGTAGGGAGTCGTTAGTCGACACCGCTGTTAGAACCAGCAAATCGGGTTATATGCAGAGGAGATTGATCAACGCGATGGACGATCTCAAGGTCAACGATGACCTCATGAGGTCGGTTAGAAACACTGCGGACAGGATTATCCAATTCGAATATGGTGAGGATGGCGTCGATCCGGCTCGAAGTAGGAAGGGATCCCCCGTTCCAATAGACCAGGTTCTTGATGCTGCACTAGGAGGTGAATCCTGATGGTGGTGAAGAGCGCAACCAAGAAGAAATTAACAGACCTAGGTGTAGATGAAGAGCATGCACATCTTCTTGCCGATGACCGAAAATGGGACGACGTCAAAATACTCAACCCACAACAAATAGCCGAGATATGTCAAACGGATTCTGGGACTGCCCAATCCATACACACTAAAATCACAACCCCCATAAAATCCGGCAAAAGAGATTCTGCCACAACCACAAAGAGGGTCAGAATCCAGAAGAGGAGATCCACCAGAAAGAAGACATCTCTGCCTTTGCAATCCTACAGGGAAGAGGATAAGAGTTCCCAGATCCTCAGGGAGATAGACACAGACGACCCACTGTATCAGCAAATCGAAGCCGAGTCGATCAAGGAAGGGATGGTCCTGACACCCAGAATAATTCACGATCTAACGGAAGGAATACGGTCCAGAGGCAAAGATAAACTAACATCCAAGCAAATGAAGAGCGTGATGAAGGAAACAAAGGCCATGTTGGCAGAGTCCAGGGTGGATCCCCATGAGGCCGTCGGGATAACAACAGCCCAATCGATAGGGGAACCCGGCACTCAAATGACCATGCGTACCTTCCACTACGCTGGTGTCGCCACTGTCAACGTGACCCAAGGACTTCCAAGAGTAATAGAGATAGTTGATGCTAGGAAAGAACCCAACACGCCAACGATGATGATATATCTCGAGGAAAAGACTCCCGATGGAAAGAAAGCACTGAAGACTAACGAGAAACAAGTCCAATCCATTGCAGCAGGCTTGGAGACGACCACGACCAGAGATATAGCATCCATTGATGTGGATGTTGCACAAAGGGTACTGACCCTTGATCTGAAGAATCAAAATCTAAAACTCAAGAACATGAATGGCAGAGAGGTTATGGATAAATTATCCAGAGCACTCAAGCTCTATGTTCAAGCCGATAACCCCGATCGCCCCAAACAACTGAAGTTAATCCCAGGCGTATCAAAAGAAGATGACCTCGCAGGCTTGGCTGCAGACCCACCAACCTACACGGCCCTCCTCCAACTAGAAGACAAGGTAAAGAAATTGAGGCTAAAAGGACTTCCAGGGATATCACGGGCAAATGTCCAAGGGCCGGATAAAAACACAGGAGAGTATTACATCGCTACCATTGGATCAAATCTATCCAAAGTAAGTGAGTTCGCCGGTGTCGATAGGTCAAGGACCTACACGAATAACATCGTTGAAATTTATCAATATCTTGGAATAGAGGCCGCGCGACAATCCATAATCTCAGAATTGAGGGACACCCTCGAAGGAGCTGGTTTGGATGTTGATGTAAGGCACCTAATAACAGTTGCAGATGTAATGACGAGTGAAGGAGAAGTCAGAGCGATCGGAAGGCACGGTGTGAGCGGTACGAAGCACAGCATACTTGCTCGGTCAGCATTCGAAGTGACCGTAAACCACCTCTTGCGTGCTGGTATCATCGGAGAGAGGGATTACCTGAAGGGCGTCACAGAGAATGTAATCGTCGGCCAACCAGTAGCACTGGGCACTGGTTCAGTAGAATTATATTATGCCCCTAAGAATAATTGAGGAGATGGTTGGTTGGACATATCGAGACAGATAAAACAAGGAATTACCACTGGAAAACTGGTTTTCGGCCAGAGAGAAACCCTGGCAGCGTGTTCTCGGGGCGATGCGCGACTCGTTTTGGTTGCGGCAAACTGCCCGGAAGAACACGTGGAAAGAATGACTACCAACCATCCTAACATACCTGTACACAGACTTTCCATGGTTAATCGGGAACTTGGATCAGCTTGTGCCAAGCCCTTCTCGATTAGTTCCGTCTGTATCATCGACGCCGGACAGTCTGATTTGATGACCCTAGATCACAACCTTTGAGATAGAGACTTTCATTTCATGTGGCTCAATCCGAGGGCATGAGCGAACCGATCCTCAGAGCCCTTGGCCTAGCGGGTATCCATCCTTCCCCCGCTCTGAATATCACTGACATACCAGGTTTCTCTCACTTGGGGGTTGCTGAGCCTAAGGCTGGAGTCTCCAATGTACCGCTTTCGATTTGGCATGCATACCACTCGCACATCCCTTTAACAGAACAAGATGCTCAACGTTTACTCCTATGTATAGAACGATCGGAATCCAACATATTAATTTCAGAGAGGTCTGTACCAGACTCTGTCAAGGAGGTCTTAGCAACAATTGGTGTCGAATTATGGGAGCGTGAAAAAATTTCAATTCTCCTAGGAGAAGCAGAATTGAAGAAAATATCAGTAGATAGTGTAGAAGAACTGGAAAACAATAGACCACCGAAGCTAGGAAAAGATCTCGTGGTATCCCAAAAATTAGAACTTAAGAGGGCATTAGGGAAAATACCCTTCGAGGGCAGTACTCGTCCGGTCTTACTTGAGGGGAAAGCATGGTTAGCCAGTGCTACCTTGACTTCCACAGAAAGTAAAACAATGCAATCTCAGGCAATTATGATAGAAAACCCTTGGGGGCATGACTTCTTCAGATTAGATTTTGAAGATTTGAGGTCTTTCCAGATGGAGCAGATCCAATGGAGTGGGGTGTGGTCAAGCGATCACGAAGTTAGGACAAATATCAAAGAGATGCTGAACAAAAGAATTTCACCGACAAATCCAGATGTCGGTAAAACGTCATTATTAATTTGGTTCAGAACTATAGATACAACACTGAAATTAGAATGTAAGAGGATATGGTTGCCGGGGTGGATACTCACAGACAAGGAGACTGGAGCAGAATATACTATCGAAGGAATAGGCGGATCTATAGCCCCTATTGACTAAAATCAACCCTTCCTTTGAATTAACATCAGGTCATCTGTTGAAATTGTACCACCTGACATCAACTGCTCCATTATGTCAGACACGCCTGTCTGATCATTTGTTTTCTCATCGAGACTCCCTTCTTCCTTCGCGTGCAGCGCTGAGATTAAGTCTGACATGGAATGCATGCATTTCAGCGCCACTATATATTTTGAATGCATTACATCTGCTTCTCTCTTCGCCCGTATCAGGCCTGAATGTGATTCATTGGCAGCATCCCTCAATTTGTCTACCTCTTCTGATATGCGGGACATGATGTCGTGTGCCTGTTGAGCCTGATCAACGGCATTCTCCACGTTATTGTGCGATTCCTCTTGAATCTTAGCCGCATCCTTTACTTCAGACCGCAACTCATGGTGAGAGCCGGATGAGGATTTGTTCTTTTTTGCTTCCCTTAGCTCAAGACTTAGCTCTTTCATCCTTTTCATGAAAGCCCGTTCATTCATACTCAGTCTGCCCCTCTCGAACTTTTGCTCTAGCTGATCCATCTCTACTCTGATCCTAGAAGCTGACCGCCCTCTCTTCTCTTTGTTGTTCTGCTTATTTTCTGTGATTTCTTCCAGAACAGCTTTCAGAGCATTCCTTTTTTCTTTCAGAATTCTAGAGTGCTCAGCGCGTAAGTCTTTGAGCTCCTTGACTCTTTGGTTTGCCTTATCTCGGATGGATTTCTTAATCTGAACTTCGGAAATTAGTTCTTGAACCTGTAGGTTGTAGCCATTCCTTTCCTCGGAGCGTTGTTTTACTTTCTCGTTCCACTCGTCCCTCATCTCCTTGAACAATGAGGCTTCTTGTTCGATGACCTTCGGCTTATCTCCAAAAAGATCATCCAGGGCTCCTGATTCAAGCATACCCATTGACTATCGGTCTCCGGTATCCCACTGTGCATATAATAGGCACGTTCCTGTAGTTATCTTTCGGACCGCAGTCTAGTCTTTCTGGGCCCGCCGCGTGCAGCACCAATTTTTCTTGATTTTTGCTTGCTCTGATTGGATCTGGAAGACTTTGACTTGTTTCCCGGAGCAATGCCTGTGAGGTCACCTAAGTCCCCCCCTTTCTCAAGCAAGAGTGCAATGTCATCTACAGCTATTGTGGTACCGCTCATAACCCTGTCCTTAGCATTGTTAATCTTGATCTGCTCTTTGATTTCTCTGGATTTTTTGATGAGATCTTTTACATCAGTGCCAATTTTATTGATCTCCTTGTCCAATTTCTCGATCCTCTTCGAAACTTTTCTTATTTCTTTCATCTCGGTTTTGATGACGGGGGCAGCTTTTCCATCAACTTCACGTTTAGGGTGCTCAGCTTCTAGTGTATCCATGACTTCTTTCATTTTACGTACATTTCTCACGTATTCTGTATGGGCTATTTCCCCCCTTTTTTTTATTTCAATGGCCGCATTTAATTCAAAATATCTACTGAATTCCCGTATCTCCCGTGACAGAGTTGGCATTGTCGTCAGGTCGTTATCCACGCCCTGTAATTTCTTCAAACTCTTGGAGGACCAGTCTTCGAGTACAGATACAGGGGGTGGAACAGCCAGGTTTATTTCATCCCGTTCTTTTCTCGCGGCATCTGCGTTTTTTTTGCTTTCATGGAATTGATTGAGGTACTTCCTCCTTGAGGTGGACTTTTCACGGGATTCTGATGCTGAGGCCCTCATGCCTCTAACTGATTCTACAAGCATAGCTCTTTCGTCTCTCAATGAGCCTCTCTTAGCCTTTAACTGAGATATCTTGGCCTCTATTTCCTCGGGCGGTGTTGGTATTCCTTCCTCACTCATCTTCCCCGCCTCCTTTCCTTGCGCCACTTTTACTGACTTTTTTTGCAAAAGATGCCAATCCTCCTGATTTCACGGTCATTGAGTTTCGTAAAAGGTCCGCACCGCCGCCTTTCTCAAAACCTGTCTTCACAACATTTTCCCAATAAGCTACCGATGCCTCGGATTGTGAATCTAGTTCCTTAGCCCTATCCAATTGTTTCCTAATTTCCGTATGTTCACGTTCTAATTCCTGTCTTTTTTCGTGAAGAGGTTGCCCTTTCTCTACTAGGTCGATCATCCTGCTGTGAATCTTATCTGCATCTTTGAATAACCTAGACATTTCTCTTCTTTTGGAAACATATTCCACCATCAATGGATTAGAATCCCTCCTCAACTGTAGCCATTGTTCATTTTCTTTCAATAAGGTAGATCTGATAGATATCAACTTCCGTTCTGCTTTGTGGTCTAAGGCCTGGGTTTCAATTCTGGTCTCTATGTCAATTAATTTTTCTTCTAGTCTTTCCTTGGCCCAATTTGGATCCAACCTTATCATGCCGCCTGATTCGTCAATCTTAGTTCGAAGGGATTTTACATCTTTCAGAATTAGAGCTGCTTCCTTTTGTAGAGCGTCTCTTTTCAGTTTTAATTCCGAAACTGCATTATTTGATTTCTGATGCCGATCTACGCTTCTTTTCAGTTTGGGTAGAATAGACTCCTCTTCTGCCTGAAGATTACGAATTATTCCGGGTAGCGCGTCCTTTAGCATTATTCTTCTAGATAACAGGGATTTTGCCATTTCCATTGGGGTTGGCCCCACGCTTTCGACGCCAGTCACGTTTCGCGCTCAAAGATTCCGTGCTTAAACTGCACGATACTGGTTCATTTAGCCGTCGATTTGAAACGGGTAAAGCACGGAAGCAGTTTGTGCGTAGACCCTGGCTTGGCCCCGCTATGTTGGCCACACTTCTGTTCGTTGGCACCATAAGCACATATGGTCAGTCCAACCAACAATCGATAGCACAATGGGACATTGAAACCAGAAACGGAATAACTGACCAAATCTCCGGGAACGGTTCAATTATTGTAATGGGTGACATTGTAATCGTAGGTTTTTCAGTCGGTCAAGAAAATATGGAGGATGATGATAGATGGGAGTTGTGGATGAAACACGATGGAATTTGGACGCTGCTCCAAAATGGCGAGCTCAGTGAGGGGGAAACTCTTGAAGAAACAGATGTTGGAATTCAAATAAATTCTACCGGTCTTTTTGAAATTCATCTCAGACTTTTCCCGAGTAGCCGAACCGATAGCATCGATTTCTACGCAGATCCTAACCCACTGGATCTTGTACCTGCTGGTCAGCTAGGTGTCGCAATTCAGGGAGAACCTCTACATGAAGGTGATTCCCTCACCCTCTCAGCACTCGTCCATAATAGGGGCGACAGGACAGTTTCCCCCCTCCTCGAGCTCGTCTCCGGCGGCGATCAATCCATAGGATCACCAGTTTTCATCAAACCCGGGTCATCAAAGGAGTTGGAGACAAGCATCAATGTAGCCAACACTGGATTAATTACAGTAGATTGGGCGGTCATTGGAGACGGCATAGGAGTCTCCCACTTACTATCGGACTCAATAGAGGTCACAGTTTTGCCCACCCAGACTCTAGAAATTACTTCTGTTATTCACGACGCTGAGTTGGATTCACTAGAGGTTTCAGTCCTATTGTCCGAGGGGAGGGATAGGGAATTGAGGATTTCCGCTACCCCCTCCATTTCAGGAGGTTTTAGTTCTCAATCCCCCCAAGTGATCGCATCAATGATGCCCGGATTACAATCGTTCAAACTCCCCGTTCCAGGAGAGTATTCCGGGGAAATGGATGTTTATGCCGAACCGATTGGCTGGTCGGGAGAGAAAGCTTCTGAGAAAATAATTCTCGAGCCACTTTACTCAGATGCTAATGTGATCGGTGAATTTACCCCACTAGGAAACGACTCTCCCTTTCAGGAAATCTCTTACACAATCAGGAATACCGGTTCGTCAATATTGAACAACGGTATAATCGAAGCTATCTGGGTAGTGGATGGGAGGGTTATTTCCACAAAACAAATACCTGACATAAATCCTTCAGGAGAATACTCTTCCACAATCTCATTTTCTCAATCTCTTGGGGGTATACCCGGTGAAATTCAGCTTGTTTACAAATCGAACCTAGGCACTTATGCAACAACGATTCAGTATACACCTGAATCTGATGATAATGGTGGTTTCGAATTCCCATTCCAATTACAAGCCGCGATAATAGGCTCCGTGATGGGGGTGGTTGTTCTTCTACTCACTGTATTGGTGATGAGGACTTTCAACACCGAGGTTACCACAACAAACTTTGGCGGCGAAGGCCCCAAGAATCTGAAGGATATGACTACTAAGTGCTCAAACTGCGGCTTGCAACTATATCACAGCAAGTTTGAGCAAAATGTAAGGTGTCCTGCTTGTTCTACGATGAATGCTCCGGGTATTACAAAAAAAACAGACCCTCTGGATAACAAGGGAAATTCGTCCTTCCAAGAAACAGAAATGACAGCTTCATCCTCCAATGACATCATTAGTTGCCCACAATGCGCTCAAGCACTAAAGGTACCTTTGAGTCGTAGACCCGTTATGGCGCGATGCCCCGCTTGCAAGTGTACCTTTGAGGCAACTGTGGAGGATTCAGCATGACTTTGGACCTCTCTAAGGGCGAGGAACACTACTTGAAGCGAGTATTGGAGGTTTTTGAGGAAGACCCATCTGAAATTGTAAAAACAAGCGACCTAGCAAACAGGCTCGAAGTCAGCCCTGCCTCTGTGACAGAGATGTTGAAAAAACTGGCCTCTAGGGAATTAATCACACACATACCCTACAGAGGCTCCAGACTCACTTCACAGGGCTTCATCCTTGCCAACAAAGTCAAACGAAGACAACTCCTGATTGAGATCCTTCTAACAGACGTCGTTGGCATAAGTTCCAACTCACGCAGATTAGCTGCTAACTTCGAACATCATCTCGACCAAGAATCGGAGTATGAATTGGACAAAGCGCTGGGGTTCCCATCCGAGACACTAGATGGGAGGAAAATTTCTGATATTGAAAGGAAAAAAAATGACATCGATTTTTCGACTAATGCTTTTGATATGGAAATTGGGGCCGAAGGAATTGTTTATTCCCTAAGACTCGGGGATTCAAATCTTGGAGAGTTATCCGCGATCGGCATCCGAATTGGGTCTATCGTCAAGAGAACAGAAACCGGAATAAACATAGACGGGATAGAGTATTCTCTAGACATTAATACGATGTGTTGTATAATGGTCCGTCAAGGTGATTAGAGATGGAAGAAGAATCAACAAAACAAGAGGATACGTCGGTGCTGCACCATAATGATGAGGACGAATCACCAATGGGGAGAACAGAAAGAGAAAAAAATCTACATCAGATTGTACTAAGGCTAGAGAGACTCTTCATAACGGGTGGTCTGCGAATGGACTTCCTAACCCCCGCGGTTCTACTCTTGCTTCTCGGATCCTCAGTCGCTTATGCCGAAACCTCGCCGAGTTGGTGGTCCGATGGACTCCAGTCTCAAACCGGTTTAGACCTCTCAGTCTTCCTACTGCTTTTGTCCATCTTCATAATAATCGCCAACCTCTTCCTGATTCTAATCCTCTTCGTCAGCCTTAGATTGAACATTTCGATGTTCGATGAACACGAGCGGAAGTTGTTTCAACAAGGTATGGCAATGAACAATTCACACGGATATGCGGAGGTTAGGAGAATTTTCGATGTGACACGAAGGATTCTGAGAGGGAGGATGACAGTTTTGGTATCGAGTCTGGTATTGGTCGCGCTTTCGCTAAATCCTTTCTTAAATGAGTTCCAAGCTGCTTTCACAATCATAGCCCTCTCCACTATACTTGCATCTTTAGGACTACAGGTCACAGCACCTCTCGTTTCATTCAACACATTGGAGCCATGGGGCCTTCTGGACACATACCAACCGGCTGTTCACAAAACACTCCTGTCTGATCCCTTCCTTGATCTCGTGAGGGCACATGCTGACCCACTTCTTCACTCCAGAATGTCACTTCATCTCAGAGACATCTCAGCTAGATTGCCATCATTGGACATGATCACATTTCAAGAGAATCTCCTCCATCTACTCCACCTCAGAGCACAAACTGCCATCGATGATGCTGAAATGAGAAAGAGATTGTTACATTATATCGATGGAGAAACCATAGATGAATTGTTCAATCATGATGAATTAGGCGAAACCACTTGGGTAAGGCTACTTTCGCATTCTGCAACTTCATGTTCACCATTTTTCAGGCTTTATGACCGTATGCGTCGACAACAGGTAGGGAACACATTTGGGGATGTATGGTTCGACGTAGACATAGAAAACCTAGCGAGGGGGAGGACCAATTTAATGGCCATGATATTGAATCGCGGGAAAGAACCCATGGATCTCATATTACGCGTGCAAACACCTGATTTCAGGCCTAAGGAGGGAATCTACAGATTGACGATACCACCGTCCAAAATATCCTCAAAGGACAATGTCGATCGTCAGATAGAGATCTTAGGGGAAAGCACGATTGTTTGGCAATCACTGATACCGAGTGTTTTCGGAGAGGCCACCGTGTCTATCAGATTGGAGGATACCAACGGTAGCCTCGTAAATGGACGTGTGTTGAATGTTCAATCTAGAGCAGATCTAACAACACGATTCAGGAGAGGCCTAGGTTCAGGTATGATCGTGACAGCCATTTTCACAGCAATGATACCAGCCATTTCCGCAATTAGCGCTATACTGCCACTACTTTCATGATCCAATCCTTTCAATAATACAATCCCTCAGGGTTGCTTGTGGACAGTACTGACGCATCTCCTGAGAATGAGGACCTCAGGACTAGACTTCACGCTATGGAGACCAAAGCGAAACGACTCAGAAACCAACGAAACTCGTACAGTGACGAAGCTAGGTCATCTGCAGAGAGCAGAGATGGCGTACAAGCCCAGGGCAAGGAGATCAAAGATCAGATAAACGAAAAAATGGAAGAACAAAAGTCCATTCGAGAAATTGCGAAGCAACATCGGGATAGAAGAGACGAGATACAAAATAGAATACGGGAATTGATCGGCAAGAGCCGTGGTAAGAAGGAAGACGACAGAAATTCAAGATCCTCTGTAATTCAGCTTGCTGAGACTGAATCTGAGATTTCGAACATAGAAGATAGAATAATGACGGATGGTAGGTTAAGTTTAGACAAAGAGAATAAACTCCTGAAACAACTCAAGCTTCTGAGGGCTAAGAGGAAAGCCTTGTTGCCAGAAGTACAGGAGAATTCCATAATCAAGTTAGACCTGAAGGATCTTGACGGCAGCATCTTGACACTCAAAGCAGAAGCGGACTCAGAGCACAAACTGATGATTGAATGCCATGAGAAGGCAGACGAGATTTGGAATGAGATAAAGCCCCTTTTCGAGGAAAGGGATTTCCTCAGGTCTGAGGGTGACAGATATCATGCCATTTTCGTTTCAAATAGGAAATCAGCAGATGAAGTACATTCCGTGTTGATGGAACTCTACTCGGAAGTAGACGAGATAAAAAATGAGCTGAAAGAGCAAGAAGACGATCAGAAAAGATCTATTGAAGAATACAATATTCAAGCCAAGAAGATGCTCACCAAACCATCGGAGTCTGAAGAGATGGCAGACAGCCTCGCTGATATATTGCTTTCATCAGGAGCAATTACACTGGGGGGCACAGGAGAGGAGGATCAGAGGAGGACGACTTCTGCCTCGCTTGGTCGAAAATCAAGTCGGCGTAATATTAGGCCGAGACGTGGTAAATAATCTACCAGCCTCTATCTTCCATTCTGACGGCCAAAGTCTCTATCTCTAGGCCCGGCATGGGCTCTCCAATCATTGCTGAGGCCTCAGCCACCGCTTCTGGATCGTTGTAAGAGTGGGTGGCCAATACTATGGCTTCGGCGGTACGTTGGGGATCTGATGATTTGAAAATCCCAGAACCGACAAAAACACCATCCATTCCTTGCCTCATCATCAAAGCAGCATCCGCGGGAGTGGATATCCCCCCTGCTGAAAACGTGACTACTGGTAGGCGACCAAGTTCCTTGACATCCTTAGTGACGGATTCTACTTCTCTACGGAGATCATCCATGGATCCAAAAGGAGTCGTTTTAGGTATAAATCCTAGACTAGTTGCGGACTTTACTCGGTGATATCCTTCCATAATTGCATCAACAATTGATTCGAAGTTATCGGTTTCTCTAAGGTGGTCGATTTCGGCGGTCACGATTCTCGAGTGTTGCACTGCACTTACGACATTTCCAGTCCCAGCCTCGCCTTTAGTACGAATCATTGCTGCACCCTCAGAGATCCTCCTGACTGCCTCGCCTAGGTTCGTACACCCGCACACGAACGGTATATCGAAAGCCTTCTTGTTGATGTGATAGAATGGATCAGCAGGTGTCAAAACTTCTGATTCATCGATCATATCAACACCCAAGGACTGTAGGACTCTAGCCTCATCTTCATGCCCAATCCTTGCCTTAGCCATGACTGGGATGGTAGTGGTTTCCAGAATACCTTTGATCATGTCCGGGTGACTCATTCTAGCCACGCCTCCAGCTGATCTTATGTCGGCCGGGACTCGTTCCAATGCCATTACTGCCACAGCACCAGACTCTTCGGCAACTGCAGCCTCCTCTGCGTTCACGACGTCCATTATGACGCCACCTTCCTGCATGGTGGCAAAACCACGTTTCAGAAGTTCTTGGCCATGCTTCATGGAACCTAGGTCAATTGAGGCCATTAGATCTCCTCCTAGTCACTTGCTAGTACTGGCGAATCGCCTTCTGCTATTGGCAGGTCCGGGGACTCTACCTCGTTCCTCTCGATCCATGATTCCTGGTCTTCAGGGACATCAGTGTCTGCGAATATGGCCTCAACAGGGCATTCTGTGACGCATGCAGCGCAATCTATGCACTCATCCGGGTCTATAACTAGGTAATCGTCTGCCTCACGAAAAGCCTCGACAGGGCAAACAGCAACGCAATCTTGGTACTTGTGCATCACACAGGCTTCGGTCACTACGTGGGTCATGGTCAATCGTATTACGACCCAGTTATTGAAGGCTCGTCTTTCTCTGTAGTTTGTGTCGCGAAACTACTCAGGAATTTTATTGCCTCAGTTAGTGGATCCTGGCCAGGGTACGATTCGATTTTCATCCTAACCTTGACTGGGTGCCGCCTCCTGTCACCTTTTACAAGGACGATATCACCTTTGACAAATTCTTGCAAGTCTAACCGGAAATGTAAAAATTTCGAATCGTCTATCCTTTGTTCGAGCCCGTTGTCTATAAGATCCTTGAAAAAAGATCGAGGAAAATTATTGACGACTTGCTTCACGTCTCTTCTTCTCTTAGCTGATCCTTCGATCGTAGTTTGCATTGCACCGTGGTATGATTTACTCCTTTTGACTAATATTTCTGCTTCTTTATGGAGTAAATTCGACACCGCATTACTGATTAAATCTATGTCGTCAATTGCGGATGCAATTACTTTAACCTGAATCGATCTAATTGACATGCATTATGCCATTAGTGCAGCCGATATATCCCTTGTGGACATGGAGACATGAGCGGCCGGTTGAAATACTGGACAGTTTTGGCCGGCTTGCAAGCGGGGCAGCCCCCGATGAGAAACGAGGCGTAGAAAATGGCCAAAAGCGCAAAATCCAGACTAGCGGCACGTAAGCAGAGAGACAAATGGAGGGCTAAGCGATGGTTCACTGTCCGTGCTCCAAGAAACCCTTGGTCATATCGCAACATAGGCGAAACTCTCGCTGAAGAAGACTCTATGCTAACTGGAAGGGTCTACGAGATGATGCAAAATGAATTGGACGGAGATTTCTCCAAAATGCACGTAAAGGTAAAGTTTCAGATCACCCACACCATAGGTTCAGATGCCATTACGGAATTCATAGGCCATGAGGTTGCCAAAGACCACATCAGACGACAAGTACGGCGCGCCAGATCCAAGGTAGATGACACAGTTGATGTTGTCACGGAAGATGGATTTTACATTAGGATTAAACCGATTATCATCACTCATAGAACTGCAAAATCTAGCCAAAAACAAGAGATGAGGGCAAGGGCAAGAGACGCCATTCTCAAAATGGGCGCTACCTCGACGTGGGTATCAGTACAGAAATCCATTATGGATGGAACCCTCGAAAATGCCATCAAAGATTCAATTTCTTCGATACACCCCGTGAGGGCTGTTATGCTGAGAAAGAGCCAGTTAATCCAATCTGGCGTCACTGTAGATGATGGTCCAACTCTGGAAGAGATCAGAGCGAATGAATCGACCCAAGAAGAAGATCATGGCGATGGAGACGTGGTTTCTGAAGATAAAATAGACATCGATTCAGGATCAATAACCCCAGATCTACAAACCGATCCAGAAACTCCTACAATCGAGACGGCAAACAATGACAATGAAACACCAACAGATTACGAAAGCATGACTGTAGTCCAACTGAAGGAGTTACTCAAATCCGCAGGAAAGCCCGTATCAGGCAAGAAAGCAGACCTAATCTCTAGATTGTTGGAGTAAACATGAAACAACGATTTTGCATTATAGCTGGCACAGGTATGGAAACCTTGGCTGAGGATTTCCAGTATCAGAACTCCTCGAAAATAAGATCCGATACCCCGTGGGGTCAAGTCCCTATCAGGCACATATCCCATGAAACTGTTGAGATTTTTCTGATTGATAGGCACCATTCAGACGAAATTGGAAAGAGAACGCCTCCACACAACATCAATTACAAAGCAAATATACACGCTGCAAAATCATTAGAACCTGATCTAATAATCAGCGTAAATTCTGTTGGAACCATGGTGGAGGAATTTCCCCCAGGATCTGTAGGACTTGTATCAGATGTGTTAGATCTTTCCTCACGCCCGATGACGTTTTTCGATGATACTGCAACGCATGCAGACAGGACCTCTTGCTTTTCCGATTTACATATGGAGAAAATCAATCAGTGTCCCGAAAATGGATTGAGCTCATTCACAGGCATTGTGTCTGCACAAAGCAGTGGCCCACAATTTGAAACCCCTGCAGAAATCACTGCGCTCAGGGCGCTCGGGGCTCATGTGGTAGGAATGACGCTTGGCCCCGAATCCAGACTAATTAGCGAAGTAGGGGTGCCACACATTGCCCTTTGTTGTTCTTCCAATTGGGCGGCTGGTCAAACACCAAATGACCCTCTTGCACCAATAGACCACGAAATCGTATCCAGCCAAGCCAACGCTACAAGGTCAATATTGGTTCGTTGCATTGAATGCCTTTTTATCGACATTCATGAATAAAATCCATTAGTCAAATTAATGACCATTTGGTTTCTCATACAAACCATGCGAAGATACACCGTCGATGACTGGATCTCGAGCGATTTACACCTTCCATGTACTCCTGACGGCTCCTGGTTGACCATGATGCGACGTGTAGCAGCATTTCACTCTAAACACGATTTTGCTTCCGATGAGAATAATGGCCATGACATGGGGTACAGGATATCCCTGACGATAGAGGAATTAGGCGAGCTATCAGCCTCGATAACTAAAGGAAAACCAAAAGAGGAATCAGCGGAAGAGTTAGCCGATTTGCTGATACTAATACTGGGTCATTCCCTTGCTATGTCTGTTGACCTTGAGGATGAATTTCATAAAAAAATGGACAAGATAATGAAGAGGGAGGCCATTAGGGGCAACCTCGGATTACGGGTCACAGAATATCTGCCTGAATGACGGGACAGGTTGGAGAGCCTAACTATGGTATAGCCATAGACACAAAATGAGATAGGATGATGTGGACACAAGGAAAGCTTGTTTCTCGGTGAGCCGTCAAAACCTTGTTTTGAATCCTAGGGCCCTTACGATGCACCAACCTGCTCTGGCCTCGAATATTGAAAAGGCTCCCCCAATTACAGCGGCAACCACGCCCAGTTGCCCAAGGGTTTCTGGTATGGGCAAGTACTCGCCTTCTAGGATGTAGTATCCGACAGCACCTCCCAGCAAAGCGAAAATGCCTCCAATAAAGCGAAGAGTTTTACCTCTGGCATCTATGTTACATTCCAATGCCATGATGCCTGTGTAGAACATCGAAATATTAAGCAGTGTTTAGAAAAAACGTTTCAATCTTTCCGAATTAACAGCGAGTAAGTAGTGTCATAATCATCTCCACTTTGATTAGATAACTCCTCTGATGCTGTGACGGTCCAATCTTCGAGGTTAATTCCATCAAAAATAGTATCGCCCTTGATTTTCTCATGGACCCTAGTTAAGTGAATTTCATCACACTTTGGTAAAAAAAGACGATATATCTCAGATCCTCCAATCACCCACAAATCTTCACAACCCTCGGAATATCCTATCTCTATCGCGCGACCATCATACAATGCAACTTCAGCTCCTTGGAGGGATAGTTTAGAGTCACGTGACATTACTATGTTCAATCGATCTGGAAGAGGCCTATACTTTTCTGGTATGGAATTCCATGTCTTTCGACCCATAACGACAGCGTTGAAACCATCGCCAGTGGTTAATTCCCTGAATCTTTTCATGTCGGATTTCAATTTCCAAGGTAATTCTCCATCATTGCCTATGGTATTGTTTTCGTCCATCGCTAAAATCATCTTAATTTTCATTTAATCACACACTTATTGGCGCCCTGATGTGTTCGTGATGGGTATAATTCTCGATCATTATGTCATCGTAGCTGAATCTATCTATCTCCATAATTTCTGGATTGAGTTTCAAATTGGGAAGCGAGAGTGGTTTCCTGGTGATCTGGAGTTTCGCCTGTTCTATGTGGTTTAGATATAGATGGCAGTCTCCACCAGTCCAAACGAACTCTCCCGGCTCCAATCCACACACCTGTGCCATCATATGGGTCAGCAGTGCATATGAGGAGATATTGAATGGTACTCCGAGGAAGGCATCAGCACTTCTTTGATATAGTTGACAAGAAAGAGCGTTATCAGCAACATAGAACTGAAACAACGAATGACAGGGCATGAGCGCCATTTTATTCAATTCTCCAACATTCCAAGCTGAAACAATGATTCTACGGCTTTCAGGGTTATTTTTTATGAGCTTGGTGGCCTGTTCCAATTGATCTATGATATGACCTTCATTGGTTTCCCATTTTCTCCATTGTTTCCCATAGACAGGCCCAAGGTCTCCATTCTCGTCCGCCCATTCATTCCAGATTCTTATGTTATTCTTTTTGAGATATTCAATGTTGGTCTCCCCGCTTATGAACCATAGGAGTTCGTGTATGACAGAAGGCCAGTGTATTCTCTTCGTCGTCACTGCCGGGAAACCATTGTTCAGGGGGAACCTCATCTGATGCCCAAAGATAGAAACGGTTCCGGTCCCAGTTCGATCTCCTTTCTCTATTCCCTCGTTCAGGATTCTCCTGAGCAAGTCCAGATAGGTCTCCACCAAATGTACGGGACAGAGACAGTCCTTGAATCATGTGATTATGGAGCACCCATATTCTTCAATGTGGCCATAAGTTGATCTGTGAAACTTCTGTACATTTTACCCATAGTGAGCTGGATTTTTTCAGGTTTCGAGTCAAATATCTGAATAATTTCGGGCTCAGTGAGATTAAACCCTCCTGGTGAAGTGAGCCATTGTGAGAAGGTTATTGGCTCTCCAAATTCAACTTCAATTGGAGTGAAAAGTCTTATTCTAGCTTTACCGGGTTCCATGAATTTCCTTGCACCCGTTATGCATATGGGAACAACACTGGCATGAGGAAATTTTGCAGCTAACCTCGCTATCCCAGTCTTTCCTTTCTGAAGGAAAGGAGGGGAAGTATGCCGGGAACGGGTCCCCTCTGGAAATATTCCCATCCATCCATCATCACTAAGCACGTCCACAGCAGAAGACAGGGCTTCAGTACCCCCTGACTCTCTGTTGGTGTCAATCTGCCCGGTTGATAACATTACGAATTTCGTAAATCCGCCATTAAAGTGCTCAGTCTTTGCGAGATATCTTACTGGTATTCGAGCTCCCATTATGACTACTATAGGGTCTATGTGAGAGGTATGATTTCCTGCTAGGATAACCGGACCATTTCTGGGTAGCCTATCCAATCCTAGATACCTAACATTGGTCAGTGATCGTACCACTGGAGGCAAAGATGCCATCAAGGTTCTGTAAAACAATGGGACGGGCTTAGAGACCCCGGTACCATTCAGACCTGTGGCGTCTGATAGCATGCTAAATGCGTCCTGCATTGGACCGGCCCGGGCGATTCCAAATTTGATGCTTTTTGCATAACAAGACTTCATGTCACATGTGGCGACCCCCATGACGTGGGCCGACGGATAACTTCGACTTCCATCCTCCTCACCATTATGTTGGTTTCCGTCACATCATTGCCAATTTCAGGTGAATACCAAGAAGATACTTGGTTGGGGAACGTAATAGGACCGGAGAGATTGGAAGCCGGCGACGAGTTCGGCTGCCAAACACCAGAATCTGCATTGAAAAGCAATAATTTCGATTTTGTTGAGGAATGCAAGGCATATCTATCCGGTAGAATTAATGCATCTAGGTGGGGTGAACAACCGATTTCCATCGGAATCCCCCAGGGCGATATTTCATTAGAATTTAGAGATGTTTTACACAATTCTGGCTTCACTGTTGTGGGTGACCTGTCCAACTCTGATGATGAGAGATTCACCGTCATTCATAGAAACGGTGGTACAGTAGAGTCAGGACTCTCAAACAGGAGCTTGATAGAATCCGTAGATGAGGGTGAATTAATATCCCTCTATTGGATTGCTAGGATTGATGATATGAACATCAGAAGGGACCGAGATCTAGTAGAATGGTTGTCAGACCAAGACTACTGGTTTACCACCTGGGGGGAATGGGTGACCCATCAAAAATCATCTTCATCGATAACTGTCGAAACCAATTCCAACTCTACGACCTTTAGCAACCCTACTCTGGGTATTTGGGATACACCCGGCACTGTTTTACTTGAAAATGTAAGTCATGATATCACACTGGAATGGTCCGGTGTGCAGTATGATCCATTGGAAAAGGATGAGAGAATCCTTCGGGCAGGGCACAGAGAAGATACTAATGGTCTTCTGTACTTAACGATCCCACCGGGTGATTCTGTCACAATCCATAGCACCCAAGCCCTGGCCATTTCCCACGCTCCCTCAATTTTCAATGGTCTAAAAAACGGTATTACCATTGCTGGCCACCACACCACTAACATGAGAGAATGGAGTCAGGATTTCAGAGATACTCCACTTAGATTCACTTGGCTCATAGAAAGATCCGAGGTTCCCAGTCCAACCCTAGTTTTGCCTTTGCTATCAATTTCAATATTGATTGCCACACCAGTGATTGTTCGAAAAATAATCGCAAACGACAAAGAACATCAGAGGTCTATTTCCGGGCCATCGATAATAACGCCATGAGACTTCATCTCAGTGATAATTCTAGAAACAGCATAATCTGGTAGCGCTTCTGGAGGATGGACCCCTGGCGGAATGACGTCTTCATTCTCGATGAGCATCTCAGTGCAAATTGCCGTCACTAATCCTGTCGTTCTGGCCATGGAATGTCCGTCCTTTCCACCCTCATCAATTACATTCCACGCCATCACATCACCTTTCTCAGACACAGCTTGGACCATTAGCCAAGTGAACTCTGGCGTCTCGTCGTCGTGTTCCCACGCTCGGATTGCAGCTTCTTGATCGAAGCTACCATCACCAACCTCATCTAAAAAACGTTGAATGTGGCCGGGCCATCTCACGGTATATTCGTACATATCAGAACATGGCAGCGTCTCAATTAGAGACCTTAGTCCGTCGGTCAGGAACCCTTCCATCCTCCCGTATCTAGGTACCTCGATGGTATGCCTATCCGAGATAGCAGGAACTACGTCAAGCAACCCATTTCTGAGTATTCTGGCTGGTCTGGTGTATTCCTCTAGGACATCAGTAGGAGAAAAAGGCGCCATATATTTCCATTCACCTATTGGTTCAGTAGGGTTCCCACCAACATATATCTTCAATGAACTCAATTTCCCCATTTTCCTAACAGCGTGGGAAGCCAACATATTTGATAGCCCTGGCGCTATACCGACATCCCATAGAATCCTTGATCCAATTTCATCGCCCCCTAAGAAGTTGGTATTCGGTGTTATTTCACTAAATGACAGGTCTATGATTGTCGCAAATCGCTCGCTCAATGCCCTTGTCCACACACTCCCAATTGCTCCTGGTAGCATATTGAGCGCTAGGCTACCCTCCGCCGATGAAATATCCTCCATCGAGAAATTTTGATCAACTTTGTAGGTTCTTACATTTCTCAATCCCTCTACCCTACTCGGATCTAGATCATATGCATGTATCAGATGACCCCTCTCCGATAGATATCTGACAACATATGAGCCTACAAGGCCGGTTCCAAGGCAATGAATTGTCGCCATCATTGAGGTCTGTGGGTCTTCATTCTTCGACTTAACGGTGAAATATTGCAAAGCCTTGATTTCTGTCAGTGATCGCCAAGTATCATGGAGGACGTCAGAATTGACCCTTGGAATTCAGATCAATCTACAGACTACGATCTCTTGGCTGAGAAATTTGGACTAGATAGTATCGATATGAATCAAATTCAAAATCCCAGTATTTTACACACCAGGGGCTTAGTCTTCGCCCAAAGGGATATGGACGTGGTCTTACAGGCAGCTAGGAATAGAACGCCGTTCGGTGTTCTCACGGGCCTGATGCCATCTGGGAGGATGCACCTTGGCCACACAATGGTCATAGAACAGGCAAAGTGGTATCAATCACAAGGCGCTGATGTCTCAGTGGCTGTGGCAGATTTAGAATCCCTAGCAACACGGGGAGTATCACTCGATAATGGGAGGAAAATAGCATTGGAACAATATGTTTCGAACTATGCAGCAATGGGATTAGACCCCGATAAAACCCAAGTTTATTTTCAATCAACGAGGCCTGAAGTTCAAAGGTTAGGTTTCAGGCTTGGAAGAAGGACTAACCTATCTGAATTAGGTGCGATTTACGGTTTTGAGGGCGATACTAACCTAGCACACGTACAGGCACCACTAGTTCAAGTTGGGGATATTGTTCATCCGATGTTGAACGAATATGGCGGAATTAGACCAATAGTGGTTCCAGTTGGTGTGGATCAAGACCCACACATACGTCTGACCAGGGATATCGTATCTAAAACACAATGGTTCAACTTGAAACAACAGAAAAACGGGGGTCTACTCATATCCCTGAGTTTGCAACCTGAAAATATGGAAAAATTTGGAGTCAGTGAAAATGGGAGAATAGATAGGAAAGCCAGGGCTGGAATATTTACAAACATAGAAGAAAAGATGAAAAAACTGGGTTTTGCAGATCTCAACTCGAACCCCAAGCATGGCACTATGACGATACCCGCGGCGACAAGGGATGATGCTATCAGGATACGCTCTGAACTGTCGAACCTAGAGAGGGAATTGGGAGGCCTCGGTTTTATGGCACCCTCATCTAGTTACCACAGATTTGCTATGGGTTTGACTGGAGGGAAGATGTCATCATCCAAACCTGAAACCACCATATTTCTCAATGACTCCATGGATGAGGTCAGGTCCAAGATCATGAAGGCCCATAGTGGGGGGAAGACGACGGTCGAAGAACATCGAAGATATGGTGGTGACCTAACCATAGACGTCGCATATCAATACCTCAAATTTTTCTTTGAATCTGACGATGTCGAGTTGGGCAGGATCGCAGACGAGTATCAATCTGGCAAGATACTGGCAGGGGAAATGAAGAATTTGTGTGCGGATCGCGCGGAAGAATGGTTATTGGGTCTAAAGGAGAAACGCGAACAATGGTCAGATAGGCTTCAGGTATTCCTCGCGGAAGACGCGATTTAGAGTCCTAAGTCAGATGCGTCGAATATCGGCATAGTTGGTCCAACAGACAGTTCTTCAACTTCCTCTTCACTGAGAACAGTATTTCGTGCTTCTTCATGTAAAATTTTCGAATTTCCTAATGGGTCTAGTAATACCAATGTGAGTCCAGACCCCTTCCCTGCTATGGCTTTGTTTAGGGCCTCTATGTATACCTGACAATCAGCATAGCAACTCTCATCCTCATCTTGTGAAGCTTGTCTTTGTAGCATCTCTATTGCCGAAATAAAACGGTTTAACACACCTTCAACATTGGATACATACCCATCTGCGGCGATACCCGGTTCGACTTCGAGATCCAACTCCTCCACCCTGACCGTGCATGAGGACGATCTAACCACCCTAGCCGTGATTGTTTCGCGGTTGATCCCCAATTCCCACTTCGATGGTGTATTATCATCGCCTGACAGAAAATCCGTTTTTTTCCATCCACAATCTCTGCAATACAAAGACAATTCAGTATGTTCCCCGAAGTATGGTATCTCATGAACATTGACTATCATCCTCACTGTGCCGTTTGTGTAGCACATCGGACAAGATTGTTCTATTATACTCTCCATGCCCTATGCACCATCCTCAAAGCCGACGGTATGTGTGTTTGGAAGAATTAGCAGCCTGGTGCGACCAAAATTCAGTAGTTCACCACCGATTTGATTTTCTACCAGGACCATCAATGGGTTGATAATCTGGTTCAATCGATCCTCATTGTCAATCACAGGTGAAACATCGAGTATTACGATATCACCTTGGGATACCCAGTTCATCACATCTACCAATCCGTTAGGATCGTCTATGGTGGCGTTTCTTAGGATTAGGCCGTCTTTATTGGGTATGGGAGCATTAGGGTATAGTTTCCCTAAATCATGGAATGTTGACCCGTCCGAAGGACCATCTATGCCCACTCCCCCTTCATAGAATGCTCCCATGGTTCTAAGGAGAACCACCCTCCCATTAGGCCATCGGAGAAATTATCCTAAATGGCTTCATAAGGGGGGCCAGAGTGTGGGTATCAACGGGGATTCCCGTTGGTGTTGTTATGGCCGTCGAAGCAGATGTCATTAAAACTGGAACAAGTACTGTCGGTATCACTTTCAATGGTGGAGTCGTTGTCGGCGCTGATCACAGAGCGACCATGGGAAACTTCATCGCTAACAAAAACGTCAAGAAATTATTCAAAATATCAGGAAG
>DAVU01000002.1 GCA_002505695.1 Euryarchaeota archaeon UBA487
ATCCTCATATTCTATACTACGTGAGCGATAACTGACTATTCTTATCGGACATCCTGTCTGATAAATCGCGAAGATGGAGAATCGTGAATTATTCCCTGGGCTAGCATCATCTCGGCCAGAAGGACGCTGTTTCCAGCGGCTCCACGTACGGTGTTATCTGAAATGACGTCAAAACTTGCAAGATTTCCAGAAACCCTGATGTTTCCAATGTACACCTCCATGGAATCAAGGAGAAAATTGTTTTCAGATTTAATGGATTGATCAAGTGCATTGAACACGTCAGAAACGAATAATATCGGAGATCTCATCCCTGAAGGAAGGTCTATCTTTTTGACTGAGGTCTGAAACTCTGACCATGCTGTCGTGACTTCGTGGGCACTCACGTCCCTACTGAAGCTCAGGGTTACGGAGGCTGAGTGTCCGAACTCCCTTCTCACTCTCTTGCAGTCTACCTCAATCGGTAGATTGAGGGGCTCGACAATATTGCCGTTGAATTCACCTAGAATTCTCTTCAACTCACTTTCTACGCTGATGGACTCACCTGGTATTGACGAATTCGGGAATTTACCTTTTCTGGAATTTTCTAATGTCTTCCTCCCTGCTCCTGAAAGGGACTGTTCCGTGGTAATTGTCAAACTGTCGACAGGTAGGAATCTAATCAGAGGAGCGAGCGAAATTGCCAGGGGGACAACCATGCAATTAGAACAAGAAACTAGCATTCCCCCTCCATACTCCGTCTGAAGATCGGTAAGCTTCAGGTGGCCGTTGTTCACTTCGGGAACAATTAGGGGAACTTTTTCGGAGTGTCTATGAATTGTAGAATGGCTAATCACCACTAAGCCTGACATGGCCAAATCCTTCTCGATTTGGGAGGCAGGGGAATCTGGAAGGGCTGAGAAGACTATGCTGACACCCTCTGAGATAAGCCGTTTCGCTAAATCACCATCCTGCCCAACGCCAGTCACGCGGATATTAGGAAGGTGCGGTTTTGGCTCATCGAAGCTCCACGGAAGTTCGGAAATTCTCATACCTTCCGACTCGGGCGAACCGACTACCAAAACCGGAACGAACCAGTGATGGTTGGTGAGTCTCTGGAGAAGTCTTTGGGCCACTAGTCCCCTTGCTCCAAGGACAGCGCATCTGACTCTGCCTATTGACTTCACAATACCCGCATGAGGTTCGAGTCTATGAATGGGTGTTTCCATTTCAATGAAGAGTTCAAGTACTCCCGACCCGAAAAGAGAGCATGGTCGAATTTGAGGAACTTGGCTTGGCGGTTCAGTTTTTAATTCTGGGATTGCTTATCTGGATGGCTTACAACAGGAATAGGAATATGCCAAAGCTAGAATCTGAACCCGACTATGTATCTAAATTCGAGAGTCTTGCTGGCGATGCTCTTATGGATGCAATAGAGAAGCGTAAAGCGACAGTAGAAGATGTTGTCTTGGAAGACCTCCCGCTAGGAGAAATAAAACAGCTAAATCAACAAATTATGGAAAAATTTGGAGAATTGGAGGCTTTGACTGAACAATTCGCGACAGATAATCAGTCCACCAGGGAGGCCACAAGAAATCTCAGAATGGCCCTATCTGGAAATATAAAAGACAGAGGTAACTGGGGAGAAGCTACCTTCGAGTCTATTCTCAGAATGTCCGGGCTCGTTGAAGGCGTAACCTATCATCGAGAGTTGGTGCTAACAAACAGCAGTAAGCCATCGAGTCGTCCTGACTTCACTCTAATGATGGCGGATGGATCAGCCATAGCAGTTGATTCCAAGGCATTGCTTGGACCAATTATTAGCCTTTATGAGTCGGCAATGGACATTCCCAAAGAATCTGAAAGGAATGCAGCCTTTTCCTCGATTGCTGACAATATTTGGAATGCCATAATGGACAAACAGAGAGGAATCAAGCAAAGAGAATACCCCAAGATGCTAGAAGAACATTTTGGAGCACAAGGTCCAACATTCACTCTGGTTTTCGTCCCTGGAGATCACATTCTTTCCATGGCTTACAAAAACGACAAGTTGAGGGACACTTATGGAAGAAAGAAGGTGCCCCTCCAAGAAGCTGCTTACCTTAACGGGGTATTACTGGCAACACCTACAATGGTGATGGCCCTCTTGACTATGATTAGAGATGAGTGGGCGGCATACAAAATTGACGAAGACACACAGAAAATACAGGATTTAGCGGTAGAGTTGTACGAACGCCATGTGAAATTTGGGAGTAGGTTAGTTGAAATTGGAAATGGTCTGAAGGCGGCCACTAAAAGCTATGATGATGCGGTCAAGGCGTATCAGGGCCAACAAGGCATCCGAAAGACCGGAGAGAAGATGATTGATGGTGGAATTAAAGCCAAGGCTCAAAATAAGGAGCTTCCTGAGCTCTCAACTTCTGAGAATTGGAGCAAACCCGCTGAAGTACAAAGTCTGGAGAGGATACCAACGGAAGATGGATGAATGATTTCCTCATCGGAAAAGCATGATTGACTGGACATCTCATGATTTTCACCCGGTTGTACATTTACCCGATGAATATGAGGTTAGAGACTTTACCAATGGGGATTATTCCCCCTCTGCCTATGATTATGATATCGGAAGATATGACGAGTTACGCCCGGGAATGTACGCAACAGAGCTTTTCTCCGATGGAAGATTTCTACATGTAGGGATCGATATTGGGGCCCCCGTTGGAACACCATGTATGGCATTTGATGACGGTGAAATAGCCCATTTTGGCTATAATCCAGATGATGGGGATTATGGAAACGTGATAGTTACCAAGCATATGGTTGGCATCACGCCAGTATGGGCGCTCTATGGGCATTTGAGCTCAGAGTCAATCAAGGGAATGGAGGTTGGCCAGAAAATTTCCAAGGGAGAGGTGATTTGCTGGATGGGTGATAAGCATGAGAATGGAGGTTGGGAGCC
>DAVU01000025.1:0-13222 GCA_002505695.1 Euryarchaeota archaeon UBA487
AACCAGCTATCCGCTCCCTCCTCCAAGCCCTCGATTTTTACGATTGGCCCCCCTTCGCCGATTGCTCCTGTATACACCAATAGGTTCAACACAAATTCTGGGGTGAGCTTTAGACCTTCCTCATCATAGTCGTAGTTTGGGTAATAAGATTCAAGATATTCCCGGTAATGACTGCAACTCTCACTCCCAACTGGTTCGGATACATGCTTTCCGGGGCCGATACCGATTGATCTGATCCCATATAATTCGAAGTTTCTATGGCTGCCGCATCCTCGAGGCTCGCCCTCATGATCGTGATGAGTTGAAACAGTCGCTGAATAGACTTCGTTCTCTCCAAACACCTCACTCGCCAAATCCATCGAGATTCTTGCAATATCAGGATCGGACGTCTCAATATCTAACTCCAGGAGTCCCGATGAGGTGCTGAAAACTGCAGAATCGATATTTACGTACATCATTACGTCATCCGGGAACCCTTCGCTTTCGAGGTAGGCTTGACTGCTGAGCAGCCCTATTTCTTCCCCACCATATGAAACAAATTTGACCGTATTTTCCAATTCATGTTTCTTGAGTTCTCTCGCGATCTCCAGAATTTGAGCGACAGCCGCAGCGTCTTTTTTTCCCCCATTGCTGAGGTATGCCGTATCATGATGAGAACCAATCATCACTGAGGACGAAGACCTGCCAGAGATCTCCCCCGTCACGACGTGCACAGTACGTGGGCCAGTCCTTGCCGCTCCCCAATTGCCATCCAAGATAGCATATTTGTTATCATCACCACTAGCCTCCTTGATGTAATCCATGAAGATTTCAGCCGTATCCTCCGTGATGAAGATGAAAGGGATGATATCCAATTCAGGGTATGCAACAGGAAATGGGATTATGCGCCCGTCATCGTCTTGTACAACTATCGGTTCGTAATAGGGAGACCTGCCCCCCTCTTCATACACCATCAAGACGGAAGCCCCTGAAACGATAGCATCTCTGTAGTAGTCCGAAAATGACCTGTTTGTCTTGGTTGGATTGTGTTGAACCAAGACTGCCTTGTCAACGAGGTCTCCTGCGTCGCTAAATTCGTCGGAATCCCCAGTTCCGACATCAATCAATTCACTGTCATGCTTGTGTACCCCGCCTGAGTATCCGAAGAAACTGAACGACGTCATGTGGTTCAAGTCCCCCGAGGAAGATAATTGAATTCGGCCGGATCCGGCTGAGCCATCGGGCAAACCAGGAATATTGCCTATTCCTTGTTCGACCTGCGCGTGCATGTGCGTCTCCTCCTCCCCCTCCTGTGGCTCTTCCAACCATGAACCCAGAATCTCAAATTCATTGATCTGAACATTCGACATTCCGGCCTGGATGAACATCTCTGAAATTATCGTGGAGGCAAGCTCCTCTCCGGGAGATCCAGCCACACGGGAGGTTATGTTGTTGATGTCGTCTGAATCGCTTGATATCCTTGCACCATCTGGATTGAATGTGATTTCTGATTCTTCCAAAAGGATGGCGGCTGCCAATGAGCATATCAGGACGAAGGTGGACACGATACCAAGAATATTGATCCTGGAGGTCAAATCTACAACCATGCTAATCCAACGGCAGACAACGATGTATTTTTAGGTCACCCTAAACTTTTGTCATTAAGATCCTAAAAGGTCGAATTTATGAAGAAAAATGGTGATAATGTGAATCTGAATGAAGGGCATTTAATGCTGCAGGATCTTGCCAGAGAATTTGCAGATCGAGAATTAATACCAAACGCAGAGGATTGGGATAGAAACGGAACTTTCCCGGCCGAGGCAATACAGAAGGCCCGTGATTTAGGTATTCTCAACTGCACGATCCCAGAAAAGTACGGGGGAATGGGACTGAGCTTCATGGACGAGGTCATAATAAACGAGGAACTGGGCAGGGGAGACCCAGGATTTGCAACGATCACTGGAGTTACTATGCTTGCCTGTCATCCAGTGGTATACGCGGGGACTGAAGAGCAAAAGAATGAATTTCTCGGAAGAATTTGTGATGGCCAGATATCGGCCTACTGCGTCACCGAACCTGGTGCAGGGTCAGATGTAAAGGCAATACAAACCACTGCGAAATTGGAGGATGATCATTACAGGATCAACGGTTCAAAGATGTGGATCGGCGGTGCTGGATACGCAGACTGGTTCTACGTCCTCGCCAGAACTGGTGGAAGCGATCCAATCAAATCTCTCAGCGGTTTCATTGTCGATTCCGATACGCCTGGCGTCATTATCGGCAAGAAAGAAGACAAAATGGGTCAAAGGTGCTCGGATACGAGATCAGTTGTCTTCAATGACGTTGTGATCCCAAAATCAAACCTCCTTGGAGGGCAAGAGGGAGGAGGTTGGATGCAGGCAATGGTGGCATTCGACAGATCAAGGCCAATGCTTGCCTCACACGCAGTTGGCAACGCCAGGGGGGCGATGGAGGAAGCATGGGGCTACGCAAATCAGAGGCAAGCCTTCTCAAAGCCGATAATAGAGCATCAGTCAATATCGTTCATGTTGGCTGACATGGCGACAAAAATAGAGGCGGCTAGGCTTCTGGTCCATAAGTCAGCTTCCAAACTTGATCTCGGGGAGAGGGCAACGCTTGAATCTGCTCACGCGAAAAGATTCGCCGCAGACATTGGGATGGAGGTAGCCACCGATGCCGTCCAGATTTTCGGGGGGTACGGGTATTCTGAGGAATTCCCCGCTGCACGTCGAATGAGGGGGGCTAAAATCTACCAGATATTCGGAGGGACCAGCCAGATTCAAAGAATGATCATAACTCGAGAGATACAGAAATCTAGGGGGGAAACAAAGTGATGGATTATTTTCCCGGAATGGCGGTTGGTCTAATTCTGATGCAGACTGCGATTGTTGCGCCCATCCTATTCAGGACATTGGATTTGGAAAGTTTTGGGAGATCTATCCGAGAAATCTGGCCTAAGTTTTTCCTAGCCCTTGGAGCTATTGGGGTTCTCACCCTAATATCGGTTTACTTGGACCAGGGTTCGGACGACATACACCTCGTATTATCTGGAATCACCGTATCTCTTTCACTAATGTGCTACCTGATAATACCGGCGACCAATAGGGCGACGGACAGCGGCAATCACGGAAGGTTCAACATACTTCACAAGTTGAGCGTCTATTCTACACTAGCAATATTAGTATCGAATATTGCTTTCATCTTTGTCTAGGTTCCCTCTCTAAATCGCATGTTTATTCCGGAGTGTTCTCGGCGATTCAAAGTTCCATAATCTGCACTTCAACACAGTGTCCGTCCCCGATAACAAACGATTAAGAAGAAAGTTTCAATAATTCCAAACATGGCAAACAGGGGGGTTTTGATGATCAATGTCGGAACTCCCGATGAGCCCACAGTCGAGTCTGTAAGGGACTATCTGCGGGAATTCCTCTTGGATCCCGACGTCATTGATGCTCCCTACTTGATCCGCCAGATACTCGTACGGGGGATCATACTCAGGGTGAGGCCGGGCAAAGTAGCACCCCTGTACGAAAAAATATGGATGGACGAGGGCTCGCCACTGAGAGTTTACTCAGAGCGGATCACAGAATCTATGAGCAAACATGTGGATGGAATCCATATCGAACACGCTATGAGGTATGGGAATCCAAGCATCAGGAAGGGGCTGGAGAACCTAAGAGAGGCAGGTGTCACTGAACTTTTGCTGCTCCCGATGTTTCCCCACCATGCTCAAGCTACCACTGAAACGGCCCTAAAGCACGCATACAAAGAAATGAAGGCAATGTCGTGGCAACCCAAAACCATTGAAATGGGGCACTTTCCAACTGATGAGAACTACATCAACCCCCTTGCAAAGTCCATCGAATCCCACCTTACCGAGGGCACACATCTCCTATACTCATACCACGGCCTTCCTGTATCCCACGTCAAACGAATCGACGCCTCGAAGAAACATTGTCAAAAAGCCGCTGATTGTTGCAGTGTGTCGTGCTCTGCCAACGAGTTGTGCTACGGACGCCATTGCATGGAGACCAGCATAGCCGTGTCAGAAAAATTAGGCTTGCCAGCTGATAGGTGGTCTCTGAGCTTCCAAAGCCGTCTAGGCCCGGTGAAGTGGCTAACCCCCTCGACAACGGACAAGGTGAAAGAACTCGTCGAGCGTGGGGTCCGGGACCTTGCCATAGTCGCTCCCGCGTTCTTGGCCGATGGGCTTGAGACGCTGGAGGAATTGGACATTGGCATCAGGGAGGAGTTTGAGGAGATGGGGGGAGAGAGGCTTACTGTGATCAAGTGCCTTAATGACGATCCAGACTGGATCCTGGGGTTATCAGAAATGGTTGAGGGGAAATTCAGGGCTTCGGCCCCTGCCTGAACAACTCAGAAATCCTCTCAGCCTCGTCAACCACATGTGTGACTGACACTCCGCTGCCAGTCCATCCAGCAACAGAAAAATCGTATTTTTTCTCTGCGATTGATTTCATATATCCGGGTGGAAAACGGGGGATCCTTCTAGTCCCGATCTTCTCAAGCAAGGCAGGCCTCTCAACTGTTTTCAACAGTCTAGCTACAGATTCAACTACCTCGCCCTCACTCCCTCCCCATCTTTGATGTGGGACCATCAACCTAAACAGCCTATGTCCATTAGGTGCCCTTTGCGATGAGTGAATGTCAGACTCATGCAGGATTCCACTCACAGGGGTCTCAATATTTGGGATCAAGGTTCCATATCCAACCCCGATATGGTTGACATCAGATGATTCATACCCGGCTGCAAACACACTGATCTCAGTTTCGCCATGGGGTCTCGTGGGCATTCCAGTTGACCAGATGATCGAGGACAGGGGTACGTTGTGGGACTTTGAGACCTCATCGGGATTCTCTGCTTTGGATTCGAGGACTATCTCGATGTTTTTCATTTTATTCAGCCTTGATTCCAGAGCCTCGATTATGCTATACATGCCACTGTCTAGGGAAGCCAGACTGCCCCTTTCAGGTGTGAAAATGGGGTAAGAGGCCGATATCATATTTCTCAGGCGTCTCTTTCCCACGGGAGGTTTCGGACCGAACCCGGTGAATGACGGAAATAGGAAATTCGCGTCGACCTCCTTGGCGGAATCGTTCAATATACCGAGAGTGAGGGCGTCAGAGATTGGACCGTTTTGGATCACATCAAAAACTGATTTCCCCGGAACTTTCGAGTTCAGAAAACCTTTCAGGATCCCCAAGGGTCCTATTTTGGCTGCCGTAAACATGGAAATCCTGTGCTTTCTCTCCCCGATCATAATCCATCTGGACCTCGCATTTTCATTCGATTGTTTGAACTCATCATCGAGCCCTAGGTCGTGAACGAGCCGCCAGAAGGCTGGATGTGGCCTTGCGGCATTTACCGAAACATCGCATATCCAGCCTCCTCTCTTCCAAGTCTCTATGACTCCTCCGAGTCTTGTGGTCTTTTCAATCAAAGTCACAAGGATATCTGGCCTTTCTGTTCCGATCCTATAAGCCAGTGAAAGCCCTGACAAGCCCCCGCCGACAATTACAACCCTGTTAGATTCTGCGAGGGCTTGATTGACTAACAGGGGCCTTTTGAGCTCATTCCCGTGTCGAATCCAATCCTCTAGCGAGTACATGGTAAATCAAAGCCTATGCCCAGTCTCTTGGTTCTCTTAGAACCTGCAGTAATTTTTCTTCTTCACTCCCTCTGGATACCTCATGACAGTACTCCCAGCGAGCTTCGAGTGGGAGTGACATCAATATGCTCTCTATCCTACCGTTTGTCCTCAGGCCAAATTTCGTACCTCTATCGTGGATGAGGTTGAACTCGACGTATCTTCCTCTCCTAATCTTCTGCCACGTCTTCTGATCTTCGTCAAATGGCATATTGACCCTGCGCAGAAGAATTGGCATGTATGAGTCCAAGAAACCCTCTGCACAGTCCTCCACAAATCTGAAGCATTCGTTTTTGCTTTCACTCCTGAGATTGTCGAAGAATATGCCTCCAACGCCTCTAGCCTCTCCTCGATGGGCGTTGTGGAAGTATTCGTCACACCATCGTTTGAATTTGCCATAATCTGCCACTATGTGTCTCTCACATATATCCCTGTAAGTAGAGTGGAAGTGGGTTGAATCCTCCTCGAATAGGTATGATGGTGTGAGGTCAGCACCTCCTCCGAACCACCATGACCCGTTTCCCTCGCCTGTGCCTCTCTCAAAGTAGCGATAGTTTGAATGGACGGTGGGCGCCATCGGATTCTTTGGGTGTAGGACGAGACTGATTCCCGTAGCAAAGAATTCCAATCCGTCATTGGGGTTGCCGCCCCCCATTCTCCCGGCTGCCTCCTCACTCAATGTCCCATGGACCACACTGACGTTCACGCCTGCCTTGTCGAACACCTCTCCAGAGGAATAAACACGGCTTCTGCCGCCGCCACCCTCTTCTCTCGTCCAGACGTCTTCGCGATACTCTGTTCTGTCTGTTTCTCCAATTGCTTTGCAGATCTGGTCTTGAATTCGGTGGACCATGCTCACCATATCTTCCCTCATCTGATTCCTCCTGTGACAGTGTGGAGGACTGCCTTGACGTTCTCTATCTTTGAGTTGGGTGCCATTCCATGGCCAAGGTTGAAGATGTGGCCGGGCCCAATGCCCGCCTGTCTGAGGACTTCCTTCGTGGCTAGGACTGCTTCATGTTGTGATCCATGCAGGTATGATGGATCGAGGTTTCCTTGTATAGCGATGCGATGGCCATGGTTTACCCTATTCAGATTAATGTCGTCCCTCCAGTCGAGGGAAATTGCATCGATGTCCAGGCTTCGTATTTGTTCGTGGAGGTGCCCCGAGCCCTTGGCGTAATGGATTAGCGGCACATCTCTTGCGCTCTTTTCACGGAACACCCTGATCGCGGTTTCAGTGGGTCCTCGCGCGAATCTATGATACTGAGCCGGAGATAGGAGTCCCGCCCAGGTGTCAAATAACTGAACTGCATCTGCACCTCCATAATTCACCTGATCGGCCAATAAGCCGCCTACTATCTCCGCCATTTTGGTCAGCAGTTTCGAGGAAAGCTCTGGATTCGAAAATACTGCGGACCTGGCTCCGTGGAAGTCCTTGTCTCCCGTACCCCCAGAGATGAGATACATTGAGATGGTCCACGGGCAACCCGCGAAACCCAAACGAGCCTTATTTTCTTCTTGTACCCCAATTTCCCTCAAAGCATCTCCCGCCCATGGGGCATGTTCCCTAGCTCGGAATTCAGGCCATGAATCCACATCCTCTAATTCGAAAGGATCGATTTTGATCCCTCCGCCGTATTTAACGTCATACCCCAAGCTGGGCAGGGGAGTCAATATGTCACTGAATACGATGGTTGCGTCAATGCCGGGATACCTCTCAATTGGCTGGAGGCTTATCTTACTGCAAATGTCAGTATCTTTGCACCTCTCCCAGAAGTCATGCTCTTTGGCCAATTTCCGATACTCGGGCAGATGCCTGCCGGCCTGACGCATGAACCAAACTGGAGTTCGGTCTACCTCCTTCCTGTTTAGAGCACGAGTTATTCTTTCCTTGCCTTCCATCTCATAACACCATATCGCCGAGGGATTCCTCCAGAGCTGAGGCCATGTTGTCGATGTGACCCTCCTCATGAGAGGTCGACAGGAATCCTATTTCGTATGCGGAGGGGGCTAGCATGAATCCCCTGTCTAACATGCCCTTGTGCAAATCTGCATATTTTTCCCCTGCATCTGATGGGATCATGTCCGCTCTTCTCGGTGGATCCTCGTTCCCGGGTGAGAACCAAAACAGGCTCTCCAGTCTGACCAATCTGAACGGATTGCCGAATTTTTCTAGAATTGGGCCTACAAGTCGCTCCAATCTATTTCCCATCGAGTCGAGTCTTGCATATGCGGCATCGTCCAACATTGAAAGGGTAGATTTCCCGGCGGCCATCGCCAAAGGGTTCCCTGACAAGGTGCCGGCCTGATACACCGGGCCGAGAGGTGACAGGTGTTCCATTACCTCTTTGCATGCGCCATACGCACCTACCGGCAGTCCTCCACCAATTATCTTTCCAAGTGCAGTGATATCTGGAGTGATTCCACAGAATCCCCCGTATCCTCCCTCTCTAAATCTAAACCCCGAGATCACCTCGTCAAAGACGAGCAGTGTTCCATTCTCAGTACAAAGTTTCCTTAATTCCCTAAGGAACTCGTCCCGTTGAATCAGTAAGCCGTTGTTTGCTGGGAGAGGCTCGATGAGGACTGCAGCGATTTTCTGGGGGTATTCTTCGAAGAGGTATCTCACAGCATCGATATCATCCAATGGACTTACCAACGTAGTGGATATGGTGTCCTTTGGTATACCGGGGCTGCTTGCAATGCCAAACGTAGCCAGGCCACTGCCAGAATTTACCAACAGGGCATCGATGTGTCCATGATAACAACCATCGAATTTCACTATGTGATCCCTACCAGTGTAGCCTCGCGCAAGTCTAACAGCGCTCATTGCAGCTTCAGTCCCTGAGGAAGTAAAACGGACCATGTCGACGTGGGGAAATCTCTCTTTTACCATCCTCGCCAACTCTATCTCTCCGAGATGTGGAGCACCGAATGAGGTTCCCCTGGACATGACCTCGGATATGTCCTCGATGATCTTGGGATGGGAATGGCCATGGATGAGGGGCCCCCATGATTGCACAAAGTCAACGTATTCATTACCATCGACGTCGGTTACGATCGCACCGTTGGCCTGTTGAAAGTACACTGGACTTCCATGAACTGACTTGAATGCCCGTACGGGAGAGTTAACGCCCCCAACCAAATGGTGCTGGGCCTCGTTATGAAGTATCGTGGAGTTACGCCTAGATATGTGAACGCCCCCCTAGACCCAACCCCGACCAACTGCTTCTCTGGTGTGATAGCTGACAATTATATCAGCACCTGCTCTTTTGAAAGATCCGAGTATCTCGACCACCATTTTATGTCGATTTTCAACATCCGTGGCATGTTCCATGACCATGGAATACTCGCCGCTGACGTTGTAGACCGCAACAGGCCTGTTGACCTTTGATGAGACTTCCCTTAGGACGTCCAGATAAGGCAGCCCGGGTTTTATCATCAAAATGTCCGATCCTTCTCGCACGTCCATCTCCGCCTCGAGGATTGCCTCTTTGTAATCTGACCTGGGATCCATTTGGTGGCTAGATCGGTCCCCAAACGTAGGCGCTGATGATGCAGCGTCCCTGAAGGGGCCGTAGAAGGACGAGGCATACTTCACGGAATAGCTTAGCACACCAGTGGATCTCATTCCTTTCTCCTCAAACGCTCGGCGGACGGATCTCACTCGGCCATCCATCATGTCTGACAAGCAGACATAGTCTGCACCTGAGTTTGCGTGAGAGAGTGATATCTTAACCAGCATGTCGACTGACGCGTCGTTCACTATCACGCCATCTTGAATTAATCCACAATGGCCGTGGGCCGTTGAGGTACAAAGGCAAGAGTCCGTCATCACTACGATTTGGTCTCCAAATTTTTCTTTCAACTTGCGTACAGTCTGTTGCAAGGGCATCTGATCGTCAGCTGCAGATGTTCCATTTTCGTCCTTGTGCTGGTCTTCTAGGACGCCGAAGATCATGTGCGAGGTAATGCCAATGGAAAGGTCATCTGATATTTGTTTGATTAGGACGTCGCTGGACTGCCTGTTGATGCCAGGCATTCCATGGATTTGCTCGTTCACTCCCTTGCCGGACACAACGAAGTGGGGCTGGACGAGTGATTCAGCGATCGATTGACCGAAAACCAGGTTCCTCCTGGAGTGCGTCCATCTGTTGATTCTGGGCCTAATTTCCAATCTCAACCCTCCTCTGATCTCGATTCCCAGAAGGCGAGGATATACTCAACCGTGGGGCCATCTAAGGTTAAAATGGCAGAGTCTTGGAAATAAGGTGTTGTTTCCAATGCCGTTGTAGTGGATTTTCCCATTGAAAGAATAGTGCTCGGCAATGGCAATCGGTTTTTGGCCCATGATTCTGCTGATGAAGGGGATGAAATCAATAGGACGTCGCTTTTAGCCATCGAGAAGCTTTCAACCTCTGTCTGCGTGTTTTCATATCCAATCCATTGCCTGACCAAAAACCCCATTTTGGCAAGAGAATTGCAGAAGGATTGGTCGGAATTTGATGACCTTGGAACGAACAATGTGGACCCGGGGGGGAGGGAGTCACGAATGTAAGTCACAAGGTTCTCGCTATTAATTGCCATTCCGCAGTAAGCAGCCGTAATGCCTGCTTGGAAACACGCTTTGTGTGTACCCTCGCCTAAAGTCAGCCAAGGTATCTTGGCGACTTCGGGATTCGATTCGGACACCAAAGCCGCACATTTGGCCGCGAAAGGAGAGGTCAATACGAGTATCGGCCAACTAGATTTCCTACTTTCAACGCTCAGGAAGTCCCGCGGCCATGCCTCTGCCAATGGGCTTAGTTTGACAACGGGCTTGTCTATGGTGGAAATCCCTTTTTTCCTTAGCTGAGTTGAAATTCGATCTGAAGTCAGGGTGGTTATCAGAGTTGGCTTATTGCGGCCTATGTTCTCAGACATCTTGTCCAGTGATTTATCCTCGAAAATATAACTTTCAAAATCACCGTTATATCTGGCTATTTTGAAGGTCTCGCCCCGGGCGTACTTAGACCTCCAGTCACTGGGGGATACCGCGGTTGTAATCTTAGATCCCATGGACAGGACGCCAGCGGGGTAGAGGCACCCACCGCCAAGTCTCTTTAGGACGCCGCGCTCCCTCTCCACTTCGTTGAATGTCGGTTCATGGTTGAGAATTGTTCTTATTTTTTCAGTCAAACTAGAGTCCTCATCGCGACAGTGGACGGCTATTGCTCCCTGCCCTGGAGCGGTAGGCCAATCTTCCTCTCTGATCCTGATTGCATCCAGGCCAAGATGCCGTTTTGAGATCTCATTCGACTCAAATAGTCGTTTCAAACCAATCTCGGCCAATATGAGAAAACTGACTCGTCCGTCTAACAATCCGTCCAACCTTGTTTCGATATGGCCTCGCACGGAAATGGGAATGATGTCTGGCCGAGAACTCAACAAAAATGATTGCCTCCTACCTGAAACTGTCCCGACTTTCGATTTCATGGGCAGATCCTCAAGTACGTCCATGAGGCGTTTTGAGGACTTGTTCTGGAGTACTTTAGTGATTTTTTCCCATCCATTAACTTCTTTCGATAGTACGAAATCTGAGGTTGCGCCCCTAGCGAGATATGCAAGTGCCCTAATGCCGCTTTTGGAATCCACTGGAACGTCCTTGGCCGAATGTACCGTGATATCTGCCTCACCTGAAACTAACAATCGGTCTATCCCATCGACAAATTGGCCCACTTTGGCGGACAAATCTCCTCCCAATGACCTATCACCATAGCTGCTAATGGGAATCAGAACGCATTGCAGACCAGCATTCTCTAACGCATGTCTGACTTTAGTGGCTTGAATGATTGCGAGCTTTGATTTTCTCGTCCCTATACGGATTGGCCTCACCATCATACCCCCGGCTCAGCGGAAGCGGCAATCGAAGTCACCAATTGTGTTACGTCAATGGCTATATTTTGGAGAAGGATAGTGTCGATTTCCCGGTTGGTTCCAATGACATATTCATGTAAATCCCCCAAGTCAAAAATGCCATCTTTTTGGCATATCCAACTCGCAATCTCTTTGGAGAAGGCTTCCAACTGGGGTTTTTTGCCATCTTCGAGGTCGTACTTCTCGGCCCATGTTGTTGGTTTGTCATTGAAGGTGGCGTATATCCTGGATCGAAATTTAGCTTTAGAGACGTTCTTCAATGACATCTTGAAATTCTCTTCTATTTTACTTATGATTTCTACGCCTCGTCTGGTGGTATCTTCATAGTTCCAGTCAATTCCAAGTTTCCTAGATCTTCGTATCCAGTACTCCATGTCATAGAGTAGATCTCCTTCACGAATGCCACCCTGTGTGAAGGAGGATGGCCAAGAAAAATCCATTATCACTGTGTTTCCATCGCTTGGAAAGGGTGATTCTTTTGTGAAGGTCGGCTTCTTATTTCTTAGTGTTGATATCACTAGGTCAGTATTCCCTTCGGAGAGGGCCCATTCTTCGAGGGACAGGATTTTTACTTTCTCAGTGAGGTCTGGATATCGGAAGGCAGCATTTACAGGGTCACTGGAAATAACGGATATTCTCGTTTGGCCGAATTCGATCAACGCCTCGACCGCTTTGGCGCCCATCTCACCAAAGCCAAGCACCAGTGTTTCTGTTTGCCCATTGCCTCTGATCATTTCTTTCATCGCGTTTGTTGCCAAGTTTAACATCGACTCGGCTGTCTTGTCGAAGCCTAGTTCCTTCCTGACTGTGCGATTGGCGGCTATGACGTGATCGAACAGTACGGAATTTGAGTGAGAAATGTATTCATTCTCCTTGTGCCATGAAACGGTGTCCCTGAACTGGCCCATAACCTGTAGCTCTCCCAGGATGAATGAGTCAAGACCGCTGCAAATTTTCACAAGTCTTCTCCAAACCTCCATACCGGTCGAGATCTGAAAAGGGCATCCACGCACACCCGTGACGTTCTCTATGGCCGTGACCAATTCTGTTTCGTTCATCGAAAATCCGACATACAAGACCCTATTGCAGGTGGAGAATTCCAAAATTTCTCCTCCAGCCGCGGACTTCAGGTTGGCGAGGTATTCCACCTTCTCTTGGCTTGATAGTCCTTCTGAGGTAAGTGCTTCGACGAAGTCTTTGGTGTCTAAATCGAGTTTCATGGAAGCCATTACAACTCCGTCCATCGGGGAGTCCGGACGAGGGTGTTTCATGGCGTTCCTACTGGATTCAGTGTGGGTGACGTCAGATAAGTTCACAAGACCACTGGGTCGTCCTAGCATATTTATCGCCACGGTGTTTTGTAATCCCCGACAAACGAAACTTTGTTGTTCCGGTGTCAATTTCTCCAAATTTTGCCCATCGGTGCACAAGGTCAGCCCGATATAATCCATTGCGACAACGGACCTTAATTAACGCCAGCATAATATGGGACGGAATTTCCACCTAGAAGGGCTCCAAAAAAGGCCTACGAAAACAAACATGATTCTTGATTGGTAGAGACTGGCTAAACAACAGTCTACGGTGCATAAAGAGGGTGTTGGATTGTGTCGAAGTGGTGGACGCTGGGGGATTTG
>DAVU01000025.1:13542-17733 GCA_002505695.1 Euryarchaeota archaeon UBA487
GTGGACGCTGGGGGATTTGAACCCCCGGCCCCCTGGTTGCAAACCAGGTGCTCTTCCAAGCTGAGCTAAGCGCCCTATGGACGCCCGACAGAGGCATTGGTCTTGAGTGCATCCCCTCTTGGAGATGCTCACTCCCTTCCTTGCCTGATCAATACGACTCCGAACAGTACTACAGACACGGCGCCGATGACCAAGCCCGCCCTGGCAATCGCCTCCATGGATCTGGGATCTGCCTCTTCCTCAGTCGGCTGAATCAGTATTCCGTCCTCGATGTGATTGTCCTCGGAGAAGTGGGCCATGAATGACAAATTGTAGGACGCATCTGTGCCATTCATGTGCTGGATCATGAATGAGACTGTACCAGGGAGCAGTCCATTTGAGGGGCCCATCTCGAGCGTGTACGTCACGGCGCACTCTGGATCCGACTTGTTCCCCTCATCGTCCAAAGCGCAGGAAGTCGTCAGAATGGGAGAGTGAATGTCATCCGATCCGGAGAAGTTGCCATCCCCATCGACGTCGACGAGGATTCGCTGGCTCTTGTTATCTCCAGCATCGACCATCATGAAGAAAATTCGATCTGTCGTGACCAGCACCCCCGCTGGTATGTCGGCAGGCGAGGTCCCATCCGATCTCAACAGCACGGTGTAGTCCTTCGCCTCATGGGCCGATGCGATGGGACAGAGCAGAATAGCGACAACGACGATCAGGGCCCTCCCGCGCACGACGGTCGGAAGGAGGCCGAGTGTTTGAAGGTGATAGGCCTCAGTACCTGTAGGAGTCGGACTTGAAGGGGCCTTCCTTGGTCACGCCGATATAAGCGGCCTGGTCTTTAGTCAAGGTAGTTAACTTGGCTCCTATCCGGTTGAGATGGAGCATGGCCACTTCCTCGTCAAGCTCCTTGGGGAGCATGTAGACCTGCTTGCCATAGAGGCCCTGGCTGCCCCATAGGTCCATCTGCGCCAGCACCTGATTGCAGAAGCTTGTGGACATGACGAAACTTGGATGTCCTGTCCCACAACCGAGGTTCACGAGGCGCCCCTCGGCAAGCAGGTAGACCGAGTGGCCCTCCGGGAAGTCGTACCTGTCAACCTGCGGTTTGATGTTTTCGTGCGCGATGCTGGCCTCGCCTTGGAGGCGCTCGACCTGTATCTCGTTGTCAAAGTGACCGATATTGCACACGATGGCTTGGTCCTTCATCTTGCTGAGGTGCTCGAGGGTGATGATGTCCCTGTTGCCTGTCGCCGTCACGTAGATGTCGGCGGATCCCAATGTATCCTCCAACGTGGTGACTGTGTACCCCTCCATGGCGGCCTGCAGAGCGCAGATAGGGTCGATCTCAGTCACGGAGACCCTAGCGCCTTGCGCCTTCAACGCAGCCGCCGAGCCCTTACCAACATCGCCATAGCCACAGACGACTGCATGCTTTCCGGAGATCATCACATCTGTGGCCCGCTTGATTCCGTCCACGAGGGACTCCCGGCAACCATACAGGTTGTCGAACTTGGACTTGGTGACGGAGTCGTTGACGTTGATTGCCGGAAAGAGGAGCGTGCCGTCCTCCACCCTCTGATTCAGCCGGAGGACGCCAGTCGTCGTCTCCTCAGATACGCCGACGATGGATTCGACCATCTTTGTCCATCTCTTTGGGTCTGCATTGTGGATGTCCTTGAGGAGGGCCTTGATGGCGGCCTCCTCCGCAGACGTAGGAGGCTCATGCACCCAGTCGCTGCCTCCCTCCAACTCGAAACCCTTGTGGATGAGGAGGGTCGCGTCGCCGCCATCATCCACGATCAGCTGGGGGCCGTCGTGGCCTTGATGGGAAAGTGCGAGGTAAGTGCACTCCCAGTACTCCTCGAGGCTCATTCCCTTCCACGCGAACACGGGGACGCCGGCTTCGGCGATGGCCGCAGCCGCGTGATCCTGAGTCGAGAAGATATTGCAGCTCGCCCATCTGACGTCGGCCCCAAGGTCAACAAGAGTTTCAATCAGAACAGCCGTTTGGATCGTCATGTGGAGGGATCCACTGACTCTAACGCCAGCCAGGGGTTTTAATTCAGCATATTTCGATCTTATCTGCATCAGTCCGGGCATCTCATGCTCTGCGACCGAGATCTCCTTCCTCCCAAAATCAGCGAGGCTGGGGTCTGCAATGATAAATGGCGGAGGATCGAGCAGGGACTGGCTCATAACTGCCCCTGGTGAAGGGTGTAAATTAGGATATGTACTGAGTCTAGTGTGGCTGGCAACCGCGCGATTGAAGTTCATAATTGCCACGGGCAGGACATGGCGCGCACGTTCACCTCGGAATCTGTGTCTTCTGGGCATCCCGACAAACTGTGCGATGCGATATCTGACGCTATCCTCGACGAGTGTATCATGCATGACCCGGGTGCGAGGGTGGCTGTCGAGGCTTTGGTGAAGGGGTCTTCTCGCTCCAGCAGCATCGTCCTAGCGGGAGAGGTAACGCTGGCAGGAGACCCTCAAATCGAATTCGAGGAGATCGCCAGGAGGGTGGCTGTGGACATCGGGTACGACGACCTATCGGTCGGGATGGATGCCTCAAACGAGGAAACGTGTGATGTCACGTGCTTGATCGGAAAGCAATCGGTAGACATAGCCCAAGGTGTCGACTCTGGTTCTGGGATCGACCCCGAGCAAGGAGCAGGGGACCAAGGAATAATGTTCGGCTATGCCACAACTGAGTCCAACTTCATCGATGGCGCCGAGGGGCTATTGATGCCCGCCCCCATCCTGCTTTCCCACAGGCTCACCAACGCAACTACTGAGGCGATGCAAACAGGAAAGCTGCCATGGGCCAGGCCTGATGCGAAGAGCCAGGTCTCAATCAGATACATGGGATTGGAACCCATAGAGATAACCAGCCTCGTCTTAGCAATCCAGCATGACGACCTTGCAAGCGAGATGTTCGGGGGCGACGTCTCTGAAGAGCACTCTTTCATTAGGTCAGAGGTCATAGAGAAGATCATCAAGGAGTCCATGCCAAGTCGCATGCTTACTGATAATACGAGAATCGTCATCAATGGGACTGGGAGGTTCCTTCTTGGCGGACCACATGCCGATGCCGGGATAACGGGTCGAAAGGTCATTGTGGACTCCTACGGAGGGATGGGCCGCCACGGAGGAGGGGCGTTCAGCGGGAAGGACCCCAGCAAGGTCGACAGGTCTGCATCATACGCAGCGAGATGGGCTGCGAAACATGTCGTCGCAGCAGGCCTAGCTGAGAAATGCGAGATTCAGGTCTCATACGCCATTGGCGTCGCAGAGCCAACGGCCATCCATGTCGACACACAGGGAACTGGGGCCCATGGCATTTCAGACATTGAGATCGAACAGCGAGTGAGGGATTCATTCGACTTCAGGCCGTCGTCTATAATCGAGAAGCTCGGACTTAGGCGCCCGATCTATCGGAGGACTGCCGCCGGGGGTCACTTTGGGAGGAATCCCGAGGATGACGGGGGATTTTCCTGGGAGAGTCTGGACGACTCCATCCTCTCGTTGCTATCTTAGCCCACCTACCCCTAGTTGGACGTACAGAAGCGATGGCTTCAACACGGCCTGCCTCCACGGTATGCTATGAACAGGCAGCGTGTTGGAATTCTCGCAGGCCTGTCGATGTCAATACTCCTGCTGCTAGGCTCAGCCGGAATCCTACTTCTCGAAGACGAAGGTAGCACGAATGCAGAATTCTCTAGCAGTGTCATCGACCCTTTGCTACAGGACGACGGTCACGACCACAGGAATGCTAGCCAACACGTGCTCTCGACCCCGAACATAAAGCCCCTGGGCTATAATCCGCTGACTGAGCCCGGGAACGCCGAGGTTCAGGTTGCTGAGTCCCCTGACGGCAATATATACGCCTACATCGCTGGGTGGACGGAGATGCACATAGTCGACGTCACAAACCCCGAGAACACGACTTGGATGGGGCAATACTACGACCCCAACACGCAGGTTCTGGATGTGAAGTACATCCAATACGATGGTCGCGAGTACGTCGTGCTCCAGAACCAATTGGTCGATCCGGGGGCTGCAGACCCAAATGTTGGGACGTGGGAAGATCCCACCCAGGTGACAGTCACACTCGTCGAGGTGACTAACAAGAAGAACCCCCGATGGGTCGGCGCTTGGTATGACGCCGACCACCCGAGCGGCCCGCACAACCTATACACC
>DAVU01000025.1:18056-18251 GCA_002505695.1 Euryarchaeota archaeon UBA487
CGGCCCGCACAACCTATACACCCATGTCATCGACGGAGAGTGGTACATCTTCGTCGCCAACCCGGACTACGACTCGTGCGATGTCGGACAGGGGGACGCATGCGGGGGCATAACCATCGCGCATCTGAACTTCGACGGGCCCAGCGACCAGCCAGTCATCCTCAAGGTCGGCGAGGCCGAGGTTAACTGGGAGAC
>DAVU01000014.1:0-96676 GCA_002505695.1 Euryarchaeota archaeon UBA487
CGGTTCAAGTCCGGGAGCGCGGACCAACATGTCATCTGCTTCATCCCAGCAGGCTAGGTATACGCCCCCAGAGTCCTCCATATTCACTAAGTACAATGGTGACTTGGGGTTTATTGTGTCAGTTCAGATTGTTATTGAGGGTACCAACGGGGCGCACAATATCGATACAAGTCGACAGGCTACAAACCAATCAAACCTAGAAGATGCAGTTGATATTTGGGAAAGCATAGTCCAATTACAATCGGAATCACATGCAAACAAGGAACAGAAGGATGTAATCAAGACAATAAAAAGCAGACTAAAGAAAAACGCGGACTATTACGGTGCTGAGGATTTTTCTGCTGTAAAGAAAATGATAATTTCTTACCTAAATGCTGATCCATGGCTGCAGATCAACTTCTGCAAGGATTCGACACGCCAAGGAGTAGATGAGCAGGTGCAGAGGGAAATGCTGAACCATTTTGTTAATTCAGGCCAATTCAAAAAAGCGCCTTCTGGCCTTTATGTGTACGAAGGTAGAATTTGGCAGAAGAAGGAACTATTGAAGGCTAAGAATCAGAATAAGCTGGATATCAAAGATGTGGATACCATAGGATATATCGGAAACAAAAAGGTCTTTGTTTTCCAGAAGTACACCAAGGTGGGCGGAGGGCACCAAGACAACGTCTACGCCGAGAGTCTACATTTCATCAGAGAATTCAATCGATACGCAAGGGAGAATAACGATCAATACTTCTTCGTAGCACAATTAGACGGAAAATGGCTCGAAGAACAAATCCCCAGTCTAAGGCAATCAATTACAATTCATGATAGGGTGTTTGCTGGCAACTCAGATCAAGTAATTGCTTGGTTGAGAGAACTCTTATGAGTTTGGCAGTAGTTTCCTGATACAATCGTTGTTCATACTATTCCTGTGGAAGAGTAGTTTGGACAGACTCGCCTAGAGCCTCCAAAATCACTTTCCTTGCCAATCTGTAGTCTAGCCTCCTTCGCCTCTTGCCTTCCTTGTTATTGCCCTTGAAGCCGGATAGGATGATGTCCTCGGACTTCTCACGATATTCTTCGAAGATTTCGTTAGCCCTTCTGCAGAATTCAGATATTACTTCTTCAGATTCAAGCTCTGGTATGCCTAGATAGGTCATCAGTCGGGAGGACACCTTGATACTGGATCTTGGGTAGTCAAAATCATCACCTGGAATGAACCTAATCCTATCATCGGACTTTGTCCCATCCACGGCTTTCAATCCGACATTACCATCTGGGTCGTTAAAGACAATACGGTTGCTTCTAGTCACATCGCCCTTGATTCCAACCATCTCGGAAAACCGCATAATCTCCTTCTCAGCCACATAGATGGTTGGATCTTGACCCTTCTCTGGAACCCAGCAAGTTACGCACACAGGAAATGTCGTGTCCTCGAATGGGTTTGCCTCCAGTATTACAATTCGCTGACAGCGTTCCTTTGGGTATGTGGAATGGAGAAAGGTCTCAGGAATGATTGCCACTACATGGTCGAACGACTCGAGACACCTGTCTAGGGCTATCTCGTAAAGATCGGACCTGCCCGAGTCTTCGTAATAGCGCCCAACCATTGGCCACATCGATTTGCGCTTTGCACTGTAGTTTGCGAGATATGGCGGGTTTGTGATGCAAATCGCCTCATCATCTCTAGGGATTGACTCAAGACTGTCGTTAACCTCCCAACCTAAGCCATCTTGGATGTCATAACCGGATGTCTCCATGCCGAACTCAGATTCACAAAGTTTTAGCATATCTCCTTGCCCAGCATAAGGGTCCACTGCTCTAAGGGGGAACGGTATTGCCTCTCGTGTGATGAAATCCCTAACCACAGAGTTCAGCCAAGACGAACCCTTTGTGTTGAAAGCACCACGGCCTACCTTGGTAATGTCGACCTGTTTCGTGATCCCGCTCTCGGCCTTAACGAGCATCTCCCCCAATTCCCGCGGACTACTCTCTTTGGCCATAGATGAGCAAACTAACCGCGGTGTTTGAAGAATTCGTTGGGAGCTGCCCTTCTGGATTTCCTCCAGGCACTGTCGTGCCAACTCCCCTAGAAGCGAAATGGCTCTTCACCACCGGACTTCGGTTCAAGTCCGGGAGCGCGGACCAACATGTTGCCATCCTTGTCATGGCAGGCAAACTGAAACGGAGCCGGTACCTCTATGTCAATCATCCTCAAATAGGAAAGGCGAGCCGGTTGGCCCCGGAGGTAGCCACATGGGTGTAGCCAAGTACATGAAAGCGACTTGGAACAGACCGAAACTGGGCATGTCCAAAGAAGCAAGGAGGAACCGAATGTCCTCTTGGAGGAAAGAGGGCGTGTTCCAAAGAATCGAACGTCCAACACGTATCGACGCCGCTCGGAGAGTTGGCTACAAGGCGAAACAGGGGATTGTCCTCGTGCGAACCAGAGTCAGGCGAGGCGGTCTCAGGAAAGGAAAAATCCACATGAAGAGAAAGCCATCGAATGCCGGTATCAAGAAAATCACAATGGCGAAGTCGATCCAGAGGATAGCAGAGGAGCGGGTCAGTAGACGATATCCCAACTTGGAGGTGTTGAACTCCTATTGGGTTGGTGAAGATGGAAAAAACAAATTCTACGAGGTCATCCTCATAGACCCACATCACCCAGCCATTAAAGCCGACAAACAACTAAGCTGGATCTCGACTGGATCGAGTCATTCTGGCAGAGCATACAGGGGGAAGACCTCGGCCGGAAAGAGGGGACGAGGTCTACTCAATAAGGGCAAGGGAGCTGAAAAGCTACGACCTAGCCTGAAGGCCAACAAGAACCGCGGCAAGTAAGATCTTTGTGCGTCAACTTGATGCTGACAACTCCAACCTAGGCATCATGCCCGACCGCAGGTTAACCACTCTGCATGGTCTACCCGTTGTTCTTCCGGACGCTAGGATATTGGGTGTTGTCCACGATGTTGTTCTGAATGATAAGGCCAGTTCTTGCACCCATCTATTTGTCGTCGAAACTCCTGACGAGATCGTCGAAGGAGGCATGCATGTCTCCATACCATGGTCATGGGTTCGCTCCGTTTCAGATGTGATCCTGTTGAGGTGGTTCCCCCCAACTCCTATCCCGCGCCGACCGGAACTATGAGACAACCATTTGGTCACAGGACCGATATTATGTAAAGGACGATCCAGCACGGTCCTATTTGTGAATCGCATCAATCCCCTTCTGGTCGTACTGATGCTACTTATGTTGCCAGTTCAGATTCAAGCTGCTGAATCCAAGGCTACCGTGACGTGCATACAGGATGATATTTCACAAGACGCTTCAGTCTGGAGCCTAACTGACCAAAGTTGTCTCAGGATGAGTCTGGGTCTCTTGAGTCCAGGCACTACTGTTGAATTCAACGTATCTACAGACGCCGCAGTGGACTTACTGCTGTTCTCTTCAACCGGAGTCGTCGTCTATCAACAAGAGCAGAACTACAGAAGGGCAGACGTATGGGAATCAAGCTCGGTCTTCGAGGACTTCACCGGTGAAGGAACCTGGAAGTGGTCCTCCCCTACAGACAGAGGTGCAACTCGATGGTATCTGGTTGTGGATAATCTAGACCATCCTCAAGACCAGGATCAAGGAGCTCTAGGTGGATCCTCTGTAGGCGTCTCCCTGGCGGCAAGCCTAGCACAAGACGAACCATTCACGCTCTTCAGCGGCATAACCCATCTAGAACCAACAAGCTTTGCAACCCTATTGGGCCCATTTGATGCAGACTCAGGAACCATAATCAAGGTTTCAGCATCGTCAATGGTGGGTGAGTCAGACGTCTTCCTAATGACCCAAAATCAGTACCAGCTTTACTCAGCAGGAGCAGCCCCTGCTCGGATAGAAGAAGGCTCAATGCTTCTCATAAGTGAACCTAGAACCGTCTTGTACAGTATTTCTGAGGAGTTAGGTGGTTCGAACCTCTACGTCGTCCTTGACAACAAAGGCGGAGGCGGAGGTGTCGGTCTTTCTCCGATTGCCACTACGGTCACGGTCTCGCTCACCCCAATCCTAGATCCCAGAATCACTGATGCCGACTCGCTTGCAGTGATTGATGTAGGATCGAATGTTTTGCTGGATGCCAGTACGACTCCTAACCGATCTGGCCAGATAGCAACAGAGGGCTACCTCTGGGATGTTGATGGCGACGGGTTCAGTGACTTAGCTGGCATTCAAGTCGAGACCTCGTGGTCAGAACCCGGTGATTTGACGATTTACCTCAGAGTCATCGGTGTCGATGGCCGCCCTGCCACAAAATTCCATGAGATCAGCGTGGTAGACATTTCACCCCCTCAAGCAAAAATCGAGGGTTCACAGAACATAACTCGGGCATTTGGCGAATCGATATCCCTGAGGGGTATGTATTCCGACAATTGGAATGTAGTCTCGGTTAAATGGTACTTGGGGGAATCACTCGTACTGACCGACCCATCTCCTCAGAAGGAAGGCGAGTCCGTCTTCGATTTGGAAATCCTAATCGATCAAGTTCAGGCAGGCACCCACACAATCAGGATGGAGGTCACAGATGCCAGTGGTATGACATCCAACTCAACGTCCAACCTCACGATATACGATGCAACTCCCCCCTCAGTGAACAACGCCATAGTCGAGATCACCAGATTCACAGATGAGACCATCACGCTAGAAGCGTTAGCAGTAGACCTTGAGTCCGAATCCCTCGGATATTCATGGGATGTCGATGTGAATATTGACTCAGACGGCGATGGAATCACCAACAACGACATGGACAGAAGTGGGCAGACATTGACGGTCACGTATGAAAAAGCGGGAATCTACTCGTTAATTTGCACCGTGACCAATGATAACGGCCTTGAGACCAACATCGAGTATATCATAGCAATAGAATCAGCCCAGACAACACCGTCCTTGATTGATCAAATCATGCCATATCTTCCAATCATTGGTGCAATATCGTTGGTTTTGTTGATCGCAGCAGGACTCATATTGATCATATCAATACGCGCCAGAAAGAAAATGAAGGAGATAGAGGAGGAGCTGCGAAACCAAGAGCAAGAGCAGATGCAGGTACCGAGCGAATCCGAACAGAAGGAAATGTTTGCAAGGAACAGGGACGATGGACAATCCAGCTTCAGCTACAGAAGGAGCCCCACGACGGAAATTTCCGCTGATCCAGACATCGCCGCACTATTGGGCCGCAAACCAAGTGACATGGCCCAATCTCGTAAAAATAAGCCCAATGACGACCTACTGTCATTGATGTTTGAGGAAGAAAATGATGAGGGCGAGGACGCAACTACTGACTCAGAGAACGACAAAACCGAAAGATCCAGACCCCAGATACCTCAGATTCCGACATCCGAAGAAATACCTGGTCCGTCATCAATCTCAGGCAGTGAAAGAAATGACATCAACGAGGAAGAACAGCCCACAGATGACCAACCCTCTCCCGGCGACGCCGAGGAGTTAGTCCAAGACCTCCAAATGCGAGTAAAATGCAGCGAATGCCAAGCCCAATTTAGGGTAAAAATACCTGATGGGGCACCTGGCGTCAGGGCATCATGTCCAACATGCGGCTCATTACAGGTTGTCAGACGACCGTGACTACATTCGATCACATCGGCGAATATCCTAAATCATCTTGATCCCGAAGTGGAACCATGGCCGGTAGCCCTGTGAGAGCTATCTACCCCAAAAACGACATCAAACCCTCGTGGCCGGTCTTCGTCATTGTCGTCCTTTTTTCCTCGATGGCATCTCCGGGCATAATCGCCGGTGCAGATCAAAGGATTGAATCCCGTGACTTTCAGATACTCGAAGACCTCGACTTGGTGTTATTACAGGACAATTCGATCAAGGCTGACCCCCAAGCAAGAGACCAAGCGGGCGAATCTCTGGATAGAGTCAGGAATTCAATTCGCGAAAGTGGGAACGACTCCCCAATTGCAGGAACCGAAACGATGCTTACTGATATCGAGAAAATCGAGACTCTTCCCCCGGAGGTACGACACCCTAGACCCTATGAGATCCTAACTGACCCGGAGCAAGCACCCCCTGGCGAGGTTAGGAACATATGGTCTACAATCTTGAACATCACAGACTACGCTGTTTGGGTCGAATACGAGGATCAAAATGGAGAAAAGCGACAGAATATAGAACTAGTGACCTTCACTGACTCGCTTCAATCCCTGATCTTCAACAACGGGGAGCCATTTTTGCACCAGATGGATGTGGATGATGACGGCAATGATGATATTGAGGTCGGGCTATCCCTTGAATTTGACTTCAATGGGGGCTGGGGCATAAACGGTGACAGGCTGTGGATCAAGCCCACTATACAATTCAAAGTCGATGTAATCGAAGAGGAAGCTCCGATCGATCCGGCTTGGGACAATCTCGAAAGGCTGGAGGTATCTTTGGTGAAGGCTTTTGCGTATTCTGACACATTAGGGTTAGAACAGGGCGAGAGCTACGTCTGGATAATCGACTCATCCTTCACCCAACCACCTCGAGAGTTCACTCTGAATGTCGGCATAGAGAGGATTTTCCTCGACATATCAGACGCCTCATCGGAATTCCTGACGGCATTGACATTCGGCATCTTCAACCCCAATGGAGACGCTTCGGAGTCAGGCATAAGCATAGCATCACTATCAGCGCCGTATGTTATCTCGATAAACAACCCCGTGGAAGATCAATGTCCGCAGGGGTATGATCCAGCAGAACTAACCACACTACCCTCTATGGAGATTTCCTGTGGGATAAGAGCTGGATTTGGGTATATTCACTATTCCCCTCCCGATCAAGATCAGCGAGATATCTGGGAAGTAGCCTACATCGATCTCGGCATTCATCCAGAGGATACGAATCTAATTATCCCCCGTGAGGTCTCTGTCACAATTAGGACTGACTCGTCCCTATCCACGGGTGCCGGCGGAGCGGGGGAGCGAAGCCTGACTTCACTGGAATATTTCGCAGATCGGGGGGCAGACATCCACCTCCATTTCCATGAGGACAGAGTGAACGTTCCTGAGGACAAAGCGGACGGTGATTTTGGAAACTCCACGGACTCCCTAGGATGGTTAAGGGGGATGCCAGCAGGAACACTATCGCCACAGGAGATAGACCGGGTGTTTACAATGCTGGGCTCCAGATCCAGCCCCGAGTTGCCAGGGTCCCAACCTGACAGGCTAGGTCTGATCATCGCCGTCAAGAATTTTTCGAGGGACGTGACCCCGAATCAAGATAATGACGCACTACCGATAAATCCGGCAAATCCCCCCAAATCGCTCGTTCTCCTCAGGTCAGTAGAGGAAATTGAATCCATTTCGTACGACTCGTGGGTCACTCGCGGTGGTGTAGTGACGGATCATCAGACGATATCTATCGCCACCGGAACCATCCCAACCGCGTTGATCGTCTACGGAGACTTCAACATAGGAGGCAGTGAGGAGGGTAACAATCCCTCTTTAGGGAACAACCAGAATCTAGATTTCTTGTCCAGAATTCTAGATGCTGCTCTTGTAAATCTCGTAGACCTGTTCCTTGAGACCGCCTTAATCATCAATTCCGTTCCCACTGTAGTGGTAGATGTGCTGAGCGGAGGGGTAGAATTCTCCCCAGACGGAGGGGGGCAGAACTTGCACCTAGAGATGACTGATGATTTCAGGACTACCCGGCAGGCAGAGGTTCTGCCGCTGATCGACCTAAAGATAGGCTCCTATGATCACTTCGACATCCCTGGAAGCAACCACCTCATTCTGTCAAAGGATCGTGAGTCTGAGTTGGTACAAGGATCCGATGGGCCAGTGGAACCCTTGGTCCCAGTTGCAGCATCAATAAGGTTCACAGGAATTGAGGCCATTCATGCTACATACGACAGGTCAACGGAAGATAGGACATTCCAGGTTAAATCGAAAAACACCGGCCCCATGGAATTTCTTTTCATCGACTTCTTCGGGGCCGACCTCGAGAATGCATCAACTCAAAGCCTGTCGATCTCAGATCTCCCAGACACAATCGACCTAACTGTTGGAGTCGAAACAGCAAGTTATGTCGCAAGTGATGAAATAACCTCATTCCAGTATCACGCTTCTAACGGCAGCCAAAAGCAAGCCGTCAGAATCCTGGGAATACCCGATTCCTTCGATGCCAGCTTTGGAAATACCATATCATGGGAAACAGATGGAGCCATTTCTTCTGTAGAAGCCCAAATTACAAATTCGCCCACACCACACGTAATGGATGGGGACCACTTCTTCTACAGCCATGAGGCAGAGAATCAAACTTCAAGCCTGTCAACTAGGATCTCGGGTTTGAGTAAGGTCTCATGGAAGCCTGCAGATAACGCATCTGCATTGGGTGTTGCAGGCAGAAGCACAGCGAGCATCACTACCTCCGAGGCCACACCATTCGGGATTGCGGTCGACCATGTCCCCATGGTCGGTATGAACAATGCGCTAACTGCAACCGTGATGCTCGATCCTCTGCCCTCTTCCCTCTCCATCCAAATTCCCGGGAACGGCACTGGGCAAGGCGATATCGACATACCCGTTCTCGACAGGACTCAAGGTGTTTCTGGATTGGCCTTCTTCCTTGGGGGGTTCACAGACCTAGGGCAATCAATCAACAGGTTGTTGGCCTCTGCGACTTCAGAGTTGACCAGTGGGACGGAGACTACTGACGCCCCATTCAACTATGGGTTAGAATTGAACTCAGACTCGAACTTTGACCTCATTATTGAGGCAAATCAAGGACTACCTCCAGACGTCGAACCCCCATGGGTGCACGGAATAGCAATTCATGCACCCGAAGAGGGCCTATCAGAAGGTTTTTGGGCGAGGGTGTGGATTCCAAACCTCCCGCCTGTCATTGATTTAGAGTTAGAGAGGAGGAGCATAGAAGAGGGCTCGAGATGGGCAGTGAACTTGGAGGCAAACGGATGGCTCCCCGGTGCGGAATCTCTCATTTTAGCGACCGATTCTGTTCAGGGCATGGACGCTTTCGTCACGCTCCATGGGTTACCATTGGGCGTCCAATCCGATATTGACTTAGAAATGGTATTCGACGTCACGGAGACGACTGGTAGCATATCCGAGATCGATGCAATAGCACGATATTCAGCCTCATTCCCCTTATCTAGTATCCATGCGGAACTGCTGGACAGAAATGTGGGTGCGAGATCAGAATTGCTGATCAATGGCGTTCCGAGCAGGGTTAACTTGGATGCAAGCCTCGGAACAGCAATCAAGATCAACATGGACGTACCAGAGGAATACAGAGACTTCAAGGGAAGAGCTGTGGAATCCATGATGGTTCAACAGATGCAGTGGTTCGATGGAGCATGGCGTCCTGCAACCGTATTTTTGAGTGACGTACCGGGAACAATTGCTCTGTCGACGGAGCCAGGGAGAACATTCGACATCACAAAGAGCCTCGTCTTCCAGGGAATACCACAGTTAGATTTCGCCTCCAGCTCCCCGGGAATGTCCCTATTCATCGAAGCTGAAGGGGAGGCTATCAACCAAAAGGGCGACATCCTGATGTTGGCCGAGGGCATGGCAGACAGACTCTCAATTAAGCCCACAGAGGACTTCGGGCTTGCAGTGAAGTCTTCAGGTGACGGAGTGAGTGTACTCTACATGAGGATCACCGACGTTCCCGCTACGCCCCCGGTCATTCTGGAGAACATGGAAATTCTAAGTGAGGACATCAAGAGTGCCACAATAGAGGTACATACTCTAATCTCCCAATTCGGATATTTCGAGATCTCAGATGTTCAGGGAGGCAGAATCGTTGCCTCAGCTCGTGCCTTCGCGGAGTTCAATGAGGGTCAGAGGGTAGACTTGCGCGGGGTTCTATTGGACGCCCAGTTTACCAATGGAGTTCCAACAGGAACGACCTTTGGTGTCAATGGATTGGCATCCGACCTGTCGATTATCAACAGCATCCCAGGGGTCGAGGGATCTACCACGCACATCGTAATCCCCGAGCCAATGACCTCTGGCCTGACTACAATCGCTATGACTCTGATTGGAGGCTTACTCTGATGACTTCATCCAGAGGATTCCGGGAGATCGAACCGACTGCTGCAGACGAGGAGGCAGCGGAAGAAATCCTCGAATCAATCGAAGAGGTCCTAGAGAGGGTACATCCGGCGAGGGTGATGTTTTCCACGCTGGTAGTTTTGATCATCACGATCCTTCTGCTCGGCGGCTCGTTGTGGGTCGTACCTTATGATGGGGTGACTGCCGATGTCGTTTATCGCCAATCTGGCGGCGGCCACATAGTGCTGGTCGAACTGGACAACAGAGGGTCTAGATCCATTCAAGAAATTGAAATGTCGATTAGGATGGTGGATGAGGTCGGCATCGAAGTTGGAAGGACTGACTTCAACTGGGACCAACTGGGGCCACACACCTCTATCGCCCATGATGACCTAGAACTAGTCATAGATGGCGCCTCGGTTTGGGAGAATTACACTATCGAGATAGACTTACATTACCAATACCACAACGGTGAGAAGGAGGAAGACTGGTCCATCGATGTAGGTGGGTGGACTTCCGAATACCACATAAAATTCGGAACCTTCACAATCTTCTGAATCATGAACTACGCACCCATATGCTCATAGAGAGTCAGAAATTCCTTGGCACCAATGAAGAGCAGGGGAGCGCTGCTAATCACGATCCTACTGTCTATGTCTGTATTCGGCGGAGTTGAAATCAACGACGAGGACACTCTAGAAACTCCAACCGAACCGAGGCTAGTCGACCTTTCCGGACCTCTGAAAATTCACGATCTCGTCGAACCAGTGAGGTCTATTGGCGAAGAGCGGGATCGCACATTGGCAGCATACACGCCCATAGGAACCTTCACACTGGAAACTTTCATTCCGAACCAAGAAATCCAACAATCTCTCGCAACAGAACGGCCAGACCTAACTATGCTCATAATCAGCGATCGCTCCACTATGTGGGATGCAAGAGTCGCGATCGATGAGGTACCAGGGGTCCAGATAAGGACCGCAGTTCCCCCATCTGGATTCCTCGTACAAGGTGAACCAAATTCGTTGACCCAGGCAGCCTCATTGGACGTTGTCGCTAGCTCCCACAAGGTCCCGGCTGCGCTTCTGGTCCATCCAACCATAGCTGAGGTAGAAGAGCTGACCATGATTGAGGTTCTAGGATGGAATACTGAGTCTGGGGAGAGGTCCGATCATTCAGCGCCGTTAGATTTAGGCGACCTTTCAGACATGAACTCACTCGGATTCGAGGATACCGGGTTAGTTGACGATGGTCGAAGATGGGGGTTTGCAAGCGAGGAAAATATCCCACAGCTTGCAATGAACCCAGCTGTTTCTTGGATTTCACCAATTAACGACATACGCCTATCCAATGATCAAGTCAGAGACCACACTGAATCCGAAGACGTCACGAACTGGTTCTCATCGACCTTGGATGGATCTGGCCAAATAATCGCCGTCGGGGACTCTGGAATCGACCATGATCACGGGGACTTTGGCTCAAGGATCATCTCAAGAACATCAGTCACCCCAGGTGACAGCTCCACTGCAGACGGGTCAGGACACGGTACACATGTTGCTTGTACAGCTGTTGGCTCGGGATACAGGAGCTCGGGTCAGTACGCAGGAGTCGCGCCAGAGGCCGAAATAGTCTTCCAGGCCATGGAAGATGATGATTCAGGAAACCTGTACAGCTACGGGATAGACACAATGCTTGTTCAGGCCTACAACGAAGCGGCTAGATTTCACACCAACAGTTGGGGCTCCGGCTCTGGATTTGGAAGTTACACCACATCAGCCGAGGACGCTGACGACAGAATAAGTACGTGGGACCAGTATTGGCAATATGAAGGTATGACAGTCCTTTTTTCAGCCGGGAATGAGGGCAGTAACGGAATATCCCCTCCTGCAACCGCAAAGAACGTGATTGCCGTCGGAGCACATCAAAACCGATACAGCGGCGCCCCTGATGCCATGTATCCTTACAGCAGTGAAGGTCCAACTGACGATGGCCGTATCAAACCTGATGTGATCGCACCTGGGATGTACGTCCGATCATGTCAGGCACAGGAATCCGGTGGTTCGTCAGACCTCGGCCAGTGGTATGAGGAATCCAGCGGAACTTCTATGGCAACCCCTGCAGCAGCTGGAGCATCAATCCTAATCCGAGAATACCTGATGGAGGTCGCCGAAAGACCTGCCCCACAGGCCTCCCTGATCAAGGCAATGCTGATATTAGGAGCCGAGGACATCGGAACTCCGAATATCCCCAACAACGCAGAGGGATGGGGAAGAATAGACCTAACGAATAGTCTGGTACCTGACTCAGATGTCGGAATATTCGTCGATGATCGTCATAGGCTAAGGAGCGGGGAGTATGACGATTACAGCTTCGATGTGACCAGATCCGGCGAACCACTGAAGGTCGTTCTGGCATGGTCCGACTACCCAGGTTCGTCCTCTTCCACAGATCAATTGCGGAACGACCTCAACCTAGAGGTGATTTCGCCGGACGGATCTACAACATACATCGGAAATGTATTTTCCCAGGGACGCTCAGTGACAGGTGGCCAACCTGACTCGACGAATAACGTAGAAGTCGCTCTAATCGAGTCCGCGGGAACCGGCGTCTGGACAGTCAGAGTAAGCGACGTCTACCACTCCGGCGCTCGACAGTACCAGCCGTACTCAATTGCAATCAGAGGTGTTAACGTCAATGATCTGACTCCTGACCCCACTGTCGACCCTGACAGCTTCTCCCTCTCCACACCCATACCCCAGGTTGGAGAGGCCGTCACCGTCGGTGCCTCCATTGTGAACCTAGGCGCTGGTTCGGTTCCATCCCTGTCGATCACAGCCTCAGCCGCTGGACAACCACTAGGAGTCAGAACAATATCGATGGCCCCGGGCGAATCCGTTCCAGTAGAGTGGGACTGGACCCCAACAGCATCTGGGAACATAGAAGTCACGATTGAGGTCGATCCGACAGACCAAGTAGAGGAGACGGCTGAGGACAATAACCGCTTGTCCTCTTTTGTCTTGGTTAGCGAGCCGGGCATCAGAGTTGACACAATGAACCCAAATCCTGTGATGACTGATCCAAGAGGCACCACCAGTTTCGACATCCAGTTGACAAATACAGCATTATTTCCAACCAACGCATCAATTTCAGCCTCCAGCGTGATCCGGCTTTCCGATGGCGCTGTTATGCCATGGTACAGTTCCTTCTCCATAACCCAAGTTCAACTGAATGCCTCAGAGACAGAACAACTGACCTTCGCCCTTACTCACCCAAACCCTCCAGAACCAGGAATCTACAGGGTTATTGTCACCGGTTTGGATACGGAGAATGACGTCACCAGCGAGCTAATCCTGAAGCTAACAGTGTCATCTTTCCCGGACATTGAATTTAGAGTCCCGGGAGGGATTCTGGCGATTGACGCATTCGAACCCACCGAGGCATATTTGCAATTATCAAACGAAGGCAATGGTCCACAGACCTATGACCTAGCCCTTGAGTCTCCCGCGGGTTGGAGGGCTACGTTGGATAATCTAGGCACTTTTGTAGACTCAACTCACGGCTCAACCGGCATATTAGGACAAGGCAATACAAGACAAATAGACATCACACTAACCCCTCCATCCGTAGTGGTTTCTGCAGGCACCTTGATCAACGCTGAGCTCACTATATCAGCAAGGACCACAAGTGACACATGGGTCCACCAAATCCCACTAATAGTCGCCGCAAAAGACGATGTCAGTTTAACGCCAAGCTCTGGAGGGATCGATTCGCAAGTCAGGCCAGACGACATACACGAGATCCCGATACAGATTGTAAATCAAGGAAACAGGGACATAACCCTCACTCCTCAAATCCTCTCACTACCTGGTGGTTGGAATAGCCTATCCAACACCCAGCCAATCACGATAGAACAAGGGTCAACATCGATATGGTATTTGACCATACAGGGCAATGGCTTGGCAGCAAGCGGTCTCGCAAAGGTCAGATTTCTGACTCAGGATGGCTCCGCATTTTCGTGGAACAGAACAATAGAGGTGACCTCTGGCGCCGTGCCAATTGTCTCATTCAGGTCGATAGTGCTCGCTGATGGCTCGACATCACCAAGCCCGTTGGGGCTTGGGCCTTTGCCTGTTGCAACCCCGTTCGACCTATCTTGGACAGTATCCAATCAAGGTCAAGGATCTTGGTCTCCTGTGGCCAGCTTGGTTTCACAGGGGGATGGATGGAATATATCCTGCACCCCGGTGAGCCCTGTTCAGCCAGCTGCGTCCTCGGTAGCGTGGTGTTCCGTAATCATCCCTGAGTCTCAAGCCGGAAATGCAGAGGTTCCCTTGACACTGAGGCTTGAATCCGAAGGCCTCCTAGCTATCGATACTGTCTCAATATTAGTACAACAGACGTCCAAGATCTCATGGACAATGCAGGGTAACGCCCCCATCTTGAAATCAGGGGAAAGCACACTCATAACCCTTCAAGCGGAGAACCAAGGGAATACTCAGATCAACACTAAAATTATCGTAGAAACTCCTCCCAACGGATGGGATCACCAAGTATCTGGAAGTGAGATCCTCTCCCTGTCCCCGGGTGAGTCTAGGACCGTTGAGATCTACCTAACCGTCGGAGAATCACGAGGCCCGGTATTCATTGAACTCCAAGGAGGTACGCTAATCGATGGGTCAACTTTCCAATTGCCTCTACAGGTACGCGCCATTGACTCTCAGGGCATGATTTCGGCCTGGTTCATGCTCGCTGTGTTGATCGTGGTGGGCCTAGCTGGCAGCCTAGTTGTAGTGCAGTTCAGGAAGAGGAGGGGAGATGTCATGGATCGAACCGGAGTCGAAGAGGAGATACCCTGTTTCCTCTGTGACTCACCCATCGTCGTCGGGAATGCATTGGCGTGTGGGGAGTGCGGTGCAAGATATCACCGGGTGGGACAATCCGGTAGTTGCAACGTATCCGAGATGGAGGTATGCATCAACTGCGGGGCTTCCCGGGACCTCCTAGTAAATGCCTAATTCGCTACATGTAGCGTCCCAGCCGCCGAAGCCCTTAGAGAGGTTAAGAGCGGGATAGGTGGTTTGTGAGACCCCGCTCAGTCACACTAGTCACGACTATCTTGCTAGTCGCAGCCCTCGCTCCAACGGTCGCAGCGGACGTTGATCCGCAACTGTCCACACCCATATCGGAGCTACAGGCCACAACTAGCGATCCCGCCGTTTATGAGATAACGATCCGCAACAATGGGGACGATGACATGACATATACGCTGCAGACACAACAAGGAACGGGCTGTGGGGGCTTCACCTCAACAGTCGACTCTCCCTCCGGCAGTGTAAATTCCAATGGCGAGGAGCTGGTAGATTTGACAGTCCAAGTGGACGACACAGCCGCTGGTGAATGCGAGACGACTCTGACCATTACAGCGACGGGTGGCACTCCACCAACACCACAATCAGACTCTCTGACAGTGACCACCACTGCCGAGGATGGGGGCTTGTACTCAGTCGTCCTCACCACAGATGACCTGACCAAGGAGTATGACCTAGAAGGCGACACAATCGACTGGATCGTCAATGTGGAAAATAATGGAGATCAACAGGCAACGATACAGTTGGCAGTTGAGAATGACAGTGGCTGTGACTCAGATGACGACTCAGTTTCCGCAACGGTCAACCCTGCTACTGTAAGCCTAAATTCGGGTGATAACGAGGATGTTGATTTTGTGATCACTCTCGATGATGAGGGTGAAACAGATGCAGGCGATCATTGCTTTATCCTTAGGGCGACGGTGAACAACGATCCAAGTCCAGACCAGGCAGAGGACAATCTCACGTTGACTGGCATCGTCCCAGAAATAAGATCCTGTGAAGAGACGCTCGATTGGACATTTGTAAATCTACAGCCCGGACAGACCAGCACAGAGAACAACCTAGAGGTCACAAATACCGGAAACACCGCATGGACAGCATCAGTGCAAGCACAGAGTTCTGGAGGCGAAGATATATCCGGCTGGGTCTCGTTTGACAGCCCGACAAGCAAACTCCTCGCAGAACCCGGGAACAATGGCGATTCGTTCACCTTTGGGTTCGACATCACCCCCGATTCGTCAGTGGAATCCGGTTCCAGCGTAGATATCAGGATCATGGCGAAGGCGGGCTCCTCGGTAGGATGCGAGGCCATCGTCACTGTGAAAGTGGGGCAAATACACGCCGGAGATATTTCCCTTAACACTGGGACAATCTCTAACGTTGAGCCTGGTAGCCAGCCCCAGGTGACAATATCACTAGAAAATACTGGGAATGGCGCAGACACATTCACATTGAACACTGACCCTCTCCCACCCGGATGGAGCGTTTCCTTCTCACCTCCATCACACAGCCTAAATGCCGCTCAGACCTCGAACAACGAGGCAACTTCCACTGCAGTCATCACGGTTCCGGATGATGCTCTCGCTGGCTCGACATCAATTAAATTCAAGATTTCTGGGGGTGGGGGCCCCGATTCTCTTGATTCCGTAACTTTGACTGTAAACGTCAACCAAAGGCATGAGGTAGAGTTGGAATTCACATCCACCTCGCAAAACGGCCGCACGGACCAAATAGTCAGGTTCCCCTTCGTAGTGACAAACCACGGGAACGTAGAGGACACAATCAAGCTCCAAGTTTGTGATCCCGGCGATCAAACTGGTTGTAATGCGCCTGAATGGGGTGCATCCTACTCGGATTCGAACGGAAATGGAATCAACCAGGTCAGTCTGGAGCCAGGCCAATCAAGAAACCTGTATCTGGATGTCAACGTGGAGGGTGAGGAGAATGCCGACTCAGCCAAGATATTGGCTAGGGCGGCGGTGTTCGGAGCCGATGCTGACGCTAAGGAAACCGTGACAGTGACGGTCTCGAATTACAATTATTCGTTTGAAATATCGCCATTGGAACCCGGCATGATGCCTGACCAAATAGATCTGACACTTCCACCAGGAGGTGAAACAACAGTTTCCTTCTATGTTGACAACACAGGGGACTACCCTGCCGGTGACAATCTTGAGATTGAGATCACCGGTCTTGAGGCACTCGTCATCAGAACAGTCAGTATCCAAGGCAACACCATAACAGCACCAGTACCAGTGGGCGCAGGGGAGAGAATACAAGTTGATGTGAGGCTTGAGGTGGTTCAAGGATCAGCCAACGGTTTGAATGGACTAATGCAAATCAGCACTTTCTCGACATTGAATCCAAACGAAGCCTCTGCCATCGACATAGCGGTGGAGATCCGAACAATTCACGATCTACGGATAACAATGGAAGAGGCGACTAAGCAAACTACAACATATCCTGACAAGGGCGAATACACCTTCTTTGTGACAAATAACGGCAACGTTGTTGAGGACGTCGTGGTTATTCCTACCGAGTCCCTGAGAGGGTGGTCTGTTGACATTTTGCCGGACAATTTTGACTTGGAACCAGGTCAAACCATGGAAATAAGGGTGAACACCCTCCCACCAGCAGATCTCATTTCTGACGATGAATATCGGTTCACCATTGTCGTGCAACCAAAGGGCCTACCGGCTGCAGGGCAGCCACTCGATTTAGTGACGGTGACGAACCTTCCTGCCGGCTTCCTGTCCCTGTCGGATACAGCAGAGCAGATCCTGATCATATCCCTCATCGGAATTGGGGTTCTGACGATCACGGTTCTAACTTTCAGATCGAGACGAGAAAACCAGCGAATATTAGAGGCGCTGAGCGATGAGCACAAGCTCTGACCGAGCAGATCTTTTAGATGGGTTTATGGAGCATTTTCTGGTGCGTAGTCTCGTAGCCCCCTCGGGGGTTGGTGGTGGTGCTCATGGATACAGTCACGGAGGCGTATCTTGCATTCGCTATAATGACCCTCGTAGGCATCGGTTTTCCAGTTGGAGCATTTATCGCCTCCTACTTCCTTAGGCCGATCGAGGACCCCAATGACAGGACCAAAGTTCGATCAATACTTCTGCCTGGATATGACAGGGACCATACCCTGTACCCCAGGGCCGCCACAACCTACGAGTGCGGCGCAGAACCGCTAGGAGAAGCACACATCAACTTCCACTTCCAATATTATTGGTATGCCATTATTTTCCTAGTCTTTGACATCGCATTCATGTTCCTTGCATTCGGCGGCATAGTGGCCATAGATTCAACCTTAGATCAGTCTGAGGTTATTTCGGCGTTGGTGACAATGTCAATTTTCATGCTCCTCATGAGCCTGGGTGTTTGGCATGTTTTCAGGAAAAGAGGAAGAATCTACATTTGAGGTGGACCCATGGCGGATGACAATCAGAACTTCTCAGTGTTCAACAGCAGAATTCTAGTCGATACCGTAGGTCACGTCACCGATGAAGCTCTGAAGGCCTCGAGAATAAAAGACGTAATCGGCGTGTTGGCCGGGAGACTCTTCAACTGGGGCCAGAGGAAATCGTTATTCCCACTCCACCTGGGAATAAAGTGCTGCGCTCTGGAGATGGCCGCAGCCGGTGCCAGCCGATTCGATGCGGAGCGATTTGGAGTGTTTTTCAGATCAAGTCCTCGCCAATGCGACGTCTTGTTGGTTAACGGGCCCGTGAGCAAGAAATTCGCCGACCCCCTCGTTCGATTGTGGGAGCAAATGCCTGAACCCAAATGGTGCATCGCAATGGGGGAATGCGCCATCTCAGGAGGGCCGTATTTCCAGTCATACAACATCTTGGAAGGCGTAGACACCGTGATACCGGTTGATGTTTACATTCCCGGCTGTCCCCCCAGGCCAGAAGCTTTGATAGATGGGTTTGCCAAACTCAGGCAGAAAATAATTAGGATCGGTGCTGTTCCAAGCGAGGACAGATCAGAGGTCGAAGTACCCCTGATACTAGGCGATGACTGACTTAGGTGGTTGCACATGGGAAAGAGAGTCAGCGCCGAGGCACAGAAGGAAGCCGTTTCGAAACTTCTGGAAGACGTGTCGTCCATAGAAGGGGTAGAGGGCGAAGTTCTGACTAGGACAAACGGCACCCAAGACCGAAACATCGCCCACATCACATGCCAACCGTCAGCATGGAGGGACCTCGCTGAGACAATGAAATACGACCATCTCGTTGACCATTGCTCAATGATCACAGGGATTCACTGGCCCGACTCAAAAGAAAGAAACTGGGAACTGATCTATCATTTCCTGAGAACTGGGGTTTTGGATCCTGAGACTACCGAAAATGGATCCTCGATCATTCCTAACATCACCGATACCAAAAAACTCAGTGGAAACACCGTCCCCATAGAGATCCAAGTCAACGTTGCCATCCCCGAGACGAGAACACCATCAATTGCATCGGTCCAAGATATCTGGATTGGAGCAGACTGGAATGAGAAAGAAACATGGGATCTGGTAGGGATTGACTTTGCGGGTCACGAAGGCATGAGACGAGTACTGAATCCACATGAAACCCCCCCAGGTTATCATCCTCTACAGAAACAGCACAAACTTCGATATCATGGATTCGAGGAAATGTACGATGATGCCCAGGGATTCCTGAGGAAAGCTCCAGATTCTGGACGAGTGAAGTGAGGGTGTAAAAATGGCAGAGATGTGGATTTCTATGGGACCTCAACACCCAATGACCCATGGTCTATGGACTCTGAAGGTCAAGGTCGATGGTGAGACGGTTGTCGATACTGAGCCCGACCTGGGATACATCCACAGAGGCGTCGAAAAAATCTGTGAATCTCGTGATTTCACACAAATAACGACCTATTGCGACAGACTGTGCTATGCTAGCGCAAACACTTGGTCGCATGCCTATATCTATGCCGCAGAGGACCTCCTTGAGGTTGAGGTGCCAGAAAGGGCAGAGTACATCAGACTGATAGCGGTTGAGCTTCAGAGAATAGCGAGTCATCTGATGTGGTTGGGGGCATATGGCCCGGACATTGGGAATCTATCGATCATGGTATGGTGTCTGAGGGAACGCGAGATGATGATGGACCTCCTGCAAGAACTCGGAGGCTCGAGAATGCATTACAACTTCCCCAGAATTGGTGGTGTGAAGAGGGACTTGCCATATGGATTTGCACAGCGAGCCAGAGCAAAGTTGGACTTATTCAAGCAGAGAATACAAGAATATGAGTCACTCTTTGACGAGAGCACAGTATTCCTCGTTAGAACACAAGGAGTTGGATATACAAAAGCAGAAGAAATGGTGAACCACGGAGTCACTGGCCCCAATGTCAGGGCAGCCGGGGTCGATTACGACGTAAGATGGGCTCACCCATATTCGGTATATTCCGAACTTGATTGGGCTCCAGCCGTTGAGAGGTCTTCCGTCAAAGGCGCGGATTGCTACGATCGATACAGAGTGAGGGTCACCGAGATGGTCGAGTCTGCCAACATGGTGCTTGAAGCACTTGAAAGAATGCCCGGCGGTGCCGAGACTCACTACGAGCCAGGGGATCCAGCCATCATCGCCAAAGCGCCATCGAGGGCACCCGAGGGAACATTCGGCTCCCACCATTTTGAGGATAGCCGGGGGGAATCAATGTTCCACATTGTTGGAGGGGGAGACGGACGCGGCAAGAATCCATACCGTGTGTCCATCCGGTCTCCAATGTTCATAACTATCCCCTACGCGTCAAAATGCATGATCGGCTACAAGGTTGCCGACATACCAGCAATTATGGGCTCATTCGATCCTTGCATTGGGGAAACAGACAGGTGAGGTGACAACATGGCAAGCAGCGATTGGCTAGACATCAGAGGCTGGATGGATTCCATCATTGGATGGAGTTTGGATAAGACCCATCAAATCCTACCATCATCCGACATAGGTCTTGGACCCCTTGGAACGATCAACATCCAAGATGGGTTCTCCTCTATACAGAGCGCTCTGCACATATTCATCTTCACCTCGGTGATGTGTACGGTAGTGTTCGCCACCATGATGATAACCCTAATTGTGGTTCCGTACATTGAAAGAAAATTCATTGGTAGATTAATGGATAGGTTTGGCAACACGATGAGTGCACGAAGCCTATGGGTCGGAGAGGGAGGAGTGACCGCAGGTGAATGGTGGTCGGGCCTCCCACTCGGATTGGGGGCGCCAATTGGAGCAATAAACAAGGCACTCAACAAGAATTTTGGAAACGACCATCATACAAAATCCGTCACCAGGGTAGGTGACAGGGGCTACCACGGGATCTGGTTCATGCTGCCAGGGTTCGTGGCCGCTGTCGCTGACTTCGTGAAATTCAACACAAAGGCACACATCGTCCCGGAAAAGGCCGACCGTCTCGTGTTTGAGGTAGCGCCTGTCATCATAATCTCGACCACCGTTATGGTCTACGCCTTCGTACCATTCGGACCACACATATGGGCTGCGAATCCCGATCTATCATTGATATTCATGATGGCAATTTTCGGAGTAGCCCCACTTGGCGTTTTCTTCGCAGGTTGGGCCTCCAACAACAAATACACGTTAATCGGAGGCATGAGGTCCGCCGCCCAACTCACAGCATACGAAATTCCGTTGCTGGTAACCGTGCTGGGCATAGCCGTTCTGAGCGGCTCTTTCAACATCATCGAAATTGTCGACTTTCAGATTCAATCCTCGGACACATGGAATCTGTTCTTAATGCCACTTGGAGCCGTCTTGTTCATTGTGACAATGATTGCTGAAGTTGAGAGAATACCTTTCGACATGCCAGAAGCCGAAGCCGAACTCGTAGAGGGATGGTGGACAGAATATGGTGGGATTCGATGGGGTCTAATGTTCGCAGTAGAAATGATGCGTGCTTATGCCGCATGCATCCTATTCGCCCTGTTTTTCCTCGGAGGATGGGAACTACCTTTCCAGGACACACTCGTGGCACTCCCATTAGTCGGAGGCGTCTTTTCAGCACTCGCAGCGGTCACACCAGGCATTGCCATACTTTTGATCAAAGCTTACCTCATGTTTGCACTCTTTGTCTGGGTCAGGGCCTCTCTCCACAGGATTCGCACTGACCAGATCCTCGAGTTCGGTTGGAGATACCTCCTTCCCCTCTCTATACTCAACCTCGGACTGGCCATGGTCATGAGAGTGGCCCTATGGGACGGGTCATGGCCGATATGGCTAGCCCCCTTGATGACTACCGGGAGCATACTAGTATTCGTACTTCTGGCGATAGACGAGGACAAGGAGGCCCTGAAGAATTCCAACAGGATTTACCATACACAGACCCTCGAGAAAGCATACCCTGGAAGGAGGGACTAGAAATGGAACATTATGACTTCAGGAGCGGTCACCCCCACGCCCAACCTAATTTCAGAAACCTCGTTATCAGGCCAATGTGGATAACGATGAAAACCGCTCTCAGGACTATTCCATTGATTGGACGTTTGCCCATGCTTCACAACGACTACCACAACAAGAGAGTGAGCATGACTGACGGATTCACTGAACAAAGGATAGGGTCGGATCACGTTTCCACGAAATGGACAGATTCAGGAGCATACGCGGCGGACAGGGAGGCCAGCGAGGTCATGCCATTCGTTGAGAGGCCTGTGACTGTCATGTATCCGTACGAGAGGCTTGAAGACCTAGAGCCATGGCTTTTCGTGCCGGGGGAATACAATGGGAGAATTGGAATTATCTGGGAGACCTGCACAGCATGCAAGGCATGCGTCCGAGCCTGTCCAAACGACTGCCTTCACATGACCTCTGAGACTAGGGTCAACGTGCTGGACACCACCACTGAGGGTGACGAATGGCATGGCTATGGTGGTGAGATCGAGGTCGGAGGCCTTGCAGCCCTACCAAAGGAGGACCCAACAGAAGCAGAGACGTTTGATCTAGTTCACGCTCACTCAGCACCTCCACAGGAATATGATTTTGGCGAGATCATCGACCTATCCGGCTCAACAGCAACAGTGAAGTGGAATGATGGGAGTGGGGTCGGAGACGTACTGGTCACCGATCTAAAACCAGCAGAACAGGACATTGTATCGGGCCGCATAGACATTGGGCGATGCATGTTTTGTGGCCTTTGCGCCGAGGCATGCCCATTCGAGTCCTTCTTCATGACGAACGAATATGACGGGATGTCCGGCTACACACGTCAGGATCTCTGGTTTGACGCTGACAGAACTCGCGTCCTACCGTCTGTCCACAAAGAGAGAGTTGACATGGAGCTCGAAAAGAGGGCAAGGAAAGAGAAAACCAAGAGAGAGAAGAAGGCAGCCAAGGCCAAACAGGCCGCAGAGGCATCTCAGGGAGCATGATTGCATGGTCAACCCCGAGGAGGCCGCGTTCCTTGTGTTCGCAGCAATCGCCATCGGCGGGGCGATAGGCTGTGTCTATGCCCGAAGAGTAGCCCATTCCCTCCTCTCACTCATGATGACCTTCCTAGCGGTTGCTGGGGTGTTTATTCTTGCAGAAGCCGAAATGCTCGCTGCCGTACAGATCCTCGTTTACCTTGGCTCAGTTATGCTGGTAGTCCAGTTCGGAGTCATGCTCACTCGCCGCCAAATTCAGGAGGGAGACATTGAATGAGGGCATTGGGAATCCTGGCAAGATTAGGGGTTTTCATTCTCGTGCTTGTTCTACTGACGGAGACCATGGAGTTTTCTGGATGGAATGACACACCAGACCCTCCAACCTCGTCATCCTTCGCAATTGCAATGCTCGATGATTGGAATATGATGACCTTGGTACTGGGATTGTTACTTAGCATGGCGATGATCGGGGCTTCCTATCTTGTCAGAGACGAACGTCTGGCCAATCTGACTTGGGATCTCGGTCAGGATGTAGAGACCCCGGTAATTGGGATGCCCCGTGCTGCCACCAGGACCTCCAATCAAAATCAAATTTCGATCACAGGGGATGAAGAAGAATGATCGACCCATCGTGGGTATCTGGTTTAGCAGCCATACTCTTCGGCATCGGCCTCATTGGGACATTCTCAAGGAAAAATGGGATAGTCGTCCTAATGTGCATTGAATTGATGTTGAACGCTGCCAATCTGAATTTCGTGGCAGGCGCCCTGAACACCGGTGGAGTCGAGGGTTGGGTGTACACCGCGGTTGCAATTGCAATAGCAGCCGCCGAAGTCGCCATTGGCCTCGCGATCCTCTTATCACTCTACAGCACCCAAGAGACGATATCTCTGGACGAGGCTGTAATGCTAAAGAACTGAGGTAAAGCGATGAACGAGCAAAAGAATCAGGAATGGAACCTGCTTGTTCCACTGGCCCCAGCCATCGCCCTCGTACCCCTATTGGCGGTCATGGGCGTTGAGCCGATCGATCTTGGATTCGCCGCAATCGCTGCACCCCTGGCTATGTTTCCCGTAGTATTGCTAATAGGCCAGATATGGAATGGGAACGAAACATGGGTCAGTCGATTCAAGGAGGGAGGAATTCTTGCTCTATCAGCGCTATCAGTATCCCTGATAGCCGGCCTGTGGATGGTTTTGGATTTCTTGGGCGCTGGTGAGAAGAAAGCGCATGGCGACCCCCTCACATGGCTTGACTTCGATGTCCTACGCTATGATGGAACCCAGTGGAACATAGATGCAGGGTTCACAAACATCTCATTTGGTATTTGGCTCGACCCAATCAGCGCAATGCTGCTTTTCGTTGCAACATTTCTGTGCTTCCTGATATGCTGGTTTGCGATTGGCTACATGACGACTGATGACATCAACTCAAACAGGAACCATCGCTTCTTCGCCGAATTCATCCTATTCAGCATGGGGATGTTTGGAATGGTGCTGGCTGACAGCTTCCTTTGGTTGTTTATTTTCTGGGAGATCATGGGGCTGTGCTCCTATTTGTTAATTGGATTCTACTACTGGAAGGAAAGCGCTGCAGCCGCTGCCAAGAAGGCATTCATGACAACAAGGGTGGGGGACGTTTTCCTCATGGTAGGTCTCTTGATGTTGTATGACATATACGGATCACTCGACTTCGCAGTTGTTTTCGACAATCCCTCCACTGGGGTGGGGGAGGCCCCCGTCAAAGCGTCGGAGCTCCAACCAGCCCTGCTCATGCTTTTCATCGGTTGCGTCGGGAAATCAGCCCAATTCCCCCTCCATGTCTGGTTGCCAGATGCCATGGAGGGCCCGACCCCTGTCTCTGCATTGATTCATGCTGCAACTATGGTCAATGCTGGACTTTACCTCGTGGCCAGAATGGTGCCCTTCGTCGACGTTGATTACTATGGCGTGATGGGAATGGAGGATCTAGGAATCATAATCGCATGGGTTGGCGGAATCACCGCATTCATGGCGGCTTCGATTGCCTTCGTACAGAATGACATCAAGAAGGTCCTGGCATATTCCACCATGAGCCAACTGGCCTACATTTTCCTAGGCCTCGGCTCCGCGTTGTACCTAATGTCAACTGGACACAGGTACGAGGGACTTTTCGTGTTGGGTGGGGCCCTCTTCCATCTTTTCAATCACGCAATGGCCAAGGGTATGCTATTCATGGCAAGCGGCTCAGTGATCCATGAAATGCACCATGCTCACCATGAACTCCATCACCACGACGGACACGGCCCACACGATGACCACAATGAGCACTTTGACGCCCAGGACATGAGAAACATGGGAGGGCTAGCCTCCAAGATGCCAGTGACCTCAATCGCCATGATGCTAGGAAGCATGTCGATTATTGGTATACCCCTAATTGGAGGCTTTTGGTCCAAGGAAGCAATAATCGCTGAGACATGGCTGGGTGCTCTAGAGTATGAGCCACTTCTTCTTGGCCCCGCTATTCTCGCGGTTCTGACCGCCGGCATGACTGGATTTTACATGTCCAGGATGTGGATGATGACGTTTGCTGGTGAACCTAAACACAATGCAGCATCGCACGTACATGAGGAGACGCTTTGGATAAAGACGCCACTGATCACTCTCTCCATCGTCACTGCGACAACGGGGGCACTACTGGCATTCTTCCATATCGGGGAATTCTTCAGCAGCAAAGACTACTCAATGGGCTTTGATGACCTTGACGTCACAAAAGCCCTTCAGATTGCCTTCCTCCCAGAGAAGCGGGCCCTAATGGTCGTTGGTTATGTGACGATAGCCCTCTCCACATTAGTCGGCCCAATCATTGCCATGAAAGTCCACGGAGGCAGCCTCAAAGAAGGCCAAGAAGCCAATGTGGCGGTATCATGGCTCGTCAGCCTATCTGCGGCCTTCAAGACCATTGATGTTTCTGGAATGGCGAACAGCAGCCTTTCAGATTCACTTCGAAAGCGCCTTCATTTCGATGACTTATATGACTGGGGAATTTCAAAAACAATCGCTCCAATGGCAAAATTTTCTGCATGGTTCGACGCCAACGTAATTGACGGGATTGTGAAGCTCGTTGAAAGAACCAGCATACAGGGGTCCCATTGGATCAGGACATACACGACAGGCAGCACAAGGGACTACATCCTCATGGCCGCAGTAGGAGCCCTCTCGATTTTCATCCTCATTATGGGGGTGACCATTTGAGTTTCACCGGACCCCTCAGCATAATCACCCTCGTACCACTCCTCTCCGGATTGATACTTCTTGTCCTCCCGAATGTCCTCCCCAATGATGTCTCAATGAGGATGAAAGCTTCCGTCAGGAACGTAGCGATTGGCCTCTCATCTGCCATATTCCTTCTCACAACTTTAATTTTCATTGGGACCATTGGACAAATAGATTGGCTGTCAATTGGCATGGGGGACTACGTCCTTGAGACTGAGGACCCAGTCTGGCTGATCGAGTCGATCGGTGTCACCTGGCACCTCGGCACTGATGCGTTGTCCTTCCCGATGATTTGGCTCACTACGCTCCTGATTCCAATTTCCATGTTAGTTCAATGGGATGCCGAAGATGGTCATAGTTTCCATTCACTCCTGTTAATCATGGAGGGAGCCCTCATCGGAGTTTTCGTCTCCCTTGACCTCTTTGTTTTCTACATCTTCTGGGAACTCACGTTGGTCCCGATGTTCTTCCTGATTATGATCTGGGGTGGAGAGGATAGAAAATACGCATCGATGAAGTTCTTCATCTACACATTCACAGCAAGCGTCTTGATGCTCGTTGGAATTCTCGTGATGTACTTCAACACAGTTGCAGATCCAAACTACGCAGGGACGCTAACCGGCCATCACTTCAACTTAGTATTGATGACCGAACAATCAAGGGTTGACGGACTGATAACCAGTGAGGGCCTCAGACACTTTGTCTGGCTCCTATTGCTTATCGGCTTCGCGACAAAGATGCCCAGCGTACCAGTCCACACTTGGCTACCCGATGCTCACGTCCAAGCCCCTACGGCGGGCTCCATGCTTCTAGCCGGTGTCATGCTGAAGATGGGTGCATATGGGTTCCTGAGGATCGCAGTTGCCATGTTCCCAGAATCCACACTCACATTCGTTCCTCTCCTAGTCTTCCTAGGTATGGCGAGTCTGGTTTACGGGGCGGTCGTGTGTCTCGGGCAAACGAATCTAAAGAGGATGGTCGCGTATTCATCCGTCTCCCACATGGGCCTGATCTTCCTCGGGATTGCCACAATGCAGCCCCTCGGGTTTGCTGGCGCGCTGTTCATGATGTTCGCTCATGGCATCATCAGCCCTCTGCTGTTCGCTGTCGCTGGCTCGTTCAAACACCACTACCACACGCTCGAGATCGGGTCAATGAGAGGGATTGCCCACCATTCCCCCTTCCTAGCCGGACACATGATGCTTGGTTGGATGGGTAGCCTCGGACTCCCCTTGTTGGCGGGTTTCGTCGCTGAGGTGGCGATTATGATCGCCTTCTGGATGACGTTTGGTTGGTGGGTCCTCCTACCGGCACTAACCCTGATCTTCACTGCCCTGTATTACCTTACTTCGATGCAGAAGATGATTTTCGAGTCCGATGATCCGCACACAGGAAAACTCCCAGACACCATGCATGACGAAGAACCAAGGGACGTCACGTGGCATGAAAATGCCGGTATGTTTGTCCTCGGCGCTCTGACGATCCTATTCGGTATACTCCCGTTCATATTCTGGGACATGATGTCCGCTTGGAGCACTGAATTCATCCAGACCTACTTAGTACATGCAATGAACATGCTGGAGGCCTCTCCATGATACTATCCTCGTCCGAAGCCGCAGCCATGGCTCCAGAGATGGCGATAATGGTTGGAATACTATTTGCTATCCTTGTGCCAAATCTCGGAGACGCAAAGGCAAGGATCCCACTCACGAGCTTCAAGTTTCCAATTCTGTGGGGCGGAACTCGATTCGAGATTACCTCCGACCCCAGAGCTCCAGGAATAATCTCGACAGTATCCCTTGCTGTAGCTTGCATCCTGTCACTCTACGCCATTGAGTCTTCGGACGGTAAGGCAATATCCGGAGTCATGGAAATCACAGGTTTCGGCAGATTCATGTCTATGGTTTTCACAGCCGCACTGGCAATAACAGCAGCGGCGTCGATTTACAGGATTCCCTCTACAAAGATCACTGTTGATGACGCTAAGGATGCCGATGAGAGAACCACACTCAGCCTGATGGACAACAGAAGGCAAGTCGATTTACACATCCTCCTAATGATGGTAGCGCTGGGAATGAGCCTAATGGCTCTCTCAACCAATCTATTTTTCCTGATTGTATGTCTGGAGTTGGCATCCATGGCATCATACGTTCTTGTTGGCTTCCACAAGGAGAGCAGAATCGGTGGTGAGGCGGGTGCCAAGTACTTCATCGTCGGATCAATCGCCTCTGCGACTGGAATTTACGGCATGTCGCTGTTGTACCTCTGGGCTGGCAGTTTGGACTTCGCCAGCCTTTCAGCAAGTTGGGCGGCGATGGACACACTCGACCCCCTCGCGGGAATTGGCGTCGGCCTCATGCTGGTGGCATTCGGCTTCAAAGTCAGCGCCGCACCCTTCCACCTCGCAGCACCTGATGCCTATTCTGGTACCAACGCACCAATCGCAGGCATGCTCGCCACGGCCTCGAAGGCCATGGGGTTCGTCGCCATGATGCGGGTCCTTGTTGGGTTCGCAGCCCCCAATGAAGCGGTGACAGCATGGGCACCCGCACTGGGCGTCCTCGCCATCATAACGATGACTTGGGGGAATCTCGCCGCTTTGTCCTCTGAAAATCCCAAGCGGATGCTAGCCTACTCCAGTGTGGCGCATGCAGGCTACATGTTGGCAGCATTGGCTGCGCTAGGCTCCGGACTTGCTGATTCCAATACCCAAGATCTGCTTCAAATGGCCATAGTCTTCCATTTATCGGTCTTGGTTCTGTTCAAGATGGGGGCATTCCTCGTACTCACACTACTGGAGATAGAGGGCACAGGAAAATCGATATCAGACATGAATGGATTAGCTCGTAGAGACCCCATCGTTGCAAGTTCGATGTTCGTATTCATGCTGTCACTGGCTGGAATCCCTCCCCTTTCTGGCTTCCTTTCCAAGTTCCTAATGATCAATGGGTTGGTCACCACCACAACTGACACTGGTGCTGTCACAGCCACCAACGCCATGAGCTGGCTGCAATCAGTTGATCCATACTTCCTGTTGGCACTCGCGATCGTCCTGAACAGCGCCCTATCCCTGTTCTATTACCTCAGAATCGGCCTACTGATGTTCTTCGAAGAACCAATCACGGATTCTCCACTGCCGAAAGCACCACTGCTCAAAGTGGCCATTCTGGTCTCCATGGTTTTGACGGTGCTGTTCGGACTCGGCCCAGCGAGTGAGTGGCTCTTGTCTCTCGTAGAGACAGCCATCTCAACATTCTAGCACCGACAGTGGTGGTAGGTTCACATAGGGAACCCCCGACGCAAATGCATGGCACGTCGCGCAGAAAGGGTCGACTCCGAACTCCTTGCACGATTGGAGTCAGGTGGGAGCGACAAGATCAGGGTTCCCTTACCAAACAGGAAGATCAACGAGATGTTTGCGATAGCTGACCAGATTCTTGGTGGGCGGAGGGTGACGGCCGTCTGCGAGGATGGAGAATCAAGACTTGCCCGAATTCCTGGGAAGATGCGACGCCGACAATGGGTGCGAGAAGGTGATTTGATAGTCGTTCAACCCTGGGATTTCCAAGACTCGAAGGCAGATGTCAGAAGTAGATACACAAAGACGCAGTCAATCTACCTCTCAAGGAAAGGGGTGCTGCCGGAGATAGTCGATCTCTTCGGATACTCAGACGATGACATAACTGCCATGGATGAGGGCGACATGGAATATGACGACCAACCCACAGAGGAAAGGACGAAGTCCGAGGAACCGTTGGAAATCGATCAGGACAATGAGCCAGACCAGATTACAGAGGAAGCCACAGATACCATGGTCACCAGAAGAGATGAGGACGACATAGATTCATTCTTCGGTTGAGTTTTCCATGGCCATCGACATCATCAGCATCCTAATCCCTGCAGTCTTTGCCGGCCTTGTAGCAATCATATCTACCGTCTTTGTCGAACGTGGTGGTGGTGCTATCGGGGGAATCATAACCCTGCCGACCACAATCGTCCCTGCCAGCCTAGGTATTTGGTCGGAGGTCGGATCAGAGGAGTCTTTCTCCGCGGCCATGTCAATAGTGCCGGTTGGCATGCTCCTGAATCTGCTCTTTTTGGGGATATGGAGAAACTCTCCCATGTGGTTTGGTGGCCTGTTGAAGGGAAACACCCTACTCGCCGCCGTCTCCGTGTTATCAGTGGCCCTGTGGGCCATCTTCGCCGGCATTTCAGCGTCCATAGTGGAAATTACATCAAATTCAATCGATCCTCTAATGATTGCGATCACGACAACATCGGCTTCCATTGTTTTGGGATTCGTGGCAGTGAAGTCGAACCCCACAGCACCAGCCGGAAAGAATGCAGTTGGCTGGGGCGTCTTGTTGGTCAGGGGCACAGCTGCTGGCTTGGCGATTGGGGCCTCAGTGTGGATTGCATCGATGGGTTTGCCATTCATTTCTGGAATAATCTCTGTCTTCCCAGCCATATTTCTAACCACTATGGTTTCGCTTTGGCTGTCCCAGGGACCTGAAGTCCCCATCGGAGCTGCTGGACCCATGATGTTGGGATCAGCCTCGGTATCCATCTATGCTATCCTCACCATCTTCCTGTTCCCTGTGATGAGCCCTTGGATGGGGGCGATAATTTCATGGTTCATTGTCATAGGTACTTTTACAGCCCCAGTTGGTTATTGGACATGGCGAACTCTTGATGGAGGAGAAGTGCAGGTGAGTAATGGATGAGGGAGCCAGAGGACGAAGAGTGGGAGGACAATCCCGGCTACGGGGATGATTCAGTACCTACACGGCATTGGATGGAGGAACCGAGATACAAGCAACTATTCAATGAAATAGAGGACAAGATATCCGGCGTCCTGGGGAAAGGCGAATTTGAGTGGTCCGATAGAAGGGTCTTCGATAGCGTCTTTGATCAAAGCACACTCCTAGCACTCCACAAATTGATGGAGGGAGGGGAGATCGATACCCTCGACTTTCCGATAGCAAGAGGAAAAGAGGCACATGTATTCCATGCTACGAGTTCAACTGGGCCAGTGGCCGTGAAGATATTCCATACTACTAACGCCGTCTTCAAATCGCTCTCCAAATACATAGACGGAGACCCAAGATTCGGCGGGTTGAAAAGGCGACATAGGGAAATTGTCAACGTATGGGTGAGAAAAGAAGTTAGGAACCTTCGACGTTGCAGAAGACATGGAATTCCTGCTCCTATGCCTAGAGCCAATTACAAGAACGTCCTCGTGATGGACCTAATCGGAAGCCTGAACGAACCATCGCCTAGACTCAGAGATGTCACAGTTCCAAATGTAGAGAAAGTGTTCAACGAATTGATAAAAATGATATCCGTCATGTGGCAAAGAGCCACGATGGTCCACTCTGATTTCAGCGAATACAACATACTCTGGCATGAGGGTGAACCATGGATTATCGACGTTGGACAGGCCGTCGTCGAGCAACACCCTTCAGCTAGGGAGTTCCTAGTTCGGGACGTAACGAGAATTGTTGAGTGGGCAAATCGTAATGGCATTAAGGTCGATGTTGCGGAGTCGTTGCTGAGAGTTATCGACGATCCAGCTCCAGAATTAGAACCTCTGCCTGGATTGGATTGAATAAGGACGTTTAGGAGAAAGGGACATGGAATCACTCACTAGGATACCCAAGGAACGCATTGCAGTTCTTATCGGAAAGGGGGGCGAAACAAGGAAATCAATAGAAGAGGCCTCTGGAGTAAAACTCCACATTGATTCCACCACGGGCGAGGTTTCGGTGGACTGGCCGACCGACGTCGACCCGGTTTTGAGACTGAAACTTCCGGACATAATCCGCGCCATAGGCAGGGGCCTTGCTCCCAACCGGGCCCTTCGGTTGATCGGAGATGATGCTTTCCTGCGCATTTACGACATAAGGGAATGGGTCGGGAGGAAAGGGAACCACACCCGTCGTATGCGCAGTAGACTCATTGGCAGGGACGGGAGGATTAGATCTCTGATCGAGAGTTTTACTGGCACGGAGATCGCAATTCATGGATCCACAGTGGTAGTCATTGGGGATGAATTGGGCTTAATGACAGCCTGCACCGCCATAGAGGGTCTCTTGGATGGCGCTGAGCACAGCACCGTGATCAGGGGCATGGAAAGGGACGTACGCAGAAGGAGGATCGAAGATAGAAGCCTGGATAGCTATCAAGTCAAGGATGCCACGACAAACACTGCTACAGAGTTCGAGGATCTGGTGCCAGGATTGGCTGAAATTAGAAACAAAAGGAAGAACATCGACACCCAAGAACCCACCGAAGATATCGGGACAACCGAAGCAGAACATGATACGGGTGCGCACTCCGAGGAATGACGGATTATGACTGCCTAAACGGAGGTTGATACGACCCCCCGCCTTTTCAGACTCGATGCCGGTTAACGTTGTATGGTTCAAGCGTGACCTCAGGATCAGGGACCATGCGCCCCTGTCCGAAGCCGCAAAGGGAAGCGATCCGCTGATCCTTTTGTATCTCATAGAACCCGAGAGATTGGCTCAGCCCGATACCGATCCAACGCATATCGAGTGGGAGTTGGATTGTGCAACTGAACTGGATAAAAATTTGAAGGCCAGGGGAGGATCCCTGCATGTCGTATACTCCAATGTAATTGACTGCCTCTCAAAAATCAACTCCGAATACCGAATAAACAAAATATTCTCCCATCAAGAAACTGGAACATCTTGGTCCTATGAACGAGATCGTAGGGTCAAGGGGTGGTGCAACAAAGAAGGTGTGTCCTGGGAGGAATTCCCCACAAATGGCGTCGTTCGGGGGTTGATGGACAGGGACCATTGGAAGGGGTTCAGGGACAAGAGAATGTCGAACCCCCCAATCCCCCCGCCCGTTTCAATAAGATCGATACCCGCAACAGACAGCAAGCCTACCGTTGATTCTATGGGTTTGACTCCCAGAAAGCTAACTCAACGCCCGAACCCCGGAGAGAATGCAGCGATCGAAACCCTAGACTCGTTTCTGAATTTGAGAGGCGAACCATACAGATGGCGAATGTCCTCACCCGCGGAGGCGAGCTATCACTGCTCAAGGCTATCACCATATTTCAGCACTGGTTGTCTCTCAATCAGAAGTGCCCTCTGGAAGACCAACCAAAGAAAAGCCGCGTTAAAAGACTCGAAGATCAGCAACAAAAGCAAATCATCGTGGGCCAAGAGCTTGAGCTCATTTCAGAGTAGATTGGCGTGGCACTGTCATTTCATCCAGAAACTCGAACAAGAACCCACATTGGACCTCATTGCGATGAACGTAGATTTAGACTCGCGCATGGAAAGGGAATATGACGAGACTACCTTCCGTGCATGGGCATCAGGTAATACCGGCTGGCCGTTCTTTGATGCCTGCATGAGACAACTGATTTCCACTGGTTGGATCAACTTCAGGATGAGAGCGATGATTATGTCTGTATCATCATACACCCTCTGGCTGCCTTGGAGGGATTCCGGCTTACACTTGGCGAGGCTTTTCTTGGACTACGAGCCTGGCATACACTGGTCCCAAGTCGGCATGCAATCTGGAACAACTGGAATCAACTCAATCCGAGCCTACTCTGTCCATAAACAGGGATTGGATCACGATCCCTACGGCGATTTCATAAAATCATGGATACCTTCGTTGAAAAACGTTCCAACAGAATTCATTCATGAGCCATGGAAGATGCCAGTTAGTGTCCAAAACGAGAGTGGTTGTGTAATAGAAAGAGACTACCCGTCGCCAATGCTGGATGAGTCAAAATCAAGAAGAGAGGGTGTCAAGAGGGCTTACTCAGCGAGAAGGAGTGCAAAGTCTAGAGAAACGAGCAAGAAGGTATACGAAAAACATGGAAGTAGGAAGAATCGACGCAGAAGGAAGCCGACAAGGACAGACGACCCGCTACAGACGAAGTTATTCTGAATATCCGATCAACTCAATACACCCCGCCGACTCCAAGGGCTGTGAATCCCTTTGAGTCCCTGTATGAATACGAGAAATGGGCCATTCGGATCTTGATTATCACGTTGCTATTTTTCGGCTTCGGAATTACAACGCACTCCACTGGATTTGAAAACCCCATCTCGGAGTTGGTGTTCACTTATTTCCTCGACTCGATATTGAACGAGTCGAGTGGGGACAGCGGATATAATTACGTCAATACCGCTGGTTACGGCCTCGGACTCGCACTATTCGTGGTATCTCTGGCAGGGCTTCTTAGGATTGCTGGGATAGACGGGTCCGATGCAATGCTCGTTGCCCTCATTCCATGGGTATTGTGGGCCCCTTTTGGAGAGGTAATTGAGGATGCTGGCTTGTTTGGAAGTACAATGGCTCCATGGTTCGTAAGCCCAGGGATCCACTTCCAGACCGCAGCATGGGTCGTCCTATCTGGATTCTTGGGCCACCGTGTTTCTGTGGGTCGTTATGGTGGAACCGTAGATGCGGGCCGATCCACACGCCATATATCAGCTATGTTAATCGCCGCTCAGGCCTTAATTTACTGCACAAGCACCCTCGAGAACTCATCAAATGGACTCACCAATACTCTCGATCGAGAGGTAATGGCGATCATATCCATCTTCGGGATTTCATCACCATACTGGCTAGCGGGATCACATGCAGATAAATTCGATGACACACAGAGGGTCGTCTACACTTCTGGAGTTGGCGGCTCTATCGTATTATTCTCTATCTTAGCCGCCTACGCCGTTGAAGGGGTCAATGGCAATCTGACTATATGGCCGATAATTATCGTCTTTGGCGTTCCATATCTGATCTGTATGGGAATTTTTTCCTATGGGAAAGAAGATGCTAGAAGGTCTTTGGAACTAGGTTTCGTACCGGGAGTCTTACCTCCCGGAATGACGGAAAGCGACTACCTAACTCTGGATACTCCACAGAAGAAAGAAGTTGAGTCTTTATGGAAGCGGGGAGTCCTCGCCAGCCCTGCGGTCTTACTCCCAGTTGGCGGCCAAATTGGGGATGGAATCGCGACATGGATAGGAATCGACTACTTTGGATACACGGAGAAGCACGTGATTAGCGCGATGGTCACGGGAGTATTAGATACTTCAATCACTTTCACCATTCTCAAAATTGGAATTGCTGGTGTAATTTGTTGGTTTTATTCGCAAGCCGTCTTCGAACACCGGCAGCAACATCTCAGAATACTAATCGCTCTCTGTTTGATGGTAGTTGGCCTCGCGCCTGCCTTGAGGAACGTGTTCAGGCTCACACTGGGCGTATGATCTCATTCAAACATTCAAACGATACCTCTCACTCGATCTGCCATGTACGATTACCCCGATGAGGATTTGCCGTTTGATACTCAGATGCTGGACCGTCTCGCAGAGGTTTCGATCCGAGTTGGATTGAATCTACAAAAGGGTCAAAATCTGATAATCACGGCTCCGGTAGAATCCCTCCCGCTTGTTAGGAGGCTCTCTGCGGAGGCATACAAAAGCGGTGCTGGGGTAGTATCCACATTACTCTCAGACGACCTCTTGTCACTGACTAGGTATGAGCATGCATCTGATGAGAGCTTGGATTCCGCACCATCTTGGATGTTCAATGGAATGGCTGAAGCTTTCGACAACAATACGGCGAGGCTGGCCGTCTCCGCAGCAAACCCGTTATTATTGAATGGTCAGGATCCAGTTCGCGTCGCAAGAGCCGGGAAATCGATGTCTTTAGCTTCAAAACCCGCGATGGAAAGAATCACAAATTTCGTGACAAACTGGAACATAATTTCTTACCCAGGTTCCGCATGGGCAAAGCAAGTCTTCCCTGACCTTGAAGAAAGAGACGCCATCGCTTCCTTGGCACAAGCTATTTTTTCGATCTCAAGAGTGGATAATCCGGATCCGATCGCAGCATGGGAGAAGCATCAACAGACCCTCACAAGTAGGCAAAAATGGCTCAATGAGAAGAATTTCTCTGCTTTGAGGTATAGCGGCCCCGGGACGGATCTGACAATAGGTTTGGCAGAGGGACACGAATGGAAGGGAGGTGCTAGCACTTCCAAAAACGGAATAACATGCACACCCAACATCCCTACTGAGGAAGTATTCACCACTCCGCATTCCCATAGAGTCGATGGCTGCGTCAGGGCTACGAAGCCATTGGTCTATCGTGGAACCTTGATTGACGGCATCGAGGTTGAGTTCGAGAAGGGAAAAATCACAAAAGCAAGGGCTGACAAAGGCGAGGAGGTCTTCCTCAATCTTCTAGACACAGATGAGGGTGCTCGACGCTTGGGGGAGGTCGCCCTCGTCCCGCATTCATCTCCAATAAGCGAATCAGGATTGCTATTCTACAATACACTCTATGATGAAAACGCAAGTTGCCATATCGCACTTGGGCAGTGTTACTCCAAGTGTTTCAGGGACCACATAGGGAACAGTCCTGAGAGCGTGAAAGAGGCTGGTGGCAATACATCGAACATACACGTAGATTGGATGATTGGCTCAGATAAAATGGACATCGACGGAGTCTCCCAGGATGGGACGATCACACCCGTGATGCGAAACGGTGAGTGGGCGTATAATTGAGTTAGACCCCGCCCATCGATTCCGCGATCATATCACTCATATTTTCATGCTCGTGGTAAGCCCGGTGCCCTGCTATGAAACCTCCAGCATCTCGCTTAGTCCCAATAAATTCCTCTGTACAGAGGGGGCAAAAGACCCTAACTATCTCAGCCTCGATATAGGTCCCATCCTGCCTCTTTATGGTTATGCATGTCCCGATATCATCCTCCGTGAAGCCATCTTTCTCGTCTGACATGACTGCCGCTGTTATCGAAGAGACGTAATCCTTCGGGCTCTCTAACGATTAAGAAATTCGTTAAGTCGTGGGATTGAAGTCTGGGGCCCTCTAGGGTAGGCCATATGGTCAGGCTTCCGACACGCGTGAACAAGACTGATGAGTCTTGGAGAAATCGCCATAAATTTAACTCCGAACTAATCAGTGAACTTAGGGACAGGATAAACACCGCGAAGAAAGGAGGAAACGAACGCTCTGTCAAAGTCCACAGGTCCCGTGATAAGTTGTTGGCGAGGGAAAGAATAGATGAAATCTGCGATCCAGGATCCCCATTCTTGGAACTCTCAACGCTCGCAGGGAATGGGATGTACGATGGGAAGGCTCAATCCGCAGGGATTGTGACTGGTATAGGGTTAGTCAACGGACGCGAATGCATGTTTGTGGCAAATGACGCCACTGTAAAAGGCGGATCCTACTACCCAATGACTGTAAAAAAGCACATCAGAGCCCAGGAAGTTGCAGAGGCCAACAACCTTCCATGTATCTACTTGGTTGATTCAGGGGGAGCCTTCCTTCCCATGCAGGACGAGGTTTTTCCAGACAAAGAACACTTCGGACGAATATTCAGGAATCAAGCCATTCTCTCAAGCAAGGGCATCCCCCAAATATCCGCTGTCTTGGGATCCTGCACAGCCGGTGGAGCATACATACCCGCAATGAGCGACGAATCGATCATTGTGAAAGGAAATGGAACTATTTTCCTTGCCGGGCCCCCGCTCGTCAAAGCGGCAACGGGGGAAGAGGTATCATCTGAGGAACTGGGTGGAGCAGATCTTCACACCAGGGAATCAGGTGTGGCAGATCACTATGCAGAAAATGAATTAGAGGCACTGGGAATGGTGCGTGAGATCGTGAGCCATCTCAATGTGGACCCAAAACAAAGGTTAGATTTCAAGACAGTCTCCCCCCCAGCGCATGATCCAGAGGATCTTCTAGGGATCATCCCAGAAGATAATCGTACGCCCTTCGACGTTCGTGAGGTCATAGCGAGGATCTTGGATGGTTCGGATTTTCATGAGTTTAAACCAAGATATGGAACCACGCTAGTATGTGGTTTCGGCCACCTCCATGGGTATCCCGTGGGTGTCATCGCGAACAATGGGATCCTATTCTCGGAATCATCACTGAAAGGGGCTCATTTCGTAGAACTCTGTGGCCAACGCGGGACCCCCCTCATCTTCCTCCAGAATATCTCTGGATTTATGGTTGGAAGGGACGCTGAAGCAGGCGGGATCGCGAAGGATGGGGCTAAACTAGTCACAGCAGTATCCTGCGTCCCAGTCCCAAAGTTCACAGTAATCATTGGAGGAAGTCATGGAGCCGGAAATTATGGCATGTGCGGGCGGGCCTATGACCCGAGATTCCTATTCATGTGGCCAAATTCCAGAATTTCTGTGATGGGAGGGCCTCAGGCCGCAGATGTGCTGACAACCGTGAAACAAGACCAAAGGCATCGCAATGGATCCAGCCCGATGGATCAAGAAGAAGTGCACTCCTTTCGAGCGCCAATCCTACAGAAGTACGAGGAAGAAGGAAGCCCATATTACTCAACAGCACGATTGTGGGATGATGGGGTTATTGACCCTAGAGACACAAGAGACATACTAGGTCTATGCATATCGGCGAGCTTGAACTCACCATTCCCAGATCAAAGGTACGGAGTATTTAGGATGTGATGATATGAATGAACCCAGAACAAATCTCTGCGAACTATCATTGAATGGCCCCCAAGCAACGATTATGTTGAAACGAGTTGAGGCATACAACGCGCTAAACATTGAATTAATCTCCGAGATCACTACACTTCTTGATTGGACTTCTGACCACTCTCAAACAAAAGGCGGCTTTCTTCGAGTACTGCATCTCTGTGCGGAAGGGAGACATTTCTGCGCAGGGGCTGATGTTAACATGATGAGGGATGCAGGATCAAAGTCGGAGGAGGAAAACAGGAGAGATTCAGAGCGGCTTGACGGCTTGTTCCATCGTCTTTGGTCACATCCCTGCTTCACTATCGGTCGGGTACAAGGCGTCGCTCTGGGTGGAGGCGCTGGCCTTGTTGCCTGCCTTGATCATGTCATTGCGGAGCCGAACACTAAGATCGCCCTATCAGAGGTAAAATTAGGTATCCTCCCGGCTGTGATTGGACCGTACGTCTATAGAAGGCTAGGAAGCGCTAATTTCCGTAGACTTTCGATGCTGGCCGGCAAGATAGACTCGAAGGAGGCCCTCAGGGTGGGATTCATCGATCAATTGGTTCACTCCGAATCTTCGTTAGCAACGGCCTCAGTTGAGGTCGCCGAGGAGATTTTGACATCCGCGCCGACCGCAGTTTCGAGAGTGAAGGACCTCACCGCTCGACTTGACAATTGGGATGGAACCGATGAGGCGCTGAGGAGTTGGACCTTGGACTTGACGAGCGAAATGAGGGGGTCTGTAGAAGGCCAAGAGGGACTGTCAGCGTTTCTAGAAAAAAGGGATCCGAGCTGGAAAAAACACTGAAAATCGTAGAGGTTTATCCATGACAGGAACTCCAACAGCCATAGTTCTGGGAATCGCCCAGGATGGCGGAGTGCCACATGCAGGCTGCTTCTGCAGCACCTGTACTTCATTTCACGCTGAATCCAAGCAGCTCTTCCCCACGTCGATATTTATCAGGGATGAGGATGAACTGCACATCATAGACGTTTCAAGGCAATTAGATGCCCAATCCAGATCTGTCGGGTTCAACCCAAGAGACATAACCGACATATGGATCACACACGGACATCTTGGGCATATAGACGGCCTCGGCCTGTTTGGGAAAGAGGTGATGGGCCTCAGGGGGGTCAGACTCCATGCGAGCAAGTCAATGATGAATTTGATTCGTTCAACACCGCGGTTGCAGGATCTATTGGAAACAGGAGTATTCATCGAATCCATATTTGAGTCAAATATCGAAATTAGAACACATGGGGGACTTACCTTCCTCCCACTCCCTGTCCCACATCGAGATGAATTATCCGACACTCATGCGTTCGTTATCAGGGGTCCCAGACGATCGCTGCTACACCTTCCAGATCACGATCAATGGGAACTTACACTCAAGAATCACGGTCATAACTCGATCATGGGCTGGTTGTCGGATTTGAGAGTGGACGTTGCGCTCTTGGACGGCACCTTTTGGAATGAGGAGGAGTTGCCATCACAGGCCCTTGTCCCGCATCCAACAATTGAGGAATCCGTGCGGAGACTGGGACTTAGGAAAGCCAACTCCCCTGATATCCGATTTATCCACATCAACCATTCAAACCCCATCCTAATGGAGGAAGAACTCCGGCAGAACATGTCTGGATGGGGATTAGCAGAACAAGGCGAGGCTTTCATCCTCTAACACGGGTGAGCGAAGGAACCATTGAAGGAACCATCAGGGTGCGGTTATCACATGCGACCTACTGCGTGGATGACAAACTCTCCCCAACCCTATGAGTCCGTGCTCGTCGCAAATCGTGGTGAAATAGCGGTTCGAATATTGAAAGCAGTGCGAGAATGTGGGTTGAGGGGCATAGCAATACACAATGACCTAGATCGGGACGGAATGCATTTGGAGTATGCTGACAGTGTCGACCACCTGAGGGGCGAAGACCTAAGTTCGACCTACCTTTCTCCAGAGGCAATCATCAACTCGGCTAGGAGAACTGGTGCTGATGCGATACATCCTGGCTACGGTTTCCTCTCCGAGAGGGCAGACTTCGCCAAGTCAGTATTGGAATCAGGCTTGGTTTGGATCGGTCCTCCTCCCGAGGCAATCAGGTTGATGGGGGACAAAATAAGAGCTCGAGAATCAATGATAAAAGCGCAGGTCCCGGTAATTCCCGGAAGGTCGATCAGCATTTCAGATGGTGAGGATCCACTGCCTCAACTAGCAGCGGCTGCGGCGGAGGTCGGATACCCACTTCTTCTCAAAGCCAGCGCAGGCGGGGGTGGGAAAGGTATGAGGGTAGTAAATGAGCCAAAACTGCTCAGAACCGAGTATCAGGCCGCTTCTAGGGAGGCGACCGCAGCATTTGGGAATGGTACGGTATATGTCGAGAGTCTTTTACGTGGCGCGAGGCACATAGAGATCCAGATTTTCGCAGATAGCCACGGTAATGTAATTCATTTGAACGAAAGGGACTGCTCACTACAAAGGCGACACCAGAAGGTGATTGAAGAAGCACCATCTCCGGCTGTTGATCCAGAGCTAAGGGAGAAGATGGGCGATGCAGCAATTCAAGCCGCTCGTGCAGTAAATTACGAGGGTGCTGGAACAGTGGAGTTTCTACTCAGTTCCCAGAATGAATTCTACTTCCTGGAGATGAACACCAGACTGCAGGTAGAGCACCCAGTCACTGAGCTTGTAACCGGCTTGGACCTCGTTCACATGCAGTTGATGACTGCAGCTGGAATCGAGTTGCAACTCAGTCAGGACGAGGTATCCTTGAGTGGCCATGCTATGGAGGCAAGGATATACGCTGAGGATCCCTCCACGGGATTCTTGCCGTCAATTGGTCCAATAGCCAGATTTGACACGCCAGTTGGACCTGGGGTCAGGGTAGATTCTGGTATCAGGAAAGGTGATGAGGTCACAACATCATTCGATCCCATGCTGGCAAAGATAATCGTTCATGCCCCAGATAGGAATTCTGCCATCCAAAGACTCGATCACGCACTCTCAGAGACAATACTTCATGGAGTCAAGTCAAACATAGAATTCTGCAGAGAGATACTCAACACGGAGACCTTTAGGGGACCAGGAGTCACAACTGACTACCTGGAAGGCAGACCCTCAACTCAATCTCAAAACAAGACACCTCCTGGCCTAATCGAGATAATTGCGACTGCTGCCGAGAGATTTGGGTTGAGTAAGTCAACAGGAACTCCTCTCGGCAATCAAGACAAGCACTCAGGACACGAACATGATCCATTCACCACCCTCACTAAGAGGTTCCCATGAGGCATTTTCATGAAGTGGAAATCAGATAACAGCGACAAGATCTGGTCAGTCAGGCTATTGATAGAGGGGGAGCGAGCCTCAGTTGCGCATCTGAAGTGTGGTGATGAGACCATACAATCAGACGTCACCATAACTTTTGACAAACAATCGGGCAGCGTATATGTCAATGATGATGGGAAAAAGCTCAATCCAAAGATTACGAAAGTTGGAGATTCATGGTGGGTCACTGTTTCCGGCCAAACTTTCGTTGTGACGGAAGCTCTGCATAACTCCAAGTCTACAACTGAGGATCAGGGAGGGTTGACGGCACCAATGCCTGGGATCGTTAGGCAAGTGAATGTCGATACTGGACAGAAAGTACGGAAGGGCCAACCTTTGATGGTATTGGAGGCAATGAAGATGGAGCATCAGATAATAGCCCCTCAAGCAGGGAAGATCGAAGCAATCCATTACAATGAAGGCGACAGAGTCGAAATGGGATCTGTTCTGATATCAATCTTTGAATGAAATCACAGACCCAAGGACCTCGCCAACTCATCAGATCGCGTATCGGGTAGCTCACACTCCCAGATCACCAGAACCCTCCAGCCCAGTCTTTGCAACTCCGCGTTTTTCCTGATGTCTCTAACATAATTTTTGTTGAATTTTTCCTTCCAATAGTCTTGGTTACTTTTCGGCAAAGGCAAGTCGCATTTTGGGCATCGATGCCAAAAACAACCATGGACGAAAATGGCCAGTCTCCTACCGGGGTACGAAACATCAGGTCTACAGACGTACCTCCCTTCTTCATCATCTATCCTCCAATGAAGCCTGTATCCTGGGAAACCCGCTTCTCTGAGTGCTGCTCTGACGCGGATTTCGGGCGCAGTGTCCTTGCTTTTGTTGCCCTGCATTACCTTCCGCACGGCAGGGGTTGATGCTGGAGGCGTCCGGTAGACCATCACACTCACCAAACAGAGGTATTCATCAGGATAGCGAAAGGCTGGAGACTCATACAACTTCACCTCATTCTGCCTCATTCTTCTCAACTTCAAAACTCATGAGCATCACCCTTAACTCGTACCTAACCTCTTCACCTTCGTCACTGTGTGGGCATTGACCGTTCCCACCACTGTTAGCATCGACTCTCAGGGATAGAGCGTAGTCACCGTCTTGTTCCCCCGACGAACTCAGATTCTCTCGAATCTCCCCCTCGGAAAGCCCTGATATATTCCAGGCTTGGGTTCCATTGCCCAGATCATCACCAAATGATACACCCGTTACTGTGACTAACCATGAGAAACCAGACCAAAACTCCTCGCTCACAATTCCTATGCCAGTCATCTCATCTCCCTGTACCGATGAAAAGTAGCCATTATGCTCCAATTCTCCGATGGTTGAGTCCATCGCGTCGTTGCCAGGGTTGACTGCACATGCTGCTTGTTCTTGGAATGAATTTGGATCAGCCTCCTCGTTTGTCTCATCATAGGTCCAAACCATTTGTACTTCTGCGACCTGGAAACCGTCTTCTCGATCGATTTGAGTGAGCAGGTAGTCAAAATCAATCGTCTCTCCATCTCCAATGAATTCCTCATCTTCGACGAGTACCACATTCTCGAATTGAAGGGTTGCAGTATAATTTCCAACATCCCCCATGGCCCCACTATCGCTGGATCGGCTGAGGAAATAGCCAACCTCGGCAGCCGACATCGGGGCAAGAATTATCATTGCAGATATTCCGATAATCCGGCCACTTGGCATCGCATATCGACCAAGGGGGGAGGAATCAGGTGTCCTTATGCGAGTCATGACGAAATGAGCGGTAAAGGCAGCACCCATCCCCGGAACGGATTCAAAAATATCATTGTTCAGTCCGACAAGCCTCCAAACAATAACAGCCACCAATGCTGAAACCATCATTACGATTGAGTGGAAGGTGTCAGGCTCATACCCCATCCATCGAATGGTAAGCATTGGGATGAATATCCCTCCAAGGCCATAAACTGCCAGAACCACCAGCGCAAACACCGAATCTCCACCGGGAATGTATTGGCCGGCAATTGAAATTGTAGTTGCTAGTAAGGCCACAAGTAATGTGACTACTTTTGTCATCGCATGATTTTGGCTCCATTTCGGAATTATGTCATCAGTGATGGCCGCAGTGCAAGCCAATACCTGGCTGTCTGCAGTAGACATCGTCGCCGCAAAAATGGATGCCAAAATCAAGCCAACCCAGAAAGGCCCCAGGGTCTCCATGGCCATCATCGGCAAGCCTAACTCCGGATCAAAATCCGATGATGTGAAGGTCACCCGACTTGCAAGCCCGATTATGAGCATGAGTAGAATAAATGGGGTTTGCCAGACGAAAAACCAAATCATGGCCTGCTTCCTATCTCTATCGGTCCCGAGCGTCATTACCCTAGAGACAACCTGTGGTTGGCCGGCCACTCCAAGTCCCCCCAGGAAGAACGCGAAAACCCATAGCGTCACTCCAAGTTTCAAGTCCGGTGGAAACATATCAGTTAGGTTCTCATTCTGAGAATCCAAGCCATCGTGGAGCCCATTGAAGCCACCGACCTCACCCATTGCAACCCAACAAAGTAGGACAGACCCCACAATCATGACACAGGATTGGGCTGCATCAGTCCAAATCGATGCCCGAATTCCTCCCGCATAACAATAAGCAACAACCAGAACAAATCCAATCAAGATGCCAATTAGCTCCGACCATCCCATCATCGCAAATAGCGCCTTTCCTCCGGATGTTAGTTGAGCCGCGGCGTAAACTGACAGAAATAGAACAGACAGTGCGGCCGCCAGCTTAGCCTCAGGAGCCCCACTAACGCGAGATACGAGGGATGAAAGCGATCGGACACCCCTCTCATTTGCTTGCTCTTGGATAAATTTGTACAACCATATCCATGCCACGATCTGTCCAATTGTGGATGCCAGACCTATCCAAATGACAGAATAGCCGATGGTATACGTGAATCCAATGAACCCGATGAACATGTATCCACTGTTCCAGGTACTAACAGCTGACAATGCCGCCAAACCTGGATGCATTCCACGCCCTGCAACTAGGTAATCATCCGTGGTGTTCTCCTTGACTCGAATTGAGGAAAGGCCCACGGCTGCGAAGAAACCCATAAACAGGAGGAATGAGAGGATCAGGATGATCTCCATTGATCTGTCAGGGGAGCCACCCCATGATCAATACCTTGCATCCGACATGACTTTGAGAAGTGGCTGACCGCTGAAAATCGTGCCTCTTCCTTCTTGGAGTCGGATATCTGCCTCGCCGTGGTTTAGGGGGGTATTGATCTACTCAGTATTCAGGGCGGTTTACGGCGCGTTAATCCTGTTGATTACGCTAGTGCTTGCAACGAGCGATGATGCCCCATGGTGGACTAGCATAATTTTCTTATTGATTTCCATGGTGGTAAGTAGAATCATTTTCAGGCGGTTCAACTCATGGTTTCAGAACAGATCGAAAAGTAAGGTTGATGTAGATTGAAAATGGATATCGAAAATCAAATGCTATTGTTTCGGAAGCAAGATCTTTTTCCCGCGCATCGATGGTACTAGAACATCCGGTACGATCACACTCCCATCGTCAGTCTGATACTGTTCCATGATAGCAACAAGCGCCCGACTGGTCGCAACAGCAGTGGAGTTTAGTGTATGAACGGCCTCATTACCACCACTCTTCCTATACCTCATTTTGAGTCTATTTGCTTGATAATCGGTACAGTTTGAACAGGAGACCACTTCTTTGAATTCTCCTGCACCAGGCAACCACGCCTCTAAGTCATATTTTCGTGATGCAACAGTACCCATGTCCCCTGTGCAAATATCGACAACGCGATAGTGGAGTCCCAAACTGTCCCATAGGTCCTTCGCGTTGTTCAACAATTCAGTATGAAAGCCCCACGATTCTTCCGGCTTGCAGATGATTACCTGTTCAACTTTGGTAAACTGATGAACCCTCCAAATTCCTCTGTCTGACATTCCGTGGGCCCCGACCTCTCTACGAAAGCATGGACTCACTCCCACCAACTTGATTGGCAAATTGTTTTGTTCAATTACCTCATCCATCATCATTGCAGTAAGAGGATGTTCACTCGTAGCTATGAGATAATATCCATCGGGTTCTACCCCATACATCACGTTCTCGAAGTCAGATAGGTCTGTGACACCTTCGTATGCCTTCCTATTCATCATCAGTGGTGGTTGTACCAGGGTATATCCTCTGTCGATGAGGAAGTCTGCAGAGTACTGTTGAAGAGCCATTTCAAGCCTAGCGAGATCCCCCATCAGAAAATACTGTCTTGACCCGGTAATTTTACCTGCTCTGGGGAGGTCAACCCACCCGTTTTTTTCTATGATTTCATTATGGGTCCTTGGTTTGAAATCAAAACTTGGAGGTTCACCATGCCTGCTGATCTCAACGTTTTTTTGATCATTCTCTCCTGTTGGCACGTCCTCATGTAATAGATTGGGTATCTGCATCCTTATTGAGTCCCTTTTGAAAATCAACTGTTCTGCTTCCTCCTCGAGGTCTTCAATTTTGGAACCCAAATTGCTTACCTTACCAAGTATTGCATCGACCTCTTCCTCATCCCCTTTCTTCTTAGCCTCAGAAATCAATCTCGCGGCTGAGTTCCGGGACTTTCTGAGTTGATCTACCTCAAATCTAACCTCCCTCCATCTACTATCCAAGAGAAGAACTTCATCAATGATGGAGCCGTTGATACCTCGTTTGAAAAAATCAGCCCTGATTCTATCAGGATCATCTCGGAATATCTGCATGTCCAGCATTGGTCCCGACGTTGGGTGATAACCGGCTTTCTTGAGGGATTCGGCGATTGCCAAGTTAGAACAACGATATATCTTGCCAAAGCGCCGTTGGGCCCACGAATATGATTCCTGAAATTATGTACCCCATGATCGCTCCTCCGTTTAGAAGTGGGAGACCTGGTTGGGCTTCCCCTTTGGCGACGAATGACATCAATTTTGCGTAACCTACCAAGCCACCCAGAAGGGTCCCTATCGCGACCAAGAGCTGACCGAGATACATAGTGCCGAATGGGTTGAAGACCTCTCCTCCCACTTCTGGCATGTAGGTCAGGCTCGAGATTACAAGCATCCCGGGGAATATGACATCTCCTAATCCCATAAAAAGGGCGTCTCGACCCTTCCCGCCACTATCTTTGCTATCTGGGCTTGGGGGAATTCCTGATCCATCGGGTTGACCCTGGCTTTCTGCCCCCTTCCTCGTCTTCATGTCTCCCTTTTGCCCAATGAAGCTGTAGCTTGCGTCCTTTGGTGCGACCAAGACAACTGGGAGTTTCAAATCAATCATGGTGTCGGCAAGCTCAAGCATGTGCTTAGATCGATGCACTGCCCAATAGTCGTAAATTGCAGCTGCAATCATGAATACACAAATCAGTACTGGGACGAAACTAATCCCTAGCATCACAATAACGCCAGAGCCTACGACCATTCCAACACCGTTCACGACCCACCATTCGGGATATTTGTACAGTGCGACTATGGATAATAGGGAAACGACTGGTGAAGCATAGAAAGCGAAACGCCATGGTTCTTGATCTTCCAAGCCGGAAAGCCCTCCAATCAAGGCGAATATTGGTACTGTGGCGTACAGCATTGAGACCCATAATGCAAAGAGGATGAAGTATTTTATTGCTGCCTGTAGACCTTTTCTTGCGAGCCATATCACGAGTGCTGTGAATAGAAGGATCATCATCAGTTCAAATATGATATTTTTAGCCTCCGTTGACCCTTCTTCCCCGAAGGCCTTAGCTTCCTCGAAGTTCCAAGCAGGTTGGATAAATATTCCAATACAAATGGTTGTTACGAACATTCCTGCCATTCCGATCATCGAAGTCCAGGCCATTCCTCCCATTTTCCCGTCTGCCATGGTGGCCCCCATAGTCTAGGATCATATCAGGGTGACCCGTCGTCGATACATGGCAAAGTGGTCTCACGATGAACTTCGTGACTGGCTGGCTCCTACCCCTAGCAAGAAGCGGATGCGACTGGGCCTCGAACATGTCAAGGATATTTTGAGCCGATTATCAAACCCTGAGTCCTCGTTCCCTTCAATACACGTAGCGGGTACGAACGGAAAGGGATCACTTTGTGCACATCTTTCGGCAAGAGGTGCGGCAAATGGCGTTCTGATGGGAATGTTCAGCTCTCCTCATCTAGTATCTGTTGAGGAGAGAGTGAGGATCGATGGGAGGCCAATTAGCTCAGATGAATTCGACCTAGCCCTTTCCGAGGTAAGGCTAGCATCAGAGAAGGAGCCCGAGATCGAGGTCACATATTTTGAGAAAACGATGCTCGTAGCCATGCTCGCATTTCGAAGAGCCAAGATAGGTAGGGCAGTTATAGAAACAGGGTTGGGAGGAAGGCTGGACGCGACGAGATGCGTTCATGCAGACCTATGCGCCATAACAACCATCTCTGAAGACCACATGGAGATTCTTGGCCCCACTCTGATTCACATTTTGAGGGAAAAGGCAGGGATTCATCGTGAGGGCGCGCCCTTGGTGATGCTCAATCCAGAACATTCCGATCTTGTGGATGAGGCACGAAGGATCATCGGCGGCGATCTGATAATGCATAGTCCTGAGAATCTAGACTCTCCTTGGGTAATCAGCAGGTCCATGGCAGTCGCGATAGGGGAAATGCTGGGCTGGGATATTGATCATGAGGATCCTTTGTGGCCAGGTAGGGATTCTAACACATATCGACTTGGAAATAACGAGATATTCCTCAGTGCTGCCCACAACTACGAAAGTATACTTTCGGAGATGACTAGGCTCAAGGAACCCAACACTCTCATCATTGGATTGACAAAGAAACAAGATCTTCACAGGGTACTGGCTCCGGTTAAAGCTGCAATTGAACGCAAAATGATTGAGCATGTTCTGATCCTAGAACCAAAACATGGCAGGCTCCCTCCTGAAAATCAACAAGATATCATAGAAGCACTGGGAACGGGGGCTACGGTATCTGTGCCTATCGATATGAAAGAGGCAATTGAATTAGCAAGCAGTATCTCCAGAGATAAGGGGACTAGGATAATGGTAATGGGAAGCATACACTTGGTTGGAGATTGTATTGATATTATACACACAGGGAATGGGGATCTTGACCCAATCCTTCAGATACATGCCAGTCACCATTCACCATGCTTCTAAAAGGAGATTATACGCGGTGATAACATGAGCGCTAAGTGGGACATACGATTCTTGAAACTTGCAACTCATATATCGGAGTGGAGCAAAGACCCATCGACGAAGGTTGGGTGCGTGGTTGTCGGTCCAGATCGAGAAATTAGGTCAACGGGTTTCAATGGATTCCCCCGAGGCATACAAGATTCGGATGAGAGACTTACAAACAGGGATCTGAAGTATCCCTTGATATGCCATGCAGAGGAAAATGCGATAATGCACGCAGCAAGGATCGGTCTTGCTTTGAAGGGATGTACGGCATATGTAACATGGCCCCCGTGCACTAGATGTGCACGCAGCCTCATCCAAGCTGGAGTATCAGAGATAGTAATCCCATCAGGTCTCGAGATACCAGACCGATGGAGGGATGATTTTGAGATGTCTATGGGGCTACTAAGAGAAGCAGAGGTCACGATCCGATCGGCTTAAGTTGCTAAATCTCTGGAAAAAGATCTCCTAAATGCCTTTCCAAGGCAGCTAGGTCACCGTTGTTCTCAACCGTATGGTCCGCCAAGGCGGATGTCGCGATCAAAGATTGGCCCGTTGCATCTTTAGACACGAGCTCCAATCTCTCAACCTCCAGAAAAGCCTCTCTGGTAACTGGGTCACCAGATCTTGCCCTCGTCTGCGCCCTGAGCCACCGGGTTTCAGGATCAGCAGTCACCTCCAATAGAACGAAATCATTTCTTTTCCTTAGGGCGTAAACTTCGTCCGGCGTCCTTATGGAGTCAATCACTGCATTCTCACCCTCAAAAGCCTCCAGCAGCATTTCCGCTAATATCCCAGGCCCATGCCTTTTTCTTAACTCCCTCCCACCGTTTATCAGATTCTCCCTAGTGGGCTGAATATTGTTCTCTGATAACCACGATCTAATCGAATCTGAGCATGATCCTGTAAGGAACCCACGTGTTTGGAACCATTCCAAAACAGTTGTTTTCCCGGCTGCGTTTCGCCCCGTAAGCCCCACAAGCATAATTCGTGGAGAGCCCACAACTCAATAGCGGTTTTGTCAAGACCAATACCGCCTAGTCCTGGCATATTCGATTTCGGAATTGTGGATCGACCTCAGTAACCCAGTCCTAGAATCTGTCCGGAATCCTCTCAGTATCCTAGTAGCAGTCTCCTCCCCGATTCCTCTTCCCATCAGACAAAGGATTGCTTCAAATCCATGGTTATTGAGCAATTCAGCATTTTTCTGCATCCTCGCCCTATCCTTGGGATCTCTACTTTTCACCCATCCCAGCATCATTTCCTCCATCCTCTCTGGCCCGCAACATCTCATGCTCCCTCCACAAATTGGACAATCTCCAACACCCAGTTCAAGCCTATTCACCCGACTTCTTTGCACATCGTGGCAATTCAAGCAGACCAGAATACAGCGTTCTGACAACAATCTTGTTTCCAATCTCTCTCGCAACTCTTTATCCCCCCAAGCAGGAAGAAGCATGTCTCGTTCAGACCTCGGCGATTGTCCGAGCGGCCCGGGGGGAGTTATGATGATCTCGACGGAACCAAGTTGTAACTCCGACATGAGTTCCATGGCTCCCGTAATGTCCATTCTTTCATGGAATAACTTTGACAAAGTCTCCTCAACAACCGCCGTCCCTTGATAGCGCTTTAGCATCCCTGAAATGTTCACTTTTCTTGGGTCAACGTCCTTTCTCAGTATGCCGAATCTTCGAGCAACCTGCACAAATCTGGCTCTGATGGCCCTTCCGTTTGGTATGGTCATCCTCAATATTGCTTCCAAGGCAAGTGGCGAGGTTTCACGTAGCCACTTCTCTATGTCGGATGCTTTCACGCCAGGAATTCTGAATGATATCCTGTAGGGGTCAACAACAGCAACCCCCATGCTCCCACCAAGGCCTGATCCCATGGCTTGGATGAAATGGGCTAGAGTCTCATTTATTCTTGATCCACGACAGCAGTTCAATATGATGGCATGTTCTCTTAGTTCAATCGTCAAAGTCTTGTCATCTGGGACATGGCCGGTAGAATCAAAGTGGTCAACTACGGTCTGGATATACAACGAGGCTGCTTCCTCAGAGAGTGGATAGTCATCAAACGAGATTTCATCTTCACTCTCTCTGGTTGTGTTCACAAGGTCCAGAACACTCCTTCGCATCTGTCCAACTTCAATGGCAACCTCAGGAGGGACTGGCGGCAACTCCCCTGACCAAACCGGAGCGCTCCCTACTTGAGAAACTGGTGCTACCACTAACTCATTGTGCTCAGGATCAGCATCCACAATCTGCCAAGTCCTTCCTGCCATTACGAATGTCCTGGGTCTGCCCTCAGCATCCTCGCTGCCATCTGAGTTCAAGGATAGTACGAATGACTCATCAACCGTTCCTAGGACTCGTCTGCTGACCAGATCACGAATCTTGAACAAAGACTCGTCTGGAATCATCGAATAATGGTCCCCCCTCGTAGACATTAGCTTGCCAGCGCCTTGAAACCAACCATCAGACAAAACCTCGGGCAGGCTCCTCACCATTTTCAACCTCATCTTTTCCAGTTCCGAGTCAGAATAATCGCCGGGGATTGGACGAGAATCAGGGAAGTCAGCGTCATCAATGAGGGTAGAAAACTCATCCCAAAGCATCGTGCTCCAAGCAATGATGTCTGAGTTGGGCGGGTCATCAATTAGCCTAAGTAGCCAACGATCATCAAGCACCCTAAGAGTTGCCATGGTATCTTCGAATGACCAGTCTTTGAACACAGATGCAGATGCAAGTATGCCATGGGCAGTTTGGAGAGGTACAACCTTTCTCTCCATTGCCATTTGCAGCAGTTGATTTGCCGCAACGATTGTGGGGTTGAGACGCCACTCGATATCAGGTAATTCCTTGGCGAGAGCCTTTCTTGCAATTACAGCTGATTCGGCGATATCATCATGCTCCCATACGAGTATCTCACCTCGTCCAGTACCCCCCAATTTGTGTTCGGACCTCCCGATCCGTTGGAGCAGGCTGTCTACACTTCTGGGAGATTGAATCTGATGCACCGCCTTGATCGATCCAACGTCTATTCCAAGCTCTAGACTAGATGTGCAGATCATCGCATCCAACTTACCATCTTTCAGGTCATTTTCCATTTGCTCTCTGGTTTCAGCCGCAAGACTTCCATGATGTACCCCGATTCTTACTTCTGGGGAGATCTGAAGCATACGCTGAGCTACAGTCTCAGCATTTGACCTCGAATTCACGAAGACCAGGGCTGGGGAAGATGTATTGATGAGGCTTGTTAGCCTCCTCAGTGAGGAAATGGCTCGAGGGGAGACATTCCAAGTTACTGACAACGCTTCATCCTCGGGAGTTGCGGGCTCAACGTGAACTGAAACCTCGGTTGACCTTGGTGATGGACCTTCCACTACCACTGCGTTTTTCGAAAACCATCTTGCAACCTCATTTGCGTTTCCTACCGTGGCTGATAGCCCTACAACCTGTACTTCTCTTCCAGCGAGTGCGCGTATTCTTTGGATCCCAACTAACAATTGTGAGCCACGCTCTGAACTTGCGAGGTCATGAACTTCGTCAATGACGATCGTTCGAACCTTCGCTAGGTGTTTTCTCAACCTAGAACCTAGCAGCATGATCTGGAGGGTTTCCGGCGTGGTAATCAGAATGTCAGGCGGGGTCTTCGATTGTTTTGCCCGCTCTTTTTTTGAAGTATCTCCGTGACGTAGTGATACCGTGAGGCCAAGGGGTTCCAGAAATGGTCCAAGCCTCTGATCCATGTCCCTGTTCAGGGCCCTGAGAGGCGTGACATAGAGCACGGAAAGTGCCCGCCATTCCCCTGAAAGTACGTTTGAGGCTATTGGGATTATTGCAGCCTCGGTCTTTCCGCTTCCAGTCGGCGCAACCAACAAGGCATCCTTTCCCAAAAGCAGGGGTTTCAACGACGCCTCCTGAATAGGGGTGGGGGTCCAACTTAGATTGTCTAGTAGTAGAGATACCTCAGGGACCAGCCCCTCCTCAGGTCGCACGGACCTTGGGGAGACAAGGGCATGCAAAAAGACATGTTCCACAGGACCAACCACCCGCAAGTGACTAATTCAGATCGCCCCTCCGGGGAACGTGGCCCGATCTGGATCCAGCAGGGTTCTCAGGAAATGGTGGGCAGATAATCCAGATTTACATTACCCAATGACTGCCTATGCATCGATCATATCTGTCGGATCTACCATGTGGGGCCTTCTCTTCATAATGCTAGGTGGTGCGACTGACCCTCAGGCCTCGTCATTGGTTCCGATCAGTTGGGCCTGCCTCATTCTTGGCGGAGTAGGGTGCTTTTTCCTTCTCCCTGAGTTCTTTCTCTACATCTCACTTCGGTCGACATTTGAGCAAATATGCACACAGGACAACAGGACAGAGATCATAAGAAGAAGGAAAGAATTGGAAGACGCAGCGGAATCCCTGGGTAGCTCCTACAAATCCCGTGTTCTCGGAATTTATCAACAAATGGAAATCAAGCCTAATCGTAGGTGGAGGGTGGCCCCATCCACGGCAACTTCACGAACAAAATGGTGGTCAAATACCAACTCAAAACTATCACGAGTACTCCCCAACCTGAAGCCGCTGAAGAACCAGTCTACTCATCAAGCCATAATCGTGGTGACGACAATCTCAATTTCAATGCTGATCCTTGAGGCGAGCATTGGGGGCATGGATGGATTGACAACTTCCATCAACGACCTCATTCTTGGAAGTAGTGAGGCAAATTACCCTCCTCCATACCTAGATCCAATCTCTGGAATATTGTTGACATTCCTGACCATGTTACTATGGCTAACATCACCTGCCCAACCAGAAAATGAGGAATTTGATTGATATGAAATCAACCATGCTTAGAGAGGTGGCAATCTCAATCGGGATGGTGATAGCTATCCTTAGTGGCCTGTGGGCATACACTGGCTCATGGCCCCCGCTTGTAGTTGTCGAGAGCAACTCCATGATCCACTCAGAACAAGGAGAGGTTGGGTCGATAGATGCTGGAGATTTGGTATTGGTAAACTCCCCTCGAAGGACCGATCAAATTGTCACATATGTGGAATCAATGCAAGAAGGCAATCAGTTCTCTGGCCACCAGAGTCATGGCATGCCAGGTGACGTCATAATCTACCAAAAGAACGGCGGTACTGATACCCCCGTGATACACAGGGCAATTCTCAAGGCAGTGAGGAATGAAACTGGCGGTTGGGATGTTCCTGGAACTGATATCAGGGCAGTTGAGGAGATCTCATTGATCATCGACTATCCTTGTTATCCGCACGGTGGCAACTTGAGGATTGATAGGTGGGTCCCCGCCCATGAGGGTTACCTTACAACTGGGGACAATGAAAAATCAAATGGTTGCAGATTGGACCAATTAAGGGCCACAGATAGCAATGCATCGGATCAATATATCCGAAGTCAGGGTCTTAAGGATCAGGATGGCAACCCCGTTTTGGCAGTGAAAGATGAGTGGGTGATAGGCGTCGCATCCACGGAGATTCCTTGGCTCGGATCGATAAAACTGCTCACAACTGGTGCATGGCCAGCTGTTCCCAACCAATCATGGACTAAACTCAGCATGTTGATCGGGGTAATCCTAGTGGCGCCGGTGATCTTTGATGCTATCCGAGGAAGATCAAAAGAATCTGGGAAGCAGTATGGGGATAAGGACCAGGGCGAGGACGAATAGCGAACTATAACCGCTTATCTGATCCGCTATCCTCTCGATTTTCAGGGGGTTTGACTTGGGCAATATTCTTTTGGCAATGATGTGTCCAGCATTTCGGACCATATGACCCCCATCAAACGGTATCAACGGAATTAGGTTAGCCACCCCCAGAAGAAAACTAATCCACATTATCCAGAACAAAAAATCAAACAGGCCCAAGATGACGTCTATTCCTAGTAGGGATGGAAGGATGCCGGTACCTGCCCCTAGGAAGGCCCTCTCCTCCAACACCATCGTCTGACCCTGATTTTGGATTGGCACACCACTAAAGAGTAGGGGCGAAAATGCCGTTTGGACGAAGCGCTCACTAAAACTCAAATCCTCTGATATTGGAAGGCCATAGACTCTAGCAGCAGAGTCTGCGGATCTTATGCCAATGACACCTAGAAACGCATCCCCCTCCTCTATCCCTGCTCCATCCACGTTGGATTCACATTGAGAATCCCCATCACATAATTGATAGTAGTAACTTTTTTTGTCAGTCAGTGTCACATCAACCTCTCTGAACACAACGTCACCATGTATGGGGTTAGAACTGACGAGCATGGTAATCAAATCCCCTGAATCGTGTTGGTTTAGGATTCTTGTTAGGTCGTCACCAGTTGCGATGGAAACTCCATCAATCTCAGAAATCAACTCATACGGAAGAAGGCCGGCTTCGTCTGCCCCTGAACCCTCAACTATCCCAACTGCGTACACGCCATCTTGTTTCGCAGTTAATCCAGAAGAAACCACTGCTAGGAGTATGACGACAAAATATGTCATGACAATATTGACTGAAGGCCCGGCCGCAAACATCCTCAACCGATCCCGTTGCGGGGCAATCCTCATCTCTTCTTGGTCTGGCTCATAAAAAGCCCCGACTGGAATGATCCCTGCCATCAATACTCCAAAAGATCGAATCCTCATCCCATGGGCACGTGCCATTAGGCCATGTCCATACTCGTGAACCACAACAGCTACGATTAGTGCGAGAATAGGCCAGAAAATTGGCACAAAGCTAGTCACCCCTGGGATGAACAAAATATCCGTTGCAGGCAGAACTTCTTGCCGGGCCGGCTCCACTGCTGTGCTTATTGCGCTTGCAGCTATTCCAAAAATTAAGAAGAGCATGACAGCGAAGCAAAGCCAAATTGAGGCCTCCCCAAAAATCCTCCAAAAACGTCTAGGGCGGGCTATGAAATCGGCTGCATCCTTTCCTTTGTTCGTTCTAATCATCAATATGATGCCCAAGACTCTCGTACAATTCCACCTTTCCAGATATCCGTTTCTATCCAAGAACAGGATTGAGATGTACCACAAAATCAGGAAGGATCCAAGCGGAAGACTGAGCAAACCATTCACAGTCAAGAGCACAAGTCCCGCGATCATTAGGATCTGATTAAAGCCCAATGAACCCTCTTCCATGGTACGACCGATATGGCGGCCTGCTTCAAATGTCACTATTACGAGAACACTAAAACAGCCTCCTACCACAGAGGTACAATGGCATCGGATGTAAGCAGGGAAAGCCGGGCTGTTATCAGGGTAAAAAAGGAGTATGAGGCCATAAAAGCCCGTCTCGACCGTATCGATTTGGAGATATCGAAACGTGAGATTGAAGATATCCGAATTATATTGGACCGGATTGATCGGGAACTTACGAAGTAGTTGTGACAGATCCTCTCGAGCCATCTGACCTGCAAATCATGGCAATAAATCTGTGCAGTGGCATACCACTTTCCCAGTCCAGATGTGGGGCCCCATTCCTCGTGAGTGGTAAATTAGGAACCCTGTTGGCGATCAATCGCATCTTTCCACTCAATCCGTCAACTGGAACTGATAGGATCCTCCAACTATCCCCCCTCACTCCTTTCAGTCTGAATGCATATAGGGGTAATAGACCGCAACGTTCGCCAGTTTCCTTGAACGCTTCGTATTGAGCCATTGTTCTTCCTGATAGGTAAATTTTACTTGTTTTTGATGATTTTACCTCTATCGGGAAACAAACGTCCCCTCTCAAGACAAGAAGATCGCCCGTGCCCTCTGATCCGCTGCCGGGTGCTCTTACAACCAGAAAAGGTCGCTCACAAACTTGCATTGCCCGAGCTCTCTCTACCTCGTTGCAAGATCTTGTTATCGCCAATACTCCCTTTCTTTCCCCAGCGAGGACGGATCTTAATTCACGCTCATAGGGACCGCTCATGACACTGTAGCCTATCGGGTAGGCTAATGACGACACCGGTCTGATTTACCAGAAACTAGCGATTAGCTTTCGAAACAACCATCACGAAGGTCCAAACAACAGTAAGACTTGAACACCGGCTGCCACTTTTATCCTACAATGGACATAGCGGGAGTCAAGACTCAGGACTACCAACTCGCATACAGATTGATTCAAGCATTACGTACCACAGGCATCAAGCCAGTTCAACTGAGTCCTGACGATCCAGTCCCAGCCTCGATGCCAATTTGGTTCGGAACACCCTCGGAGGTGGAATCTGTGCGAGATCCACGGGGTATTGGATGCACTATTGAAAATCTTGATGCGGCTATCACAGCTGCGATATTAGGGACATCCGAATCAATAAATCACATAATATTTGGAGTAGATCCCGGACCCAGACCAGGGTTGGCATGGATATCAAGGACTCGATTATTGGGATCTATGCAACTTGAATCAGTCGATGAGACAGTCAACATGATTGATTCTATACTCGCTGATTTGAGGCCAATTGGCCACACTGTCAGAATAGGCGATGGCTCTAAGACAATCTCTTGCAGACTCGTCAACGTCTGTCTGGCCAGAGGACACATTGTGGAGGTTGTAGACGAGAGGAGAACATCAATGGGATCACGACACAGCCACGCAGCATCAGCTGCTAGAATAGCACAGAAAAAAGGAAAGCAAGTGGTTAACAAAATACAATTGGATCCTTCTGAGGGCGAAATTAAAGAAATTCAAAGAAGGTCAAGGTCTACGTCGGGAGGGAGGGTTACCATCCCAAAGTCTCTCGCAAAGGCAGTTGCAGTCGGTCGAATGGACATACACGAAGCAGTTCAGAGACACGGAAACCTAGGCGAGTTCAAGCACGTGAGTTAATCGATCAATCCTCTTCTGTACTCTCTCGTTCGGTCCACGCCTGGGAACCTATCTTCCGATTCTCTGTAAACAGTTTTCATATTATTCACAAAATTCGTCTCCTGAGTAATTATCTTCACTTTCTCCACACCAGGATCAGCCCCAGAGTCCATCCAAGCGAGAACAATTTCCATGGTCATTCTGGCACCTTCCCGGTGCGGGTATGCAAAGATGTCCATACTCAGAGGAGGCAACACAATTGTTCCCCTGTTCTCTATCTCCCCGATTCTTTCGAAAAGAGAGGCATATGCAGCCTTCAACAACTCCCTTCTGTCGTTGTCTTGGGTCGGCCGTCGACAATCAGGTCCAACTACGTGGATCAAGCTGCTGTGTGGTAATGAGAATGGTGGAGTAATTACCGCCTCGCCGACACCACACGGAGGGAGATTCTCCTTCCGCCTCTCAACGGCTATTCCATGGGTGTGTTTCCTCAGTTCTGGGCCTGCGGCCTGATGGACGACTTCATCCACGCCCTCCCTTCCAGCGAGCCGATTGTTTGCGGGAGTGACCAGAATATCTCCTTCTTCTTTTGTGAGATCCCCGTACATGAATCGAACTTGGCCAAATTGGCATTCTCTCACAATGATAGTCTCGGCCACAACCATCCGGACAAGCCCCGACGTATATCCTCATCGACTGAATGAGCCTTTTTACGAAGCCTTCATCACTCTGAACGTCTCATCACCCATCATGGCGGCGGGCTTTGTGCTGATCAATGTAGAACCGGGATCAGAAATCAGGATCCAACAAGAGGCTGAGAAATTTGATTTTGTATCAGAGGCCAACGTCCTGTTTGGGGATCATGATTTGATAGTAAAAGTCGAGGCTGGCTCTGTAGGAGATATCGCCAGGTTGGTAGTTGAGAAACTTAGGTCAATCGATGGGGTCACCACCACCAAAACACTTGCTTGTGCAGAACTGTAAGGGGTGATTTTTTTCCCAGAAGACTCCTTTTTGACCGACTCAGCGCCGCAGTCTATCGAAATCGGGGAAACGGATATATATAGAACAGTATTGTACAATGCCGGAGGTAATGTACTATGAGTGATAAAAAGTACTTTGTTTTGCTAAATAGCGATGGAACAGATTCGGACCATGTGTTCGTTTCGAAGCAACCAAGGGGTGCCGCCTTGAAGGCAGCAACTCGCGGTCACACCAGCATTGAGCTGAGAGAGAGGGGGACCAACAGGGTCCACTGTTTCACAGGATCAGTCTCAATGGTGGACAGACCAGCTTCTGGACCTGCATGGCTCCCTGCGAAGATCAAGAAGGCCAACGTAAAGAAGTCGGGTATAAAGCGCCTCTAAGCGTAAACCCACTTCTTAATGTCTGATACACGCAACACCTCCGAGGGCGTTAAACGCTCTCGGAGGGAACAAAAAGCGACTATTTCCTGAGTCCAATCTTCTTTGCTATCATTGCAATAGGGTCATAGTATTCTGTGACCACTCTTTCTTTCAGCGGTATGATCGCGTTATCCGTGATATTGATGCCCGCGGGACATACATCGGTGCAGCACCTAGTTATGTTGCAATATCCGATCCCGAAGTCTTCCTTGATTTCTGGTATGCGACTCTCAGTGTCGAGTGGGTGCATTTCCAACCCTGCGAGCCTGACAAAGAACCTCGGACCAGCGAACTCGTCGAATTTCTCATGTTCACGAAGAACGTGACAGGTATTCACACAGAGCATGCATTCAATGCATTGTCTGAATTCTTGAATCCTGTCTGCCTCGTCCTGGTTGAATTCCCAATCAAGCTTGTCAGGACCACTTACTGGAACCATTTTCTTGTTCATCTCGTAAGCCCAACTCGTGTCTGTCACTAGATCTCTTATTAGTGGAAAACCTTGCATGGGCCTAATTGTGACTGGCTCCTCATCCGGAGTTTCTTCAACTATGTCTGACATCCTTGTCATGCACATTAACCTAGACTTACCATTTACTTCCGCCGAGCAAGATCCACACTTTCCCGCTTTGCAGTTCCAGCGACAGGCAAGATCAGGGGCATGTTCAGCCTGAATTTTGTGAATAACGTCAAGGACGACCATGCCCTCATCGTACTCGACAGTGTAGTCCTCCATGCTCCCTACGGAGGATTCTGTTCTGGGATGTGTAGCGTACGGCCTTTCACCGGTATGGCTTCTGAATACTCGAAAAGTGACTTCCTTGTCCATCAATGTCCACCTTCTAGATCATCTGCATCCAAGAGGGCGATCAAATCCTCTGGGATGGGAGGGTAGCTTCTGTGTTCTATCTGCATTTCTCCTTGTTCGTTCATGGAAATGACGCTGTTCAGGCTTCCCCATTTATCATGATCTGGCACGGGGTAGTCTTCTCTTGTGTGTCCTCCTCGGCTTTCCTCGCGCTCCAATGCGGCGAGAGCGCACATCTTACTGACATCTATCATCGCCTCCAATTCAAGTGCTTGATGCCATCCAGGGTTGTAGATTACGCCCCCTCCGGGTGAGGAGTTCTTCGATCTTGCTCTCAGGGCCTCTAGATCATTCAGAGCCTCCTCCAAGGACTCTTGGTTTCTGATTATGCCCACCTTCTCCTGCATCATATCCCTCAAATCGTTGACGATGAGGGCAGGATTCTCCCCTCCTTTGCGAGACAGTGGGGCCATCATCTTCGCAATCGCGGAATCGACATCATCAGCGGCAATCTCCGTCCACGAATCGATTGTCGTGGCGGACTTAGCCGCATGGAGGCCTGCACGCCTCCCAAAGGTTACGAGATCGGAGAGTGAATTCCCGCCTAATCTGTTGGCACCATGGAGTCCAGTCGCTGCTTCGCCTGCAGCAAAAAGTCCCTTCACAGTCGATTCTTGGGTTTCAGGGTCAACCTTTACCCCACCCATGACGTAGTGAGCCGTGGGACCTACCTCCATTGGCTGTTTGGTTATGTCAACCCCTGCGAGTTCTTTGAATTGGTGGTACATGCCGGGGAGCTTCCTCTTTATTTGGTCCGGGGGTCTCCATGAAATATCTAGATAGGCGCCACCATGTTCACTCGCTCTACCTGCAGCCTTTTCGCTGTTAATGGCCTTGGCAACTACGTCCCTTGTTAGCAGTTCAGGGGGTCTTCTCTTGGTTGCTTGTTGATCAGATATGACCTCTTGAACCCATGCTAGCGCCTCTTCCTCCGTGTCTGCAAACTCCTCTTCATACATCTCTGGGACGTAATTAAACATGAATCTCTTGCCTTCTGAGTTCTGGAGCATACCCCCCTCTCCCCTGACACCCTCAGTGACTAAGATCCCCCTTACACTAGGAGGCCAAATCATCCCGGTGGGGTGGAATTGCACGAACTCCATGTCACCCATCTCCGCCCCAGCCCAGTAGGCAAGTGCATGCCCGTCGCCCGTATATTCCCATGATCCAGAGCAGACAGACCAACACCGTGTGATGCCTCCCGTGGCCAGAACGATCGATTTTGATTTGAACAAATGAGCCCTTCCTCTCTGTCTGTCATACGCCAAGCATCCAATTACCCTGTCACCGTCTTTGAATAGTTCACACACTGTAAATTCCATGAAAACATCCATTCCCATGTGGACACCTTTCTCCTGCAAGGTGCGGATGATCTCCAGCCCCGTAGCGTCTCCGATGTGGGCCAGCCTCGGGTACGTGTGTCCACCGAAATTCCTCTGATTTATCCTGCCCTTCTTGGTCCGGTCAAACACAGCACCCCACGTTTCTAGCTCTCTTATTCGATCTGGAGCTTCCTTGGCATGGATCTGGGCCATTCGCCAATCATTGAGGTACTTCCCACCCTTCATGGTATCTCTGAAGTGGGTTTTCCACGAGTCCCGAGCGTCCTTGTTGCCGAGGGCCGCTGCTGCCCCACCCTCGGCCATCACGGTGTGGGCCTTACCAAGCATCGACTTACAGACCAATGCAACGCTTACGCCCATGGAACTGGCCTCTATTGCTGCTCTGAGGCCAGCTCCCCCAGCCCCAATCACGACGACATCGTGCTCATGAGTATCGTATTCCTGCATCTTGTCACCCCAGTATGAATCTCGGGTCGCTGATTAGGCCCTCAGCGACTGCCATGACAAATAGGTCGCCTAGGAAAACCATGGCCAGAGATGTCCAAAACCATAGATTGTGATGAACATTATGACGACTAGAGAATCTGAAAATCCTTCCAGCGATTGATGAAGCCCCGCCCCTCCATTGTTTCAGGGAGCCCCCCACGAGATGTCTGAATGCATGACAAGAGATGACATACATCGTCAGCAGGAAAGATTCGATTGCAAGGACAAAGGTCCCAACAGAAAGCCCCCAAGATCCACTGAATTGCATTGTGTGGACAACGTCATAGTACTTCATCGACAGAATGATGATGGCAAGATATAGCATGTAGCGATGGAGGTTATTGAAAATGAAAATGCCCCTCTCGCCGGAGTAGCCGAGAGTATGGTTAATGTCGGGTTTGGAGACCATGCACGCTGAGGGGTTCTGGAAGAAGGATCGGTGGTACACCTTCCGCATGTAGTAGCAGGTACCTCTGAAACCGAAGGGAATCCATAGGATTAACATGGCTGAGTTCATCCATCCTGGATGGTTGGTCACATGGAAAATGTGGAGCACGTCTGGTGAGAAGATCGGGGAGGTCACCCGATGGTCCTCGTAGTGTATGCTACCATCCAAGACTGCTACACGGATGAGGGTGTATAGCAGGGCAAAACCGAGGGCGGCTGCCATGATCAACGGTTGATTCCACCAATTGTCGATCCTCTGAGTTTTTCCGAAACCCTTCACCAATGGTAGACGCTGGTAGCCCCTCATAGCCTCCACCCCGGATCCCTCAGTCATGGGCACTGCATAAGGCTGACCTTTTTCCGATACATCTGATCGAGGAAAATTTAATGCATTGTCATAAGAGAAAACTCACATGACCGATGAGGTCACATCATCGATATGCTTGAAGTGCGGATTCATGCCTGGGGCGTTTCTTCCCGGACTGCCATGCCCCGAATGTGGTGAGCTGCTATTTCCGTGAGTCACCATGGGTATTTCCAAACCCAGAGTACACCATCATTCACAATTACCTGAATGCCGAGCATCAATCCGCCGATGAAGGGAAGGATGCCTGTCCCATCAACTCCACTTTGCCATGCAACCCAACCCATCATAATCAGTAGGACATTTCCACAAACTACCAACCACAGGTTTCCGATGACGAGCCATTGAGTCACGGCTGTGTCAGTTTCAATGTGGATCCTAGTTAATTCGAGCCAAAGCATCGACGGAATTAGAATGAGCAGCATCGCAATGAGTAGCCTTGCATGCCCCCCTGTGTCAACTTCTCCACTCCATGGCCAACCGATTCCTTCCACGACGGAATATTCCCAGGAAAATAGAAGCTGCCACCATGCAATCAAGAATCCTGCGGCAGCTACGAACATGCAGGCCACGTTCAACGGCCTCCAAGATTCTGGTATACCCCCCCAGAGAGACATCGGGTCTTCCATCCTTCGCAATCCAATCACGTATGATGCCAGAACCATCGGTCCAAGTATGAATACAACCGTGCGGACTAATTCTCTAGAGACTTCCATGGTCTTTTCCAGTTAGGTCAGGTGCTTGAATGTGAGTATCAAAGCGCATCGTTGGACGTCCAATCTCTCGCATAAACACCATATCGGTGCCCCTGCAGGACCCTATCACCCCCGCATGGCGGGGAGATGAGGCGCATGTGATCTAGCGGTTATGATACGAGGTTCCCAACCTCGTTACCCGGGTTCAAGTCCCGGCGTGCGCACCATCTTGACGCCTAACTCTCCTGCTTTGAACGGATTCCGATTGCTGCAGTGAGTAATGCGACTATGGCTGCATAGAATCCAAAACCAGGTAGGAGCCCACCATCGTCGGGCTTATCCACACATTCCGTTTGAGACGTCAGTGGTTGATGTTGACCTGAAGGACATGGGGTCTGGTCCACTGAGCCCGGTTCGGACGAGAAGAAGTCTGTAGATGTGAAGGTGCAGGAGCTCTGCCCTTCCCTCGATTGATATGTGCCGGCAGGGCAAGGCATCTGCTCCGTCGCAGTGGTAGTATCCACGAAGTATCCCGGGTCCGCAAGTAAACACTCTGATGAGCCGAGGTTCGGTTGGTAGGTTCCCTTTTGGCAGGCCGTCTGGCTCAACTGCGAGCTGGAGTCGACGAAGTAGCCCTCATCCGCCTGAAGGCATGATGTTGAGGCCGATATTGGCTGGTAAGTCCCCACTACGCATGCTAGGAACTCTGTGGAAGCACTGTCCGGGACAAAATGGCCAGCTGGGGAATCACGGCAACTTGTGGACTTCGCCATCGGTTGATAGGTACCGGGCTCGCAGGGTATTTGGTTCGAAGACCCTGAAGAACTCGTGTAGTGGCCTGCTTCGACATCATTGCAACTAGTCTGGCCAGTCAAGGGCTGGTAGGTCGTCACGGGACATGGAATCTGGTTCTGGGCACCCTCCCCTATGGCGTAGTGACCGGTATCGACAACCAAGCACTCCGATGAACCGGCATTTGGCTGGAACGTACCCGTAGTGCAGGTGGCATACTCGATAGCTGCCTCGTTCGACACGTAGGTGCCGGGTATCGCAGTGAGACACATGTCAGCACCACTGTTGGGTTGGTAAGAGCCGGGTTCGCAGGCAATGGCATCAACGGATCCGGCACCAGACGTGTAGTAGCCCGGTAGAGTCACCTCGCATTCTGTCGATCCCTCGAGGGGTTGGTACTTCCCGGACAAGCAGGGTTGGAAGGACGTAGATCCCGCTGATGAGACGTAGAATCCTGCAGGGGCAAGAATGCAGCTTGTGCTTGCCGAGTCTGGCTGGTAGGAACCTGGTTCGCAGGTTTCTGGATGCGTTGATGCATTGACCGAGGTGTATTGCCCGGGCGAGGTCGACGAGCATGAGACGGATCCTTCGTTGGAACTATATCGTCCCGGTGGACAGGGGGTTTGCCCCGTGGCTGAGGCGGTATCGACGTAGTATCCGGGGCTTGCCCTCAAGCAAGCGGTCGCCCCGGATGTCGAGGAGTATCTGCCGATGGTACACGCAGATTGGAAGGTTTTCCCGGGGGTCTCCACCATGTGGCCGGGATCAGCGAGGAGGCAGGCCTGAGAACCAGCGTTGGGCTGGTACGATCCAGCTGGGCATATGGTCTGCGACAATGCACCCTCGCTTGGGACATGGTAGCCCGGTATCGAGTCTATGCAGGACGCTTGCCCCCCGTTGGGTTGGTAGGTACCGCTCTCACACATGACCAGGTTCCACGGCATGCCCTCCTCGGCATAGTGCCCGGGCGGGGACTCTTGGCACGAATTGGGGGCGTCTTGATACCACCCAGATGGGCAGCCCTCGGCCCATAGGTCGAATGGGGCATTGATCCCGTCATTGTCCGAATCTAGGTCATCCAACGCTATCTTCGCTGTACCGGGGATCTGCATGAGTTCGGGTACGCGGGTCCCCCAGAATACCTGGTGCTGGGTCTGGTTGATGTTGTTCCAAGCATAGGCCCCCCAGCAGTGGATGTCGTTCGAGGAGTCCAAGCCACATGCGTTCGCGGCACCCATGACCACTGCCGTGTAATTTCCACCTGTGTGAACCTGATGGGGCGTAGAACGGTCCTGACAATTTATGTTGCCACCACCCCCAGCTCCGTTTTGGTAGTTGCATATCACGTCGTTCGACCCATTGTAGTCCCCTGTGTTGCCAGCCCAGTTGTCACCCCAGCAATGGGCCCCGGTTTGGTCATACAGTGCGCATGCTTGGGCCGTCGTGGCGGACATGCTCGTCATGCTTTCCCCCGGGGGGCCTTGAATCATGGTCGGCACCACGGCGTAGGGCTCGTTGCTGTTGTTGCCGATACCTTGCTGACTCTCCGTGTTTGCACCCCAGCAGATCCCGGCACCAGTGTTGGTCATCGCACAGGAGAACACCCAACCGTTGACCGCCTGAACGAAGGATAAGTTCGCTACATCTTGGATTGTGACTTCTGGGTTTGACATTGCCAGCTTACGCGGTGTATCTGCTAGCCACCAGTAGCCGCATCCTGGTGCTTCGGTTATGGGGTCAGCAGGAACGGTGTCTCCGCCGGTGACCCTGCAATTCATGTCGGATCCCCAACAATACAACCCGCCATCAGTGCCTGTGGCACACGTGTGCTCGCCTCCCACGCTTACAGAAGTCACAGCAACTCCAGACGGCATACTGATCAATTCAGGAGTTAGTATTCCAAATTGGCCATTGAAGCATGGATTGGTGTAAGATACAACAGATCCAGCCCAATCAAAGCAGATCTGTCCATTGCCAACTTGCCCCCTGTTGTTGTAGCCCCAACAATACAGATCGCCATCGGTGCTAATTATGCAGGTGTGGGAACTGGGCCCCTGCGAGAGTGACTTTGCGACGACGCCCTGTGGCAACAGGACCTGAGTTGGGACGAGCACGTTCCCCCCGATTTGCCCGTTGCCGATCTGGCCATTTTGGTTACTTCCCCAGCAATAGACGACACCCTGCGAGGTAAGTCCGCATGCGTGGTCAAGGTGTGCCGAGACCTCCACAATCCCCATCCCATTCAATGCGTCCACATAGGTCATGTTGTGGTAGACTTGGGAGCCCGAGATTCCAATTCCGGTTTGACCAAAATCTGTCCTTCCCCAGCACACCACGCTGGAGTTCTCAGTGACAGCGCAGGCGAACTGCCTCCCAATCGAAAGTGTGTCATGGGTGTCGATGTGGCCCAGCACTTGGCCAGGAGAGTTGCTGGAAATGGACTCCATACGAATCCCATTCGAAGGGAACTCGGTTTCCGTTTGTGATTCTGATTCAACCAACAGAGAATGTGTTGAAAATAATACCATCAATGTCGCAAGAAGTATGCCTGTCCACGGACCCTTCGCCATGTTGGGCATAGCGACCGGGGGAAAATAGAACTTTTCACTGAATCCACAACATCATTGCCCTCTGGACCAATCAAGCCAAGGACTCGTAATTCACTTCGGCTTCCTCGATGTGGATTTCATCGACGTCCATCTGGGCGAGCTGGAGCTTCCCCGATAGCTCATCGTTCACCGCATGCCAGTAGGAGTAGGATTCGATTACCCAGATCCCAGACTCACGCGTGCCGTTGCCTGACCCCTTGACACCGCCGAACGGTAGATGCGCCTCTGCTCCTGTTGTGGAGTTGTTTATTCCCGTCATCCCTGCTTTTATGCCCGTTTTGAATCTGTAGGCCTCCAGCCTGTCGTTCGTGTAGATAGCACTGGACAACCCGTATGGCGAGGCATTCGCCAAATGTAGGGCATGATCGAAATCTCTGGCTTTGACAATGGTGACGGCAGGGCCGAAAATCTCCTCATGGAAGCATTCCATGTCTTCAGTCACGCCCGTGTAGACGTGAGGCCACATGTAAACACCTTCTTCGGCATTCGCTGCGAAGCCGACTGGGGCCGAGTCTTTGGTGATTCGACCCTCCCCGAAGATGAGATCAGCCCCGCTGGCCTTGCACATCTCAAGGCTTTGAAGGAACTCCTCGGCGTATTTCGATGAGAGCATGGGGCCGTAGAGAACGTCACTGTCCCTCATTGAATCACCGATCTTGGTTTCCCTAACTTTCTCCATGAACAGTCCCATAAAATCGTCGTAGATCTTCTCATGGATGATCAGGTTACCTAGGCTAGTGCATCTTTGACCAGCTGTTCCGAATCCAGCCCAGTAGGCACCCTCGACCGCATTTTCAAGGTTCGCTGATGGCATGACTACCAAGGGATTTTTTCCACCAAGTTCCAGTGAGCAGGAGACTAGATTTCGTCCGCAGATCTCCCCAATCATCTTCCCAACCGCTGTTGACCCCGTGAAGGATATTTTGTTCACGAGGCCCTCGTCAACTGCATCCACGAGGTATTGGCCTGCCCCGCTTCCTTTACCGTGAACGAGATTTATCACGCCGTCGGGAAGCCCAGCCTCGTGCATGATTCTGGCTAGCGCGAAAGACAGGAGTGGGGAATCCTGTGGAGATTTCCAAACGCAGGTGTTTCCGCACATGATTGCGGGAATCATCTTCCAGAATGGGACCGCTGATGGGAAGTTGCAAGAGTTGATGATGCCGCAAACTCCCAGCGGCCTTCTGTAGGTGAACAACTCTTTGTCAGGGAGTTCACTGTTGACCGTCTGGCCGTAGAGCCTCCTCCCCTCGGACTGGAAAAAAAGACAGGTGTCTATGGCTTCTTGAATTTCACCGGCACTCTCTTTCAGGGTCTTTCCTATTTCCCTTGTTTCCAGCCTTACCAAAGCATCCTTCCTGTCCATCAGCAACCGACCCATGTTTCCGATGATCTGTCCCCTTGTTGGGGCTGGCGTTCCCGCCCATGAGGGGAATGCTGATCTTGCAGCTTTCAACGCACTGTGAACATCCGCCTTGGTCGACAGGGGGAATTCACCCAAGGTGTCTGACAACAACGCAGGGTTGCTGGAAGTGAATGTGGCACCGTCTGAGGAAACTTCCAACTTTCCATCGATTATGTTGTATCCACGAATCATCGGCGAGCCGTTTGGGTTGTCGTTTTGCATGTGTTCAAAATCTGCTGCTAGGACGTGTGTCATGACCCTCGCAGCGATACCCTTCAAATGAATGCTGCTAAGACCGTTTGGCGTAGATTACAACAAATTATGAGTCAATATCGAACTTAGTATATGGGGGTTTAAGGGGGGCGGAGTCCATGGGTCACAATGAGGAACGAGCATGTCAGCCGGAGAGGGAGAACTCACGCTTAGGGTTGCCAAGGCCATACCGAGTGACGTCGGGCATGGGAGAGCTAGGGTACCGTTCGATAACGATCTCAACCTCAAGCCGGGCGACGTCATAGAGATTAACGGAGAGAAGTCAACGGCCGCGATCGTATGGCGTTGTAGGCCCGAGGACGCCAATTTAGGAGTCATTCGGATCGATGGTATCATACGAAAAAATGCATCAGTATCCCTTGGAGACAGAGTGAGCATCCGAAAGGTCGAGGTCACCGAATGTGAGAAACTGGTTCTCTCACCGGTAATGGCGAAACAACAGAAAGTCAGGTTTGGACCGGGGATCGAGGGTTTCGCAAGAAGGGGACTGAACAAGAGACCCGTCGTGTCAGGGGACAGGATCTTCATCCCAGGAATGACCTTGTTTGCAGAAGCCCTGCCCTTCCAGATCGTGAGTACCAAGCCCAAGGGGATTGTACAGGTCCTACCTTCGACGGAGATCGTCATCAAAGAAGATCCCGTTGACGAGGAAGATGAGAGCATCATACAATCGATATCGTATGAGGACATAGGCGGGCTTGGGGACCAACTCCAGAAAGTCCGGGAGATGATTGAGCTACCCCTGAAACACCCAATCCTCTTCCGCAGGCTTGGCATCGATCCACCCAGGGGTGTTCTCCTTCACGGGCCCCCAGGGACAGGAAAAACTCTCATCGCGAAGGCAGTTGCCGCTGAGACTCAGGCCCACTTCACGTCAATAAACGGGCCAGAGATAATTTCGAAGTACTATGGAGAAAGCGAGAAGCAACTACGCGAGATTTTCGACGAGGCAACCTCCAACGCCCCGGCTATCATCTTCATCGATGAGCTTGACTCAATTGCACCAAAGAGGGAGGACGTCAGTGGCGAGGTCGAAAGACGAGTTGTCGCCCAACTCCTCACCCTGCTGGATGGAATGCAGGGCCGGGATAATGTCGTGGTGATCGGGGCTACGAACAGGAGAGATGCCATAGACCCCGCTCTCAGAAGGCCTGGACGATTTGACAGGGAACTTGAGATCGGCGTCCCAGATAAGAACGGACGTTCCGAAATCATTGACATCCACACACGCGGCATGCCGATCAGCGATGATTTCGAAATGGAATGGTTGCTGGAGAACTCCTATGGTTTCGTGGGGGCGGACATTTCTGCACTTGTCAGGGAATCCGCGATGAAGGCACTTCGTAGGTATCTCCCTGAGATCGATCTGGATCAAGATGAGATACCTGCCGAGGTATTAGAGAAAATGGAAGTAAAGATGGCGGACTTCCGAGAAGCGATTAAGGAAATTGAGCCAAGCGCACTCAGGGAGATTTACGTCGAAGTCCCAACGGCATCATGGGACGATGTGGGCGGTTTGAGCGAAATCAAGGAGCGCCTGAAAGAGAGCATTGAGTGGCCTTTGAACCAACCGGAAACTTTCGAACACTTCGGGATCAAACCCCCTCGTGGAATCGTACTCTTTGGGGCCCCCGGCACAGGTAAGACCTTGATCGCAAAGGCAATTGCGAATGAAGCAAAAGCCAACTTCATCTCGATCAAAGGCCCAGAGATGATCTCGAAATGGGTCGGAGAGTCTGAGAGAGCGGTCAGAGAGGTTTTCAAGAAAGCAAAGCAGGCCGCCCCTTCCATTATTTTCCTTGACGAGTTTGAGTCAATAGCGGGGGTTCGTAGGTCAATGACAGGCGAGGGATCGGACGTCATGAACAGGGTTGTCAACCAAATCCTATCAAGCATGGATGGGGTGGAGTCCATGGAGGGCGTAATTGTCGTCGCAGCGACAAACAGACCTGAAATGATTGATCCAGCACTCCTTAGGAGTGGGAGATTCGAGAGAGTCCTGCACGTCCCTCCCCCGGACAGACAGTCGAGGTTGGAGATCCTCAAAATACACTCCTCCGAGATGCCATTAGGCCGGTTCAAGCTCGATGACATCGCTGACGACCTCGAGAACTACACTGGTGCTGACATAGAAGCAATATGCAGAGAGGCAGCCCTGATAGCGATGAGGGCGGGCAAGAAGACAGTGTCAAAGAGCCATTTCGAAGAAGCGGTCAACAGGGTGAGGCCAACGGTCAACAAGGACATGCTAGAGTACTACTCCAAGATGGAGGAGACACTTGTCAGTGGCCTTGAGTCTGTCAAGAGGAGCACCAACTCTCTTCAGGGCATTGAGTCAGTGTGATCACTATGCCATCGGGTTTTGGTCGTGAAATTCTGAATCGTCCGATACTCGATGGAGCAGGTGACACTCTTGGGCATGTATCCGATCTTGTACTGGATACGAGGACTGGTGATGTGGTGACCCTGCTAGTTATGATCAGCGAGGAACTCGACCCAGCTCTGCTCCCTTGGCCAACTGTGGATGGGCTGTTGGAGGTCCCCACCAACGAAGTTGCCGAAGTCTCAAATGCCATACGGTTGAGATAGTTGGATCTCACAAAGTCGGACAACCGTCTTATAGCGTTGGATTCGGTTGCTGCATGCTGCTGGGCGGTGGACTGATGATGAATGGGCCGAGACGATCCTCCAAGATCTTCAATCGGACGAACAGACAAAGGCTCCTGCAATTCTCTTTTTGGTCTGTTTTGACACTCCTAATCGCGTTCATCGCATCAACCTACATCGTTGATGGAAAGACACAACAATCTGCATATGGGGACGATTGGGATGATCTTGGCGATTTCAGATCTGAAATTAACTCAATGGGGGTCGATACCACAGCCATGGTTTCAAGCCCACTCCTTCTCTCTGAAATCGACAACCCCGAGGAAACTGTGTTTGTTGTGTCCGGGGTGGAACGTGACACAATATCCCTACCTCGATTCACAGATGACGAATCCATAGTGGAACTGTCTGACTCCGACGGCTACACTGGCTCGGAGATCGAGGCAATCGTGGAGTACGTGCAAGCAGGTGGAACACTCCTCTTAATGGATGATTTCGGGTACTCGTCTGCACTGGCCCAAGAATACAATATCGTCTTCTCGAATCATCAATTGTATGACGGAGAGGCATGGGCTAGGGAGCTAGATTACAACTACGTGTGGACAAATGTCACCAATGCTTACAATCTGACTCAGACCTCTGGATCGACCTCAGTTTACCACCCATGTTTAGCAGACAGGGACGCGGATCTAATTCTAGACTTAATCGACCCTGACCCAGATTCGCAGAATGTGGGATTCACCCCAACCGATGACTCATTCGGGATGTGCGGGCACCGTTGGGACTCCGAACAAAAAACATATGATTTCTCTGAGAGTTATGATCTCCTAACGAGCAAACCATCTGCATTCGACAAAGAGTCCTCGTTCTCCCCTGCGGAGAATCGCTATCCGATAATCACCTCTACGCTGGACTCCTACCTAGACTCAAATGATGACGGAGATTTGACTCCGGCTTTTGAGGCGGCAGGGATACAAGGGGACGAACAGGGACCATTCGCAGTTTATGCCAGGATCTGCTCTTCCAGACTGTGCGCTGAACCTTCCTCGGGACAGGTCCACATCGCCTCGGACGGCTCACTCCTCATCAACGCAATCTACTCATCATCGAACATCGATGGATCTAATGTCCCGGATAATGATAACAGGATATGGGCATTGGACATAATCGCTGACGCCCTATTGATTGGGAATGACTCATTAAAACCGAGTGAGAATGCCGTGGTGATCTTCGATGAGAGTCGGCATCAACAAACAAACCCACTTTCCGACACATACAACCTAGCATACTACTTCTTGGTGTATTTCACAAATGATTGGATGGCGATGCTCATACTGTTCCTTGCGCTCTTCATGATGTTGGAGGTGGTGCTAATTCGCAAAGAGGACCCCGAGGATTGGCGACATGTCTTCAGGATAATTTACTATGGTTTTGGTGATGCAAAGAGGTATGAGTTTTACCAGCACCCAGACAAAATAAGACAGGTATTCCTGTCAAAGATAAGGAGTACAAACACGATGACAAGGGAGGAGTTCGACTCGTTGTCATCAGAGGAGCTCCAGACCATAGTGGACGACCAGGTGCTACTTCGATTTATTTATGACAATCGCAAGTACAAAACCCAAGAACTGGTTGCTATCGTGAAGAGGATGCGAGAATGGGGCCCGGACGACAATGAGCCCGACGATGATCTGATGGACATGTGATAGCGATGTGGACAAGAAAGGCAACCATGATGCTCGTTGGGGGGGTATCACTTATTCTCGTGGGGATGATGGTGAGCCATTTTCATCTGATGATACTAGGCATGCTCATGGTATCTTTGCTGGTGATGGCCAGTTGGATAAGCGGATATCCAAAACTGGTCGTTGAGAGGGAATTGTCGGAAGAAAACGTGTACAAAGGAGACGACATAACCGTGACTCTCACGATCAGCAACCAATCAAGACGTAGGACTCAGACCTTGGACATCTACGACAACGTACCCCATGAGATGAAGATCAGAAGGGGGATAAACATGATCAGGGCTAATCTTGGTCCAGGACAATCCACTGTGTTGAGGTATACTGTTAGATGTCCATTGCGAGGACACTTTTCCATTGGGCCCACCTCCTTGAGATACAGGGACGTATTTGGGCTGTTTACTGATGAGGGCGTAGCCGACAAGAGGAGCGATGTAATCGTATTCCCCCAAGTCAGGGACATCGAAGATGCGTTACTTAGATCAAATGTCCCCAAGATGTATACTGGGGCTACGACCCTCAGGACACCAGGTCAGGGAACCGAATTTTACTCCCTGAGGGAGTATATGCCGGGAGACTCGTTCAGATCGATCAATTGGAAGGCCTTCGCGAGAACAGGGGACCTAATGGTTAACGAGAAAGTCCGTGACGCAGTCACTGACGTCCACATTCTATTCGACACAAGGGACATCTCAAGGATCGGTACAGTGCTCAAGAACCCACTGGAGATGGGGGCTGTAGCGACCGCATCCGTATCTAACCATTTCATCAGAAGGCGGGACGCAGTCTCACTGACGACTTATGGTCGGAGGATGGACCATCTCCCAGCAGAGGCGGGGGATAAACAGCAATACAAGATTCTAAGCCTACTTGCTGGGGTTTCCGCAGGAGGAACAATGCCCCTCCAAGCAGTGACCAATGCACTCATACCAAGGATGAATAGAGGCTCACCAGTTTTCGTTGTGAGTAGCCTTGAGGGAGACGGGACCACATTGCCTGCGATTAGGGCCTTGTCCAGCCACGGACATACTGTCTATGTCCTTTCTCCCAATTCAATCGACTTGGAGCGGCTTGTAAGTAGAATTCCAAGGATGGCGTACGAGGTCCTAAAGATGGAGCGGCAAAATAGGCTGATGTCGTTGAACGGATACGGCGCTAACGTGATTGATTGGGTTCCGGACATTGACCTTGCACAGGCTCTATTGCAAGTCAAGAAGGGATAGGTGAGTAAGAATGAGTTCCGAGGGTGTTGAAAGCGGCAAATCTCTGAGATTGCGATCCGTCAGGACCCGTTGGCAGATTTTGACCTTGCAACTTGTGGCGACCGCGTCATTGGCCGCGCTCGTGTTGACCATGACTTCGAAATATGGAGAATGCGACCAGGATTTCATTCAAGAAGCGGATGGCGAGAATTATTGGTGCCCAGCATTTGAGCATACTCGTGGAATCGTCTACGTCGAGGACTCCTTCCAACGGGAATCAATCTTGCCGGATATCATCACGGGGGCTGACCAAGTCGGCAACTCATCATTGCTATTTCCCACAATTTTTTGCTTGCTTCTAACCGGCGCTCACGCTTACATTTCCACTCGAGGGACAAAATTCCGTCGAAGATTGAGAGCTGGATTTTACGCTACGACTCTACTTTTCTGCCTGGGCCCTTTTCTATTCGAATGGATATCTGGAATGATCACTTACAGGCAAGCATACATCCCCTTCGGCCAGAATCTGGACATATTCAACCATGCTGACAGGCTCTCGGTCCCAATGCAGTTGATTTCAGAGATCATTGTCATGGGAGTGGTCTTCGTCCCAGTTTTATTCGGTTTGATTGGAATATGGAACCTTTCAATGAGGTCAATAGTGGCGACTATGAGCTACGTTGTCATGTTCATTATATTCCACGCCCTGTTGACATTCGAGGCCGTCCTTGACTCAGTTCAAGGTATAGGTCTGAAGCCACTTCCCGCGCAGATCGGAGAATCTAGCATGTTCGGTGGATTGGTCTCACCGCTTGCGTTTGAGTTGATTACGATCTCAGTGGTCCTTTTCTTATTCTATGAGTCCTCTCACATGTGTATACGACTGTTCGAGTACGTAGCTATATTGCCAGAGAGCGCCAGAACAGACAGCGAACACATCAGGATGTTTCAAACCGTCTTGAACACACACCTCTCCCAACTCTTTGGTGTCATCTCCCTAGCGACCCTTCTAACTGCGATAGCATTGGATTTTGATGAGATTCTAATTACCGTGATTTCTGAGTTTCAGCCAAATCAATGGAGTCAGCAGGTGAAAGACTCACTGGAGTTGCAAATGACCTATGGTAAGGTAATTTCAGCAGGCCTATTCCTCCTCTTCGTGAGCATGGCCCGATATCTAGTGCCATGGCAATTGGTCCTTGGTTGGTTTGAGTCACTATTCAGAGGAGGCTCGAAGAAGCCCGTTTCTGATTCTGAAAGCTGAAATTACCTTATTTTGAGCAGACGCTCGACGACTCGGACGGTGAACTCCGAGGCAAACAAGGAAATCAAAATGAATGCTGGGTAGATAAGTATCGAAGAACTGCTGGAGTCTTCGAGAACTGTACCTCTTAAGTGAGAGGCAAATGAGATCGCCCCAATGATATAGATGGAAAGTACAGCCCTTTCCAACCAAGGGGTGGACCTTCTTCCATCAGAGAGATTAGAATTTGGAAGGGGAGATGTTGAATCCATAACGTGGCGAGTTGTGCCCGGTGGAAGAACCCTCCTCCTTCCATTGCGTTCAAACACAATTACCTCCACGGCGGCTTATGTGCGGGCTGCAAATTGAATCCTGTAGCCGTTGTGAAAACCCGAGCGTAGTGTATCAGCCATACAGCGGTCAGAGGCTATGTGGTAGGCACCTCAGAGCATCCATAAGAAAGAGAGTCTCCAAGGATCTTAGGAACCAGCTATCACTTCCCAAGGACGCCAGAGAGGCCGATGGGAGGCCTTATCGCATTCTTGCTGCAGTGAGTGGGGGGAAGGACTCAGCGATAATGCTGCATATGTTGTGTGATATATTGGGAAAACGGCGAGACGTCGAGATTGTCGCCGGGGTCGTAGATGAAGGCATAGATGGATACAGATCCCCCTCAATAGACTGTGTTGAGGAATTGTGCTCTATGTTGGATGTGGAATTAGTCAGAATAGGATATGAGGATATTGGGTATCAACGGATGGACGAGGTTGTCAAAATCATGCCAGCCATCGCGAGGAAAAACCCCGATGCAAAGGGTATGATGCCATGCTCATTCTGCGGGGTGTTCAGGAGGCAAAGCCTGAATGCTCTCGCAGAAAAGACAAATGCCAAGGCAATGGCCCTTGGGCATAATCTAGATGACATGGCACAGTCAATCTTGATGAATTTGCAAAAAGGGGAAGTTGAGAGGTCGGTGAGGTTGGCCCCTCATACCGAAACTCCAATTGATGGGCTTCCACCTAGAATAGTACCTCTCAGATGGATACCTGAGCAGGAAATCCACGCACTCGCGATGGTCATGGAGCTACCGTTTTTCCATGGAGAGTGCCCCCACGCCGCTGGAGCCCAACGTCAAACAAGCAGAAACATAATCGCAGCGCTCGAGACAAACACGCCGGGAGCTAGACATGGACTGCTACACAGCTTGGAGAATATCAGAGAGGTCTACTCGCTGAGCGGAGGAGGAAAATCGGACGTCAAATCCTGTTCTGTCTGTGGTGGGGTCACAAGCAGGGAAGTTTGTCAGTCCTGCACGATGAAATCATGGCTGAATGAACAGATTTGAACCTCTTCCCCTCCTTTCTCTATATATACCGCCACTCCTAGAGAAGGATTATGCAAAGAGAGGATCTTGAAAGCATGACTGTGGCAAATTTGAAGGTTTTACTCTCGGAGCTATCTCTTCCCGTTTCGGGAAAAAAAGCCGACCTCATCGAAAGAATTCTTCAGAACCAAAGTTCTGATGCCATTGACGTTGAACCTTCGCCTGAGGAGGAAATCGACGACGTGAACCAAGATCCTACTCGCGAGGATATCGAAACAGTTGTCTCTAACATGGTGGAAGGTCGAATAGTGAATGAAGAATCAGAGATAACCTTCCAAACAATAGTCTTGATTGGTATTGTAGTCCTTGCCCTAGGATTGGTCGTCCTCTCTCTCTGAGATTTCTAGTCGCTCATATTGTTTTGAGCTCTCTGTTTCCATCGCCCCCAGGCCCAATCCATGGGTCTGGTTTGTTCCCAAGAATTTCATCTATTGTCTCCATATGATTCTCAGTAAGCCTCTTTGCAACTTCAATGCACCCTAGATTCTCTTTCAGTTGATCCTCATTCGTGGCCCCCAATAGAATGGTTGAGACGTTTTTATTTTTCAAACACCATGCTAGGGCGAGTTGAGCCATACTGCAATTCAACTCATCTTTTGCCAGAGACGCCAACTTCCTGAGGACCTCTATCTCGCCCCTCTCCTCCCTTTCACGCAATTCGTCCTTCAACCAACTGTAGATTTCAACAGTCGCTCTGGATCCTTCAGGTATGCCTTCATTGTATTTGCCCGTGAGGAAACCCGAACGTAGGGGCGACCAAATGGTTGTCCCCAAGGAATAGGGGGGATTAAACAATGGGAAGTATTCTGTTTCGAAACGATCCCTGTGCAGCATGTTGTATTGCGGTTGCTCGAAGGATGGCGGCTCTAACCCCTCGGTTCTTGCAATCCAGAAGGCCTCAGTAATCTGTTGAGCAGACCATTCACTCGTCCCCCATGCTGTGGAAGCCCCGGATCTTACAATATCTGTCATAGCTCTGACAACAGTCGACGTAGGGGTGTGAGGGTCGGGCCTATGGCAAAACACCATGTCTACGTAATCTAAGCCTAGACGCTCTAGTGATGAATCAATCCCTTCCATAATGTGCTTTCTCGACAATCCTCGTTCGTTAACTCCGCTCCCTCCCCAGAAGATTTTGGTGGTTATCACTAGATCCGAGCGCCTCCAAACTTCCGGGTCTTCCTCAATCAATTCTGAAAGTGCAATTCCGAAGATTCTCTCGGCCTCCCCTGGGGGGGTACCATAGGCCTCAGCGTGATCGAAGCAATTCACTCCTGCTTCGCGGGCAATTTTCAGCAAGTGCTTTGCTTTCTCTATTCCGACTTTTCCCGAAAGCTCTTGTTTCACACCATAAGTCGCCCAGAATCCATATGAGAGCACTGAAACTTGCAACCCTGTAGTCCCCATCATCCGATAATACATGTTGTCCGCCATGCATCCCGCTGGGCAAGTGCCCTACTCAAATTTTATGACAATGCTGACCTAATCGAGCTTCTCGAAAGTATCACAAGGCATATGGGCGGACTGCCTTCGTAGCGGATGCGGGATACAACATGGACCTCATTACAATGGATGACCTAACCAATGATGAATCGATCTCACTTTTGGAGGACGCCAGGAGATTAATGCCCGTAGCTAATGGGTCAGCATATCTACCTCTCCTGGAAGGAAAGGTGTTAGGGAATTTGTTTTTTGAAAATTCAACGAGAACTAGGCTATCTTTTGAAACAGCCATGAAGAGGCTCGGTGGCGAAGTACTCAATTTGAGTGACGTCGGCTCATCGGTCAAGAAGGGCGAGACTCTCTATGACACTATGCAGATGATAGATGGATATGCTGACATAGCGGTAATTCGACATCCCAGACAAGGAGCTGCACAGTATGCTGCAGACGCCGTGGAGATACCTATCCTGAATGCTGGGGATGGCGCAGGTAATCACCCCACTCAGACCTTACTCGATTTATTCACAATTAAGCAAGGACACGGGACTATCCGGGACCTTAGGGTGGTTCTGGTCGGCGACCTTAGGTATGGGAGGACGGTACATAGCCTGAGTCACGCACTAAGCCGTTTTGGAGCCTCATTGACCTTCGTTTCCCCCGAAAGCCTAATGATGCCAGAAGAAATTGTCAGAGATCTAAAATCAAATGGATGCGATGTAGCCGAAACTTCCGATCTACTTTCCGTCTTGGGGTCCTCGGATGTCGTTTACATGACTCGAATACAGAGGGAAAGATTCCCGGACGAGGCAGAGTACGAGAAGGTAGCCGGAATATACACCATAAAATCCGATGACCTAGCCAATGCTCCCTCTAACTTGATGATTATGCATCCACTGCCGAGAGTCAGTGAAATTCACCCTAGCATTGACTCTACTAGCCATGCTTGGTACTTTAGACAGGCATTCAACGGTGTCCCTACACGAATGGCTCTCCTATGTCGAAGTCTCGGAGTTCCAATTCCGGAGGTGATTAATTGAGCGAAATGAGGAGAGTCTCAGCGATATGCAATGGAACAGTGATCGATCATATACCATCTGGAAGAGCCGTACAAGTAATGCGAATGTTACACATAGACGGGTCCCAATCCAATCCAATCTCTCTTGTCATGAACGTACCAAGTGGCAAAGTTGGTAGGAAGGATGTGTTGAAAATTGAAGATAGAGAATTGAGTCAAGAAGAACTCGACAGACTTGCCCTCGTCGCACCTTCCGCCTCTATCGCCATCATAAGGAACTATGGTGTTGCTGAAAAGAGGCAAATCGAACTCGGGGATGAACTCATCGACATAGCGAGATGTTCGTTCTTCAATTGCATAACTCAGAATATCAATGAGCCACTACCACACAAACTGAGGGTTATTTCGTCGGAGCCATTGGAGATTAGATGTGCATATTGCGGGATGTCCCAGTCCGTCGAGCAAATTGTCGAGTCGTTGCTGTAAAGCCAGTTGTGGCGTCAAGAGAAGTTTCCAACAACTCAACATCAGAAGACAGTTATTAGAATTCAATAGATACCGGTGGTTTCCAAATGCCAGAAAAGAAATTGAACGTTTTCCTTCATTTCAGGAAAGCAGGAGGTACAAGGATGGTCAACCTTGCTTTGGCAAATGGGGAGTCCTTATGGGATAACCATGACAATGGGAAGCCTTGCGATAGCTTAGGCGCCGTTATCGACCTGACTAAATTGACTATTGAACAATCACTCAATTTTATTGAGGATGCAATTTCGATGGGAAAGTCATTCATTTCGGTAGCAAGAGGAAAATCATTCATCGAGGCCGCTATTAGGCACCCACAAGTAAGAACGATTTGCTCGTTGAGGGATCCGAAGAAGACCTGTCTGTCAAATTACAACTACGACTTTTACCTTGTTGAAGCTCATGACAGGAATCTTAGCGGCTATATCCAGAGAACACAGTATTCGAATCCCTACACCAAGTCAATATTGCATGGAGGTAACGACGATGAGTTTAATCAACAATCCGTTGGAGAAGCTGTGAGTATTTTACAGAATTTCGATGTGTTGATTGAACTAGGGCATCCAGATTCTGATAGATTGATTTCCCAGCACCTAGGGTGGAACAATTTTGATGTTAAGTCCCATAGCACCCAGGCGGAAGATCGATTGTGGAAGGTGGTGAATATGATCAAAAAAGGCAGAGTAATTAGAGCGGTGACGCTGATGCTCGGTCGAAAACGAGGGACTCCAGAGGAAGTTCCAGAGGCTACTATTCATCTAGACCAGGAGTTGATGAACAGACTATTCAAACCTGGATAAATATGAAGAGAAATTACTCATAATCTGTCCAGAATAGATTTGAAAACCTTGGATTTGGTTCCGACTGAGCGGGCCTCCAGTCTTTTCAAAATTAACTCCGGCGTCGACCTTGCAGGGATGCCTATCCTTGGAACTCTATCCACAATCAATTCCAATTCCTCATCCAATCCCTTTGCTTCTATGCCGTCAACTCTAGCCTTAAATTCCATTTTCTTGCATATCGAAGATCCGATATGTGTCACCATCAAAATTGCATTGACGGAATTCTTCGCTGCCACATCCAATAGACCTGCAAGAATACCAGCCGCAGCCTCTGGTTCCGTGATAGCCTCTAATTCGTCTGCTAGGACGAATTTTTTCGAATCAGAGTCAACTATACTAGCAAGCCCGATTAAAGTCCTCTCTAGGGCCCCAGCACTCTGAGTCCCAATCACTTTGGACATTATGTGTATTTCTTCCGCCAGCGAAATTTCAGCTTCATCTGATGGAACTGGCAACCCCGAATGTGCTAGTAGCAGAATGATTCCCACCCCTTCGATCAACGAAGTCTTCCCTCCGGAATTTGCACCCGTAAGCAGAACGATCGAGCCATCGAAAGACTGTCCAGGGAGGCTTCCAAATCCATAGTCAATGGGGACTGGATCAACGCCCAGGAGTGGATGGCGTAGCCCCCTTATCTTACAACTCGGGCTGGAATCATTGATTATTTTCGGTAGATTGCACCTCCTTTCTTTGGACCATCTCGCGATACCAATCCAGAGATCAACATCAATGATTTCAGAAACTGATTTGTTCAATTTATCAGACAGTAAAATCGCTGATTGAACCCTTTTCCTGAGTATTTCATCCTTTTTCATAGAAATTAACAGATCGATTTCTTCTTCTATTGTAGCAAGGGCTGATTTATTGAAAAGACAAGGATAGTCACTTTGAAAACAATCAATTGGCGCCTTGATGCCTATTGGGGAGAGAAATTTTTCTAGTCGACCTCTACCCTCTTCCAGGGCAAATTCTATTGATTCTGACACTTCGTATTTTAATCGATTTTGCAGACCAGAACTGTCTGTGTAGTACGATAACATCTCTGACCCGTCTAGGGACAATCTGTGTTCCTGAGTCGCCGCGACGATTAGGTCATCAACACTTGTTTGAATGTTTTTTATCTCAGTCCAAAGGGAATCCCTTACCTCCTCAATTGCATTCTCTGAGGCTTCTCGTGTGATCATTGACTCTAGCTTATCGAGGCCATCGAGTGCGTTATTCACCCTTTCACCTATTCCACACGGCCCAATCTCTAATTTTCGTAATTGGGTCATTGCAAACAGAGTCTTGTAGTTGCTCTCGATGAACCTTAAAGACAACTCAGGAATCATTTTCCACAAGCTGTCACCTAAACTGCATATCCTCCAACCAGGGGGTATGTCTGTAGGCTGATTGGGGCCTATCCAAGTCACCCTCGGGATGCCCTCATAGTCTCTCCATGTCTCTCGAGATTCCCTTACTACTATGCGGGCAAACTTCTCAACAGTCGCGAGATGTTCTAGGTCATCTGAGTTTTGTACAACTATCAAGCGATCTATCTTCACGTTTGCTCTGTTCAATGGACTTATGGACTTTGCAATTCTACCCCAATTTTCAGCTGCCTCGGGATATTTCGAGACGAATGAAATTGCTTCACTGACTCTATCCCTTCTGTCGTTAATTTCCTCTATAGAATCGACCGATAGTGGTTGTAAAATTCTGAGTTTGCTTTTTCCTGGCGAGGATGAAATAAACGGTTCAATGTCGTGAATCATAGCGTTGTGAAGTTTCTGACCGTCTTTGTTTCTGGCAGCATTATTCACTCCGCCGGAGAATTCTGAGACCATCCTGATCGCTCTATCCAACGAGATTCCATCTATCTCTGACAAGGAGGCAATGTCTTTTTCTCGGATTGCTCTAATCGCCTCTGACTCTCCACCAAGGCCGTCTGCCAGCTTTTTTGCCAGTGATTCCCCTACGCCAGGAATTTCCATCAGGTCATTCATGGGTAAAAATCAGAAAACAGGGTATTTGATGACATCGATTATATTTGAAAAGTAGACTATGTTTTGGGCCAAACACAATGCGGCGGGAATCACTTGATACCGCCTTTTTCATATCTTCGAGTCCACTTCAGCCTTCTGGGGTTACGTCCGAGATTGACGTGATTTTTCCTAGCTTTTGAGTCTTTGAACCATAGTACAGTACCATCTCTCCTCACGAACATGATCCCTGTTCCGGGCTCAATTTCTTCTTTGGTGAAAGTGCAAATTCTTGTTTCTGGCATACAGGATACAACTCCCAATCATCTAGCACCCAACTTCCGGGCCTCACGGCCTGTGTCCTTCAGCATCAGAACATCTCCGATTCTTACTGGGCCAACAACGTTCCTCGTGATTATTCTCCCTATGTCCCGAGGATTAGGGGCATCGTTGACTCTTACTTTCACTTGAGTTGCTTCTCCAGTCATTCCGGTTCTGCCCACTACTTCAACAACCTCTGCCGGCCAAGACTCTTGTGACACCTTTCACACCTCACGCTGACAGTGTTTCAAAGTGGCCTTTGACCTCGTTGAAACGATCTTCTCCGTCCTTCTTCACATCAATGACTGCCACAGCAGCGGTTTTGGTTCCCTCAGACATGCCAGCCGCCTCCGCCAGATAACCCTGATCTGGCACATACATGAACGGTATAGATTTCTCTTTGCAAATCATCGGGACGTGAGCTAGGAGTTCGCTGGGGTTGACGTCTTCTGCCATAACGACCATCATTGCAGTTCCTCTCTCTGCGGCTTTGGTCACTTCATTAGCGCCCTTCTTGAGAGACCCTCTTCCATCCTTTCCAAGGGCTTTCACCATTTCATAAACTATCTCATGAACGTCTTGCGGGGTCTCAAAAGCAACGTGTACAGTCATCGGATCATTCCTCTTGCGGTATCCTGCCGCTGAACGGGGCCTGTATAAAGACACCGCAGGGGAAATACAATTTCAGAGAATGCCAATCAGATCCTGAACTCCCCGAGCCAGAGCAGGGGCGCCGGAAATGACAGCCCTCGGATTTGCCAAGGAATCAGAGCTGTGTACTCCATCCACATGGTCTGCTAATTTGGTGAGAGCCCCCGAGGTGAATAACCCATGGGTACATGCAGCATGTACTTCAACAGCCCCCTGCCTCCTAAGTGCGTCACTAGCTCTGCAAATTGTACCTCCAGTACTTATCATGTCATCCACTATTGCGACTACCTTCCCAGATACATCGAGGTCCTTTGGAGTGTGTTCTATTGTATGGGCATCGATTCTTTTCTTTTCCAAGTAGCTATACGGGACGTCGATCAATTCCGCCACATTTCGAGCCCTTACAACTGCACCCTTGTCAGGCGAGAGAATGAAGTCTGGATTAACTTCTTCTCGCAGCCAATTGGCTATCTCAGGGACTGCTGTAACGCATCTGATGGGATGGTCGTGATTTTCTAGGACCTTAGGCTCGTGAATGTCTAGAATAACAATTCCATCACACGCATTCGATAGGTGCGAGGCAATTACCCCCGCAGCAACAACTTCACCTGCCGAAAACCGCTTGTCCTGCCGAGCATATCCGTAATACGGGACTGCCAATATTATTCTACGGCCAACGTCCTCCATTTCTTGAATACCTTCTTTTTTCAGGTTGGAAAGATCGCCCCGCTGTATGTCTGCTATGCCTGCTAACATCATCATGGTCTGAATTATGCCATTGTCAGGAAAAGTTGAGGATACAATTACGGCTGGTTCGGACCTTATTGAATCAAAATCTTGGGCCGGAGTTTTCAGATACCCTTCTCCATCTGGGAAACGGCGGGTTTCAGCCGGGATGAAATGCATGCCCAATTCCTCGGCAAGGGAAAGCGCAATTTCGCGGCAGGATGAGCCGCTGATGACTGGCATCTGAATGGATCCAGTGCCCCATCACTCAAGACCTTGCCGGGTGGACTCGTTTGCAGCCTAGCCAATGGGCACCTTCAAATTAGGTTCTGTAGACGAAGACCCGCTCAGGGCGTGTAGCTTAGCTTGGCTGGAGCACCCGGCTGATAACCGGGAGGCCGCAGGTTCAAATCCTGCCATGCCCACCAATTAGACGTTCAGTTGGACATAGCTCGGAAGGGTCACTAGCCGGCCAACTGGACATCTGAGGATTATCTCATCCAGATACGCAGTCGTTCTACCTAGCTGGGAGACAGGTATCGTAATTTGTTCAGGTAGCCCCATCCTTCTTTGAAGTACGCCATGGACGTTTACGACGACTCCTCTGTATGTCCGCTTGACTTTCACGAGATCAACAACATTGCCTATGTCGACACCGTCATTGTCCATGACGGCCCTGTCCATCAACTCATCTGGCGCCCACAATTGTTCATTGATTCGAACTGTGTTCCTCCACCTTCTCTGCAATTCTCTCATTGACTTTGATAATTTCACAGAGCCATCGGGCCTGATGCTGTGAACCAGCTCTTTGTGTAATGGCGCGTGGTCTGCCGGTTTGCGCATGTATTCCTCCGCCACACCGTCTAGCACTTGTATCCTCATTGACTTGACAAATTCATCCCTGGGGTGGAATCTTTCCCCCACGATAACACCTACGAGGGTTTCTCCAACGTAAACTTCCTTCTGCAATAATTCCTGTATTTCCAATTTCTCACTCATTTTCTTGCCCCCGATCCTGCACCCCACTTGCCCTCGATCTACAAGTGCCGAGCAGCAAGTCGGCATATAATTAATGCTAAAGTAATTTTAATTTTTCAATTGTAAATTTACATTATTGTAGAAAATTACAATACAAAAAATTGAATATAATTAAACAAAAAAAGAAACGACTTACACAAGGTCCAATATTTTCTAACTTGGCATCTGAGTGCGCTTACATGGCGAATCTTCATTTGGCCCGCCCTCACAGGATAATACGATGGACACTAGGGTCGAACAGTTGAGGAACTCCTCAGGGGAAGCTAATACCCATGGCTTGAGCGATGAATTGGTGGATTCGTTTCTGAAGATTGATCCAAATCTTGGCATAGCACTGGATCTGGCAATCAAGGCAAGAGAAAATCTGGAAGATGAAGTCGAAGATCTCCTTTTGGAACTCACCGAGTCACAATTTGCAAGGGAATTACAGAAGGATTTCGTTAATTTTTACGAGCCCTCCACTGTTAATCCATACATCCCACTAGCAGCCAAAGGCCCATGGATAATCACCACCCATGGGGCGGTTGTCCACGACAATGGGGGATATGGAATGCTTGGGATGGGCCATGATCCAACTGAGGTCATGAGTTCTATGTCTGAGTCACATGTCATGGCTAATGTCATGACTCCATCCGTGACTCACAAACGATTCGCAGACACACTAAAGCGTGAAGTGGGACATACACGGGGAACTTGCCCCTTCGATCGATTCATATGCATGAATAGTGGCTCTGAGTCAGTCACAGTGGCCATGAGGATCTCTGATATTAACGCCAGGTTAATGACAGATCAGGATGGTCCACACCATGGAAAGGAAATCTGGACAGTGGCATTGGATAGTGGATTCCATGGCCGCACTGATCGCCCTGCATCGATATCGAGCTCCTGCCTCCCGAAATATCAAAAGAAACTCGCCTCGTTCAGGGGAAAATCAAACGTCAGATTCGTAATACCAAACGACATCCATGGGCTGAAGGAGGTTTTTTCAGATGCAGATCGCGAGGGGGCCTTTGTTGAATTAATCGCGATGGAACCGGTTATGGGAGAGGGAAATCCTGGGCTAATGCTTGACAGGGAGTTCTATGACCAAGCAATTTCTCTCGCGAACCAACACGGTACTCTCATCCTGATAGATTCCATTCAGGCAGGAATCCGAGGTCAGGGCTGTTTGAGCATAGTAGACTACCCCGGGTTCGAGGATTGCCAAGTTCCGGATTTTGAAACATGGTCAAAGGCCCTGAATGCAGGCCAATACCCATTGTCAGTTCTTGGTATGAGTAAGAGAGCGTCCGATCTGTATGCGGTAGGAGTCTACGGGAACACTATGACAACAAACCCCAGGGCCCTCGAAACGGCCATATCAGTTCTCAATCGAATAGACTCAGATCTAAGGATGAATATAAGAGATCGAGGGAGAGAATTTGTTGACAAGCTTGCAGCACTCTCCAAGAGGGTACCTGGGTGTATCACCCAAGTTCAGGGAACAGGACTACTCGTCTCCGCGGAACTAGATCCTGGGAGATTCCCTGTTGTTGGGGCCGATGGCGTTGAACAATGGTGTCGAAGACGTGGACTAGGAGTTATTCATGGGGGGTCCAACGCTCTGAGATTCACTCCCCATTTCTACTTGACATCAGAAGAAATCGACATGATAGTGTCAATAGTAGAATCATGTCTGAAATCCTTCGGAGCAGAAATATCCGAACCCGAGATCCTTGCACCAAACATGTGAGGAGGGTCAAGTGGCAAATTTTGTGATTGTCGTGGGGCCCGATGGGCCAGTGAAAAGTGCCATTCAGAGAAGATTGGCTTCCCTCCCCCCTATCGAAAATAAGGATGGTAATGACATTGAAATTGGAGTGGGGACCGAGGCTCGAGACCTCTCTATTCTGAAATACGGACAGGAGCGCAAGATTGAGAGCCCTTGCATAATACTGAGGGATGTAGTTGCGGATGTCGCAGATACCTTTTGGAGCGATGGTTTGTTTCACAGAGTGATTGGGGATAGTATATCTGGAATATCAGATTCAGAATACCCTTCAACCCCTAGATACTGGCTACCTGTCGAAAACGTGGCAGATGCAATTAGAACATTGGTGAGCTCCAATGCATTCCCATCTTCAGATAAACCGATATTGATGACCGGCAGAAGACCCTGGCAATGTGAGGCCTTGTTGGCGGAGGCCTCACACCTATGGGCAAGATTCCAAGCGTCTAATCTTGGGGAACATTCGCCCCAGACTCTCTCTGAGCCACCTCTACACTTGTCCTCCAAACCCGATGTGGGAATAAGACCAGATCTATCAGAGTTGAATGATCTAATGCTTTCTTGTGGGGAGCCTATCGGCTGGAGGCCATCTGGATCACTCAGACTCTCAATAATGAGGGTCTTTGCTGCACTAGTTTGAGTGCCTGATCATCCATTCCTGATGCTGCTGATCTGCATGCGCACGTCTTGTGCAGCGCCTTTTGCGGCTTGCATAGCCTTCCTGACGCGGGTCATGGCTGCGTTGTTGCCCTTGTCGGACTTAACGGCGTCAGCCATGGTCTCGTTCAAATCATCAATCATCTTCTGTACCATATCTGCGATAGACATGACCTTACCGAGTGCCGATCACTCTTTGAACATTCTCTATGCGGTCACCCAAACAAAGCTGCCCCGAGGAGAGGTAAAAGTAGGCTAGCCTCACCCTCGACGAGAACTTGGGGCGCTTCAGGCCTTATCTTGCCCCAAGATATTGCTTCTCGGAGCCTAGCACCTGAAAGAGACCCATCGTATTCTGGTGCTGTGGAAATCCCTACTGCAGAATCCAGTCCCCCTCTGTACTGGTTCCACCAGATTACGTGGTGTTTGCTGATTCCGCCGCCGACCATCAGGGCATTGGATTTGTCAGCAGTCCAGGATAAGTCAGAACAAATCTGTTCATCTGAGAGGACATCGATCATAAAGGACGGATTTTTCTGCCTATGGATGAACAACTGTGCACCAATTGATCCATCTGTGATGCCGGGTATAACAATCGGGATCCTGTTCTTCGCAGCCCAATGCAGGATGCTGCTATCATCTTCGATGCGATCCCCGATAGCCCAACAGAGTTCCACTGTTCCGAACCCCTTCCATGGAGAATCAGACTTTGAGCCCCGCTCTTTTCCGATTTCATCCAGCCATGGTAATACCTTTTGCTCTAGGATGTCTCCATAGCACTCGTTAGGAATAACCACGTTGCCCAAGCGATTGAGACCGACTTTCCCCAATGCCACATCATCTAGGTCGAAATCACCATGATAGTATTGTTTGAAGGTCCTCGCAAGATCGTGGTCCAGTGTTCCACAAGTTGTAATCACAACGTGGACCAACTTTCTCTTAATAAGCTCCAGAAAGAAGCTTCGCGTGCCAGTAGCGCATAATGCGGCTGGGAAAGACAACCAGTTCACACAACCCTCTTTGTCAGAGTCCTCAAACATCGAACTAAGAATTTCTTTTGCCCTTGCTAGTTTCGAAGCTGTGAACCCTCCAGCCTCTGACATTTGGTCGAAAAGCCGAGCAGGGCTATCAATATCCTTGAATGCATAGTCACGAACTGGACGATCGAAAGACTCAGGATCATAACTCACCATGATACTCCATCCAAGGTCATGATTTCAATTGGTCGCTTCCCTCAATTCGGTGATTCTGTCTCTAATCAATGCGGCTCTCTCAAAGTCTAATCTAGAGGCTGCTGCCTTCATTTCCTTTTCCAGCCGGCTGATCACGAGGTCATTTTGATCCAACTCACTATCAGGGCTTTTGCCCATGGGATCAAACATGTCATATTCTGGTTGGGATATAAGTTCCAAAACTGAGTCGGAGGAGGACCAAGAGCCTGTTCCCAGATCAAATTTCTTAACGAAAGTGTTGATGTCCTTCTTGCCCTGTTTCTTCGCCACCAACCTTCTGCCACCTTTAACTCCCTTACCAGCCACTCCTGCCAAAAGATCGGAGGATTCCTCTCCGAGGGTTGGCAGTGACTTACGTATCGTTTCTGGTGTGATGCCATGCTTTTCATTGTGCTCTTGTTGGCGTTTCCGCCTCTCCAGGGTTTGTCTTATCGCACCCTCCATGGCTGGTGATATCGTATCAGCATAGAGGATCACGTTTCCTTCAGAATTTCTCGCAGCACGCCCTATTGTTTGAAGCAAACTTCGTTCGTTTCTGAGAAATCCCTGCGCTGCGGCATCGAAAATCGCCACGAGAGACACTTCTGGTATGTCCAACCCTTCCCTGAGGAGATTTATTCCCACGATTACATCTATGTGACCAAGTCTGAGAGCCTTGATGATCTCTGATCTCTCCAGCGTATCGATTTCAGAGTGCAGGTAGTGAGCTTTTATTCCCACTCCTTGCAGGTACTCTGAAACTTCTTCGGCGAATTTAATGGTCAGAACGGTCACTAAAACCCGCTCATCACGCTCAATTCTTCGATTTATTTCACTGAGTAGATCTTGTACTTGCCCCTCAGTGCTCCTAACCTCGATGTTGGGGTCCAACAACCCCGTGGGCCGGATTTCCATTTGTGCTATCCCGTCGATTGAGTTGATGACGGTCTCAATGGATCCACTCCCTTCTCTTTTTTCCGTATCCTTCGTACCTGCTCCGCCTCTTGAAGGAACATGCAATAATTGGCGAGGGATCTCCTGTCCGGTGACCTCAGCCAAGTGACGGAACTCCCTTTCACCAGGTGTGGCGCTGACATAGAGCATTTGTGGGATGAGATCCTGAAACTCATCTATTCTCAGAGGTCTGTTGTCATAGGCACAGGGCAACCTAAAACCATGTTCAACAAGATTCTTTTTCCTCGCTAGATCTCCGGAATACATCCCTCCAACTTGTGGTAATGTGACATGGCTTTCGTCCATGATAACCAGATAACGATTCTTATCGCCCTGGAAACTCTCCGCATTTGTAGAAAAGAAGTCTAACAAACAATACGGCCGATCACCCACGTTTCTACCATCAAAGTGCCGGGAATAGTTCTCCACACCCTTGCAGGAGCCAAGCTCTCTAAGCATCTCCAGGTCGAATTTTGTCCGCTGTTCAATCCTGTGAGCTTCCAGATCCCTTCCCTTTGATTCAAACCAACTTGCACGTTCTTCGAGCTCTTCCTCTATGTTTTCGAGAGCGGTGGCGAATCTATCCTCATCGGTCATATAGAATTCTCTTGGATGTATCCAGGCCTCTTCAATGTCATCTAATGGCTCCCAACTGACAGCTTCGCAAACTTGTAGGCGCTCAACTCCATCCCAACCGAATCTTACGCGTATGGGATCATCTCTGCTCGGCATCCAGATGTCTAGCACTTCACCGCGAAGTCTTATGTCGCCTCTGGACAAATCGCCACTAACCCTTCTGTATTGGAGTTCAACCAACTCAGCAACTGCCTCACGTGGCTGGATTTTTTGACCAACATGCAATTGTAGATGCCTTTCCTGAAACACCTCCGGTGGGTTGAGACCATAGATTGTAGAAACCGTACCGACTGCTATGACATCAGGCCTGGAGACTAGGGAGGCAACAGTCGAGAACCTCTCCTGTTCGATCCTCTCGTTCATTTGCAATTCTTTGTCGATGTACAAGTCACGGTTGGGGAGATAGGCTTCTGGTTGGTAATAGTCGTAGTAACTCACAAAATACTCCACTGCATTTTCGGGGAATAATTCACTCATCTCCTGCCACAATTGCCTTGCAAGTGTTTTGTTGTGAGATAAAATTAATGTCGGCATTTGTAGAATTTGGATAATGTTGGCCATTGCGAAAGTTTTGCCCGAACCAGTCACCCCCAGTAAAACGCACCTCTCCTGTCCAGATTGAATCTGATCTACCAATTTTTCAATCGCCTGTTGTTGATCCCCTGCTGTGGCATAGTCTGAAGTCAAACGAAACAAAACAACACCTCAATCGATCATGCCCTCGGTATATGAAAGGCTTGCGAGCAATACCCATCCTGTCAACATGGATGTTTTGAATAGAAGTTGTTGGAATTTCTCCATTTCCAAGGATGATGACTCGGATTTCGAAGCGTGCGACGTCATGACGTACAGATTGACGGTAGCCATCAGGATGACACTGGGAATCCAAAGTGGGTATCTGTAGTCACGTAGGTCAGTATATTCACTCAATCCCGCAAAAAGGAAGCAAATGGACCACCCCAAAGTCAGTGCGATGCTCAGGCCTTTTGTCGTTTTCAGTCCAAAGGTGGCAGGAAAGGAGCGGATCCCTTGGCGTTGATCGACCTCGACGTCCATTCTGGCGTAATTCACATCAAACGCCGTTATCCAAAGTGCTACACCCATCGAGATGAAAAACAACTCGGGGAACCATGCGAATTCCCTGCCTATCCATGTTTCGGAATCTACCCCTACTATCGACTCCCACCCCATTGTATCGGCGGATATCGCCACCCATGCTCCTGCTGGGGCTAACGCCAAGCACAGACCTATCCAGAAATGGCATATCCAAGAGAACCTCTTCGTGTAGGGGTATATGACGAATGCGATGACAGGCAACCATGCCATCTTGAGAGCGACCATGTTCAGTCTCCATGATGCGAACAAGAGAGTGGCAAGAAATATGATAGAAAGGGACCAAGCCTCGAATTCAGTCATCTTACCAGAGGGAAGATGCCTTGAGGCGGTACGCGGGTTCTTTGCGTCTATTTCCTTGTCTATGAGCCTGTTCAGAGCCATGGCCAGGCCGCGCGCGCCAATTGCTGCAAGAATGATCCAGAGTAGATCTAGGTTAGAGAGACTGACTTCGAAAATTTCCTCTCCGAGTTGTTTCTTAGCGAGGATGAAACCCATTAGAACGAACGGAAGTGAGAACAATGTGTGTTCGATTTTTACGAAATCGAGTATGTCCTTCCATTTCACTTCTACCAGGCTCCTACAACAACAGATTATCCGGCCACTCTCTGCCAGCCAAGCCATCTTCCACGGCGTTTTCCTGAATCCTTTGGAGGATTTCAGGATCATGAAGTGTCACAGCAGGCCAACGCCTCGCGGGCAATTCGCCATTTTGGGCAGGAATCGGGGCTGTGGCATCCCAGGCGATTCTGCTTCTGTCTGTGTCCCACTTCAACCCCCTCTCAACATCAAATCTAGCAAATAATTGCCATAGGAGCCGCCTGTTAGATCCCTTTGAGTGCAATTCCAAATCATCGTCCGTGATGAACAACCAGCGCAAATTCTCTGAGCCCTCTAGTTGCCATACTGCCTCAGTGATTTGGTTGATCGTTGCCCTCTGTTTCTCAGCTAACTTCTCATTGGGTTCAACCATGCCATCCCGTGGAGATGGACCCCCTTCGATTTGCGTGGTTATGACCAACATGGAGCTTCTTAGCAACTTTGCCTGTGATACACCAGGCAGTTCGAGGACACGCAACTCGAAACCCAGAGGCACTCCTGGTGGAGCATCCAGGCCCTTTCTCCATTCCGGAGTATTGATCTCCGGAGTTCCGAGGGGCAGGTTCCCACCGTGTCGGGGATCGGCCTCAGGCAATGATGTTGCATCGACAATTAGCTTGGCCTGAACATTCTCAAAGGGATTGGCCGGATCAAGAGAATCGCCTGGAAGGCCATGAATCTCAATTATGTCCTCGGATGGATCAACCCTGTCATTCAAGGCGTCTAGGAAAACGTTCAGATCGTGCGGATCCTCATCCTCATCGATCAGCATCACCGTCTTGAGGAGCATCATCTGACCGGCTCCCAATAGGCCCAATGCGGTCTTCCTTGCCTGCCTCGGATATCGTTGTCTGGAAGAGACGACCGCCAGATTATGGAAGCCGGTCTCCAATGGGAGGAAGACTGATCGAACATCTCTGTGTTGAAACCTCAAGACTGGTGTGAATTGAGCCCCGATTGCCTCACCAAGAAAACCATCTTCCATTGGCGGCAGGCCGACAATCGTGGCTGGGATTACAGCATTCTTACGCCGTGTGATTGCCGTTACATGGAGCACGGGATAGTTACCCGGTAGAGAGTAGAATCCGTAGTGATCCCCGAACGGCCCCTCGAGTTTCACCTCATTTGGATCCGTCCATCCTTCAATTACTACATCGGCCTCAGCAGGTATGAGTAGGTCTTGTGTCCTGGCGCGTGCGAGTTTGAGGCGTTTTCGTCCCAAGAAGCCAGCGAACATGTATTCCTCTAGGTTGTCAGGGAGAGGAGCTATGGCCGAGAAAATTAATTCGGGCGGCCCACCAATACAAATCGCAACCGGCATTCTCCCCTCTGGGTGCAAGGAGGCGTGATCTGCGCCATGTTTGTGTATCTGCCAATGAAGTCCAATCTCTCTCTCTGAGTGGACTTGTCCTCTGTACATCCCCATGTTGTGTTCACGACTTATGGGGTCGCGGGTTACTACAAGGGGGAGAGTAATATATCGTCCCCCATCCATCGGCCAGCACTTGGGTATGGGCAGCTTCGTGACATCTGGGTCGAGATCGATAATTTGGTGACAAGCCGCTCTACGCACAACTCTTGGAGGGAGTGCCAATGCATCTCGCAAAAGAGGAATGCCCTTCCATGGGGCTTTCATGTAGGCACCAATGTCCGGTTTCATCAGCGATACCAAACGATCCCCTATCTCAGTTTTCCCTCTAGCCCCCAAGGCTTTCATTGTCCGTTCCTTACTCCCGAATATGTTCATAACAAGGGGCACGTCAGATATTGTCCCGTCAGGAAGTCTGGGTTTCTCGAAAAGAACCGCAGGACCGCTCGTCTTGACTAGAAGATCTGCGATGCCTCCTGCCTCCAGTTCTACATCAACCGGCCTCGTAATTCTCAGGAGATCTCCATCCCGCTCCAATGAGTCGAGGTAACGCCCCAAACTGGTCCAAGCCACGACGGTCTCTCGCACCTCTCCATTGAGAAGGTTCGCTTTTGCCCCACGAAGACCGTTGGATTCTTTTCACATCGTCTGCCTCGCGAGTCGTGGCGGAAGAGTGGGACGTCGATGTTTTGGTCGTCGGGGCCGGCCCGGGAGGCGGTAATGCAGCTCTGCAATGTGCCAGAAAGGGCCTCAGGACGATGATCATAGAGGACCATGATGAGATTGGGACCCCCGTTCACTGCGGGGAGTGCATATCCGACGAGGCAATCGCGAACCTCAAACTCGATCTCCCCGAAGAAGTAATCAGCAAGAGAGTCAACGGTATCAGGGTCATATTCCCTGACGGCACATCAAAACAACTAACGGAGACTGGCTATGTTCTTGAGAAACACCTCTTCGAACAGTGGATCGCCGACTCCGCGGTTAAAGAAGGCGCAAAATTAGCACTAAAACACAAATTGACTTCAATGGAAAGATTAGAGAATAATGGGACTTTTGTTGGATGGAAATGCGATGGGAAGGGGGAAATGTTCCCAATCAGGTCAAAAATAGTGATTGATGCTTCTGGGGTCGCAGCTGTTTGTTCTAAATTCGTAAAACCAGACGGGTCAAAACCCCTGAATGAGAAAGGGAAGGTTGTAGCCGGTATGCAATATGAAATGGCCGAGGTTCCTACAGACGACTACCTTGATTTTTACATATGGCCGAAATATGCTGAGAAGGGATACCTCTGGATGATTCCTAAGTGCGATGGTAGGGCTAACGTGGGCCTTGTGACTGAGGATCGACCTAGGGCCAAGAAAGCACTAGACCAATTTATCGAAGACACTCATTTCAGCGATCTGAGCCAACAATTACCTCCGTGGAAGACCAAGGGCAATCCAGCTTTCGGCGGCACGATACCTATCTCAGGACCATTTGAGAATACCCATTACGACGGCTTGATGCTAATCGGAGATGCTGCTGGCTTCACCTCGCCTTTGTTCGAAGGGGGATCACATCTTGCCCTGAAATCCGCCGTCTTTGCCGCTGAAACAGCCGCGACCGCAATCTCAAATGGCGATGTGGCCGCCAAGTCCCTTGAGGATTACACACTGCTCTGGAAGGCCGAGTTTCCCCCGTATGAAAAGATACTGAGAGGCAAGAACGCTCTATTCGAACTTTCTGATGGGGAAATGTCGTTGATGGGATCCTGTTTCCCCGATGAGATGGGAGACATGGGAATCACAGGAAAGGCAATGGTGGGGCTTCGATTGTTATTCAGGCGACCTGGCCTCTATCTGAAGAACATAGTTCCTGCGATGCTAGCTTTCGGCTACAGTCGGGCAAAATATTACGGATGGTAGGAACTTGTTATCACTTTCAGGCCGACTGGTCCTTTTCACTGCGGCAGCAATCTCATTGTTTTGGGCATGCAACCGTACCTACTCAGAAAAAATACCATTGAGGTACGTACTTTTGCTACAAACCACCCCATTCCTCCTCCTATTGATGGCATTTCTTGCGGATTGGGATTCGCTAGAAATGGTAGCGACCTTGGGAGGCAAGGACCTTCCCCTGCTGTACAGGATATCTGCAGTCTGGGGAGGGAGAGCAGGACCACTGCTTATGTGGTGTGCATGGATGGCGCTAGGCACGCACCTCCTTTCGAACACAACAGGAGTGCAGAACCTCTCACTCAGGTTGTCTGTCGGGTTCACTGGGACATTAATCGGGCTCTCAGTGTTGCTTGATCCTTTTGCCCCCGCAACTGGAATCAATGATCAATTGAACCCTCTCCTGCAAACAGACCTGATGGTTATCCATCCGCCTATTGTCTTCGCTTTCTACACACTCTGCATAATTCCGGCTTTGGTATCCGTATCTGGATCGATTTTGGGTTCGGATCAGACTTCGATTCACGAGGCGACTCTTCCCTGGTCTAGAGCAGCATTCGTAGTTGGAACAGCGGGAATCGGCCTAGGTGGATTGTGGGCCTATACCGTACTGGATTGGGGAGGATATTGGGCATGGGA
>DAVU01000014.1:96999-132931 GCA_002505695.1 Euryarchaeota archaeon UBA487
GGGAGGATATTGGGCATGGGATCCGGTAGAGACAGCCTCCTTCTTACCATGGATCGGCCTAGTGGCAGTACTTCATGCGAGAAGCCAGAACAAAAAGGCCGCTGTAGTTTCGAACCCATCAATCGTAATCGCTGTTGGCGCTTTGGCCATGCACGCCACATTGGTAACCCGGGCGAACGGCGTTTGGGCTTCAGTGCACTCCTTCGCTGCGGACGGAGCTGGATCAGATTCGGCCGATCCATATCTTAGAATAATCTCGTTATTCAATGATGGAGCAGCGGGCATAGAGGTCATGGTCTACCTGATTATCACCTGCCTATTTGGGTGTTTTATACTTCGGAACCTGTTGAAAAACCAGTCAAACCAACTAAAACGGGACGGCAGAGTATCCATGAGAGAGGGCTCTCCAATAATTTCCACATCCTTGATGATTGCAGTACTGATTATCGGACTGTTCAGCGGGTCTGTGCTTCTCCTCCTCCTGACGTTGGGTCTGATGACCTTGATCGTAGAGGGAGACAGTGACGAATCGAACCCTGTATGGATATTTTCTGGTGTTGCAATGTACTTATTCGCGAGCTGGTCTTGGATGGCATCCCTCTCTGAAGCGATATTAGGCATGGCAGTTTTCCTTTTGCCATGGGTGCTCTCAACCCCCAAAGAAACAGAAGCAATCGGAATAGACAGATTACTGAGACCAAGGAGCCAGAATATGTTTGTGAGGACGATTCCATGGTTCGGTGCAATGGGCTATTTGGGGCTAACTTGGATGCTTCTCACTGCTGAGATAGACGGAACGAGTCTTGAGGCCCACGAGGTGTTTGGAGCGCCATTCATCGCAGCATTGGCCATTGGTCTAATGGTGTACTCATGGGGAATCAAGTCGAATGGAAGAATCGGGCTCTTTGTCATCTTCGGAGCGATGTTAATCTCGATAACCTCAGGACTGCTCTCAAATGGCATAGATCTCCCCGGTGATCCCGACAGCTATCTAACCGATGAGTTATCCAGGGGGCAAGTTGCTGGATTTCTGCTCGCATTGATTGTTTTCTCCATACCGCCATCCATCGGCGAGATGCTTCGAGTAATCAAGAAATCAAGGGCCTCCAGCAGCAGCATTGTACCAACTAGGTGGTCGAAGCCAAACCTAAGGGCCGTTGGTTCTAGCATCGCCCACGTTGGAATTCTCTTTCTTCTGTTTGGACATGTTCTGACGACCACATTGGTGGATAGGACGGACCCATCACACTTGGTGACACTGGTTAAAGACCAACCAGTGGAACATGCAGGGCATGTCCTGACATTCACTGGATTGGAAATCATAGAATCAAGCGATCCGGATTATGATTACTCTATAGCAGACGGGATTGTGAAATTCCATGTCGATGTATCGGATGAAAACGGGAAATACATCGACACGGTAACCCCTGGAATCCTTCGATTCGATACTCCCTCAGGGGCTGTAATCCCTCGATCAGAGGTCGATAGAATGGCACGATTGACTGGTGATCTGATGTTTATTCTGGATATCCAACAAGCAAACAGAGTCATCACTAACATGATGCTGGGAGAAATTGACGACGTGGACAGGGTGGGGGTAACAGTGTATGACCTCAAAGGTAGTCACATGGTCTGGTTTGGTTGGTTTTTCCTTCTACTTGGAGGGTCATTTGCCACCTTTAGCAGGCGTGATTTGTTCTCAGCCACAACCGACTGAATGAAAAGGGGCAAGCAGGTCGCCCGGCCCACTGGAGGCTCCAACATGAAGAAGGGAACGATCGTCCACATTGACTACGACTTGTATAACGCAGACACAGAATTGTTGCTAGAAACCACTAGCGAAGAGGTCGCAAAGGAACATGACATTCACGATGAGAGACGTACATACAAGCCCATGATTACCGTCATCGGTGATGGTCGGCTCATCAAGGGATTCGAGGAGCACCTTGAGGGGGCCAAGGAGAAAGAGGAATACACTTTCGACATTGAGCCCGAGGATGCTTATGGCGACAGGGACGGGAACCTAGTCGAAACTGTGGGCATGAATGTGTTAATGAGGAGTGTAAGAGATCCTGAGACATTGGCCATTGGCTCCCAAGTCGAGATAAATGGCCGAACCGGTACACTTCAAATGGCTAGAGCAGGTAGGGCTAGGATAGACTACAACCATCCTCTAGCCGGAGTGAAACTTCGATACACATACACGATCGTGAAGGTCGTTAAGCAGAAAAAGGCAAGAGTCGAAACTCTACTTGAGATGAATACAGGAAGGGATGATTTCGAGGTGAAGTTCGATAAAGAAAACGTCACTATAACTTTGCCGGAGTCCATCGCCTATGACCAGAACTGGCCATATGCGAAATTCAGTCTTGTGAGAACGCTAAGGGAACACTTGAACGTCGCCACAGTGATCTTCAGGGAAGTTCACGAGCCACGAAAGATCGAAGAGGAAGAGTAACACCAATCTAAGTGTCACCCCCCTCTCGTCGGCATGTGAGACATCAACTGGCGATTTTGACCGTTCTCGTCACCCTGCTTTTCTTTTCTACAACCGTCACTGCTCAGGATGATGACGTAATAATCGGCGTCGACAGTACAAATCTTCAGTTCAGCCCCTCAGATGTTACAATCGAGGAGGGACAAGCAGTGAGGTTCTTTTGGTCCGGCGAGTTGTTGCCCCACAATGCTGTTGCATCAGACGGGATTTTTGACAGCGGAGAGCCATCTCGAAACGTGGACTACAGGTTCGTCTTCGAGGTAGGTACGAATGGCACGTACGAGTTTGTATGTGAGCCACACGAACAACTGGGCATGGTTGGAACAATCACAGTACTGCCAAATCAAGACGTGCAACCTGAACCAGTGGAGACAATTACAGAAACAAGCGAATCAACAGAAGAAGAATTCCGCCTGACTTTCTTTGGGTTGGAGCTTATCATGCTCTCCTTCATAGCATTCTTGGTTTACCAGGTAGGGAGAGCCAGAGAGCGAGGGATACCCTTGTTTGTTAAAGGCGATGAAAATGAGGACTGTTGACGCCTCTCGGTACTCACAGGGCACGTCAAAGCCGGGGCTCAGTTGACCCTCTTGTCGTCATTGAGGCGGCCAGACCAATCGGTCATTGCAGATTAACGCTTGGAATGGACTTCTTGCTACCTTAGAACCGACTTCTTGAAATGAAACGCTGCACACCATCAGGATATGAGGCACATGACGCTTGCCATTGTCCTTCTCATGACCATGGCCACACTCTCCACTGGATGCCTAGGCCTCGTTCTTCAGCGAGAAATCATGGAGGATATGCGAGAACCTCCAGAAACCATACTTCGTGAACAAGCAATAGGGTTCGATCACACGTTTACATCAACGGGACTTGACTCCACAGACTACTACAACGAGAGCAGCATACAAATCGACTCGAGTGTACAGAGCATGTCAATATCATTCCGTGCTCAAATGCCACTATCCGAAACCTTCGAAAGCCTCATTGGGAATGAGACCAATCTTATCAGATACGTAGATGCGAAGCTATGGTCCCCGGGTTCAAAATCAGCCGGTAGCGAACCTTTCTGGGAGATACGCGTGACTCAGGACCACTCACTCGAGAGGTGGGACTACACAGGTATGAATTTCCAAGAAGGAATCTGGATACTTGAGGTAGATGCGAGGGGTTATGGATGGGAACCCGGGATTGAACAATTGACCGCAAAAGACCATTTTGATGTGTTTGTGACAATCACCAAGCCATGCATCAGGTTTGCCGAGATACATGACTCCGATGACTGTATTTTCCAATCTGAACTAAAGTAAATTCTCAATTGTTCGGGTTTTAGTGTTGCGCAGCGCTTATGAATGCCCGTCAGGTGGCCCCGTTGCCGAGGCATCAGGATGAGTGAACAAGTAACGCCGTTAGTACCCTACGATATGTATAGGACACATGCCGTACACATCGGTACAAACCAGAAATCAGCAGATATGCAACGCTTCCTCGACACTGGCGCAAGGGATGGTAGCGGCCTACATCTGATAGACATCGAAAAGACCGACGATAGAATCAGAACTGTTGCGGCCTTCCTCAACAGATACGACCCCTCTAGGGTCCTTGTCGTTAGCGCACGTCAGTATGGTCAGCGACCAGCTAGGAAGTTTGCTCAGGCAATTGGCGCCAAGAGGATTGTAGGCCGATTCATACCGGGTACCCTTACCAATCCAAGATTAACCTCCTACATCGAACCAGAAGTACTCATGGTCACTGATCCATCTGCAGACTCCCAAGCCCTCAACGAAGCCATTAGTTCTGGTATCCCAGTGGTCGGCATCTGTGACGCCAACAATACACTCAGGAACGTGGACCTTGCCTTACCCGCAAACAACAAAGGGAGGAGGTCACTATCCCTTGTGTATTGGCTACTTGCAAGAGAGATGCTGGTTCAACGTGGGGAGGCGACCTATGCAGATTGGGAAAGGTCCCAAGACGTTGATGACTGGGAATCCACATTCTAACTGGGCCTATACATTATTCCATAAACATCAGTACCGATTTTACCCTATGAAAATAGACACTGTTTGGGGCGTGTACCACGCAGACGGCGGTATAATGGGAGAGATGAAGTACGTGGCAGGAGTCCTATTCAGGGGAAATCATTGTTCATTGTGTGATATTACCCACAAGCTTGCGTGGGAAAAGAAGCAGATGAAGCAAATGAGAGAAGACTTTGGCATCCCATTTAATTTAGTCCACCTCAACGAACAGCCTGATGATCTTCTGGAATTTACCAGAGGAATAACTCCGATCGTTGTCGGGAGAACCAACACAGGATTTGTCACACTCGCAACTGACGAAGAGCTTCAGAGATGCAAAGGATCCGTCGATGATCTATTTTCTTTAATTTCTAGCAGGCTGAAATAGATGTTCCAGACATCGTCAAATAATCCCCTAACTTTCAACGGCCATGTCTGTGCCAGTCCCATTGTTCCTGGCTCCAATGGCTGGTGTGACTGATCTCGCATATCGATTACTTGCCAGTGAATGCGGGGCAGATTATACTCTCACTGAGTTTACAGCCGCATCAGGATTGTCTAGGAAGGAGAAGAAATCTTGGCTCAAGATGGAAAGCCATCCGAGAGAGCATGTGTTCATTCCTCAGATATTTGGAGGAGATGAAGATGAGATGGTCACCACTGTTAGGATGCTGCAAGATCGCGCAGATGTAATCGACATCAACTTTGGATGTCCAGCCCCAAAAGTATGTAGGAATAATGCCGGTGCAGCCCTGCTTAGGGATCCGGATCAAGTAGTTAGACTAGTCAGAGCCTGTATAAGAGCCTCAAAGGTCCCAATATCCGTCAAGATGAGATTGGGAACTGGCGGAATACCGGATACGGCCCTCGAGATAACTGAGAGACTGGAATCTGAAGGGGTTATTCGTGTGTGCGTACACGGTAGAACCCTCAAACAGCGATATTCAGGCATTGCTGATTGGGATTCCATCAACCAAATTGTAAACTCCGTATCTATACCTGTGATTGCAAATGGGGATGTAACCGATGCGAAATCTGCTGAATCCTGCTTGAATGTGACTGGTGCGGCAGGTTTGATGATAGGGAGAGCTGCAATTGGAAGACCCATGATTTTTCACACAATCAAGAAGGAACTTGGATGGACCAAAGAAAAACCACCTTGGGAATTTGACGATCCAATCATCTCAAGAATATGGTGCTGGGAAAGATATCTGACATTGTGCGATGAGGTATATGGCGAAGCAGGGAGTAAGAATTCCAAGAGGCATGCCATCTCATTCACGAAGGGCTTGCCGGGAGCATCCTCGATGCGGGTGTCCCTACACAAGGCCCAAAGCCATCAACAGCTAGGTAGGATGGTTTCTACATATCTTAGGGATCTTGAGTGCAATGCCTTGGCACACTAGTCTAATTTCGAAATTACATCGTCTAAACGACCAGATATGGTTGTGATTCTCGAGATGACCCTTTCCAATCCAATCAAAATCGACCTCATCACATCTTCTCCTGTTGAGCCTGTGACCCGATAGCCGAGTGGAACACGACCACCAAGCATGTTCAACATCACTCTTTTTTCATCGATGGTCAGATTGCCTATAGAATCTGACATTTTCTCCAAGGTGTGGGACCCTTTTTCCAAGTCGTCTATTAGGGATTCTCGAACCTTTTTCGGCAATCTTGAGAGGCCGCCTCTCCCTACCAGCCAATCCGCCCCCCTTGCTCTGTGTTGCCTCAATAGACCACTGAAAATATCCACATCTAACCTTGAAGCAACAACTGCTCGTTCCAATAAACCAGCGCATCTCATCCTGTCTAGAATCCGTCCAACTCTTGCCCTACTACCTCCAGTCTCCTCCATCAGGTCAGTGATTCCCAATGGTTTGTTTGATTTAGCAAGGACTTTGAGCAGCTCAACGTGGAGGTTGTCGCCAAGTCTGATTCGATCACCACTGAAACCCAAATCTGTTGACAACTGAACAAGCTCATCATCGATCATTTTAGGTGTTAAACCAACAATATCAATCCTGAACGGAAGGCTTTCTTTCTCTCCTTGAACCACCATTCGCTCTGAGCTATCTGAAACATTTTCAACCAGAATCCTCAATCGCTGTCTGATTATCACCAGAGAATTTACCCCTATGATTTCAGCTGCATTTGAGAAACTTCCTCCATTGATCATGTATGTTCTCTTCCCTCCAATGCTCCTACTGGATAGCAAACCTGAGTCGCTGAGTTTCACCAAATGGTGATGCACCCCGGTCGACGATATCCCGGTAATGTCAGAAATCTCGGATGCAGTCCAACCAGATTTTGGCGCAGTCATGAAACATTGCGACAAGATTTTGTTTATTCCCCCCAACCCTTCGGCAGTCGATTTAGAATCACTCCTAGACCTAACCAATCCAAGACTGTCTAATATCCAACTTATCAAGACCTGGGGATCCCTACTCCCTGCGGGGAGGGCAGTCTCAACTAACCTAGCCCGAATCACGATGTACCCCTCTAATTGAGTGCACATCAGTCTTGCTTACAAATGCGTATCGAAATATCAAAATGAGGCATCCGTGCCAAACCTCGCCAATCCATAACTGAGCATCGGGTTTGATAGGCAGGAGAGGTGATCTTCCAGTCTAAGCTCTTCAATGTGGACAATCCCTCTTTGCCTAAGTACCATTACTGCGCTGTTTACCGCAGATCTCGATCGACCAATTGATCTTGCCAAGTCCGCCTGCGTGGAATAGATCTTGTTTCCTATCAACTCACATACGATTTTTCTTTGAAGTTTCGACAAACCAATCGGTAACAAGGATGATGCGCGAGCGTTATTATTGACTTCGATGCCTTCTAGAATCTCAAGTTGAATCGGCGGCCCCGCGAAATAACATAGTCGGCCATTCGTCCTTTGGGCGAAAACATCTCCATTTTCCTCCATCTTTCTCAATCTGTGTCTCAGTGTGCCATTAGCTGCACCCAATCTTCTCTGAAGCTCCCTGTAGTGAAGTCCTGGCGAATTTGTTAGTTGTGTCAAAATTCGATCACCAAGTGGATGACTCCAGTCATTATTGACGAGTCCCTTTATGATACCCTGAATTCCAACAAATGGGATTCCTAAAAGTCCTGAGAGTGATTGAAAAATACCCCGCCCGAAGGTTGAGAAATTCAATCTGTGTACCAGAGCCATGATCCCCTTCTCCTCTCCAAGTGTATGAATTGAATGTATTCCTGATCCAGTTTCAAACCCCTTTTACCAATCCTTTCTGTATTTTCATGTACCCTATCAAGGGACCCAGAAGCTTTCCACATGATCTCCCATGATCAGTCAGCCTGTATGAGACCCTGACTGGGGGGCCATCCTCTACGACACGATCCACTAAGCCACTTTTCTGACATGCACTGAGTTTGTCAGAGAGCGTTCGACTACTGATCCCCCTTAGTAGAGTCCTCATCTCGTTAAATCGACGATCTCCCGCTATGTACAGAGCAGCTAGTATCTCAATCGTCCATCTAGAACTGAAGATCTGAAAACACTCCACTGCAGCATCCACCTCCCATTCGATCGCAGTTTGGGGGTCTGCATGGTTCTCGAAAATATTTCGAATTAAGCTCCCGTTAGATTTCACTTCATCTATGGCAGATTGAACTCTTTGTAAGTCGTTCAAAGGTATACTCATCGATTTGACGTCATTAGGCATGGTGCGCCATAAAGCATCTGGTGTATAAATAGAACCTCGGTGTGGACACGGAACCTACGATCTTCATATACTGAGGCATAGAGACGGTGTTGAAAGTAAACCAAGTAGCATGGAGGAACTAAAAATGGACAGATGGTTAGAGGAATGGGCACAAGAAGCGATCGAAATAGAGGATGTAAAGAAGGCAAACTCGTCTTTGCTGATACTTGCAACATCGATAATAACCAGGAGGGGTTGAATTGTCGAGAAGTGAGCTAGTAGACGTAGTAATAAGGGCGATAGCCGAATACCGCGCTCCAGCATGGATACAAAGCCCAAGAAAGTGAATTTACTCGCCTGAGAATTGTACTCTTTCCCCGCTGAGGACCCCTTTCAATCCCATTAGGGCGTCCTTAGTTGAGAATATGGTATCTAATCCATCTAGCTCTGATTGCAATCCCCTAGTTGGGTCTTCACGGGACTTGTTGGCGATGTCAATCAATTCAGATGCCATCTTGACGGAGACAGGGGCATTCCTGCCAATAAATTTTGATTGCCTGACTTCAAACGGGTTCAACTCAGATGGGGGGCCCATCAGTCTACTCTGCCAATCATCTGCGTAAGCCTCCATTATCTGTTTGATGAGTATGTCTTCTGGGTTCCTGGGTAGATATCTATGGCTGGGATGATCAACTTTACCATTTGCAATGTCGCTAATCGCCTTATCCAACGCTGAATAGTCGACGACGTCCGTCAGGTATCCCATGGAAAACGCCAAATTAGAATCCAACCAGTTCCCTGCAATAATGCTGTATCGGGCGCACTCGACACCCGCTATCATCACAGACCTCTGTGTCCCACCAAGTCCGGGGTATATGCCAATTCCAGTCTCTGGGAATCTCAACATAGTCTTGCCTTCTACCCCGATTCTATGGTTGCAACACATCGCTAACTCTAGGCCACCCCCCAATGCCAGTCCCGACATCACTGCAATTGTGTTGATCCTCGATGATTCAATCGCATTCAGGATATCATGTCCCCTTTTTGTGAACTCCCTAATGTCATCAATCTTGTCATCTTCTATCTTATCGACAAAGAATTTTATGTCAGCTCCAGCAACAAAAGCCTTCCCTGATCCCCTAAGTACTGCTGTATGAACAGATGGATCCGCTTCTAGCCCCTTCCACAAGTCCGTGAGCTGTGAAATCACTTCTTCATTCAATGCGTTCATGGCTTCTGGTCGATTGAAAGTTATGCTTGCTACACCGCTCGTGACTTTCAGATCGATCAACTTGAATTCGAACGGCTCTGAACCCTGCGCAGACAAGATTATTGGATTTCCAAACCCTGCCAGGACAGCATAGTCGGAGGCAATCCCATGTGCAACATCGACTCCCAAATTGTTTGCTAACTCGAAGGGCCCCATCGGCCATCTCAACCCTACTTTGGCCCCCCTGTCTACATCTTCCATGGCACAGATCTCCTCTTCCACGATCTGAGAAGCAATGCAAAGAACCACTCCAAGCAATCTGTTTCGGATTTCCTTCTTGTCTTTAGAAGAAAAACCGCCACTTACCCCGGTCAAATCCCATTGAATACCTTCTTCAACGAGCCTTCTAAGAGAGTCAGCCCCTTTGTATCGATCAACTTGCAGCTGTGATGCCAGGTAATCAGTTGAATGAAGGGCAATGGAGGGGCCAGTCAGATTCATCAATTCAAAGGGCCCCATTCCAATATTGAAGCAATCTTTCGCAACATTATCGATCTCTGCAGGCGTCCCAAACCCCTCGTCTAATAACTTACATGCCTCATTCAGCCATGGGACGAAAAATCGATTCACAACAAAACCTGGTCTATCCTTACAGAGAATAACGACTTTGCCCATGGCTCCACAATACTGTATGACTGACTGTATCGTCTCGGATGATGTCTCGGATGATGGAATAATCTCAACTAACCTGTTTTTCGCGGGGTGATAGAAGAAATGCAGTCCGATAAAACGGTCAGGCCTGTCAGACAGAGTGGCTAGATCCTCGACCGAGAGGGATGATGTGTTTGTGGCGATTATGGTTTCTCGATTGCAAGACAAGGCAAGATCATTTAGAACGCTCGACTTCACATCAATATCCTCAAACACAGCCTCAATCACGAGATCTGTATCCTCATGGATGGAATCCACCCCAACCCCAAGTGAGATGTTGGAGATGATTCCCTCGACCTTTTTCTCGGAGAAAATTCTTCTTTGTATTGCCTCATCCAGAAATCCGTTGATGGTTTCCATTCCGCGTTGCACAAAAGCATCTTCTTTGTCCACCATCTGTACAGCAAAGCCTTCTTGGGCTGATTTCTGGGTAATTCCAGACCCCATATTTCCAGCTCCTATCACTGCGACGCGCTCTATCGGTCCCATGACACACCCTCCAGCATTCGGCTCATGAAATAGTCGGATGAAATTTGTCCTTCTTTTTGAATAAAACTTAGACTGATTCCCTTTCTCCCAATATCATGCAACTGGGTGTTGTTGATGTCATCATCATAATTTCTCATCCAATCCTTGGAAGTATTGTCGCATACCTCCTATACAAACAATGGACTTCTCTGAAAAAATTCACAAGTAGTAGCTTTGACTCTGACCATTTGATCAGAATCCGACTACAACATGAGAAAAACGGCAAACTGCTTGGAAGTTTAGTGGGGGTAACAATCCTGCTCGCTATTGTCGCAGAAGCATACAGGGGAATAGTGTTGGATGTACCTCTTTCTGGACTGATTAGCCTCCATGGATGGTTGGGCATAATTCTATTCCTAGGCGCGATGGGAATGAGGAAAACAGGTACTAGAATTTCTGAAGAAAATCAAGTTGGCAAAGACACAAGAGAGCAGAAAAGGACCCACTCAAAATTGGGAGGAGCGATGATGGTACTCCTAGTCATCATTGTTTTCCTCGGGTTCCTGAGATTGCTCCAAGTATTAGGGTGATAATGCGTTATTCCTCCTCTACTCGGATCGGAGACCGGTTGGGAAAGAGGGCCTCGAGAATAAATTCCGATTGAGAGTCTGGGTCCAGATTCAACTCCTTTATTCTGTTTCTACCAGTAGCTTCCCATTTTCTCATCACCTCCGGATCTCCAGCGATTTCTATCGCTCTGTGCCATGCCTGATAATCATCACGTGGGAGAAGCCGTCCACAAATTCCATCAATAATTGAGTCCCTGAAACCACCCTCGTCGACGAATAGTGCGGGAACACCAACAGATAGCGCTTCAATTGCAGTGAGGCCAAATGGCTCCCCATGAGCCATGGATATGACTGCCCTAGACCTCCTCATGGTTGCGATGAGCTGGCTAAGATCTAAGTTGCTATAGACCCATAGATCCACCTCTGACTTCTTAGCATGTTCCCTAAGTGCATGGAGATCATCATCAGACCCGCGGCCTACAACTACCAAGCCAACACCAGATCCCTCCAACATTGATATGCACTCCCAGATACCTTTCACCCAATTGAATCCCCCGATAGTGACTACCCATGGTGGTTCTGGTAGATCCTCTACCTCTTTCCATGCCCCCTCTTCTTCATCGGTTTGCCTCTCAGTGAATTCAGAAGCAGAAACTGTGGGCCTGATCACTCCGGCGTCAAATCCGTAGATTGACTTGAACTTAGATGAGCTGTATGAGGAATTCGCCGACACGACATAATTCTCCCTATTGACGTATTTTCTGACCATACGACGATCTGAAAACCTTGCAAAAGACAACGCCAAGCGAGTAATAATCATCGGTCTTTTTGGCCTTCCCCTCACATCCAAATGCAGGACATTCTCATGCAGTCCTCTATCTGGCTCAAGGTAGTGTACATGCACCCTGGTTTCTGGGCCCACTAATCGAAGAATTCCGATTGATCCATCTCCACTAACCAGATGAATTCCGTCCACGATCGCCAATTCGTCCCTAATCCCGGGAACTTTCGCCCATGTCTGGAACGATGCTCTCTGTTTTCTATGTAGCATCTCATTAAGGATTCCATTCGGCACTATCCATGGTTCATCTGGAATCAATAATTTCAAACCTAGGTTGGAACATAACTTCTCCAATTCTTTTGACGGTCTGAGGGTTGCCACAGACACCTCAAATCGCTCCATAAGGGAGGGGATTGCCCTCATGATATCTCTTTCTGCACCGCCCACTGGCTCAAAGCAGCCCTTCGCTACAAGTATCTTGAGCTTGCTTTCTGACCCGACCTTCAGGCGAGTCTGCATGTCCCTCGGTGAAAGCGGTCACTTATTGTGGCTTCCGAAGCAACTCAACTCAATTAGACACGGGAATTACGTCTAACAGCATGTTCGTAAATCAGTTCTATCTGATCTGCAACCACCGGCCAAAGGAAGTCCTTCGCCAGGGCTGGACCGGCTTTAGACCAGGCACCCATTTTCCGGTCATCCGCACTTGCCATTTCAGACATGGCATCGATACACGATTTGACATCATCGGATTCCATTGAGATGCCAAAGCCCCTCTCCACTGTGAACTTGCCCAGGTCGTTCACATCGGACATGGCTACCGGCAAGCCTTCCCATGCAGCCTCCAACAGGATCGCTGGCAATCCCTCAAATCTAGATGGTAGAATCAGCGCAGAAGCGTTTCTTAGCAACCATGATTTTTCTTCTTCATCCACTAAACCGACGTAAATCAGGTCGTTAGTGGGCCGCCCAATAGATTTCAGGACCTCGGACTTTAGGGGCCCATCACCGGCAATCACCAGTTGATGTCCGGATTTCGCAGAATCTCCCATCGAAGACCATGCTTCCAACAGGATGTCCAACCCTTTTTGTTTGGTAAGTCTCGAAAGATATAGCAAGAAAGGTCCCCTCGGGGCACCATCAGGAACCCGCTCTTTCTCCGTCGGTGGTTCAAAACCTGTGGGGATGACATCAATCCTGCCTTTGACGCCTTTTACTCTGAGTAGTTGTTCGAAATAGGGTCTGAGGACAATCCTTGCGTGTGATAAATCTAGGGTGTTTTTCCCCTGAAAATGCCATCGAACCCACTTCAACAACTTCCCCGAATATGACGATTTGACATAGTCGTTATGATAAGTTGTCACGATTGGAACTCCCAGTTTCGAGGCTTTCATCGCTACTTTCCTTATCAGGATAGGCAGTGTATCGTGCAGGTGAACAATGTCGAACTCCCCAGGGTCAAGTCCACGTAGGCTGACCATGGGATCAACACCAGATATGACAAAACTAGGAGGAATCCTGACAACATTCATTCCGAATCTCTTGAAAGTTTTCTCGTGATGTTCAGGCACATCTGCGCACCAAACCGTGACCTCATGCCCCTTGGAAACCAGCTCCCGCCCCAACAACTCGACATGACGATTCCCGCCTCCTATGTGTGGCCAGAACCAAACATGAACCAATAGGACTTTCACTCAACCTTCTCCTAGTGCTCGGAAGAGGGGTGGGGACTTCAAGAATATCCAACAAGGTGCCCATCCTCATGCTTTGGAAATACGGGTCTTAATAGACGAAACATCATAAGAACTCTGGCCTTCGTCTATCCTATGCTTGAGGTCTCAGGCCTAAAAAGAGGATTTGGGTCTGGTTCAAACAGACTCGAAGTTCTGAAAGGAGTGGATCTGACTTTACAAAAAGGGGAATTGGTAGCACTCATGGGACCCTCCGGATGTGGAAAATCAACATTGCTCAACATCATTGGAGGACTACTAAAGGCAGATGAAGGACGAATAAAAATCGGCACAAGAAATCCCTTGGTTTATGGAACCAAAGCACCCAATCAAGTAATCGACGTCCGAAGGAAAGGAGTTGGGTGGATCTTCCAAGATTTCCACCTGTTGGACCACATTACATCACTGGAGAATGTGATTCTTTCATTGGAATTAGCGGGCATAAGCTCACAAGATGCAGAAAGACGAGCAATAAGTGCGATGGAAAGGGTGGAATTAGGCGACAGGATGCACTTCATGCCAAACGAGCTGTCTGGCGGCCAACAACAAAGAGTAGCCGTCGCCCGTGCCATAGCAGGCTCAAGGCCCCTGCTACTCGCTGATGAACCAACGGGAAACTTGGATGTGAAGGCTGGCGAGTCAATTATCTCTCTATTCAAGGAACTCTGCGCAGATCCAGATGATCCAATTTCGGTACTAATGGTGACGCACGACCCAGTATTGGCATCAAAGGCCGACAGAATGCTCCTCATGAGGGATGGTAAAACAGCTGCTTCTGACATTAGATCAGCATGGGGAGAATCAACGGGGGATCCAATATGAGGCCAATTGGAGAGAAATCACTCGGCGACCGGATTTCCGACATACCAGCTGACTTTTCATCCGCAATCAGAAGTGCTTGGATTGGAAGGGAAAGGGGCTTAGCCGTCTTTGCCGGAGTGTTCCTCGCCTCGCTGGTCATAACAACAGTTTTTGCTTACGGGGTCGGGTTATCCCAAGGTGCTTTGCAGAATTCGCTAAACGATGAGGTATACGACGCAAAAGTTGACTTTTCAAGTCAAAATGATTGGTCCTCGAGGACAAACGACTCTGCGGAGTGGGGATCAGTCTGTGACGAGCTACTCGACAGGGTCGAGATAATCGATTGTGGCCTTGTGTACGGAAGACAGGGCCTCAGACTTTCAGGTTTTTTCGATGAGGGATTCGCACTCCCCCAACCCCTGAATGTCATTGAGGTCTCTGGTCCGACAGGAAACTGGGATAACGTGTCATGGGACTATCCCGAAGCACTGGAGAACGGCCCATCGATAAATGGCGACAGGATCATGAGGATCGTTGACCCTTCCCACTATGACGGCGAGTTGGCTGATAGGTATTCCAATCGTGTCGTTTACGGCTCATGGCCAAGCGGCGATCAACCAGGCATCAATCCGGTGATACTACCTAGCAAGATCGCTAGTCAGGCAGGAATCAGGGTAAATGACACAATAGACTCACTAAACTTCACCTACGTCACTGACGCCCAGGTCATTGGTAGCGAACTCAAAGACTGTGAAGGCGAGATTATCACAAGGGATCTGGATGCCGGTGTTTACCAATTCTGTACGGTGACCATGACCCTAAGTGACCTTACCATCGTCGCGGTTTACGAAGAGTGGCCTTTCACAAATCCAACACTTCTGTTCAATCCTGTGATCGTTGGAGACTCGGCCTTGTCCAACTCCAACAGGACGACCCTGGTTGTCAATGATCATGCTTACTTGGGGATAGCCATAGACAGGAACCTCCTACCCACTTCATCCACAGATGATGCCGCCGACTGGTTAGATTCCAACAGGAAGGATCTCGAAGACCAGGGCTATGGGCCCGATGGAGAGATCAAGATCGAATACAATGACCTAATTTCTGGAACAATCGTGTTCCTCAGGATATTTCTTGGGCTTGTCCAAGTGTTTGATTATATCCTGATGATACCAATAGTAATACTCTCATTCGCAGTACTAATTTACGGTTTGATACTATCGCTTGAACAAAGAAAACGGGAGATATCCATCCATCGCGTGATTGGGGGCACAGAGCGAGGCCTACGGGGGATGGTAATGCGTGAGCTAGCGGCTATCTCAGTAGCGGGTTGGATTCTCGGATATTTGGTGGCACTACTATCGGTGCCTTTGATTCTCGATGCAGTCGGCTTCATGTCTTTCGAGAAGGGTGACTTAGACGTCAACCCTACACTCGGATTGGGCTACACAATGTCCGTTTTCCTCCTGACTGTAGGCATTGCCTACCTTGTCGCAAGGGGGAGGACGAAGGATTTCCTCGAAATGGAGATCGACGAGGGAGTGAGGAAGGTTAGATCAACACGAAAACCAAAGACATGGCTACAGGTCCTCGCTTTCGGAGTCGGACTCCTAGCAGCGCTGGAGAGTTACATCGAAACTACGGGAGGTTGGGGTCCTTGGGGCGCTTCGGGGATAATTTCTGGATTCTTCGTAGACTCGCTGTTAGCACTATTTGGCCCCTTCGCTCTATGGATAGGCGGGGCTCTTGTCTTGGGAAGAATTGGGGGCGCTGCTCCTCGAATAGTGCTGAAAATCATTGGATGGACACCAGCAATGGCAGACATCAGGAGGGGGCTGAGATCATCGGGATCCAATGAATCAGTCAATCGGCTTGCAGTCATTCTTCTGCTAACACTCTCGATAGTGACACTCGCCGCTGTTCAGGGATACACGGGGACACTGGTGGATGAAAGGACTGCATCAGCACAGGTAGGAGCCGATCTGCAAGTTCAATTTGAAGGACCGGTATCAGAAGATGTGGCCCGACAAAAGGTAAACGCGGCAATGAGTACTCTAGACAATCGCGCAGTGGATTCCATACAGTCCATGACATCAGTCGGCTCGACATTCGTCACAGCACAGCAAGGAGGAGGCCTTGTTCCCGCCCTGGTACTCTTTGATAATCACGAAGACACCCTGATCTGGGATAGCCAAGCCTCGCCGATCATAAACTACCAATCCTCCAAGGTCACCATCGGAGAAAACGCTGTGGACTTCTTCAATGTAGATGATGGCACCGTAGAAATCTTCCTCCCAACATTCACACCTGTGATCACGGGAACCGGCTTTGAGATCTCGACAACCTACACCTCGACCAGCCTCGACTATGAGGGTAGACATGAGTGGATCCCGGGAATGACCGGATCTGAATCTACCCAGGCAGTTTTGATCGGCGAGTCGACTTACAGGGAACTCGCAGGGAACTCCACTGTGGACACTTACACGTCCCCCAGATGGTTCTTCGAAGTTTGTGACCAGACAGATAGCGATTGTCAATCGGGTCTAGAGAGGTTGAGCGCTGAACTACTGAATATAGAAGGCGTGAGCCTCGCACTAGACTGGAATACCGCACATTCAGAGGTAGAAAGGAACGGAGGACTGATTTTTGGCACCCAAGGTCTCCTCAGCCTCCAATTCGTTGTGGCCTCCATGGCATCAGTAGCCTCAGCCTTCGTCTTCCTGTCCCTGGTGTTGACACAGAGGAAAAAGGAACTCGCAATTCTTCAGGCCATAGGTGCCAGCCCCTCTCAGATAATTAGGCTGGTTTTGTTTGAGATTCTGGCCATAGTGGGGATGAGCATGGGCCTAGGAATCCTACTTGGATTGGGGATAGCCCAATCGTTCAATGGTTTCTTCGCCATCTTCGGCTTCCTCTTCCAGATATTCCTAGGCTCACAGGCTGTCGTTGATCGGACACTGGTTTGGCCATGGATGGAATTAGCATTTGTCAACTTCATCGTCTTGGTTAGCGTGATAGCTGCACTTCTTCTTGTCACAAGACGAGCATTGAATTCGGATTTGGCTGTAGTACTGAAAGGTGAGTAACAATGAACCAGAACCTAATTCTTGAGGCAGAGGCCTTGTACCACGTCTATGAGTCATCTGCATTGGATGGAAACGTCGTGGCTCTGCGGGGCCTTCATGTCAAGGTCAGGCCGGGCGAAGCGGTGGCAGTCGTGGGCCCATCCGGCTCAGGAAAATCCACCTTGCTCAAATGTCTTGGAGGACTCATGAAACCCAGTGCTGGAAACGTCGCATTTCAAGGCAGACAGATAAACAGACTTACGGGACCTGAACTCGTTTCCTTGCGCCAGGACACAGTGTCTTTCATCTTCCAAGATGCAAATCTACTCCCAGATATGAATGCAATGGACAACGTTGCCCAACCCTTGAGGCACCAAGGTGCTAGTGCTGCGTATGCTAGAAAGAAGGCTGAAGACCTCCTAAACAGGCTTGGGATGGGTAGCAGATGCAGGGGAATGCCCGCCCAACTTTCAGGGGGGGAGCAGCAAAGGGTTGCCATAGCGAGGGCGCTAATTACAAATCCCAAACTCATACTTGCCGACGAACCAACTGGGGCCTTGGACCCCATCACGAGCAGGGAGGTTCTATCCCTGTTCGCGAGGCTGCATGAGGAGGAAGAAGTAGCATTCTTACTGGTCACCCATAGCCGGGAAGTCGCATCATTTGCGGATCGATCACTTGAACTGAGGGAAGGGCGATTCATCGCTCAACATGGTAATGACGTTGATATCAGCGACCTTGGTAATACGCGCGCGCTCATCATTGACGAGACCGGCACTATGACACTCCCTCCAGAGATTTTGACAAAACTAGGTGGACCTGGCAAGTTCGACATGGAGACAGACCAAGGAAAGCAGATATTGACCTTGATACGATCAGAGAGTGACAAATCTGAGGATTTTAGTCAGAAGGGATCACTGGTCCTGGCTACGGAATGTCCAGCATGCAAATACCAGTACCTCGACGACTCGCAGGAGTGTCCTTCCTGCGGTTCATCTAGGCCGATGGTGTTGGAACCAGATTCCTAATTCAGGGTCACCGGCAACGAGAAATTCTGAGGCTTAGCGATACCAAGATCCACAGGCAAATCACGAGTCTTTTCAGGAAGTTTGACGGGAATCATCTCCTTCCCAATAAGGCTCACTCTGCTTTCTTTTCTGTCAGATAGGACTTCTCTTCCCACGAGTGGGGCGAGAGTCCTTGAGAATTCCATCACGTCCTCGTGACTCGGCATGTTCTCAATACTGAGGTTGTTCCTACTGTTTCCAACAAAGACATATCCCTTAGCCTCTATGAAATCAGGATCTGCCAAATTGTCTAACCTCGCGTACTCATCATGATAACCAAGAGACTCTCCTTTGATCAGTGTATGTCTACAAACAGTCCTTGTATCCAGCGATGGAAGAATTCCCAATGTCTCCTCCAATTTGTTGAAAGCCGCCTGATCGAACTTGGGCTTGCAGAGTCGATCGAATATCTCCTTATTGGGGGCGTCGACACTGACGTATAGCTGAGTTGGCAGGGGATCTAAATTCTCAATTACTTTGGGCAAGCTACCGTTCGTCACAAGGAAAGTACTCGTGCCATGTTGATGACAGACCTCAAGAAACTCACCAAGTCTTGAGTAAAGAGTAGGCTCGCCATTCAAGGAAATCGCAACATGTTTGGGATTTTGTGCTTCCAGCCACTTTTCTCGATCCGCTTTGGGATTTCCACCATACCCTGTCAACAATCTTCTGTGGGCTTTTACACTCTGTAGATATAGTTCATAGGGATCATCATCTATCTTGTTCAATGTGTCTGAGTGAGGCTCTCTCCAACAGTAGGTACAACCGAGGTTGCATGTATCCACATTTGGAGCCATCTGCATGCAACCATGGCTTTCTATTCCATAGAAAGTCCCCTTGTAGCATGATCGATCGGCAATCAGGGATTGCTTAGTCCAATGACATACCTTCACACCACCATGATCTCCGACGAGGTGATAACGTTGCTTGGCAAGCCTAGCTGCAATCTTCGGCTCGATCTTTGTCACAGGCCCAGCGTCCATTTCCCGCACTGTCCACATGTACCATTTGACTTGAATCATTCCTAGGCTCTGTTTGTGGCTCATTCAGGCTGTTGTACCGTGAATGATGCCGGAACCCCATTTCTAATCCCTGTTCCATAAGCAAAGATCTCAATCCCCTTGGAACCCCCTCCCTTCGGTCTCTGGGTACCGATCATGCTTGTGTCCAGTCTAACCCCCACAACGTTGTCGAATCCCTTGCTATCAGCGACCTCTCTTAGCCTCTGCAGGACTTCCGACCTTCCAATCGCCAACAAGTCCCTGTAGATATCAACGGAGCCCCCGATTAGGTTGTACAAGAGCCCTAAAAGTTGTTGCCAGTGACTGGGGCCGATAACGATGCTCGCCCATATTACTTCTGGATTCGATGAGCCTAACGGGATCCTAATTTTATCCATGGAGAGTAAATCTCTGCCCACCTTTTCGAGAGTATATTTCTCCCTCCTCAAAATATCATCCTTCCAGCGCCTCCTGCTGGCACTTGAAGTGAGCGCGCCGTAGAGAAACATGAATGGGTATGCCAGCGTGAACAAGCCCCAGACGGCAACCCACAGAATTAGAGGTAATATGAAAAAAAGCAATACGATATAGCCTGAAATCTCCATTCAAATAACACTCCAGTCATTCCACGATAACCGCTGTTCCATAACAGAACAACTCCGCTGCTCCGGGCGAGACAGCTGAGGTCGCAAACCTCAGATTCACTACCCCATTCGCCCCTCGTGCTTTTGCGTCTTCTATCATCCGCGAGAAAGCCTCGTTTCGGGATTCTATCAGCAGATTCGTGTATTGATGCAACTCACCACCTACTATGTTCTTCAGCATCTGAGATATGTCCCTGACCACGTTTTTGGCCCTTACCGTGGACCCAGAAACGACGCCCAATTGGTCCTGAATTACGAAACCTGGGATCGTCTCTGTGTTCACAACGTGTATTCCGTCCACCAGCGAGGGCATGATCTCAGCAGGAATAGACGGTTATTTATTTCTCTGAGCGATGAAAACCGGAGATCAAATCATACTTATTTTGTGGAACCTTGGAGCGAGCGGACACGACAAAAATAGATGCGAATAAACACGAGTTGCAAATTACGATCTGTGCAAGCGAGAATGCTAGGCCTACGCCTTCTACTAGATACAACCATTCCAGATCCTCTTCTAGGTTGAATTCCGAATATTCCGGGATAAAACCCACATCATAGTAGATTATTGTAGTAATGACTTGACTTATCATTAGCGTAGCAACCCAAAAATAACATAATTTTAGTCCTAGATCACGGTCTCCTGACCACAAAATGGGCACTGAAGCTGCCGAAAATAATGTCATCAGGAGACCGAATCCTGCGGTAATTTCGAATAGACCTGAGTCAGCAAGTTCCTCCCAGTATCCGATTGACTCATTCCAGAAGGTCTCGCCCTGCTCCCACTCCTCTTTCTGCTCTGTGGTCCCGTTTTCGGGATAATCCCCTGCTATTTCCCTCCATTCCCCTGGCCAATAGGCCCCCACAATCTTGGGTGTCGCTAGAGCACTCGCAATTGTCGAAAGTGAAAACAAAAACATCAACCCCATGAAAATTGAGGTACCTTTGAGCCACCAAGGATTTGGTGCAAAGAATTGGTCAGACACACTCGAACGACTCGGTTATTCCTTAATTGTCTAACTTATTGGACCGTCTTCGTGATGCCAATTACACGAATGATTGATGTAGGGCCGGCATTGGAGATACTCAATGGCAACACCCACGATAACCGAGGCCCTCACCTTTGACGACGTCCTCCTACTACCTGCAAGCAGCTCAGTTCTGCCCGCCGAGGTCCGACTCAACACGCGACTAAGCAAGAATATCACACTCAACATTCCGATCATCTCTGCTGCGATGGATACCGTCACAGAATCCGAGATGGCTATCGCCCTTGCTCAAGCCGGCGGAATAGGTGTTATTCATCGAAACATGACCATAGAAAAGCAGTGTGAAAATGTCCTGCGGGTAAAGAGATTTGAGGCTGGTATGGTCATCGACCCAGTTACCACCACCCCGGAAACCTCAATCGGGGATCTTCTTAATCTCAAGAGTGAATATGGTTTCTCAGGATTGCCTGTTCTTGAGAACAAAAAACTGGTTGGGATAATAACGAACCGAGATATCAGGTTCGTACAAGATCATGCCGAGAAGGTAGGGTCATTGATGACCAAAGACCTCGTGACGGTACCAATCGACATAGATCCAGATGAAGCTAAAAGGCTCATGCACAAACACAGAATTGAGAAATTACTCGTGGTTGACGGTGAAAAATGCATTGGGCTGATGACGGTCAGGGACATTGAGCGCAACCTCAATCACCCGGATTCATGCAAGGACAATAGGGGAAGGCTTCGAGTCGCAGCAGCAACAGGAACCGGCGCAGGGGGCATCCAAAGAGCAGTGGCCCTTGGCGAAGCAGGAGCTGATGCCATCGTCGTCGATACTGCCCATGGACATTCATCCGGAGTTATTGAAACAGTTGCATCCATCAGAAAATCTGTTGGATCCGATGTTGACATCATCGCTGGCAACGTAGCCACAGAAGCCGCTGCCAGGGCATTGATCGATGCTGGCGCAGATGCCATAAAAGTTGGAATCGGACCTGGCTCGATTTGTACAACACGGATCGTATCCGGAGTGGGCGTCCCTCAAATGACTGCCGTGATCAACGCAGTGCAAGCATGTAATGAGGCTGATATACCCGTCATCGCAGATGGAGGAATAAAATTCAGTGGGGACATTGCCAAGGCCGTCGCAGCAGGAGCCAGCTCTATTATGATCGGGTCACTATTGGCGGGGACAAATGAGGCCCCAGGTGAAACCATCCTCTATCAAGGAAGGTCATACAAGGTGTATCGTGGCATGGGCTCGGTTGGCGCCATGTCTGATGGAGCTCATGACAGATATTTCCAGTCGGAGCAGGGAGACACCCAGAAATATGTTCCAGAGGGCATTGAAGGCAGGGTTCCAGCAAGAGGGCCAGTTGACAACGTCTTGTATCAACTGTTAGGAGGGCTTAGATCAGCCATGGGATACACTGGGAATGAGACAATCGACTCGATGAGGGAAAACTGCTCATTCGTCAAGATCACGAATGCTGGACTCTCAGAATCCCACGTGCATGATGTTGAGATCACCCGAGAAGCGCCTAACTACAGAAGGTGAAACAGCCTTTTTGGGCGCAGATTCAAACCACACCGGCGACCCAATAGGAATATGGAAGAAATCGTTCTAGGAGGGGGTTGCTTCTGGTGCATCGAAGGGGGCATCTCAGGCCTTAGAGGGGTCGAGAGCGCGACTTCGGGCTATTCAGGGGGACATGTTTCAAATCCTTCATATGAACAAGTCTGTGCAAAAAAAACCGGACACGCCGAAGTAGTGAAGGTGGTATATGATCCTCAGAAAATCGACCTCAGGTCCATACTTCGTGTGTTCTTCACCCTCCATGACCCAACCCAAGTTGACAGGCAGGGGAATGATGTCGGACCCCAATATCGATCCTGCATATTCTACTCAAATCCGGGCCAGCAAGAGATCATCCTTGACGAGATTAAATCGATACAACCGGATTTGGCCTCTCCAGTGGCAACCACGGTCGAACCCGCACAAGTGTTTTGGCCCGCGGAGGATTACCACCACGATTACTTTGAGAGGAATCCCAATCAGCCATACTGTTCATTCGTTGTAGCCCCAAAAATATCGAAAGCGTTGAGATCCTTTGGTCACCTCTACGAATGATCAAATCCTAAGCACACCTTTTTGTCTGTCAATACATTCGAAAAATTATGACTGAAGGTGTCGAAGGCCTGTCGCCCGAGCCATGGGGATATCATTTGCTGGGCCTAATCAGCCCATCTTTGGTGATAGCCGGCAATCTACTGGGTGGTGCTTACACCTTGTTGGGAGTCATTTTCATCTGGGTAATTGGCCCTCTTTTGGACATAACTATGGGACAGTCCAAGACGGCCAGGCCCCCTCGGGACTCGGGCAAGCCATTCATCGCACTGCTGTGGGCCCATGGAGTAGTCCACTTCATCATGCTCGGATCCTTCTTTTTCTTTGCCTACGGAGAGGGCCTCACTATCTGGCTTGTTGCGGCTTCCTTGTCAACCGGCTTGGCCGCGGCAGCATCTGCCATTGTCACAGCACACGAACTAGGCCATCAGAGACCGAGAAGCCCGGGTTGGAGGCTTGCCAGACTGCTGTTATTCAGCATCAATTATCCACACTTTACCACAGAACACAATCACAACCATCACAAAAATGTAGCTACAGATTCTGATCCCGCCAGTGCAAGAGTAGACGAAGGCATCTGGTCATTCTGGCTCAGGACAATACCCGGGCAGTTCTCTTCATCAGTAAAAATTCACAACAAAAAAGGTAGGACTGGACTTGCGAATCCGTCATATCAGGGTCTTTCCATCCAGATAATCATTTTTGCAACATTAGGACTATTGCACCTATCGGGTCAAAACTGGGCAGCACCGTTTGCCCTGGGATGGGCGATCCTCTCTGGGATTGCCATACTCACTCTAGAATATGTCAATTACATCAGACACTGGGGACTCAGAAGGGAAGACTCAGACAAAAAGTTCCAATCCGGGCACGCTTGGAACACCGAGGCTAGGTGGTCTAGATGGAGTCTGTTGGAGCTCACTAGACACAGCGACCATCACCTACACGCTGCAGTTCCCTTCTGGAAGTTAAGACCCTATCCAGACGCACCAACTCTCCCATCGGGATACTATGCTTGTTGGTGGCCCTGTCTCATACCCCCAGTCTGGCGCAGGATTATGGCTGGCAGGGCTCCTGGGATTTGATCAGAACATCTCCAAGATCCTAGACGCCACATCCGGCTCATCCTCAGATATCTGGAAGCCCTTGCGAACCGCCAACATTCCCTTTTCATCGAACCCGCGGTGATACACCGTCGCCAAGCTCTGCCCCCTCATGATTGGACTACCAACGCTCACGTTCAGCAACAAGCCGACTGAGTGGTCAATATGCCCCTCTATCTCCGATCTGCCAGCACCGAGGCCCAAGCAAAGTTCTGCAACTAGCATCGCATCTATGTCCCTGACCCAACCAGATTGCTCTGCCTTTATTTCAAAGGAGAGTAAATCCTCATCCAGGATACCCAGCGCTTGCATGAGCGAATGGTCGGAACTGAAGATTTCGGGGTTCCCGCCCTGGGCACTCACCATCTGAAGGAACTTCGAGTAGGCAGTCCCATCGTATAGTGAATCCTGAATCATAACCGCACCGTGTTCATTGTCTTCTGCAAGACCAATTGAACCCAATAGAACTCCCCCTTGAATACAGACCAACTCCTCCAAGTCAGCGGGCCCACGTCCGCAGAGCGTCTCCACAGATTCTATGATCTCCAAGGAATTACCAACAGCATATCCAATTGGGTGATCCATCGAGGTGACGAGGCAGGTCGTGGTTATCCCAATGGATTCAGCAATCTTCTTCATTGAGCGTGCAAGTGTTTCTGCTTGGTCCTGTGACTGCATAAACGCTCCTTTTCCTGTCTTGACATCAAGGACAAGAGAGGTTATACCCTCTGCAGCCTTTTTTGAAATGATGCTGCTTGTGATGAGTGGAACAGATGCAATGAGTCCTGTCAAATCCCTTAATGCATACATCCTTCGATCTGCGGGAACCAAGTCTTGGTTCTGACCGACTATGGCCAATCCGATCTCTATGACCTGATTCTTCAACTCCAGGAAGGTCATTTCTGTATCGAAGCCAGGGATTGACTCCAACTTGTCTAACGTGCCTCCAGTGTGGCCCAAGGCCCTACCCGATATCATCGGGACTGCAGCGCCACATGCCGCAAGCGCAGGTGCGAGTGAGATAGAGACTTTGTCCCCCACCCCCCCGGTGGAGTGCTTATCCACCACTCGTCTTGCAATGTCATCAATCCAGTCGATCTTGGTGCCGGAGTCTCTCATGGCTAGGGTCATTTCGACTAATTCATCTTGGGCGAGGCCATCGTCGAATACAACTCTGAGGAATTCTGTAGCCTCATCATCGCCCATTCTCCCATCAGCAATCCTGCCAATAATTTCCCTTATTCCATCCATCACCGGCTGTCTCCGACTAAACTAGTACTGATGAGGACCCTTGTATTTTTTCCAAATTCGAGACCAGAATAAATCTGCAACACACTTTTTCATAGAAAACAATGGGATCGTGTTTTTGAATAGTGGCAGAGCAGAGGGCAATGATGGCGTCCGGGCCCAATAGGTCAAACCTTCCCGCCCTGATAATGGCCATTGTCATAATCTGCTCCTACAATCAACCAATAGAGTACAATGGTAGCCAACAAAAAATGGAGTCACACAGCGATTCCGGATTGGCTGCGAATTTCGATCATCCTCACATAGGTGTCTTTGGGATCGAGATTGAGCCCCTTACCTTCGATGCTTCTGAAGCCTATGGCGCTGAAGCAGATGGTGACTGCACGCCACCGATAGTCTGCCCAGAGGCCGAGCCTCCAATCAAGGAGTACAGCTTGGATGGGACATCATCGGTCCTTGGTCCCAATTATGGGATAGTCAAGATGGATGGGATGTTGTACTTCGACGCGAACAACCCAAGATCACAACTCCAACAATATGATCCAACAACTGGCTCTCTCTCGGAGATCACCTCGATTGCCCCGACCAATAGCCTAGGGGGCCAAATTGGAAAATACGGTGGAATCACACCACTCAATCACATAGTCTACTTCGACGCCTCTCACCAGTCCTCAGGTTCAGAACTCTGGGCCTATAACCCACAGAACGACAGCTACTGGATGGTCATGGATATCCGTCCAGGCATTACGGCCAGCAACCCAGGGAGCATTACCGGCCTAGTGGCCATGTCAGGAAAATTGTGGTTCAATGCCGATGACGGCGTGAGCGGCAATGAGTTGTGGACCCACGATCCAATTACTGGAATCACAGAAATGGTGGTTGACCTAAATAACGGCCAGCAGGGATCGAATCCGGGTACATTCTCAGGTTTGTTTCCCGTTGGCGATCGGTGGCTTTTCTTCGATGCAGATGATGGCGCCTCTGGTTTTGAGCCTTGGGTTTTAGACAGTACCACTGGTTCACTGTCATCGCTAGGGGACCTGAATTCTGGCAACCTACCTAGCCTGCCCGGATTCCAACTAGGGTTCCAATCAGTCGGTACCACCGTAATTTTCGATGCGAACGACGGGATATCTGGAACAGAACTTTGGGGAGTAGACATTGCAAATTCTGAATCCTCTGCCTCGCTGTTATGCGATATCTGGGTAGGTAGCTCCAGTGGTCAGCCAAGCACAAGTTCAGGAGAAATAGCGATATTCAACACGAGGGCATACTTCTCGGCCAGAGATCAGGCACATGGGGCAGAGTTGTGGTCTTATGACTCAGCCTCTGACTCCTGCGACCGACATACCGACATAAGGCCCGGCTCCAGTGGAAGCAATCCCGGATCCGCATCTTCTGGGATTCATAAACTAGGCCCTGTGATCGGGTTTTCTGCCAACGATGGCCAGACAGGCAATGAGCTTTGGATCTACTCTCCGGAGAACAACACAGCATGGCTAACCGTTGATCTCACTATGGGCTCAATATCGTCATATCCGGGTCAACACAGCGGTTTTAGCGTGAGTGACGAAGGTATAGTGTACTTCACAGCGTCATCTGACGGGAATGGGTATGAGCCCCATACCTTGGATCTCTCTGATTTCTCAATCACAACAATAGGTGACATCAGGACAGGGACACAATCCAGCAACCCGGGCCGAAACGGTGGCTACGTCTTCCTGGACAGGGACCTCTACTTTGATGCGAATGATGGTTCTGGCAGTGACCTGTGGGTAGTCAAGAACGCAACTAACAACTCCGCTGTCTCCTGGTCCGTGCAGCCTCAACTGCCCTTCGGCTTGGAAATATCCCCAGTAGACGGTACTATTTCCGGCGTTCCATTGCAAGTGACACCTCTGACAACATATTCGGTGTCCGCCGTAAACTCAACCGGAGTCATGCGCGACATCGAGATTGAGATGGCGATACTATCAGACTTTGATCTCGATGGAACTCCAGATTGGGTCCCTGAGAGTATGTCACCATTCACCGAGTTGACTTCAGATCTGGATGACGACAATGACGGTATGTCCGACACCATGGAAGCAATTGCAGGAACATCGTCACTTGATGTGGACACTGATGATGACGGTTTCTGTGATGGAATTAATTCGATACAGGGGACATGCTCTCATGGGCCAGACCCCAGCCCATTGGACCCCGAGATTCCAATCGATACCGATGGCGACATGTTAGCGGATGAGGACTTTGATGGAGAAGGGCCTGCAGTTGCGGACGATGATGATGACAATGATGGCTACTTTGATCTCGAAGACGACTTCCCGTTGGATCCAACAGACTGGCTCGACACTGATGGCGACACAGTGGGAGACCTGTCAGACACAGACGATGACAACGATGGTTTGCCTGACACCGAAGAATCATCGATTGGCACAGATCCAACCTTAGTGGATTCAGATAATGACGGGATTTGCGATGGCCCCTACCAGAGAAACAGTTGCTCAACGGGGCCAGACCCGTACCCGACGAACCCCTCATTACCGCGGGACACTGATGGCGATGGCCTGTGGGACGATCTCCCCGAAGGTGCGGCGGATATTTTCGTGGAGGACCAAGACGACGATGGGGACGGCCTCGATGACGAGGTTGAGACAGGCACAGGATTCTACATCTCCGCCTCAGATCGTGGCACTGATCCACTCAACCCCGATTCGGATGGAGACGGATTCTGCGACGGCAGCAATCAGGTCCCTGGCGTCTGCTCAAGGGGTGAGGACCCAGAGCCCTTCGATCCAGACATCCCGATGGACCGTGATAACGATCAGTTGGCTGATCAAGTTGATCCGACATGGGAGGCCTTCTATGGGGACGAGGATGCAGATGATGACGGCGATGGTTACACTGACAGCATGGAATACAAATGTGACTCATCCGCACTAAATCCCAACGATACGCCTGATGACATTGATGGGGATTACATATGTGACGACGAGGATCCGGATATGGACGGAGACGGCATCTTCAATGATGAGGACAAATATCCGGAGGACCCAAACGATTGGAGTGATTTCGACAATGATGGGGTAGGGGACAATGCTGATTTGGACTCAGATGGCGACGGGCTACTGAATAAAGACGAACACGAAGATTGTACTTTGAACTTAGATTGTGATTTGGACGGAACGCCTGATTTTGATGACCCCTTCCCAACAGACCCATCTGAAGATTCTGACGTTGATGGCGACGGAATAGGAGACAACCAGGACCCTGATGCAGACAATGACGGAGTCTGTGATGGCAGCCTCGGCACTCCTGGGATATGCGATGCTGGGCCGGATGCATTCCCCCTCGACCCTGCAGCTTACCTGGATACAGATGGGGACGGGCTTACCGACTCACTTGTGGAAGGCATCCCCTCTTCGCTTATCATCGACCTAGATGATGATGGAGATGGATGGACAGACGTAGACGAGATAAGGTGCAGATCAGACCCTCTCGACTTCAATGATGTCCCCAGTGACGTCGACAATAACAAGGAGTGTGAGGCGGTAGCCGCAAGGGTCAGCGAAACGTTTGCGGTCTTCGGGGCCCTGATAGCCTTGATGCTGGTAGTGGGACTCTTCATGGCTCCATTAATCCGAGATCGCCTGAAAAAGAGGATCAGGTCGAACGAGGACGACAAACAGGAATGATCCGACCGGGAGATGGCTTGCAATGGATGAGGAGACAAGCCCCAAGGATGATCAGCATAAACCATCGAACCCGTTCTCCGGCCTGAGTGGAGATATCAAAGACAGGATAGAGGAAGAAAGGATCGCAACCCAGGAGGGCGAACGACAGGTGGCCCTAGACTTCATCAGAATTTTCAGGGTCAAGGAAAAGATATCCTCGTTGAATGGACCAAGGGACAGCGTCGAAGTGATGCTAGGCGGACCTCTTTACACCAAGATCCTGCACAAGGATCCTGTGACGTCGATTTCCTTCGTTTCGAACACAGCATGTGCCTCCGTGGGCATGGACCAGAGGATTCACATTTGGGATCCAATATCAAAAAACGACGTTTTAACATTGGATGAGATGGCCTACAATGGTCATTTAGTATCGACAAAAGAAAACGACTTACTCGCCTGTGGTTCTCTGGACAAGACAGTCCAATTCTGGTCACTGCCAGATTGTGAACACATCAGGACCCTTGACCTGGGGGGGTTCGGAGTACTAAGCGTGGCAATTGACTCCAACACACGCACAATTGCTACCGGCTTGTACAATGGAAACGTGAGGATTTCTGATTTGGACACCCTCGAGACAAGGAATGAATTCAGGGCCCACGATGGTACAGTCACCTCCTTGGACTTTTCACCAAGTGGAACGACTCTGGTTAGCGGAAGTGACGATGGATCGGTCAACGTCTGGAGGCCCGCTACGGACACCCACGTTGCAGGCACCAGCGAATATGCAAGTCCCATAACCACAGTGAAGATTCTCGATGACGAGAGAACCGTGATTATCGCGGGAAAGAACAAACAGATTCAGAAGTGGAACTCACACGAGAGAGAGATGACAGGAACTTTCTCTGGCCATTCTGGTGATGTTCACGCCATTGCAATATCGCCTGATCGGGACCTTATGGCCAGTGCATCAAAGGATAACACAATCAGAATTTGGGATATTGAAACATGCGTGGAGCGGAAGACCCTCCGTGGCAACAGAGGCTCGATAAACGATGTAAGATTCAGTCCGAACGGAGATCATTTATTTTCGGGCAATTCAGAGGGAGAGGTGGCTTATTGGGGAGTTCAATTGGATGTGACTCAACGTGTCCTTGATATGGTTGAGGAGATGCTCGTGGATGGGGGTTTTAATGTGAAGAGGACTCGAAAACAGACCGTGATTATCTCATTGAGCGAGACATAGATCAGAACTTTCTCTTCAGCCTTGGCAGCTTTTTCCTCTTCTTACCATTACCTTCGGCGCCCTCGTCATCATCGTAATAGTCATCTTCATCATCATCGTCTGAACCCGGGACCGCTAGGTACACCGCGACTATCTCCATCAGATACGTGGCAAGAAAAATACCCCCCCATTGCCAGAACTCCTCCCAGCCCAGGACTGCGTACGCGATCACAGCCGCTGCCGTGGGCCGGATCCATGATAATGACGAGCGAAGTGTGAAACCCACCTTCTTGATCGCCTTGGACCTCTTGGCCATGTTCATTCGCAGTGGCATTAGGTTCTAGATGTTCGTGCCATTATACAATTCATGATGATGATTTTTTTTATTCAATAACCTCCCTTTCTTCAATACCGATACCTTTCATCAGCGGCAGGTAATATATACATTGACAATCCGACTAAGGATCAATGAGCGAAGCGGATGCAAAACCAATGATGCCAATCGTACTTTCAGGAGCAATAGGGGCACTTGCACTTGCAGATGCCTTCGTAATCACCGGCGACACAGACGATGTCGTGAAGATTATTGTCGGAGTTGGGGCATTGGCAGTCTCAGCACTCCTCCTCCTATCAGGCGGACTCTCGATGCCCGCGATGCCCTCCATGAAGAAGGAAGAGCCAGAGGAGCCTGAACCAGAGCCGAAATTCTGAGGTGAGTAAAATGTGGGAACATAGAAGCATATCGAACACTGAAATGAGAAAAACCAAGACCATAGCGCCATCAGAGACTTACGTCCGGCTGATGGATGCGATTCAAGACAGCATAAAGGATGCAGAAAGCAGGGAGCTTGACTATGAGAGATTCCTGAAGCACATCCCAGAGGAAGGCCCATGGGAGAGGCTGGACGGAAACGATGAGGCAAAGGATAACCCCATCGAGCGATACGTCGGCCCGGGAAAGGCCCGATTGATGAACACCAACCTATTCCTCGGCTCATCGTGGATCGACACTCAAAGGTTCAAATTTGAGCGAAGGATCGACACCCCTGCCGATTTCATCCGCCAAAAGACCGTAGTTAATGCTAACATGTGGACGCCAAAGCAAGTGGCAACTACTCAAACCCTATTCTTCTGCTCCACCGGGGACGAGGACAGATTGGGGGGGTCCGTTCTCGCAAGCAATGGAAAGCCGAAGGCGAATATTTCAGACCAGCACCCATTTCTCGGGAAGGGAGATGCTGACTACGCTGAGTGGGAACCAATCCTGTGGGGCTTGGGCCACAGAGGAGTCGTTCCCGGATCAGACCCGCAGGACAAGGTCTACTATCCATCACTCATGCATCGAGGAGTCACCTTCAACAACAGGCTAGGTTGGACAAGGTACTCCCCAGCAGGGTTCGGTAAGGACGCCAGTGGCTACATCATGACCCGCCCATATTCTTGGATCTGGCCCGCAGTGGATGGCAACAGAGAGAACGCCACCGCATTCAACCTACTTGTCAACATGCCCGACAGAAGGACCTCGTTCGGGGAAGACGGCATCACCGACGTATACATCACGACAGGAAAGACCTCCCTTTACACGATGATGGGAATGATGAGGTCCGCCACGGTCAGACAGATGTTCGGCGGGGGGTCCGAACTAGTGCCACTCGAGTTCCATTTGGTCGAACCAGGGATCGACGAATGGATCAGGGGAGCCAGCGACGAAGACAAATACGCCAGATTGTTCGAAGTCACAGCCGCCATGGGGTACTACCTAACCAGCAACGAGACTGGAACGCTGGGTGGGGGTGGAAAGCGAAGGAGACTCGTCGTCTACCCGGATGACCAAGGGAACCTTTTGACATGCGTCAATGCCAGCCAAGTCGCAGACCACGCACTGAAGACGAATTTCACCGCCTCCCTCTTCACCAAGCTCGACCAGGCAGACTTCATGAACAGGGTTTCCAGGAGATTCACAGCCTATGCAGATCTTGTCGCGAGAAGCGAAAGCAGCAGGGGCGCAAAGTGGATCAGCTCCGCCTCCGTAAACGGCGAGAACGTCCAGGGTCCGAACGTCCACACGATCCTAGCAGCACGCGGCTATGACATCCTGACCATGAGCGAATACATGGACACGTTCAACGACGTATCCGCCGCTCCGGAGAGAATCATTAGGAGATGCATACAATCGATCGGAACCAATGCCCTGAAGACGCTGTACAGACTTGACGACCTCGGTGAGATCCCTGGCCAGTCCCCCTTCAAGCACATATTCGCACCTGAAGACGGAAAGCCATACGTCTACTTCACCGACATCAGGTTCCTCGTGCCAAACTCCATCGATCAAATGAGAACCCTAGTCGGCAGTAAGGGAGCAGATAGAGGTAGGATGCGCGAGGCTTTCGCTGAGATGACCGGAGCAGACCCCCTGACCGCACTCTCAGTGTCCGACGTGTGTCTGCCGTTCTTGGCAGACTTGGGCGAGGATAGCTGGCAGACGGGAACAGGCCTGAACACTGATGAAATAATCGTCGAGGTCACCATGGCCGTCGACCCTGCTAGGGTCTGGAAGGCACTCCTCGAGCCCACGCTGGACGAGATCTTCGACATGCCGAAGGGCGGAAAGGGAACTGCTGCCAACATCTGGGGCGACGTCTTCATCCAAAACGAGGCCCTTCATGACAAGATGAAGAAGGACGGGCAAGGCGACTTCCTGAAGATTCTGCAGCTCGCGTACAACTGGTCGAACGACAACTCGCGGAAGAGGCACAAAGACGCCTTCCAGTGATGTGATTCAGACTGGGTCTATTGGAATGGATATCGACTCCGTCCGCTTCATCATGGGGGCTTCGACGGGCATAGGCCTCGCCGCAGCCTCTGGGTTCAGGGTCTTCCTCCCTCCTTTCCTCCTATCGGTCTGGTTCAAACTCGGCCTGATGGATGTTGACCTCGAAGGATCTGATTTCGAATTCCTGTCCTCCGACATGTCATTGATCGTGATGGGATCAGCCTCCTTGATGGAAATATTGGCCTACAAGGTACCCTTCCTGGACAATGCGCTCGACGCGGTGGCAACACCCCTCGCGGGCCTAGCGGGAGTCACTGTGGTTGCAATCACGCTTCAGGGAACAGACCCGGCAATCCAATGGGCCTTCGCCATCATTGCCGGAGGGAGTACGTCGATCGGTATACAGTCAGCTACAGTCGCCGGCAGGGGACTATCGTCTGTGGCCTCATTGGGTGTGGCAAACCCGATTTTCTCCGTGGTCGAAGATATATTTTCCCTACTGATCGTACTAATCGCCCTGCTGGCACCATTCTTGGCGCTGATTGGGATCTTGTTTGCCCTCGGTATCCTGGTCAGGAGGAGGTTGGGCCCAGTCAGGACTGAGACGGGACATGGGCACTAGGCCTCAGAAGGATGAGAGCTAGGCTGACGACAGCCGCTAGTACGAGAGGCCCTGTGATGAAAATCTCCTCGGTCGCTGAAAATTCCCATGTGTAGGTCGACCAGCCAAGGGCCATGGTCTCCAGAATGGATGCCAACATCACGACATCGTAGAGGTTTCTTTCCCCGATTGGATCCTTGGCCGCGAGAAGGGCGCCAACCCCATTGACGGCAACCAATGCTGCCCCGAGGTTCCTGAGCCATGCTATGTTCTCTGTGTTGGCGCCCTCCAGCTCCGCATACCATTCGGGAATCAGAAAGAAGATCAAGCCCATTGCAATGCTAGACCAACCACAGACCCTCAGAGTCAGCACAGTCTTGTCCATACGATTCACCGTCGAATTCATTGGATTATGAATTTTGAGTATCTCATAGGATGGTATCGGGCCTTTATTTTTCAAAAAAAACCTAGGAAAACTCTTCATCAAAACAGCCTCAGGCCCTACTCGGGGGATTAGGTGCGATTTTTTCCAGCATTCCCTCCTGAAAGCATCCGGGACTTGATCGTATTAGTGCTGGTTATTGCCTTCATCACGAGAATCATACTTGTGTATGCCCCATTGCGAAAACTAGCAACCTCAATCGACGACGACTTGGAAAACAGGGGAGTGATGGCCAATCTAAACAACGTCAGTGAACTTTTCCTAAAGCCATCGTTGAAGCAACTCGGCAGGTCGTTTATCGGCTGGGAGATAATGACCTTAATTGCGCCAATGGCCATAGCATTCCCGACCATTGCATTACTGAATGCGAATTCCGTTGCGCTCGGGACGCTCTCGAGGGCAACATACTCGTTATTCGCTGCGCTACTAGTGATATGGTTGGCGCGAGATATACGAAGATCCGCCAAGTTGCGGGACTTCTTCGAGCGCTCATACTTCCAACTAGAAGGGATGTGGCTAATGGCGGAGAACGAGTTTCAATCTTGGAACCTAAATCAGGATTTCAAGAGATCGTGGTTCCTGAACGAACTCAAACAAGCCGAGACTAACGAAAACGAGGCCACCATAGAATCGGGATTGGTGTCTGGTGTCGCAGGCTTGCTATCCCAGAACCCAATCGCTCTCTCCATAGCAAAACAAATCAAAAGGGGGCTCGATTACACCATTCTCGCCCCATTCTCGGACCAGATTCACGCCACTGTCATGGGCATCATACGCACGAGGATGAACCAGATAGTCGAGGAGCAATTAGAGGACTTCCGCAGAAAATCCCCCTTGAGAAGGGCGAATGCACTTGTCGAAGCCCTCCTCCCCACCTTCTTGATGACCTTGGTGATAGTCGTGAACAACGGTGGACTCTAACTAATGATTATGGGTGGGTTGGATTCCGAGTTAACCATGAACAGCAATAAAATTGTGACCATTGCCTTTTCCATAAGCATGATTTTGACCGCCATGTCAGGGTGCCTATCCGCTACGGACTCCGAGGAGCCCAATCCAACCACTGAGCTCCAGGATTGGAACGTCTACCATGCAGCATCGATATCGGAACTACCGATGTGTGATGAAATTCACGAAGGCAGACTATACTACGTTTCCGACACATCCTCGTTCCACGCTTGCGATACAGGCCAATGGGTGGAGATAGACATCACAGGACCCGCCGGACCCCAGGGCGAGGCCGGACCCCAGGGTGAGGCAGGGCCGCAGGGCGAGGCAGGACCCCAGGGCGAGGCAGGGCCGCAGGGCGAGGCAGGGCCGCAGGGCCAATCCGGCGAGGATGGCACGTCATTCACTATCTTGGGCACAGTGGATGAGACCTCTGATTTGGGTGAAATCTACATCGGCAACACTGGGGATGCCTTCCTAGTGAACTCGACAAACCATGTTCATGTTTGGAGTGGATCGGAGTGGATCGACTTGGGAGACATCTCGGGGCCAGCGGGCGCTGATGGGG
>DAVU01000019.1 GCA_002505695.1 Euryarchaeota archaeon UBA487
AGCATAGACCAGACTAACCCACAGGCCCGTGGGTGGTCCAAGCGAAGGGCGACGAGAACATGAACCTAACCTAGAAATCTAGAACAATCCAAGACCCGGGTCCGGCCCTAGATAAAATGCCCTCTATCTCAGCGACTCCGACACAATGCAAGAGATCCTCCTTGGTATGACCGTTTTTGTCAAAATATATTTCCAGATCGCTCATTGAAATTTCTGAGTTAATATTTGCAAGTTCAGTAATTGCCTTAGTGAAGGATTTCGACGGATCAACATTTTCTTTTTGTGATGAATAAGACTTACTTTTCTTTATCCTATCATAAAATTCCGATCTCAAATGTTGGGGCATGTTTGCGATTTTGATGGAACTTGCTAATTCTCTTCCAGTTTCATAAGTTGACTCTGTCACTAAATTTTTGTTTGATCCGCAACGTCTACATGAGACTCGCTTGCCTATTATGCCGCCAGTAGCGAAACCACAGCTGCATCTTGCCAAGATATATTTCCCAGCCATTGGTAATAATCGAAAGGAGGAGGTTCATGAGTATTGGCCGCTGCCGGGATGGTAGGACGTCTTGTGCGATGAGGAGGATTTTGGCAATATTCTCTGCAATACTTATTGCGTCGTTATCTATCATTGTGGTGATTGAAAATAGGTCTTTCACTACACTTTCATGGGCATTGCTTCTGCTCATCCCAATGGCTCTCGCTATCGGAGTTGGGTCACATGGTAGAAACAGAGAGGTATCGAAAATTCTAGACGGGACTTTGTCCAATGTGGATCCAATAGGCGATCACGAAAAAGAAATTGATCCAGATGATCTTCCGGTGTTGTAATTACATCAATCTGATGGTCTCTAGATTCGCGGGGGCGTGTGTTTGCACACGGAATGTATCTCTCAAACCTTGTCTGAAAGCGTTACATGTCTGTGGATCCCCATGGTGACAAATGATTCGTCTAGGAGTGGGATTCAAGGCTCTGACATAATCCATAAGTTGTTTCCGATCTGAATGCCCGCTAAACCCGTCTATAGTGACTACATTGCATGAGACTGGTATCATGTGGGTCTGGCCTCGGTCTACCATTGGTACTTCAGGATGACCAGATTGTAGTCTTCTGCCCATAGTGCCCGAGGCTTGATAGCCGACAAAACAGAGTGTGTTATTCAATTCTGGTGCCCAATTTTTGAAATATTCCATAATTGGCCCTCCTGTCATCATTCCCGATGTTGCGAGCACGATGCAGGGGGATGGGTCGTTCAGGATTGAATCCCTCTGTTCTCTAGAATCCACCTGCTTGAACCAAGGAGAATTAAACGGGTTTTCTTCACCTCCACGGAGGACTTGTTTTCTAAGGTCTCTGTTTAGGTAGTCAGGATGGCTTGCATGGATAGCAGTTGCTTCTGAAATCATGCCATCCAACCAGACAGTGATGGGTGTGACCTCGCCACTTTTGAACAGTTGATCTATGGCCAACATTACTTCCTGGGATCTGCCGACGGCGAATACCGGACAGAAGATCTTGCCACTTCTAGAAACTGCTAGCTTGACGAGATCTTGTATCTCATGTGTGGCATCTATGCGGTTCGGTTGAAAATCCTGAGGCCCTCCATACGTGGATTCAATTACAAGTGTATCGGCTTTGGGGAATCTCACAGTTGCTGCATCGAATAGCCATGATTTTTCGTACTTTATGTCGCCAGAAAACAATAGCCTGTGTTCGTGAGAGCCCTCGCCGATATGCATGTAAACAGATGAAGAGCCAAGTATATGTCCGGCATTTTCCATCGAGATTTTTATGTCTGGTGCTATGTCGGTCTTTTCACCATGTCCGATGTCAACAACGTGCTTGATGCATTCTTGGATGTCGGCTTTAGAATAAGGCGGGTCAGTTCCCTCGGCTTGCGCGACTTTGATGTAATCTATCTGTAATAGTGTCATCAAATCCCTTGTGGGAGGAGTGCAATAAACGGGACCGCGATAGCCATATCTGAACAGGACGGGCAACATAGCTATGTGGTCTACATGAGCATGGGTGAGTACCACTGCATCTATGTTGTCTAGAGGGAGCAATTCAGGAGCGTTGAAGAAGGGTTGAACCTCATTCTTGTTGACAGTTGGCTTAGCACCAACGTCAACCAGCACCTTTGATTCATTTGTGGTTACTAGGTGCATGGCCCTGCCAACTTCTCTGTATGACCCCAATGCTGTGATCCTGGCCCAAGGCTGCCCCGGTCTCTTTGGTCGGTATATCCTAGTCCCAAACTTTCTCAATAATCCTCTTCTTTCATCGGCCATCTCCCTTCTGTATCTGCGGATATCATGTTGTGTCCTACTTTCGAATGCAGGGGCCCGAGTCACGTTCACGAGCCAACCGATTTCATCTCTGAGTGCCTGAATGATTGTGCCCTTATGTCCTACTGCAGTGGAGGGGTCATCGCATTCTATGGTGACTTCCGATAATGCAGGATCGATGAAAATATTCCGGACCTGCGCCTCGTTTGGGATTGTCTCCATTATTTTCTGTTCGACTTGATCCTCATTCAATAGGAGGTCCCTGTGTGGGCGAATCACGACCCTTCTCTTTATGGATTTGGCAATTTTTACAGTGAGACTTTCGCCACCCCCTTTACCGAACTCCCGAGGCGTATGAGTGATTATCGCTATCGATCCTGCCTCGACGTCTATTTCGTAGTCTAGACCTTTAGGAATCATTTTTTCGATTCTCTTTTTGACTTCGTTCAAAGTAAGTCTCATCTCATCAACTCGTAGTTCCTCAGGTGAAATGCGTAGTCAAACGCTGGGCATCAGCCCGGGAATGTAATTGTATCACAGGTTAGCGAGGACTCCGGAGATCTCCTCGTTATTTAGTTGGACGTATCCATCTTTCATAGTGATTACGGCTAAATCCATACCGTTGCCGCTTGCACTGTCGCGCTGAGCTGAGGCCAACAGGGCTTTGGCAGCTAGAGCGATGGCATCTTTCTGTGTCATGTCCTTTGAGAACTGGTCTTCCAGAACACCGTACATGAAAGGGCTACCTGAGCCAGTGGCACAGTACAGGTCTGGTATCGAGCCGCCGGCGGAGTCTATGCTGTAGACACTTGGTCCGCTCTCATCCACGCCGACTATCAGAAGTTGGACGTAGTGTGGTCTCCCGACTAGTATATTTGCAGTAAGCGTTGCCGCACCTTTCACCGTCATTGGATTGTCCCTCTTAAGTTCATACAAGGCGAGTTCCGCCGTGAGCATGCGTGCCAACGACTGTGCGTGGCCTACCAAACCCGCCGTTGTGAGTGCGACTCTTCCTGATATTTTGAATAATTTCTTGACGTTTTTGT
>DAVU01000016.1 GCA_002505695.1 Euryarchaeota archaeon UBA487
GCCAGAGCCAGAGCCAGAGCCCGATCCTGAGCAAATAAGCGTCGACTCCAGTACACGGGATGAGGGATCACCAGAAAATCCGATGTTGGATGGGGTCACTAGGTTCGTGGGCCACTTGGGCGAGGCAGTCACCCTCACTGCACGAAAAAAGGCCATAGATTCGCTCATAGGCCAAGTTTTCCCGCTGGCCATGAAGGTCAGCGGCCTTGATCGGACCATAGGCTACGGGGTATCCAAGGAATTGATGTTCGGAACCACGGTACTCGCCACATCGGCTCTGCTTGGTCAAGTTGAGCTTAGGCTATCGAAGGACCATGAGATCCCGAAGTTAGGGCAATCAATTGACATGCCTGTTCGAGTTTCAGGATGGAATTTTGCCCAGAACAGGCCAATATTGGAGATTTCAAACGAATGACTAGTGTCCAGACGCCTCGAATGACTCTCTAATCATCTCCTCCAAGCTTACAGTGGGCCTGAAACCCAGTCTCATCTCCACCTCGGAGGCGTCCACAATCCCGAAGACCTCCTGATCCTGGTTCTGGCCATATTCGGCCTCGCATCCGGTCATTTGGTTGTATATTGCCGCTAAATCCCTCAGTTGTATCCCCTTTCCGGAGCCGATGGCGATGCTCTCCCTCGTTGGAGGAGGGTCGGCCATCACCCTCATGATACATTCCACAAGGTCCTGAACATGCACGAAATCCTTGAAATCCGAGCCGTCGCCAGGGACATTCACCCATCCGATTGGCGCTTCTGATGCCCACTTGTGGAGCAGTCCATTGCCTGGGGGGCCCGTGATCGGGACGCCTTGTACGTTGGATGCGCGAATGACGCTGACAGGCCTCTCAGTCGTTGCCTGTTCCAGAGCAATCTCCTCCATCCACAATTGGGCCTCTGCAGCAATGTCTCTAGGCGCTATGGTCGAGTCTGACCCATAGTACGGCTCGCCTTCCTCCCACTGGGGATGCACCCGGAGCGTGCCGACTAGGATGAGGTGGAGGCCACCATGGCGCCCGACTGCATCGAGCACCGGCCTAGATCTGTCCCTCATCTTGAGCATCGTATCCCTATCATCACGTCCGGACAGACCGTCAGGAGCCGCCGAGTTGATGTGAATGAGGGATTTGCAGGGCGTGAGCATGGCATCGAGGGACAATGGCTCTTTCAGAGCCTCGTCGGGTATGACAATCGCATCCTGTCCAAGCATCTCAGATATCCATGGCCCAACGAATCCGTCAGATGCGGTAATCGCCACACTCATGTTGCTCATTGGCAAGGTGGGTTTTCACGCCTATGAGCGTGTCGGTTCATTGCCCTCTCATGCGTAGGCTTCAAGCACCTCGGCCTACTGACATCATTGCAGGCGATTCGATGGACCAACTACCAAATCTGGGAAGAGAGCAAGAAATGCTCTTGGAAATGGGGCTGAAATCGATGGATGAGTTGTTTGAGGACATACCCGAGGACGTCAGGAGGGTTGACCCCCTCCCACTCCGGGACCCACAGTCCGAGGAGGGCATCCTGGCCGATGCACATCGCTTGCTTGGTGCGAACATACACCTCGATTCACGTCCATCATTCCTGTCCGCCGGATTGGCCAGGAACTTCGTACCATCCATGGTTCCAATGCTTGCCACCAGAGGGGAATTCCTGACTTCCTACACCCCCTATCAACCAGAGGTCAGCCAAGGAATGCTTCAGGCGATGTGGGAGTTCCAAACTATGATCTCTGAATTGGTAGCTCTGCCAGTCGCAAATGTCTCGATGTATGACGCGAGCACAGCCGCTGCCGAGGCAATCACATGCGCCGTGAGGGTCCGATCGAAGCGGGCCGAACAACCAAACACAGTCTACGTTTCTGAGAAGGTCCCTCCCCACAGGATGTCTGTGATACGGAATTACACACAAGGGGTAGGCATCAAGTTGGTACAAATGCCCCACACAAGCTCAGGACTTCTCGACCTCGAGGCAGCGAGCAAGGCCAAAGGCTCATGCGCCGTGTATGTAGAGCAGCCTAATGCTTTCGGAATCATTGACGAAGGGCTGATGAGGCTCAGGGGCATCATTGGGGATTCCACCTCACTGATCGTTGGTGTCGATGCAGTTTCCTTGGGGGTATTGGAGGCGCCGGGGAACTGGGGGGCTGACATCGTCGTTGGTGAGGGCCAACCCTTCGGAATAGGTCCTACGGGAGGCGGCCCCATCTACGGGATCTTCGCATGTACCAAGGACTACCTCAGGTTGATGCCCGGCCGGATAGTAGGGCAGAGTAAGGATTCCGATGGGGAAATCGCTTACACGCTCACACTCTCCACGCGTGAGCAGCACATACGCAGACACAGAGCGACATCAAACATATGCTCGAACGAGACGCTGATCGCCTTGATGGGGGCCATGCACATGGCCCTGCTCGGCCCAGAGGGCTTGGAGCGACTGGCCATGAGGACCGCAGCCGCAGCGCAAGAAACCATGGAGGCAGTCTTAGGAATCGATGGCGTCGAGTTGCTCTTCCCATCAACACCGATCTTCAGGGAGTTCGCAATCCGACTCCCCATATCCTCCGAGGCGGCATTAGAAAGGATGGATCGCCACGGTGTGACGGGTGGCTTCGACCTCTCGAGGTGGTGGGGGGCGATGAATAACGCACTACTGATTGGATGCGATGAGCGTACCTCGATGGACGACATACGAAAATTGAGTGAGAGCTTGGAAAAGGCCATCAAGGAGGGATCTCATTGACCACACTCTTCGGTTTCAACGGAGCGCCATCATCTGGATGGTCGCAACCCGTGCCAATCAGGGAAGATCCGCTGTCTGGAATCCCAATGTCAGCCAGACGGGCTTCCCTCCCGAGGTGGCCCAGGGCCAGCGAGCCGGAACTGGTGAGACACTACACGCTGCTCTCCCAGAGGAACTTCGGCATCGACACTGGATTCTATCCCCTCGGATCGTGTACGATGAAACACAACCCGAGGTTGAATGAGAGGATTGTACAGATGCCCGGCATCGATCGAATCCACCCGCTTCAACCCGACCACCAAGTACAGGGACTGCTGTCGATCTACTACGAAATGCAGGAAATGCTCGCCATTTGCGCTGGCATGGACGCAGTCACCCTTCAACCAGTCGCTGGGGCACAGGGGGAGTTCACTGCCATCAGGTGCATCCAAGAGTACCACAGATCCAACGACCAGGCACATCGTGACAAGGTGATAGTCCCAGACTCGGCCCATGGTACGAATCCCGCTTCTGCGTCCATGTGCGGCTATGACATAATCGAGATCCCGAGCGGTCAGGATGGTAGGATTGACCTCGAGGCCCTCAAGTCCGCTGTCGGGGATGACACGGCGGCCATGATGATCACCAACCCAAGTACACTCGGCGTTTTCGAGAGGGACATCGCAGAAGCAGCTAGCATTGTCCACGAAGCTGGTGGACAGATGTACTACGACGGTGCGAACTTCAACGCCATACTCGGAAAGACCGATCCAGGCAGAATGGGGTTCGACGCCGTTCACTACAACCTTCACAAGACCTTCAGCCAACCTCACGGGGGAGGAGGCCCGGGAAGCGGGCCGATCGGCGTCAAGTCCCACCTCTCAGAGTTCCTGCCCTCCCCACTCGCTGCGAGGAGGGAAAGGGACGAGAACGACCCCTTGGGCGTGGATGACGGATACTGGTACTTCTGGGAGGAACCTGGTTCCACTATCGGAAAGGTCCAACAGTGGAACGGGAACGCTGGGGCAGTTGTGAGGGCGTGGGCCTTCTACAGGAGGTACGGCCACGAACTCGAGAGGATGAGCGAGCATGCAGTCCTGAACGCAAACTACCTCAGACACAAGATAACCAAACCAGCATCGATCGGGAACCAAGCAGGAGCCTTCACCGAGGGTGCCCCGGCGAGCGTGGTGAAGCACGAATTCACATTGAACATGACTCCCTTGAAGGAACAGAATGGCGTCACCGCGAAGGACGTGGCGAAGAGGCTCTTGGATTATGGCTACATGGCCCCGACGCTTTACTTCCCACAAATAGTGCCGGAGTGCCTGATGTTCGAGCCAACCGAGACGGAATCCAAGGAGGTCTTGGATAAGTTCGCAACCGACTTCCTGGAGATACTATCGGAAGATGCGGACACACTCAAGACCGCTCCACACACGACCTTCGTGAAGAGGGTGGATGAGGTCCTAGCCGCCAGGCAACTGATACTGAAGTATCCCTTCGAATGAGCCAACTCATTACCGGAAACTCTGTCGGGTCGGGCATGGGGGTCGATGGAGGGGGGATCTTGGACGGGGAATCCAAGGAAGAACGTCCGTCTAAATTTCAATCCGAAAATGACCGCACCCCTCCTGAGACTTGGGGCCATTGGGATAGGGAGCGTCTGAAGCCCCCGGGGACGGCCTTGTTGCGCCCCATGGCATGGTCGGCCTTCTTTCTAGCGGCGACCCCACTTCCGCTTGCCTTCCCGGGCAATACGCCAGACGACGCAATCATCTCGTCAGTACTTTTTGCCGTGGCATGGTCGCTCGTGCTCCTATCGCTGCTATCTGTCGGCTCGCTGTCGAAGCACCCATCCCAGTCCCATGCCTATGACATATTCCCCCTCGACATGCCCTCTTTGTTGATCGCAGTCGCCCTGTTTCTGGCACACGTCTTCGTGAACCCAGTCCTTGGATGGGCCTCATACGCCACCTTCTGGTACTCATGGGTCAAACTTACCAGATCACTTACTGACTCAACCTACCCCTCCAGTGGGAGGTGGGTCAGGGAGATCGATCCCCTCCAATTCAATCACATTGGCCTAGTTGATGGATGGGCTTTCACGACTGGCCATTTCAAGACGGGGATAATCGGGGTCGGACCACCCGTGGCGCCGCAATCAAGGCTGGTGATCGAGGGAGTCAGGGCCAGCAATGTGGCCCACATCGCAATCTCCATCCTACATAGGTCCGGATTCAGACACGATCCGTTTCAACACAGGGTAGACGTGCGAGATATTGATTTGCTCTTGGAGAAACCACCCTTGATCTTCAGAACAGATGGCCCATCCAGCAGCGATTGAGGGGCGACTCCCATCCGTCACGCTTTAGCACCGCCTCCACCGGAGTGGGGCATGGACGTATGCATCGTAATGGGCTCGAAGTCTGATCTGCCAGTTGGACAAAAGTGCACAAAAATACTAGAACGCTTCAATATTGACCATGAATTGAGGGTAGCATCAGCTCACCGGGCCCCCAAGTACCTCGAGGGGATAATCGAGGCCGCCGAGGAGGCAGGTTGCTCGGTCTTCGTGGGCATAGCTGGGGTTGCAGCCGCCCTTCCCGGAGTCATTGCATCCATGACCTCAAGGCCCGTGATAGGGGTGCCGGTGGGCGGGAAGGTCCCATATGACTCCCTTCTATCCATCGTCCAAATGCCCCCTGGTATGCCGGTGGCTACTGTAGGTGTCGATCGTGGCGATAACGCGGGCGCCCTGGCGGTGCAGATACTAGCCACCAAGAATCCCGAACTAGCAGAGGCTTACGCGGCATACAGGAAGGAGATGACCGAGAAGGTCGTCTCCGACGACTCCTCCATTCAAGGGTGATAGCATGAAGACTGAGGCCCTCGTCGACGAGGCTCTGCAACTGCTTTCTGACGGGATCGATGGCACTGCGATCATCGCCTGCAGCGGGGGTATCGACTCAACGGTCGCAGCCGTGCTAGCACACCGCGCAGTCGGGGACCTCCTTCATTGCGTCTACGTGGATACCGGCCTGATGAGGCTAGGAGAGTCCGACGAGGTCAGGGAGATGTTCGATGAAATGGGCATAGAGATCAAGGTAGTTGACGCATCCAAGAGATTCTTCGATTGCCTCGATGGCGTCACAGACCCTGAGGAGAAGAGGAAGGCAATCGGCGAGACCTTCATCAGGGTTTTCGAGCAAGAGCAGAAGGAGGTTGGCGCGAAGTACCTCGTTCAGGGGACCATAGCACCGGATTGGATAGAATCCGGCGGTGGTGAGCGGGACGTCATAAAGAGCCACCACAACGTAGGGGGCATCCCAGAGGACATAGATCTGGAAATTGTTGAGCCCCTCCGAGACTTCTACAAGGATGAGGTTAGGGACATTGCAAGGCTGTTGAAAATCACATCCTCCGAGAGGCAACCATTCCCAGGTCCCGGCCTAGCAGTAAGGGTGCTTGGAAACGTCACTCCGGACAGGGTACAGACATGCAGAGTGGCTTGTGACATCGTCGAGAGGGGAATAAGAAGGGCTGCAAAGGAGGGTGAATGCGATCTGCCATGGCAGTACTTTGCTGCCCTACTCCCAGTTCGTTCGGTTGGTGTGCACGGCGATGCCCGGGTCCATGGTGAGACCATTGTGATCAGAGCAGTGACGAGCCTCGATGGCATGTCAGCAAGATACTCCCCAATCCCACACGAGGTACTCTCAAAGATCAGCACGGAGATCACCAATACACTGAAGGGTCAAGTGAATAGGGTTGTTTACGACATAACCCACAAGCCTCCCGGGACGATTGAGTGGGAGTAGGGCAAGCTTTCTGGGAAAAGCCCATAGGGGCACCGTCAGACAACATCTAGGGTGGAAATGATCCAAGACTCTCTCAATTCACCAATCGATTGATTGATTTATGATCGTGCAGGCCCGGGGCTGGGCCGACATAGCTTAGTTGGTGGAGCGGCGGACTGTTAATCCGCAGGTCGCAGGTTCGAGTCCTGCTGTCGGCGCCAATCAAGGACGCTCTGGCGTTAGTACGGATCAGGGTCCGCGCAGGCTCTCTCGATTGTCGATTGCCCAACTGTAGAGCTCCCTTAGAGTCGGCTCAAGCTCGAAGGCGACCTGAGTAGCTTGGTACTCAACTGTCAACGGGATGGTGTTATGCGAATACCGCCTCACTAACCCGGCCTTCTCCAGCTCCTTCAGCCTGCGGGAGAGGGATGTCGCAGATATGGCACAGAGGTCCTGGATTCTGCTGAATCGAAGTGGAGCCCGAGCGGAGATGATAACTTGCAGGACGTTCATCATGCTAGCCCTGGATAACAAACGGAGTATCTCGTCTAGGCCCGCGCGGTCCTTGGGGGAGAGCCCCTCCAGGAAACTTCCGGAGGTAGGCCTCGGGATATGCCCATCCCCGATAAATATCGAAGTGGTGCCCTCCACTGTCAACGACATAGTCACTGTGACTACCAAATTCACCCTATTACCAGCCAACTCAGGGAGCCAAACGCCCCATTCAGTTCCGTCAGGCTCGACAGCTCCCCACTCGTATGTTCCGGGGGCCACCATCAGGACATGTTCCCATAGCCCATCCCCGATTTCCGCCATCGGTACTTGATCCCAGTTGGTGAAGGAGCCTTTCAGGCGAGGCTCTTTGACAAATCCGCTTTGGTCCGTCACTGTGAATCGGACCTCTGAAAGCCGAGGCCTCTGACCTGCCATGAAATTGCTAATTCATTTTGCATTATGAATGTCCTGTCTCCTCAATGTTCACGATTTGAGGCGAGCCACAATATATGATGAATCCTAATCAAAAACATGGCGAGAGGGAAGACCCATGAGGCTCCAATTGCAAAACTACTAGCCGTTGCGCTTTTTGTCAGCCTTACTGGGACAGGTCTCACTCAGGCTACAGAGGTGGAACATCAGACTTCACCAAATGGATACGTCTCACAATTCGGCCCCGGGTTCTCTGAAGTAGAAATAGTGTCCAGCGCACAAGGGCTTGATGAGCCTCGGGATCTTGAATTTCACCCCAGCCCTCAGCGTTTGGGCGAGCTGTGGGTCGTCAACAGAGCAACAGACAGCGCTACGATTATCCAAAATGCAGGCAATTTAGATCAGACATCAGAGACTCGACAAGATGCATATGGATACCATTTCATGGAAGAGGTCAGCGCGATAGCCTTCGGTGCAAATCATGTCGAGTTCGACTACCAATTCGCCACCGCACAGGAGTCCAGAAACACCTACAATGGACAAGGCGATCCAAACGATTTCATGGGCCCAGCACTTTGGCCCTCCTCACTGGATCACTACGCTGTCGAGAACCAGGAGTCTGGCGGCCTGTTGGGCAGTCACCTCGATATGTTGCATGAGAGCCCACTCGGAATGGGCGTTGCCCATGACGTGGAGAACGCATATTGGTACAATGACGGCTTTTACGGCGAATTGGTCCACTACGATTTCAACGAGGACCATGACACGGGCGAGGATGACCATTCTGATGGTGCGGTCAAGAGATACACGGAAATCAATCTCACTCGCGTAGCCGACGTACCCGGACATATGGACAAGGACGAGGTCTCCGGCATTCTCTACATCGCTGATACTGGCGGGGGAAGAGTACTTTGGGTGAATACATCAGATCAGGATACCACAATCACCGACATCTCTGGCTCTGAGTCCCAGATGGAGGTGCTTGCGGAATACAGCGAGGTCACTGACGTCGAGTGGGGGGTCTTGTCCTCGGGGCTGTCAAGGCCATCGGGCCTTGTAGTCCACGAGGACAAGGTCTTCGTGTCCCAGAATGGCAACAATAGGATCACTGCATACAACCTCGATGACACGGGGAAGGCTGCATTTGGATCCAGGACTGTGGAAACCAATGCCAGTTCCATAATGGGATTGGAGATAGGCCCATCCGGGAAGCTGTGGTATGTGGATGCGGAGAAGGACGTCGTCGTTAGGCTCGATCCACATCCAGACAGGGACTACGACGAGGTCAGGGATAGCCTAGACGTCTATCCTGACAACCACCTATTGTGGTCGGACCAAGATGGGGATGGCTTTGCCGACCAACCCGGAACACCAACGTCGGACGACTGCCCACAGGCTGGCGGAACATCCACGATAGGCCTACGAGGTTGCCCTGACTCGGACGACGACGGTCGGGCCGATCTCTCTGACGACTACCCTGAGGACGAGACTCAATGGGCGGATACAGATGGAGACGGGTATGGCGACAACCCATCAGGAATCGATCCAGACAGCTGCCCATACACCACGGGATACTCAGAGTACGATCGGAAGGGATGTCCAGACACCGATGAGGACGGCTACTCGGACCCCAGTCCTGACTGGACGTCGAACGATGGGGCTGACGCATTCCCCTCACACGACTCCCAATGGAGCGACTCCGACTCCGATGGCTATGGCGACAACCCCGCTCCTGCCTACCTTCCGGATGACTGCCCCCAGTCATCGGGGTCGAGCACCGAGGACAGGAGGGGGTGCCCAGACAGCGACGGAGACGGATGGTCGGACGATGGCGACGCGTTTGAGGGCGACACGACGCAGTGGCGTGACTCCGACTCCGATGGCTATGGCGACAACCAATCCCCTGCCACGACACCCGACTCCTGCCCATCGGTGGCTGGGAACTCGTCAATCGGGCCGATGGGATGCCCAGATGGTGACGGCGATGGGTGGTCCGACGAAGCGGACTCACATCCCGACTCCAACTTGATGTGGTCCGATTCGGATGGCGACGGATTCTCAGATCAACAAGGAGCACCTCTATCGGACGACTGCCCCGACCAATGGGGCAAATCCGACCAAGACAGATCGGGGTGTCCGGATGGGGATGGGGATGGCTGGTCCGACGAGGGGGACTTCTATCCCTTGGACCCCAACCGTCATTCTGCAGCCAGTTTATTGATATACATCGGGGTTGGCGCAACGATCTTGGCAGTGACCGGGCTATACGTCTACAATAGAAGGTGACAGCCACCCCCTAATGCTGAGTCACCAATCCGGGTTCAGACCCCCTCCGGGATACGATCCCTTGGGATCTGCCCGACGGGGCTTCCATGGAACCCCCAATGTCCATGCAAGCTCCTTGGAATCGAGCTTCCCTGCAGTGAAGAGCCACGACACGTCCAAGTCGGTTTTCGACTTCTTGTTGGGGTAACGGCAGATTACGACCTTGTTGGAGGGAGGTGGCCCTTTCTCGCCGTTTGCAGAAGGCCCTGTGTTGATTCCCCACGTCCTGACGACACTCACCTTGGAGAGCTTGACGGAACCGTGGTCGACATCGTAGAACGACGTCCCGGGCAGGCTCTCGAAATGGTTGATCTGATCGTTCTTCCCGTCAATGGTCAAGGTGTGTTTCACAAGAGCACTTGCAACAACCCCGAGTAGGAGGAAACCCCAGCAAAGGCCAGTGATGGGGATGGTAATCAACAAAGCCAACGGCTGAGAGAAACCGACGATATTTATGACCCCGCCGAAGAACAAGAGCGGGCTGCATAGTATCAACAAAAGGATTGCACCAACGGGATCTGGCGTTTTCGTAAACACAATTGGAGCATCTTGGTTTTCCCACCACTCCTTCGAGCCACCCTCTATCTCCCCCGGCTTGATGAATGGGAGCAGGTCAATCTGCTTGCCGGTGTCGTACCTCTGATCTGGTGCAAACATATCGTTGATCGAAAAGGAGTTCTCTTTGAGGCGCTCTCGCAATTCATCGAACATTATCGCCGAATCCTCGCCCATGACCGACGAAGCCTTCTCCTCCGCCCTTGCCCTACACCTGTCCTTCCTCCATTTATTCTCGTTGTAGTAGTGGGCGATACTCTGGAAAGTTCGAATCACCCCCTCTCTGGATATACGGTCCTCATCGAGGTCCCCGATCAGACCAGCATTGATCCCCCTGATCGTCAACTCGGATTCTCTGGGGAGCCTGAGGAAGGTCCTCCCAGTCTCTTCCCGAATCCTATCCATGTCCTCTGAGGAGGAACGGAAATCGAACCTTTCGAGAATCCCTGGGAGCCTGACTCCATCTGTGTTTGGAGATTCTATGAACCTCATTGAATCTGACAAGGCCTCATGATTCTGCAACGCCCATTCTGCTCTCCCAATCTGTAGGCACTCCAAGAGGAAGAACTCCACAATGTGCGAATTCCTCCACTCGTTGAATGGCTCGAAGGCCCAGTCGCCCCCGTTATTCCTGTATCTAACGAATTTCTCCCTCATGTAGAGCTTTATCCTCAATATTTCATAAGCATCTTTTTTGGGCCTCAAGCCATCCATTGCCTGACGATACCTAACGGTGTCCAACTCGGCCGAAGGGACCTCTAGTATCAGAATCCCTAGTTGGCCGGAGACGAAGTCTATGTTGTATCTAGGAGGGGGTGGCCCCAAGTCCTCGAGATACTCGGTAGTTGACAAATCTTGATTGAAATCCTCTTTTTGGATGTCATCAATCTCGAAGTGAGAAAGGATGTTGTCATAGACCCTGCTCGGATATTCGATCCGCACGGGCCAAGCCTAGACCACGTGGCTTTGTACTTTTAGGCGCCTCATAAGTGATGCCAATCCAAGTAGTTTGACATTGCACATTCCATACTGTTGATATGCTCGGCGCGATAGGCAAAGTTTGAATCCAAAGATTCCAAGATTGAAATATGCGGGGTTTGATGCGTGGAATAATCCTTGAATTGATCATAATCGCAATGCCCAGCTGGATGAGGAAAGGCATAGGGTCCCTGTTAATCGTGTTCGGCTTGGGGCTAACCACAATTGGTTTGTTGCCCCTCATCGGAAGCTCAAGCGGTGATGTCGGTTGGGGGGGTTTGGCCGTATTGCTCCTCGTCCCAGGTGTATTCATGACAGTCAATGGAATAGGCATCCTAAGGTTAGGGAGATAGTAAAGAGTTGATTGGATTGCCGTGCGCACCGTTGGGGTGATTAGGGGGATCTAGGGTACAAGAGCGCCTATGGAGTTTGATATCACAGAAAAGATCAATATCGATTAATTTGAATGATAGCCAAGGAGGTGTATACATGGCAGGACAAATAGGAAGGTTGGGTTTGGCCGCTAGCGCGGTTTCCATACTCGCTTCGATCTACATTTACTTCATGCATGATGGTGGCAATGCAGATCTTGGCATATTCGTTGGTCTCTGGGCCCCAACCCTGATCCTCTTCTCGCAGGAAATAGACAAGATGATGGAAGAATGATCCTTCAAAACTCAATCAAGGGTTTGCCCTTGTTGACTACTTGAACGCTTGATAAATCGACTTGTAATCTCTGATCATCCTTTGGCCTGTGAACCGAGGGCCGACCGAGATCGCGTTTTTCATTATTCTTGTCCAGTTCGACCTACTGGATGACCATGTTGGAATCACTTCGTTCTCCATGATGTTGTACAGCGACTCAGCGTCCCTGTCGTCGTCCCTGTCCTCTTCTTTTCTCCCGATGCCCCATCCGTTTTCTCCGTGTCTGCATGCCTCAGGCCACCATCCATCCAGTATCGACAGGTTCGGCACGCCATTCATCACGGCCTTCATTCCAGAAGTGCCGCTGGCTTCCATGGGCCGTACCGGGGTGTTGAGCCAGACATCGACCCCACTAGTCATCGCTAGTCCAGTGGCCATGGAATAGTCCTCTAGGAACGCCACTGGTATGTCCTCTAGCTCTCTGGCAGCGGCGAAAACCTCCTTGATCAGGCGTTTACCGCCTTCGTCGCGGGGGTGGGCCTTGCCCGAGAAGACGAACTGCAGCCTACCTCCTCCCATCTCATTGAGCCTATTGAGGTCCCTGAAGACCAATGAGGCTCTCTTGTAGGTGGCGAATCTACGTGCGAACCCCACCGTGAGCCTATTGCCGTCTAACTCAATGCCTGTCATCGACCTAACAAGCTCCCTCAGTACTGCCCTTGACTCCGCTCTTGCCCTTTCCAGCCCTGTGTCGCTCAGGATCTGAGCTTTCTCCAATAGGTTACCATCGGACCTCCAACCATCCAATTCCTCGTCGTATAGGCGGGCCATCGTGGGGGAAATCCAAGTGGTGTGATGCACTCCATTGGTGATCGGCGCAATCGTCACTTCTGGGAACATCTTGGAGGCAACTTCCGCATTGAGATGTGAGACAGCATTCACCCTTCCAGCCATGCCTATTCCGAGGTGGCTCATTGAGCATTGTCCCTCGTGCGTTGCAATTTCCCTCTCAGGGCCTCCAATGAGGTCCCCAGTCACATTGTTCACTAGGTCCCAGTCGAACTTGTCGTGGCCAGCGGCGACTGGTGTGTGCGTGGTGAAAAGGGTTCTTTTCGAGCACTCTTCCCTGGTCCACCCCTGCCTGATCATCTCGAGGCCTGCGAAGGAGCAATGCCCTTCATTGAGGTGGAGACCCTTGAGTGGCCAATGCCCAAGGGCTTTGAGGGCCCTGATCCCACCAACGCCCAGAAGGTACTCCTGCCTGACTCGCATGTCGTCCCCGCCCGCATAGAGTCTGTCTGAGAGCTTCAGGTGCCTGTCTTCGTTTGAAGCGTGCCGCGTGTCTAGGAAGTAAACGGGGACCTCATGCCCCTCAATTCCCTTGATCACGGTCGTCCAAATCTTTGAGTTCAAGACATGCCCGTCCAGTGGAATCTCGAGTTCTAGCCCAGTGTCCCTTAGGTGTTTACTGGGATCAAGGTCAGGATAGGTCTCTGTTTGATTCCCCTCCGAATCCAAATGCTGCCTTCCGTACCCCTCTCGGTAGAGAAGAGTGACCGCTGTGATATCGATCCCCTCGTCTGCTGCTGATTTCAAGTGGTCACCAGCTAACACACCTAATCCCCCAGAGTAGGTGTGCAACTCGCTGTAGAGGCCAATCTCCGCACTGAGGTAAGCAATCACGTCGAGACAACTCCCTATTCCTTGGATTCGAACTCAATCTCGGTGCTATCCGGCGGGGATTTGGACCGGAAGGATGCCGCAAGTATGGTCAATGCGAAAATCGCAAGGAGGATTATGAGGGCTCCGAGATCATCGGACTGGGCGTCGACCTCATCGAGGCCGGCGCCATTATCGCCATCGTTCGGCTGAGGGGGCTCACCCAGATTCCCAGACTGAATCAAAATCATATCGCCACTGTTCCCAGAGACGTCGGTGTATTGGACCCTAATGGTGTGATTTCCCGAGGGGATCGAGAGAGTGTAATCGTGAACTCTGTCCGTTGGGTATTGAGCACCCTGGGTGTTTGTGCATGAGGCGTTTGTGCAGACCTCGAAGACGATGGAGGACGGTTCGGTTGTGTAGAACGAAACTTGGTACTCTCCTGAGTCCTCTCCGAAACCGGCGCCCAGCATATCCGGGGCATCTTGGTCATAGCCGTCGCTGGTGACGAAATAGATGGATTCCGATGCACCCTCGGCCATCACCGTTGCAGTGTAGGTAGATCCTGCTTCTAGCCCATTTACTAGTCGCAAGTTGTCGGAGTCTGTGGAGGTCCATGTCTCATCAACAACAGTGCCTGATTCGCCTGTCACTAAGACTCTCATCCCCCCCGCTTTGGCCGTCGACCAAGACAACAGTGCCGATGATCCTGACACACCTATGGCATTCAGCCCATACACTTGTTGTTGGATCGGTGGCAACTCAACGCCCTCTAGCTTGGAATAGGCCATCATTTCAACGTCATAGGACCCGAGCATCTCCTCTTGATTCACAGATTCTGGGAGGAGGACGTCCCAGATCGTCGAGTGGTACTTCTCGAGGTTCTGTGAATTCGGGGGGGACCCGCCTCCTGCAACCCATGTGGAGGGATTCTCATCAACCGCTCTCAATTTCCCCTGTCCATACCCGTCCTGGCTCCCAACTACGATGAGGAACCTCGATGATGCGAGGTCTCCTTGCAAGATGTTCTTGGAGACTGTGGCGACTATGGTGTCAGTGTCGGGATTCCCTCTTGCGTCGATTCCGGCGGTTATCCTCGTCGAGGAGTCGTGGGCCATCCCATACACGGGGCCCGCCTCACCTACCAACATGACTGCGGATTCCCATCCCCAATCGGGGGAGGTTTGGGCATAGGTTCCCGGGAAGAGGTCGATCCTTCCTCCTGGAGCAGAGTCGACGTAGATCTGGATGTTCGCATGCGACCATCCCCACATCATGTTCCAGCCATTTGTTATCTCGGCCATCTTGAACGTGAAGCGGACATTCCACGCACTCTGGTCTATTGTGACGTGCTCGAGGTCAAACAACCCCGCGCCGGGTTGGAAATCGCCGGCAAGGGGATACGTGTAGTCTCCATCGCCGGTCTCGTCCCCAAGCGGGTCCGCCATGTCTAGGATGCGGACCCAAGTCTCGAGGTTGGGCATTGTTATGTGCAAGGGTGGCGTAGGTGCCATCTCAACGTCCAGACCTTGTCCGGCAGCCCTGCTTTCGTACAGGCTTGTCACAACACTGACCCTTGTGAATCCATTTGGCTCCAGACCTGCCGAAGCCCATGGAATCCTAACCTCAAAGACATCATCGGCCACGACCAAACCAAGTGCGCCTTGCTCGTACAGGGACCATTCCTCATTGCCCTGTGAGAGGAATGTGTTGTACGTCATCCTGCCATCGCTTCTCAATTGGCCAAAATCAAACCATAGCATCTTGGTCGTCGGCATGTTTAGCGGTTCCATTCCGTAATACGTGTGGAAGTTTGCCTGTGGGACGTTGTTGTCAACCGCGTTTGCGGCCATGATGTAGATCTGGATGTGGGGCGTCCCTTCGCCGGTTGTGGTTTGTGCTAGGAACGACTCTATCCCCTCGACCTCGATTTTCATGTGTATGTTGTCTGAGTCATAGCCTATCTCCAACCCTGTCACGCCATGATCTGATGGTTCCGAACCAACATCGTATGCAGCGGAGGACTCCCATTCCCCCTCGAATTCCAGACCATCATACAAGGGCTGCATGAGGCCCGAGGATTCTCTCGTAGGCGTCGCAACAAATTCTGACAAGTCCAACAGATCCGGGGGTAATCCTTCACCTAGGCTCTCATAGATGGTTCTGAGATGGGTCCTGAATAAGGCATCGAATTGACTATCATCTCCAGAGTCTTGGTCCGCGCCATACCACCAGAACCAATCGCTGCCCTGTGCTGCCATCAAGGCGTGCCTGGCATGTGGTAGACCAGGGTGATTTGGCTCATCATTCAGTACTCGGAGGTAAGTATCCCGGGCAGATACGAGTCGGTGCCAACCCATGGTCTCCTCCTCCTCGCCAGCCCATGTTGAAAGATCGCCCTGGATCCAAGACCCCGTACCAAGCTCTTGAAGCCTGGGAAGATGATCCGACCCTTTCTCATCCAAGTATTGGCCGGGCGTCATAGTCCTAATCGCGGGATGGTCCTGAAGTGCATCAAACCAAGCATGGAGGAAGGCTCTCCCGTTGTCAGTATTGCCAAAACCACTCATGAAAAGCCAATTCTCCCCATCTGCAGCGACAGTCAATAGGTGATCCTCCGGGTTCCCTCCAGAATTGATGACATCCTGCCTCTTGGCTAATACCTCTGAAATGAAGTCTGAAACCGCGTCTTCAACTGACATGTCGCCGTATGTGAAGCTGATTCTGTCCGAGAGCCCGGTCTCCCTGAACACCATCATCAATTCTTCCTGTCCGGATTGGACCATCCATGGTGTTGTGATGTCCATAGTCGACGCTTGAGAGGGGTAGCCCCCCCCGACTTTCACCGACTGCGACAGTACCTGTTTGTCGCTTACCGCCCATTGTATGCCATTCGATATCATGGGGGGCACAACTAACTGGGATACCGCCTGTTCAGAGGGCCACATTCCTGTTGGACGGATACCAGTGCTCTCCTGGAACAGATCCAGGCCCTCGGAAACTTGATCCTCCACATCGCTGATCCAAGAGGTCTTGTCAACTGGTATTCCGTCTTCGTATGTCCATCCCGGCATCGCCAAAAGCGGCATGATTGGATGATATTTCGGCGTGGTAGTGAGCTCAACTTGCGAGGTATTAGCGAGATTCGAGTACAGTGGCATTACATTGAGCATCTGCTGGCTTTGATAATCCAGCACTGTGGCGAGGTCGTGAATTGTGTAGGGTGCTCTTTTTTCGAAGATGGATTGCATCTCAGTGCTGATCGCGTCATTCGTCAGGAGGTAGTCGTATTCACCTCTAACGAGCGGGCCGGAGTTTTGGAATAGATGGAAAAGGACTGTCATGTCAAGGAGATGTTGTGGATGGAATATCATCCCTGACTTGGGCGATCGAGAGTCTCCCGGAACAGGCACATAGCTCCTGACAAATGCCGGGTCACTGGCATCCAATCCGCCCTTCAAATCCCCGTATGATTCACTCGACGGAGACATCCAGCCCAGATCAGGATGACTGCTGTCGACGTCATACACCCATGGCTGAATCCGGAAGTACTCGAACATCATCTGGGATAGTTCCCACTCACTGAGATCGGTTGGGTAGCCTGTTGCAAAGCCCATTGAATCCGTCACCCAGTTCGATCTAGCTAGCTGCAGATGGAGATCCATGGTTGATGGCAATGAGTAGTCTTCCAATTGTTCGATCAGTGAGGGCACGATGTTGTAGGTTATGTTGGTTCCAGGGTACAACCCTAGAATTCCTGGGCTGTCGATGTATTCATGGCTGCCATGTACCCTTACCCATGGAAGCTCGTAGAATCCCGTTTCGATGTCCTTGTAATACGGTTGATGCATGTGTAGGATGATTGCCAAGTTGATTGGACCATGTCCATCATTTGCAGTTGCCCCCTCGTCAGCGGACACCATGCCCCCTATGGGCATCGTGGTCATGATCAGCGCCATGAACAATCCCGTTAACAGGCCCTTTTTGTTTTCATGAACTCCCCGATCCAATTCAGTCACCCCTAAGTTGATTCGCCCTGTGAGGCTGAGAATGTATCAACTTTGCACTACAGAATTGATAGTGTGAAATCAGTCATAACAGCCAATTTATTTGCCTCCGTCTCATACAACCAGGTTGTGAGAACCAGTGGCATATTGCTCCCAATTCAATCACTCCCCCACGACAACTCCCCAGGATCTCTGAGGTCAGCGTGTGTCGAGGCAATAGGGGCGTTCAGTTCAATGGGCCTCGGGATATGGCAGATACTCCCACTAAACCCGCCTGATTTCGTTGGCTCTCCGT
>DAVU01000023.1 GCA_002505695.1 Euryarchaeota archaeon UBA487
TTCGAATCTCCCCTGCCGCGCCAACCATTTCTGGGGATTTGGGTCGCGCCTCGGGCCTGTCCCCATCGGACAGAAAGTGTCTTTCGCAGGGCACGACCCGTGGACAACTGGAGATCGCAGTGGAGGCCATCCTGCTCAACCTCGGTGTTTCTATTGGGGGGTTCCTGTCACTCGTCCTCGCATGGGTTCTGTTTCGACATCTGAGGCTCAGGCCGTCCAACGAGAGGTTCTGGGTGAACGACAACGCGAGGATGGCCACAGCCGATTTCGATGGCGACAAGGTCACCATACGCAACGTCAGAGACTTCGTTTGGAGGTCGACGAGGGACTATGACGAGCGTTGGATAGACGTGACGTTGAGTCTCGATAAAATGGCCAAGATATGGTTCGTCTTGGAGTACTTCGAGCCTACGAAGAAGCAGATGGCTCATACCATCATGAGCTTCGAGACCGGTGACGGCCAGCGGATTGCCTGCTCCATTGAGGTCAGGAGAGAGCAAGGCGAGAGATATCACCCCATCAAGGGCCTCTTCCGGCAGTACGAGCTAATCTACGTCTGGGCGACAGAGAGGGACGTCATCGGGGTAAGGGCTAGATGTAGGAAGAAATCAGTCACCCACCTGTTCGAGGCCGTGGTGCTCGGACCGGGGAACGAGAGGAGGATGCTTGAATCGTACCTTCGACGGTCAAACAAACTGAGCTCAGAGCCAGAGTGGTACAACACCATCACCAACACCTGCACGACCAACATAGTCGGACATGTCAACGAGGTCTACCCCGGCAGGGTCCCTTGGGGGGTATCGATTCTACTGCCCGGCTTGAGCCCCAAGCTCCTGAGTCGAAACAACCTCGTCAAAATGACCGGTACGCTGGAAGAGACCCTTCGCAACAGCATCATCGATGAGAGGGCCAACAAATGGGATGGCGTAGCAGACTTCGGAGACTGGATCAGAGGCGAGGGTTCAACCGGTCCCCCCTCCTGAGGAGAACGTGATCGAGATACCGCCGTGTAGGCTGTCATCAGGGGGCCAATGGGTCCTCCCTGCCTCAAAGAGCCATCTCATCAGGTGGATCGCCTTGGCGTCCCAAAGCCGAGGTGCCATGCGAATCAATCATATTGGCGAGCTCGGGGAGGACTCCATCAACATGATTCGCGGGCTCGAGTTCCTCGGCGCTGAAATCCAGATATCTGATGGGATGGTAGGCGTCTCTGCATCAAATGGGACATTCCCACGTGCTCCCAGCGACCAAATAGACATAGGCAACTCGGGAACGGGATGCAGGTTCATGATGGCGTTGGCATCCTCCATGGGCTCTATCTCAGCAATCACGGGGGATATCTCCCTCAGAAGCCGTCCATTCGAGGTCATCACAGGTGCATTAGGCGACTTGGGATGCAGCGTTTCCAGAGGGGAGGATGGCGACTTCATGGTATCTGGCCCCGCAGTGCCCGGCAAGGTGGCCCTAGACCTCTCCAAGGGCAGCCAACCGCTGTCTGCACTCCTGATCGCAGCGCCGTCCTTGGGCGTGGATATAGAGGTCGAGATTCAGGGCGAGGTCGTCAGCCAGAGATACTTGGAGCTGACCTATGGCATATGCAAGTCGACTGGATCTCAGAATGAGTTCTCAGGACACAATGTCAGAATCGCCCCCTGGGATGTCATCATTCCGGAGGAGGTGACTGTGCCCTCGGAGAGTAGCCTCACACCAGTGATCATGTTGTTGGAGCGGCTACATGGGGTGGATCTCGGCAGTGGGAACCTCGTGGATTCGAACCTCGTTGCCCCTGAGGTCAACTGGCTGCAGTCAAATGATTCTGGTCTCTTGGACCTCACAGCAGCTAGCGACCTAGTCACACCTGCAGCGGTGTTATTGGCGATAGGGGGCGGGGGGACGATCGTGGGTGTGGGCCACACCCAGAGAAAGGAGTCAAAGAGATTGTCGACCACCGAGAAGCTCCTATTTGATTTCGGTTTGAAAGCGCATGTCAGGGCCGAGGGAGTCATTGACATACCGGGCGGCCAATCCCCCAAGAGGCCTGATTGGGATGTGAAAACCTACAGTGACCACAGAGTGGCAATGACCGCGATGGCACTCGCTAGCCTAGTCGGCGCCACGATAGAGGGAGAGGGTTGCATAGGAGCCACCCATCCCAGTTTCCACCAGATGCTGATGGCGATCTCATCTTGAGTCATGAGGTGAGAAGGTGTCTATTAAGAGTGGTCTCAACGTACACTTTCTGATGCTGATGGTCTCCATGATCTGGGGGGGTTCATGGGCAGTAGGTCGCCTACTCGCCCTATCCCTGCCCCCTGCCACAGGCGCATGGATGAGGTACATTGCTTGCATGATTGCGTTCTACATATGGTTCTTCTATAAGGCTGCAAGCGGTCAGAGTATCCGCTGGCTACCTGGGTCGAGGGACTCGTGGTGGCGCGTTTCCGTCATAGCCCTCTTCGCCGTGATGGGCTACCAACTTCTATTCATGCACGGGATGAGATTTACCGCCGCCGGCGATGCCTCCTTGATAATAACGATGAATCCGATCTTCACAGTACTTCTCGCAGCGCCGATATTAGGTCAGAGAATAACTCGGAAGATGATCTACGGGCTCCTCCTTTCATTCATCGGCGTGGTTGTGGTCACGGGTTGGAGTCCAAACACCGACATACCACTCGATGAACGTTTGAAGGGCGACCTGATGATAATGCTCGCCGCTTTGTGTTGGGCCACAGCGACTAACCTCACTCGGATCATGCTTGAGTCCGAGGGGGAGCATGGCGCCACCTCGACTGAGATCGTAGTCTGGTACTCCCTCGTAGGCACAATCCTGTTGACCCCATGGTGGCTGTTGGATGTCTACCATGGTGGGATTCAGGTCCCGAACAACGAAGACCTTCTTGCGATTCTGTATCTCAGCATTCTCTCGACAGTCCTGGCATACATCTGGTTCGTAGTGGGTGTCGAGAGGATCGGTGCGACATCCGCATCCTCCTATGTCTTCCTTGTTCCGCCCTTCGGAGTTCTGGGTGGCTGGCTACTCTTGGGTGAGCGCCTAGGAGTCTCACTAATCATCGGTTTCCTCTTGATCGTTGGAGGCGTCAGAGCCGTCCAGAAAGAGAGTAGCGTTGTCGGAAGGTCTGGCAGGTAGTCCCTTCAGGATTAAATACGAACGGCGAGTCGCCGCAGACCGAGGGGTTGTCAATGGCACGGAAACCTGCTAAGATGTATCGTCAAATCAAGGGTCCAGCCTACACCCGAAGACAATACACGGGCGGTGTGCCAAACAACAGAATCCTTCGATACCACATGGGCAACAGAACCGTAGCCGAGGCCAACGGGTTTGAGGTAGTTCTGAACCTCACAGTAGACAACTCAGTACAGATCAGGCACACCGCTCTTGAGGCTGCGAGGATGATCTCAAACGCCACTATCCGAAACGCTGCCACAGAGATGGGATATGCCCTCAGGGTGCACAAGTATCCACACCATGTCATCAGGGAGAACAAGCAGGCTACCGGTGCGGGTGCGGACAGGGTCTCTCAGGGAATGAGGCTCTCATTCGGCAAGAACGTTGGCACTGCCGCCAGGGTGAAGCGTGGCGAGGTCATAATCTCGATACACACCAGACCTCAATTTTATCTTCAAGCAAAAGACGCTCTCCGCAAAGCAGGAATGAAGTTGCCAACCCCCTGCACGATTAAAGTCGTCAAGGGTGCCGAGACATTGAAGGGTCTCGTCTGATACCGCCCTCCATGACTGCCATGAATGATGCTCTTAGGATTCTCGAGGACTCGTTGAGGGGGGCCCCAATTATCTGGAAGGGTGACTACCCCTACTTCATTCACCCAATATCTGATGGCATTCCAAGAATGGATCCTGAGGTACTCAAAGCGGCTACTGAGTTGATTGTTGGAACTACCGATTGGGAGGGAGTCGACCTCATTGTGAGTGTCGAGGCCATGGGACTTCCTTTGTTGGCTTCAGTGGGGAATGCGACGGGAATTCCAACCGTGGTAATCAGGAAAAGATCCTATGGGATGGAGGGTGAGGTATCTGTCGACGTATCAACGGGCTATTCCAGCTCCACCATATTCATCAACGACATTTTCCCTGGTGAAAGGATCGTTATCGTAGATGATGTTATCTCTACGGGGGGGACGTTAGAGCCGCTGCTACAAAAGCTAGAAGACATGGGAGTCATTTTACACGATGTCGTTATTGCTATAGAAAAGGGCGATGGTCGAGAGAGGCTAAATCGGGAGCGACCTGATTGGCCTGTAAGGTCTCTAGCGCGAATCGAAATCGTCGGAGGCAAAGTGGAGATTTCCGAGTAATGACGTTTATTCCACAAGATCTGCGATCCATCCAAATTGATCTCATCTCGCAAAGTTACCTGAACGATAGTCTAGGAACGCCTGATTAATTTCCTCCTTTGTGTTCATTACAAACGGGCCGTACCTTTCGATTGGTTCATTCAATTCAGGGCCTGCCAAAATCAGGAATTCTGCGCCTTTTTCGGAATATATTTCCGCTTGAGTACCATTGGACAATATTGCTAGATCCCCATCTCGGACTTGCTGACTGGCAGTTATTCCATGGGCAATGGGACTCATCTTTACCTGAGTCTTATTTTCTAGGTTTATTTTACCGCCGAAAACATAGATCATTCCATTCAGTTGGCTTCCGAAATCCTGAACCAACCGGGTGCCAGCATTCATCTTGACGTGTACTAGAGTGATTGGAATCACAGTATCGATTGAGGATGTGGCTCCCATGCACTCCCCTGCGATCACCCTCGCCCAGATTCCATCTTTCTCCACAATGGGAGATTCTGAGGAGGGGACTTCTTGGTATCTGGGCTCCATCATCTTGTGAGAGGAAGGCAAATTGACCCATATCTGGAATCCATGGCTCCTACCACCACTCCGAAGGAAGTCTTCGTGCGGCTCCTCACAGTGGATTATGCCACGGCCCGCAGTCATCCATTGAACATCGCCGGGATTCAGTTCACCGGTGTTTCCCGCACTGTCTTCGTGTCTCATCCTCCCATCTAGAAGATAGGTGACCGTCTCAAAGCCGCGATGGGGGTGCCATGGTGCCCCTAATGCCTCGCCAGGGCCATATTCTGACGGGCCCATCTCATCAATCAAAAGGAATGGGCTCTTTACTTTCCCCATCCTGTATGGCCGTCGTACCTTGAATCCCCCGCCCTCTCGTACGACATGGGTGGGCACTAGATCAACCACGCTCCGCTGACTCTGCATAACGATTAGTGGTCCATCATACCCTTAATGGCTCGTATTTTCATCAACATTGATGTCGTGTTAACGTCCTTGTCCAATGCAACCGCTGAAATACACGCTGGAACCCCCGAGAACAGGCTGATACCATGGATCTCGATCGTCATGACTTCGAATTGGACGATTTAGTCGCCAAAATAAAAGAGAACGACCATCGGCTCGTTGCTCTTCAAGTCCCAGAAGGGCTGAAAATGCAGGCACTAGAGATGATGGACTCGATAGAGACAGATTCCGCGGCTAAGGTTGTACTTGCTGCAGATCCATGCTATGGTGCGTGTGACCTCGTGCATGACAAAATGAAATTGATGGGCGTTGAGCTAGTTGCTCACATGGGACACAGCCAAATGAACATAGACTCCGGCATGCCTACTCATTTCATTCCAGTCACCTACGACGGGGATCCCGAATTGAGTCCAGTGCTCCCCCTCCTGACCCAACATAGGGCGATAGCGGAATCTCGTCTCGCATCTTCCTCAGACTTGCCTGAATCGGAAGAGCAGGCCAAAGAGAAATTTCTAGACGCAGTTGGTAGGGTAGCACCGCTAGAGGGCGCCAAACTAGGACTCGTGGGTTCCATACAGCATCTCCATCTCCTCCCAGACTATGTCAAGAGGTTGGAAAAGGCAGGTTTCGATGTTGAGATACCCATTGGCGGGGAGAGGCTGACTTTCCCCGGACAGGTACTTGGCTGCAATTACTCCGGAGACGATCCCTCAATCGGGCACTACTTGTTCTTGGGGTCCGGCGATTTTCACCCCATCGGCCTCGTACTCCACACTGGGAAACCCTTAGCGATGCTTGACCCGTATACTGGCGAGGCTACTGAGATGTCCTTTGAGAGGATCGAAAGGATACTTAGGCAACGTTTCGGATACATCATGCAAATAGCCGATTGCAAAACATTTGGCATCTTGATAGGGGAGAAGCCAGGACAAATGAGGAGGAACCTAGCATTGAGGATGAAGAGGATGCTTGAGAGCCATGGAAAGAAGGGCTATCTCTTGGCAATGGACCATGTCGGCCCTGATCTAATTGATTTCTACCCTGTAGACGCCTTTGTGAATACAGCATGCCCCCGAATCGCTATCGATGATGCTGTCAAGTATGCCAAGCCGTTGGTCACACCTTACGAGTTGGAAGTCTCATTGGGGGAGAAGAAATGGGAGCATGGCTATCAATTCGACGAGATCCCTTGACTGAGACTGGCTCTGGATATCTCTAAGAGCGGTGTCTCGGAACAGCCATCAAATGGCAGAGTACCTGAATCGTATCGGAGCGGGCAAGATCCTGATTGACCGTACTCCTCTTACCTATGATTGGATACCAAACACCCTCGTCGGGCGAGATGGTGCATTATCCCAGATGGCTTCGATATTTTCACAGATCTCTAGTCCTTCGATTAGTTGCAAGACAGTGATTACTGGGCCGGTTGGATCAGGAAAAACCGTGTTGACTCAAGTCTTTTGCAACGATTTGAAGAGACATCTGGATGGGAAGAGGAGGATCGTTCACACGCACATAAACTGCCGCAATCATCCATCGGGCTCTCAAGTGCTCCAGCAAATTGCACTCAGCCTCGATGAGAGGCACCCTGAGCGGGGCTTGAGTCCCGGTGAAGTCATTCAATCAATCAGGCGCTTCCTCAATGCACGCGAAACTCACATGCTGTTAGTGTTGGACGAAGTTGATGTCATGATTAGGCGAGATAGTTCAGACATAATCTATCGACTTTTGAGGATAGATGAAGGCAAGAATGAGTCAGGGACGATCTCGATCATACTCGTAAGCCAAGATCCCTCTCTTCTGAAATTGTTTGAACCCGCCATAATATCAAGACTTGGTGCAAGCAACATGTTGAATTTGGGCGCATATAGTGAATCTGAATTGAGGGCCATAGCGCTCCAACGTTCTGAGGCTTCCTGCCTCAAAGGCTCTGTCGGAGACGAGGTCATATCGAAAATCGCTAACTACGCTGCCAGCACAGGAGATGCCAGAATGGCGATTGAACTGCTGGAAGCCGCCGTGATAAGAGCTGAGGGGCACGGACGAAGCAATGTTCTCATCAAAGACGTAAAGCCAAGTGAGGCAAGAAATGCCGCGCTGGAGCCCAACTTGGTTGATGACCTCCCGGATCACCAGAAGCTTATCCTCCTCGGGATCTGCAGACGTTTGAAAAAAGAAGAGGCCATAACGAGTGGAGATGCATTGAAACTGTATCATGTGATCTGCGAGGAGTTTGGACGTGACCCGCGAGGCTACACTACCTTCTGGAAGCACATGAAATCGCTGGAAATTTCAGGCATGATAGAAAGTCGCACCGATTCTGCTACGAAAGGCAGGGGGAGAACACAACATATTACCATGGCGAATATGGCTCCGGGAGTCCTGGAGGCCAGACTTTCAGGCATTCTGTCGGTGGAGTGAAGTAGCCCACGCTCCGAACCGCTCTTATAGGGGTCGAGTGTCGCAACGCCTGTTCTCGGTGTGTGCAATGGCAGGGGATCAGACTTTCAAAGCGGTTTTGAACGATACAAACCCAAAGGCAAAGGGACGTTCATTCTCGATTGATATCTCCGGAACAGGATACAACCATTTCCTTGGAAAGAGCATAGGAGACACTGTAGACGGGATGTTCGTTGGCGAGGGTGACAAGACTCTCACAGGGTACACATTGGAAATTACTGGAGGCTCTGACACCACTGGTCGTGCGATGAGGCCTGATCTTGATGGTGGGGGCGTGAAGTCTGTTCTCGTGAGTCCGGGTGTTGGTTACAAGGGCAAGCGCTACGTTGACAAAAATGGGAAAATCTACCGCTACAAATACGACGGGATCAGGAGGAGGCGGAACCTGAGAGGGAATGTAATCAGCCAAAGTACCCGACAGATTAACCTCAAAGTAGTCGACTATGGCAAAAGACCCCTCGGCGTGATCTTCGGACTAGAGGACGAGGCCTCCGCTGGATCCTCCGAAGAGGAGTGAGGCGGCGGTTGTAAGATGGCGAACTCACTACCATCTCAGCCTGAAGTGAACATAGGGATGGTTGGTCACGTTGACCATGGTAAAACAACTCTAACCAAAGCTCTCTCTGGCGTGTGGACAGATACCCATTCAGAAGAGCGGAAAAGAGGGATAAGTATCAAACTGGGATATGCCGATACAGCATTTTACAAGACTGGGGAAGGGGAGTTCTACCCAACGGGAAAGAAGCCTGATGGGGAAAAAGACGACCCCTCTGAGCTCGCAAGAGTGGTTTCATTCGTAGATGCTCCCGGGCACGAGACCCTGATGGCGGTCATGATCTCAGGTGCATCAATTATGGACGGGGCTCTCTTGCTAGTCTCAGCCACAGAATCTTGTCCGCAACCACAGACCAGGGAGCACCTTGCGGCACTAGAAATAGCCGGGATAGAGAACATCGTTGTGGTACAAAACAAGATAGATTTGGTCACTCGGGAACGGGCGATTGAGTCGTACAACGAAATTAAGTCGTTCTTGAGTGGATCCATCGCATCAGAAGCCCCCGTTATTCCAATTTCCGCCCAACAAGCGGTAAATCTAGATTCATTAATTGAGGCTATAGAAGTGACGATACCCACTCCTGAAAGGTCAGAAAAAGAGCACGGGCTGATGTATGTAGCAAGATCATTCGACATCAACAGGCCTGGGTCAAGGCCTGCCAAGCTCAAGGGGGGAGTCATTGGGGGAAGTGTCGTCAAAGGATCCTTTTCAGTGGGAGACAAGATTCTAATCGCTCCTGGAAGAAGGGTTTCAAAAGGTGCTAAATCTGATTGGATACCGATCAAAACCGAGATAATTGGCATCAAGGGCGGTGGATTGGCACTTGATTCAATTCACGCAGGAGGGCTTTGCGGCATATCCACTCCCTTGGATCCCATGATAACCAAGGCGGACGACCTATCTGGGCAAGTAATGGCAAGAGAGGGGGAGCTGCCGCCAGTATGGGAGGAGTTGCGTATAGATCTGGTACTCCTCGATGCCATGGTCTCCTCATCGGGAGAAGAGCCTGAGAAAGTCAGGCCCCTACAATCAGGTGAGATGTTGATGCTTAATTCGGCAACTGCGACGAGTGTTGGTACTGTCTCCCAGATAAAGGGAAAGAATGCAACAATCAAACTGAGGCTCCCCATCTGTGCCGAGGTAGGGAGCAGAATAACACTCTCTAGAAGAATTGGTTCCAGATGGAGGCTCATCGGTCATGCCTCTATCAAGGAGTGATCAGTCTGTCAGGCCTGATTGTAGATGCGTGTGGCTGGGTCGCACTCGTAGATGCCAACATCAATCTCGACATCGAACTAAAATCGATTCTTGGAAAGCCTGATCTGATTCTAACTGACGCCGTACTCATTGAATTGAAGAAAATAGACGAGGGCCGTAAGGGTCTGTTGTTGGAACTATTGACCTCAAGAGCTAAGATCATTCATTCCGACGATTCCTACACAGATGATGGACTGATCAGACTTTCAATTGAGACCGGTTACCCAGTCCTTACCGTTGATCGAGAGTTAAAGAGGCGCCTTATCTCTGTGAGTTGCTCTTATGTTGAAGTCACTGCAGGTAGAACTCTGAGACTCGTTGACTAAGGCAGGGTGAAAAGCCGATCATCACCATGGCCATCGAGAAGGCCCGTCTTCACTGCGCAGTCTATCCAAGCATGCGCGTAATTTACCGCACCGAATGCACGAACAAAATCCCCATTCTCCAGAAAATGCTCGGAGTCGCTGAGGTAATCATCGAACATTCTCAACATTTTTTTTAGATTCTCCCTTTCTTGGTCAGTTGTCGCCAGCGAAGTAGCCTTTTCCCTGGCCTCTTTCGAGAGTTTGATGTAATACAAAACCCTTCTTTTGGTTATTCTGTCGTTTGATTCATCTGAGAACATCGAAGGCCTCCTCTGTTAACTTGAAAAACCTAGTTCGCCCTTCTTTGCGAACTTTCAGGAAACCATTTCTCTTTAATTCGTTGAACAATTGAGAGAGCCTGGGGCGGCCAACCTCGAGTCTGGCCTGCAACTCTGGATCAGAAGGTGATATCTCCCTTACTGAGGAAACAGTAAGAATCAGTTTTTCTGCTTCGTTGAGTTTACCGAGGTATGAATGTTGCAGTGGAGTTGAATCATCCCAATTTGGCTCTGGGTTGTAGTCGAAGGAAATGCTAGGGGGCATTGGTTGGGACCTTAGGCCGTGAGTCAATCCAATGGGGTCGTGTCGGGTTTGTTCTTGCTGGGTGTTTTCGACAGGAGGAGGAAGAGTGGCCTCAAAATCTTCCCCAACGGTCCAAACTGCTTGCTCCGTAGATAGAACTGGAGAATCGTCAAGTCTCTGATTTGACTCGCTGGAGACTAAGGATGGCTCGATTAAAATCCTTGTGGAGTCCTCAAAATTGTTCATTGCGAGTCTGTCCGCATCAATAATTTTCGTCCCGTCACCACCTTTTGGCATTTCAAAGTGGGTGCTGACAGTTCTCTCTGCCAAGCCTTTGAATGACCCAGTCGTACCGGATTTTAGCGGTGTGACAGTGATTGGAGGGGGCTCTGTGCCCGGCTCCATCCAAAAATATCCATCTCGATCAGGGGAGTGGAGGTTGCTTGTCTCCTGCATAGGAGACATATTCTCTTCGATCGTCAACTCCTCGGTGAACTCTGATTCTGTCTCTGAGTGGTTTGGTTCAATCAAAGAATCCTGGATCTCTTCGTTGGTTATTTGCTCAGTCGCCTCTGACTCTAATTCGACACTCGCATCTGGAACTGCGTTGAACTGAGGGAGGCCATACTCATAGATCGATGGTATGGCGCCCGCAACTTCCGGGACTTGTTCATTCTCTGTTTCAATTTCTGTTATGGGCAACGACGCTTCCTCGACGTATGTTTTTTCGGACCATCGAAATAGCCTCTCAAGGGTACCAGTTCTATTCCTTATCCCTCTTCTCTCGTCTACAAGGTCCCTCAGCGTTCGGACGACTGCCCTTGGGATTCCCTCGGTCATGTCGTGTATATTTTCAATCAACTGAGGGTGCATAATCCACCTTTGACGTGCGACCCTCGCGATTCTCTTGTCCACTAGTAGTTGAATCTCATCCGCAGTCAGATTTCGTAGGCGGTGGGGGGGGTCAAAAATTTCCAATGTGTCTTCTTCGAGAGAGGATAGTTGGCCTGGGAGCATCGTGAATAGAACTAACGCCCGCATTTTCTGCATTATTTGGACTAATCTCGGGATCACTGTGCTGACATCTACATTGTAAGGCAAGTCGAAGGCTACAAGCGGTATTGGCCCATCTTTGTTATCGAGCTCTTCTGATAGTCTAGTTATTGTCTCGGAGATAACAGAGGGGAGATTATGCCCGATGAAATGAGCGGCAACTTGAGTGACCATATTCTTGACAGGATCATTGTCCATCGGCCAATAATCGCTGATGAATGGGTTTGAGGATTGAGACGCAACCGCGTTTAGTATCGAGGTTCTGCCCGACCCCCTTACTCCAGATATAATTACCATCCTCGGGGATCCAGAGATTAGATGTTCTCTGCATTCGATTACTATCTCATCCCTCCCAATCAGATCTTGTGCTTGTCCGATCGATAGTGGCCTAATCTCGAAAGGATTCCCACTGAGGCTTGGAAGTTCCAATACAGTCGGGTCGACTCCCATGTTGAGGGCGTTTGTGATGACTCATATAGTATTAACGTTTAATTACGCTTTTTTTTTCAAATTAACGTATTAAAATCTAATTTTTTTCTTAAAAATATCATTTTCTTGATGAAAAATGTATTTATGTTAACGGATAATTAACGTATAATTAACGTATAATTAACGTATTTACAATAAAATTAACGCTTCTCATTTTATTTTCCTTTGGATATATGGCCTATTCATTTGCCTTAATTTTCCTAAATTTAGAACTCTTTTCATGATATTTTCCGCATCACTTACAACCCTATCACCACTGCCACCAACAATGCCGATAGAGGACAGTAGAATGCCGGGTTTTCACCGCCTGACACCAAAAGAAAGGAGAGAGAAGCTCGCTGAGGTTGCAGGACTGACCAAAGAACACGTGGATGCTTGGGAATCAGGAATGCTTGAGATGGGGATTGCAGATAGGATGATCGAGAACGTAGTTGGAACATATTCACTTCCGATTGGAGTGGCTACCAATTTCGTTATCGATGACAAGCACTATGCCATACCCTTCGTGGTTGAGGAGGCTAGCGTGGTTGCAGCAGCCTCCAATATGGCCAAGAGATGTCTGAAGAATGGAGGATTCAGATCTAAGAACGATGATCCGGTGATGATTGGGCAAATCCAAGTTGTTGGGATGGAGAATGTGGATGATGGTCGATCGTCCGTATTGTCCTCCAGAGACGAAATAATAGAGATCTGCAATGAGGTAGATCCCATCCTTGTAAAATTTGGAGGTGGTTGCAAGGATATTGAAGCACGACCGATAAAGACTAATTCTGGTGATATGCTGATTGTCCATATTCTCGTAGATTGTAGGGATGCAATGGGCGCCAACGCTGTCAATACGATGGCGGAAACTGTCGCTCCGAAAATAGAAGAGTTGACGGGTGGGACTGTAATACTGAGGATAATTAGCAATCTCGCAGTTCACAGGCTCGCAAGGATCTCTGCAACGTTCACTCCCGAAGAGATGTCTGATAATGGGAAAGACCCGCAACAGGGGTCAGAGGTCATTAATGGGGTGATTCAAGCATACCACTTCGCAGCTGCTGATCCGTTTAGGGCAACAACCCACAATAAAGGCATAATGAATGCTATTTCATCGGTTGCAATCGCGTGTGGACAGGACTGGCGTGCGATAGAATCGGGAGCTCATGCCTATGCAGCCTTTGGCAATAAGAACTCAACATATGGCTCTATGACTGAGTGGTCCATGGATGAGGAAGGAAACCTAGTTGGATCCATAGAACTGCCCATGGCAGTAGGATTGGTGGGCGGTGCAATCAGGATACACCCGGGCGCAAAGGCAAATGTGGCACTATTGGGTGTTGAAACCGCCGACGAGTTGGGGAAGGTCATGGCCTCCGCAGGTCTGGCTCAAAACTTAGGTGCTCTGAGGGCACTGGCAACTGTCGGAATTCAAGCTGGCCATATGAAATTACACCTACAGAATATGGCTGCGGCCGCCGGAGCCGATGAAGACGAAATAGAGCAAGTCTCCAAGATTGTGAGGTCCAGTGGAGAAAGAATAACCATGGCTGCGGTAGTTGCTGCGTTGGAGAGTGTAAGGTCCTGATTATTCTTCTTCTGAATCCCTGCCAGTATAATCTTGGATTTTCGTTTGCCCATCGCCTAGCGATTCGGCCAATTCTGTCCCAGTCATGCCAGCCTCTTTCGCCTGTTGCCTGAACCAACTCCTTACCTTGTCCGATCTTACTTCTGGTGCTCCGAAGTATTCTGCAAATCTTCTTGTGGTCATTAAACGTCTAGTGGCCCCATCTCTTCGCCGGCTGATTAGACCCATGCTTGAGAGCTCCCTGACGTGATCATATGCTCTTTGACCCAGCATTTCAACCAGTGTGGATTGGGCCATAGGCTGATGGTACGCTATCAGGGCGGCAGTAGGCATCAGTCTTTGAGGAATGTCCGGCCTTACGTTGCCCGGCATTTTATTGGCTAATGATGGTTTCACTTCCATTATCCACCTACCAGATATCTCAGATATTTGCAAAGCCCCGGACTTCCGTCTAGCGAGAGTGGATTTAAGTCCCCTGAGCGCTATTTCGGCATCACTCTCGTCTGATTGGGACGCCAGGGCGATCTCAGATACTGTCATTGAACGTCCAGATCCAAACAAAATTGCCTCGATAACAGTAGGGAGGGCATCATTTTCCATTTTCAATCCTCCACTAATTTCTCTTGGGGATGAAGCCTCTCCGATAGAATGTCGAAGTCATTTTCCTCTGGATGTAAGTCACTAAGTATCACCTTCCCATCCATGCCATCTTCCTGGCGTATGCTGGCATATCCTCTGTTTACAAGGAACAATGCTGCTACCATTGCTGCAACTTGGGCTTCTGCATCTGCCTCATCCCGGGAGGTTCCTCTCTCCATAGACCTCTCTGCAAGCTCCTCTGAGACAGAAGATAAGGTGCATGAGCCGGTTTTAGGATTTGCTCGCATCCTCATTGCTTCCCATGTTCTGCGAATGTCCCCCTCCAAATCCTCCACATGGAGGCTGCCGCTGAACCTAGCTCTGGCAGTTTCGAGGGCTTCCCTCCTTTCCTCGGCAATCTTCATTCTCAGATTCTCTTCTTGAGATATCCTGCTTGCTGCCTTCAGACCTAGGAGTAGTTCCCCAAGAGTGACTGGCCTGCCCTCATCCCTCTGAATCCTACCCTCGAACATTCCAGGTAGGTTCTCTCTTTGGGAGCCAGTGATAACCCCCACAGAGAAATTGTACGCGTCGTCATCGTAATCAGACTCCCATCCGCCATCGTAAAGCCATTCCTCATCGTCGTGATCCTCATCGTGTTGCCTCTCGACAAGAGATTCTGCTTGTCCACGGAGGACCTGCCATGCCATTCTGATCAGTCTTCCGCAGGTCGGTAGGTCTACGTGTTCTGATTGCTCTATCCTTGAAGTGAACATTTCCAAAAATGCTGACAGGTCAACTGCCCATGGATCGAGATCCTTGTTCTGAAAGAGTTGCAGTACTAATGCAACAGACCTATCGAACGGATCGTTGAGAAACTGGTGCTCGGCTTCCTCCATCTCAGAGAGTTCGAGTATCCGATCCAAGTACTCACTTGTCTCAAGGTCCATGTCTGTGGCGATCAGGGTGGCGATGATGTCGTCCCTGAGTGATTTTGCATCCAACACGCCCATGGGCTCATCCGGCCTCCTGCTCCTTCGTAGCTGCCTCTTCCACTCCTCGGCCTTCTCCTACAGTCTCATCCAGTGATGCTGGTATGTCCCTTTGGCTACCATCATCAACGGCCTCAGCGCGGTCTCTCAAATTACCGAGTGGGTCATTCTCATGATCGGAGGCATCCAATTCTACTCCGGCGCGACCCATTACGCCCTCTAGGGAGGGAGGGGTGAGCAATGCGTCAGGCAGTGCTGGCCTGTTGGATGGATGGGGCAAGTCGTCCGGTAGCATCTCTGATGTGGATGGTGGTCCCTGAGCCTCCATTTCTTTCTCGAAGGCCTCCCCAAGGGCAAGCGCTGCCTCCCTGTTGAAATCGGTGATTCTCCGACTCACTCCGTCCCCGGCATGGGTTATTCCGATGTGGTGATTGGCCATGGAAAGGCTGACCTTTCGAAGAGTCACCATGATGAACTGAGCTGCTTCGCTCCTCCGGCGACAGAGCATGGCGATTCTCTGGCAATTGAATGGATCGAGATTTTGATCAACCTCATCGAAATAGTAGAATGTGCTTGGTTCAAAGTCCTGTATCGAGAAAACCAAAGCGAGGGCCGCCATTGATTTCTCTCCTCCCGACAATTGGGATCTTCGAGTCTTCTGGCTCTTGCCAGGAGGTACGCAATCCATCTCTAGGCCGCCATCAAATGGGCTTTCGGGATTTTCCAGCCTCAACCTACCGTTCCCGCCGGGCTGCAGTATTGCATAGACACGCGAAAAATTTCGATTTATATGTTCGAATACCGTCAGAAGCCTTCTCTTTCTCTCAGATTCTAACCTTTCAACGATTTCTACGAGCATGTTCTTTCTTTTTCTGAGCGTGGAACCGTCCTCGATTAGTTGGTCAATACGCTTCGCAGTCTCATCGTATTGCTCTATTGCGAGCATATTTACACCCCCTAGATTATCCAACCTTCTCTCTAACCTCGATATGTTGCGCTCCACCTCTGCCAACGGGGGTGCGTCTGAATTCATAGAAGGGATCTCTATGCCCTGTGCGATTAGAGCCTCCTCCAGTTCCTTGGCCGCATGTCTTGCAACCCCAATGCCGCTGTCTATTGCTTCTATGGTGACATGGATTCTCTCTCTTTCCGACCTGCGTGATTGGGATTCAGATCGAGCTTGAGTTCGCTCCTCAATTATCTGGTCTCTCCTTCTAGAGAGAATCCCCATTTCCTCACTCGCATGTTGTGCCTTGGACCTCAGCTCGACAAGCTCCTGCTCAGATTCAATTGATTGGATCTCTATACTCTTGATCTCTGTTTTCCAGAATTCATTCTGCGAGGCGAGTCTGTCATTCTTGCTCTTTAGCTCGTTCATCCTGTTGTTTAGAACGCCGAGGCTGACATCCGCGGAACTCACGTTGTTCACAGCCTGTTGGCGGGCGATCTGAGCCCTGCCTCTGTCCATCTCAGCCTCGGACAATGTCTTGGATAGATGGTCGGGGGATTGTTGTAGTAGTTTTTCACTTGCTTCATTCCTGCTGGTGACCGCATTCTCAAGGTTCTGTTTTGAATTATGGAGATCGGCCTCGGCGGTTCTCTTGGCAGCCTCGGAGCGTTCCAGATCCGTCCTGGCGTCTCTCAATCGCGATGCGAGTGATTTGACATCATTCTCAGCCCTATCGAGATCGGCTCTCCATTCTCTTAATTTCGTCTCAGTGCCCGACCCGGAGATTTCCGCTATTCTGTCAGTGAGCTCTTGCATGGAACCCCTTGCATCCCTGAGGGCGACTTCAACTGTTGCCCTAGCTAAGCTGGCTTCATTGACCTCGTTCTCAAGAGGCCTGAGAGAGATTGTAGGGTCAGAGGATCCAAATTTCGGTGCCGTCTTTAGTGATGATCCGCCAGTCATTGCTCCGCTTCCATCGACTACGGATCCGTCTATGGTGACCATTCTGACGCCTCCCATGTTCTTCCTGGCCACATCCAAATTCTCCACGAGGAGGGTACTCCTGCTCACAAGTAGAATGGCATTCTCTATTTCTTCGGGGTAATCCAGCAACTCATGGATGAATCCAATCACGCCTGGATTCCTAACGACCATCAACGATCTTCCTTGTGGCCTCTGTTTTCCAAGACGGTTCAAGGGCAAGAATGTAGCCCTTCCACCGCCATTCTTCTTTAACCATGAGATACAATCTGCTGCGACTTGATCGTCCTCAACGACTATGCTCCTCATCGCACCACCTAATGCGAGCGCTATGCCGTCTGAATGAGACTGATCTTTGGGCGTGGCTAGTTCGGCTATGGAACCGAGTATTCCTCTGATGAGTCCTTGTTGTCTAAGTTTCGTCAGAGCTGCTGCCACACCCGCTGACCCATGAGTTTGGGCTTCAATTCTCGCTCTGGCCTTTTCCAATCTCATCTCAGATTCGCGATGCCTAGAGTCTGCCCGATCTCTTTCCTCCCTGAGGCGAGCCTCGATTTTTCTGAGGCGTATCAGTTCCTCGCCCATTTTCGCGGGATCTTCACGATCGGACTCAATCTTCATGTCCTCCCCGTGAATTTCAAGATCGTCTCTTAGTAGAGTTGCTTGTTCGTAGTCCTCCTCCAATTGTACCACGGACTCTATTGATAGGGTCACCGATTGGTCCGCTCTGTCAAATGCCAGCGTCAACGCAGAATGCTCATCTTGTGCCTTTGTTACTGCATCGTTTGCCTTTCCTAGAGCTCGACTGAGGTCTAATTGGATTTTGCTCCCAGTTTCTAGGATTTCCTTTGCTTCTCTTATTGCATTATCCGACTTTTCAATTTCCTCGTCGGCTGTCGTGATTTCCGACAGAGCAGCGGCCTTAGATGTCTGATGTTCCTGTATTGATTTATCCACTCTTTCGATCTCGTCCTCGTTGAACTCTAGATCAGCCTGAGCCTCGTCCAAGGATGCGTTGAGGTCACTTATCCTGTCCTTTGCCCTCTCAATTTCAACCTCTAACTTACGCATCTTGTCGATAATCTTCTTGTTTTCACCTGTAGAAAGGGAATCTATCTGACGCCCAATCTCGGAAAGCTCGTCCTCCAATCTGAGGAGGTCCCGCTCCTTCCTCCTGGCCTCCTCGAGAAGTGTTGACGATCGAGTTCTGTATTCTTGTTGTTCGGTAAGTAGCGCGTTGATCTCATGGACCTTGGCAAGATACCTGCACTTGGAAATCATTGCCTTATTATGATCTAACTCTTGTTTAAGCTCCCTGAATTTGAGGGCTTGCTCCCTTTCCTTCCCCAGGCTTTCCAACTGTTTCTTCTGGTCAGCCTCGAACAAATCGATTGTCTCCATCGAGTTCTCAACCTGCTTTCTCTGGCTGGATGCTTTTCGGATGTCATCATCATATGCTGTGACGCCGGCTACGTCTTCCAGTATCGCACGTCTTCGATGGGCAGTCATCGTAGCGAGTGTCGTCACGTCGTTTTGCAAAACTACGTTGTACCCGTCCCCTCTGAGGCCCGCCTCCTTCAATATGCGTCTGAACTCCCCGGAAGTCGTTTTCTCTCCATTTATTCTAAACTCAGACTTTGGTTCGCCCTTCTCTGTCAACCTGACTGACCTTGTGAACGCAACCTCGTCGGTATCTACTCGAAGCTGTCGCGTACCATCCTCCCTCTGAGGGTTGGTGAAGGTCAGTGTTGCGGACATCTTCTTGGCTGCCCTACTGTTGTTTCCCCCATTGAAAATTAGCTCCTTGAGGTTCTCAGCCCTTAGGGCCTTCGTAGATCTAGTTCCGAGTACAAATTGAATCGCATCTCCGGAATTTGACTTTCCAGACCCGTTTGGCCCTGTTATTGCGGTGAAGCCTGATTGGAAAGGGATGGTCACCTCTCCACCGAATGACTTGAAATTGAGCACGTCTATTCTCATCAGCCTCATATCAAGCACCACGAAGCGGTTCTTTTCGCCGCCTCAGGTGGGAGTGCGCGTTGAATGACATTATCAACATTGAGTATCCACAAGGGCGCAGCGTGTCGATTATTATGCTTATTTGAAAAACCCGATGCGTGTTTGCCAAGGTTCAATTCATGGTGGTCCCTGCCCCAGACCAGGGAGGGTGGCATGATATGAAGTACGACGTAGTTATTGTCGGATCTGGTATTGCAGGTTTGTTCACCGCCTTGAGATGCTCGCAAAGGGGACTATCTGTCCTTGTTGTGACGAAAAGTAGGATCAAATCGTCATCTACAAACTGGGCTCAGGGTGGTATAGCAGCAGTCTTGGACCCTGCTGACGAGATGGCCATCGAGGCACACGTTCAGGACACAATTTCGTCTGGGAAGGGGCTATGCGATGAGTCAGTAGTGAGGTCAGTTGTTGTCGAAGCCGCACAAAGGATTGCCGACTTGGTGAACTTCGGGGTAAGATTCGACGGTGACTCCCAAAACTATCACAAGGCAATTGAAGGCGGGCACTCAGAGCCTAGGATCCTGCACTCCAAAGATCGTACTGGAGCCGAGATAGAGCAAGCGCTCGAGCTAGCGGCAACGAGCGAAGGCTTTGGTGGCCTGAAAATAAATGAGGATTGGATGGCAATAGACTTGGTACAGAGTAAGCATGGTATTCCGAGTTCCGGAATCTGTGGTATCTGGTGCCTAATATCAGATGGCACGGTGATGGAGATTCAGGCGAAGTCAATTATCTTGGCAACCGGAGGATGTGGAATGTTGTACAAATCGACGACTAATCCGACTGTGTCAACAGGCGACGGTGTGGCCATGGCACACAGGTGTGGAGCCGATATTTCAGACATGGAATTTGTCCAATTTCACCCAACATCACTGTATGGAGTCGACAGGCCGTTCCTCATCACAGAGGCCATGCGCGGCCATGGCGCCGTATTGATGACGAAAGAAGGGCATGATTCATGGCGATCGAAGGGGGGGGATCCAGTTGATTGGTCCTACATGAAGCAATATTCGCCACTGGGAAGTCTAGGGACTAGGGACGTAGTTGCGAGAGCCACTGACATGCAACTCAAAATTAGTGGTGAGAGCCATGTGTTGTTGGTGACCGAACACTTGGACAGTAATGAGCTACGAAGACAATTCCCAACCATATGCCGGAAGCTTGAGAGTCTGGGAATTGATTTCGGGCTGGATCCAATACCCGTGCGCCCTGCCGCTCATTATCTGGTGGGAGGTGTTTCAGTTGACAGGTTTGGGAGGTGCCAGAACAACGGAGTGCCAATACCTGGACTCTACGCTATTGGAGAAACCGCACGAACAGGCCTTCATGGGGCGAATCGATTGGCATCGAACAGCCTCTTGGAGGCTGTGGTGTATGCAGAGAGGTGCGCCAATCACGTTCAAAATTATGTCTCGAACTCTACTGATTTCTTGGAAATACCTGTTTGGAGGGCTGATGGTTTATCCCGACTGGTGGAACATGCACCATTGGGCACAGATCTATCAGCACTAAGGAACACCATGACAAGGGACGTTGGACTCGTGAAGAGTAATTCTCGACTGTCTAGGGCTCGTCGTAGAATTGATCACCTCAGAGTCGAATTTGAGAAGATCTGGAGTTCCAGCCTCCCAACTAGGGAGCTTGTGGAGTTGAGGAATCTTCTCATATGCGCTGATCTGATAACTGATGCCTCAATGAGGAGGGAGGAGAATGTCGGCCTCCATTTCAACATAGATCTGGAGTGAAAGTCTAACGATTCGTTGCCTCTATACCTTTGATGAGGGCAAGTAATGTGGTGTTTACTGGAGCAGGTATCCCTTGGGTCTCGGCGATTTCAGTTACCCTGCCACATAGTTGGTCAATTTCTGTCGGTCGACCAGCCATCACATCCTGAAGCATTGAACATTTATTCTCAGAGGTTGATCTGATCACGCCCAATACAATTTCCTCGATGTCCAGAGCAGACATGTCGACACCATGGGCATGACCGACGGAAGCCACCTCATTTGCTGCTTCGAATGATAGGGAAAGTAATTTCGGATTGGATTCGATGTCTCCATTCGTAATCCCAGCGATGGCACAGATCGGATTTATGGCCACGTTGATCATCGCTTTCGTCCAAATTGTGGTTTGGAGTTTTACTGTCCAGCGAGGGTTCAATCCTGCGGAGACGAGTGCACTCAGGATTGACAATTCATCCTCACGAGGATCGCTCTCTCCAGAACCGATGGCCATCTCTCCGAATCCCTTCCAATGAACCGCTCCGTCTTGATCCCTCCAAGCTCCATGTGTAGTGGAGCCGCCCATGGACCTGTGAGAGCCAAGAATATCCCTTATGGTCTCATAGTTCCCCAGGCCATTCTGGACGGTGAGCGCGATCCCCTTTGTTGAGAGGAGTTTTGACGAGAGTCTAGCTAGGTCGTACGTATCCCCTGACTTCCCGCAGATTATCGCAAAATCTGAGTTTTCGACATTCCCCCGCAACGTCTCCTGAACGTCTGTATCTATGACTGAGAACCTTGTTGGAGGTATCATGTCAATTGGCCCATCGTGTCTATGGATGACGAGCCCCTCTGTGCTGAGTCTCATGGCGGTCTCGCCTCTAGAGACAGCCACCAAATCATGTTCTGTGGAACAAAGAGCCCCCAGAATCAGGCTCCCGATCGACCCGGTTCCAAGAACACAAATTCTCATCAGCCACAGCCTCCCAGAGTACACCTAGTTGCAAAATTCAGGACGACTGCCTCATTGGTCGTTGAGATCCAGAATATGTTGTGTAGACCCTCTTGTTTTTCGGATGTTATTGTGACTAATGTTGACTGGTTTTGGTTCAAAATGTCAGGTGCGCTTACACTCCAAATGTCCAATGAAGGAGCATCTCCTGACCAATCCCTCAAGAGCGGCAATGTCACATTTTCAGAATTAATTATCACGATGCTTTCGTATTGAATGGCGACGCCCATGGGAGACAGTTCCAACATGGCGTCTGGCCCATCCCTTATCCTCAGGGATTCAATGAACTCAAGTCCATCACAGACCGCAATCCATCCCTCTTGGGGCACTCTGAGATTGATCTCGACCGATTCATTTGGCAGCTTGAGAGGAGATGTTTCTATTGACCAATTCAAACTTCCACCTGCGAAGGTGTGGGGGGTTTGCGTCTCAGTTAACACACAACTTGGGTATGTGTCATCAGATCCGTAAATAATCGTGGAATTAGGTACTGCCATCCAACTTGGAACGGTGATTGCCTTATTTGAGGCAATGATCCATGGCTCAGATCCAGTTATTGGAAGTTGCCAATGCTTGGTATCATTCTCCGGATCAACATCCGGGGTAAAGGTGATCAGAGGCCCCAAGGCCCTTCTCCTCTCATCCCTCTCAGCACCCTCGATTGCACCTGGCAAGGGGGTGATGCAGAAGTTACTTCTTGTTCCCTCTTCTATTGTCATATCCTCCGAGGTCCAGAATGGGTCGTTGACTGACCATGTGCCTGAATCGCCTGAGGTGGTCTCAATGTCAAGGCAGGCAACGCTAGAGTTCGTAGCCATCATCCAGGATGACGAGAATGGGGAGCTCCCCGACGGGGCAGTGACCAGTATTTGGTTCTGAGAAATGGTCTTACCGTCGTCTACGGTCATGATTATCCTTGCAGGGTGTGCAGGTATCAGACTCGACATATTCTTCTGAATATTGAGTAGAATGCTGCCTTCTTCGCTCTGCATCACACCATCAAATCGGTAGTAGAGAATTGAATCTCCGTTCGACCCAAGAATCTCCCACCCTGAGTTCGAGGGGTCGTCGATTTCAAAGTAAATCTCCCCCGAAAGCACTTCGGCGCCTATCGGGGAGAGGGAGATTTCGATTTGTTGCACCTCGTCAACCAATATGCTGGAAGGCCACGCTGATCTGTCTAGCCCCTCTTCCCAACCCTCAAACTCAGATGCTGGCAACGCCCCTGGCAGACCTAGTAGCAGGATCACGACGGCTGCTGTGGTATACCGTTCCAATGACTCCCTCGGGAAGCCCTTTGACATGTTGATCACCATGGGCGGTCTGAGTTGGTCATTGCCGAATCTTCGCATGCAAGCGATGGTAGCTATCACCAACCAAGGAATGAACTCGGTGGACACGAATACGCTGATCAACGCCCCAAGGGAAAGGACGAACAGTATGTTCTGGGTGGTCATGTCCATGTGCCTATCCCTGCCTAATATTGCGGAGAGTATCCTGTCCCCGGGAAGTCCGGGGATTGGCAGCATCAACAACCAGGCTATTGTGCTCAAGGACAAGCCGGCTAAGCCTATAGGGTGGATCCATTGAAGCCTGATCGCGAGATCAGGTCCGATGAAGAGGGAGGAAGCAAGGTTTGGGGCTATACTTCCATAATATGCCAATGGGGCGGTTGACAGGTCAGTTGGCGGCGTAGATGGCGTCATCATCAAGCCCGCGAAAATCAATGGTTGACCCGAAACAAATAGGATTGCGGGGACTGAGATCTCGATTCTGGCAAGCTGCCTCCTGGATGGGATGTATGTATGTTCAGGATTCCTCTGGCTGAAAAGTCCGAATAGACCGAATGGCCACCAAAACGAGGAAATCTGAGGCATTGCCAGGGGGATTAGGTGGCCAGAATTTATCCCTGCTTTTTTGTTTAATCTTCGCTTGACCTCGCTCGCTAAGAGCAATACTGATGTCATGGGAAATGCGTAGAAGAGTGCGGACTGGGCATATGGATTTCCAGCCGCACCGACTTTTGTAGCCCATGCACTACCTGCAAACAACATCATGACGACGGAGAAAGACCAGACTGATGCGATCTGCCAGTTTGGGAGGATACCGGATCCATAGGATCGTTCAACTATGGAAAGCACGGGTGGATCTGACTTGCTGATTGTTCCAATCAAACCCAGTTCGCTCAACTCCGCATTCAATTCAGTGATTGCATCGTTGTTTGAGAATCCTGACCTTGCCTCCACCACCCATGAAAAGCGCCCAGTGGATTCCTCCCCTATGATGAAGAATCTCGATGCTATGCGCTCGATGGACTCAGTACGGGACCATTCCCTTTTGTGAATAGTGATGGTATTCTGGCTATCCAAGTACTCTCCCCGTTTCCCTCAATCGGGGGGATCATTTCAATGGCGTGTTTTTCTGATGAGGAATATGGGTCATTTATTCTTGAAGCGCTTGAGCCTGAAGGTTTCTTCCCTTTCCATCTCCTCGAGCCGGAGTTGGATGAAAGTCTGAGCCTCCTTCATCTCGGGAATGACCTTGAATTCAAGGGCGTTCACCCTCCTCTTTGTTGATTCGATCTCTGCGAGTAGCTTTTTCAGAGTGGCTTCCATCTCGGCCGCCTTGACGATGTTCTGAATGAGGTCTGAGTAAGCGTCTGCGGCCTCGTCTATGTAGGCTGATCCCCCAATTAGCCCAATTCCGCGTTCTTGTATGGTCGAACTAAGGTGCTCACCGGTGACACTTGGAACCACGACGCCCATGATATTGCGTTTCGAGACCTCCACTTCTGGCCTTGTCGCAATGGCAATCGCAGTGCTCTTCACTGGGAGGGCCCCCTCGATGCTGCTCGCTAGGCTGATTGACTTGATTGCTTCTCTGTAAGTCGAAAGCAAGTCTTCTCTCGCCTTTATCATATCCGCTAGCAACATTCTGAATTCGTGGAATAGACCGTCTCTCTTCATTTTCAGGAGTTTGTACCCATTCTGAGTCTGTTTGATTCTTCTCTTTAGGTTGATTAATTCGCTTCGGGTCGGTTTGATATCCAGAGCCATCTAATCATCTCCTTTTGTGTTTTGAGTGACATCAGGCCTTCTTCTCTTCAGGGTGATACTTCTCGATCAACTCTTGATCCAATCTAACGAGATACTTTGTGTCTATGTTGGTCATGAGTTCCCAACAGAGATTCAATGTCTCGTCGATAGTTCTGTCCTCATCTCGATCCTGCCTGAGGAACTTGTCTTCGAAGATGTCGGCGAATTTAAGGAGTTGAAGGTCCCTTTCGTTCAGAGCATCTTCCCCGACAATCGCAACCAATCCCCTAAGTTCTCTGCCTTGGGCATATGCTGCGTACATCTGGTCGCTGACCTTCTTGTGGTCATCCCTGGTTGTCTTCTCGCCTATACAGGATCCCATCAGCCTGGATAGGGAGGGGAGGACGTTGATCGGCGGGTATATTCCAGCTTGGTGCAGCTCCCTTGAAATTACTATTTGGCCCTCGGTTATGTAGCCAGACAAATCAGGGATGGGGTGGGTGATGTCGTCACCTGGCATTGTGAGAATTGGGAATTGAGTAATACTGCCCTTCTTCCCTTTTACAATTCCAGCCCGCTCGTACAACATTGCGAGATCTGTGTACATGTAGCCGGGGTAGCCTCGTCGCCCCGGTACTTCCTCTCTTGCGGCACCAATCTGCCTCAGAGAGTCACAATAGTTCGTCATGTCTGTGTAAATAACGAGAACGTGGTAATCATGCTCGAAGGCCAAGTATTCGGCAGCGGTTAGAGCTAGTCTGGGGGTGATCAGCCTCTCAACTGCCGGATCGTCGGCTAGATTGACGAACAGTGCCGCATTCTCGAGGGCACCGGTCCTCTCGAGATCTGATCTGAAGAAGTTGTACTCCTCAGCGGTTATTCCCATGGCGCAGAAAACCACAATGAACTCTTCATCGCTGTCTCTGAGCTTTGCCTGTCTGGCAATCTGCAATGCAATGTCATTGTGCGGGAGTCCAGACGCGCTGAAGATTGGTAACTTCTGTCCACGAACTAATGTCGTGCAGCAGTCAATTGCGCTTACGCCAGTCTGTATGAAATCGTGTGGCGACTGCCTCGAATAGGGGTTGATCGCTGCTCCAATTATGTCTGCGTTTTCGTCTGCGATGATCTCTGGGCCACCATCCCTTGGTCGACCGGCCCCATCGAGAATACGGCCGATTAGGCCCTTGCTTACTGGAAGTTTGAAAACGTCTCCGAGGAATTTCACACCTGCCTTTCTGTCTATTGCCTCGGTGCCCTCGAAAACCTGTACGACCACCATGTCGTCGGATGTGTCGAGGACCTGTCCGTTCTTTTCAGAGCCGTCACTGAGCCTAATGCTAACAATCTCACCGTAGGCAACGGGTTCGGTCTTTTCCAAGAAGACCAGTGGTCCCTTGATGTCTGTAATTGTCTTGTATTCCTTGCTTGTCATTCATGATCCCTCCTTCAATTGGCCTCCGCCGTAGCAGCAATTTCTGCCACCATGGCCTCAACGAGGCCACCGATCTTATCCAAGTACCCCTCAGCGAATCTGGCTCTCATCAACTCAGTGCGTGATTGGACGTTCACCACATCCTGCAATCTCGCCCCAGCTGCCATTGCTTTCTTGGCTTCCTCTTGGAATGTGAGAATTGCCTGTGCCATTGCGTATTGCTGTTGTACTCCACTGTATGCGTCTATGGGATCGAATCCATTTTGTTGAAGGAAGTATTCCCTGATCATCCTCGCAACCTCGAGTGTGAGCTGTTGATCCATTGGGAGAGCGTCTGATCCCACCAGTTGTACGATTTCCTGCAACTCAGCCTCAACTTTCAGAAGTGCACTGATTTGAGTTCTGACCTCGGGGAAATCGCTTGCTATGTTATCCCTAAACCACTGATTTAGGCTCTGTGGGTACAATGAGTATGAGCTCAGCCAATTGATTGCTGGGAAGTGCCGTTGCCTCGCTAGACCTGCATCCAATCCCCAGAAAACCTTGACGATCCTGAGTGTGCCTTGGCTCACTGGCTCCGAGATATCTCCGCCAGGAGGTGAAACCGCTCCTATGACGGTCACAGATCCATCCTCCCCATTTAGCGTCTCGACTCTGCCAGCCCTCTCATAGAATTCGGCCAACCTGCTGGAAAGGTAGGCTGGGTATCCCTCTTCTCCGGGCATTTCCTCGAGCCTGCTGGATATCTCCCTCATTGCTTCGGCCCATCTACTGGTGGAATCAGCCATAAGAGCGACGTCGTAGCCCTGATCGCGGAAGTATTCAGCGATCGTGATTCCAGTGTACACGGAGGCCTCTCTGGCCGCAACTGGCATGTTGGATGTGTTGGCAATCATCACTGTCCTGTTCATCAATGGCTTGCCCGTATTTGGGTCGATGAGGTGAGGGAATTCGTCGAGAACCTCAGTCATCTCATTGCCCCTCTCCCCACAACCGATGTAGACCACCAATTGGGCATCGGAGTACTTCGCCAAGGATTGTTGAGTGACCGTTTTTCCAGAGCCGAATGGACCGGGAATGCCGGCTGCTCCACCCTTTGCGAGCGGGAACAGGAAGTCAAGAATCCTCATCCCAGTGACCAACGGAGTGTCAGGTGCGTATTTCTGTGAGAAAGGGCGAGGGTGACGAACTGGCCATTCCTGCATCATCTTGATTTCGGTACCGTCCTCTAGGGTGCATACCGTCTCAGTGACGTTGAAATCTCCTGATTTGATGGATTTGATTTTTCCAGATGCCTTTGGTGGCACCATTATCTTGTGTGTGATAGTGTCTGTCTCTTGGACGGTTCCGATAACTTGGCCGCCCAGAACGTCATCTCCCTTCGAGGCTGTTGCGACGAAGTCCCATTTCTTCTCGAGGTCTAGGCCATCTGCATCAACACCCCTCGTGATGAATACGCCCATGACCTCCTCGAGAGTTTGCAAGGGCCGTTGAATCCCGTCATAAATCTGAGTTAGCAGGCCTGGGCCCAGTTGCACTGATAGGGTTTGCCCGGTGCTCAACACAGGTTCCCCCGGCCTAATTCCGGATGTGTCCTCGTAGACCTGGATCACGGATTGGTCCCCGTGGATCTCGATTACTTCCCCCATCAGTTTCTCATTGCCCACCCTGACAACCTCATACATTCTTGCTTCGATACCCGTAGCGGTTACAACAGGTCCAGATATTCGATAGATGACTCCTTCATTCTTGCTCATTTTTTCACTTCCGTATTTTTTTATTTCCACAAATCAACACCTAGTGCTGATTTTATTGATTCTCTTAAGGTGTTATCCTCTTGAGTCCCGATGCCCAGTACAGTCGGCGTAATGCTCTCTGCGATCCTCTCTCGGAGTCTTTCCGAGAGTTGGGCGAGATCTGAGTTGTCGACGACGATTATGCCGACGGTTGAATCTTTCAGTAAATCGTTAATGGTTGATTCCATCTCCTTTTCTGTCGAGGGGTGATGCAGGCGGGTAACGCCAGCGAGTTGGAAACCCAATGTGAATTCATGAGACCCTATCACAACAATTTCCATTAAATCACCTCATATGCTCCTTGATTACCTCGTTTGATAAGCCAGCTGCTTTGCCTCTGACGAGTAAACGAAGGTTCTGAACCTCGTGGGTTTTGCTTTCAATGTAATGCACGACGGGAAGCACGGAAACAGGACTTCTGTGGGACATGCTGTACAGTAGTGCATCTCGTTTCTTTACGAGTAGTTGGATCACCGGGTCGAGCGTTCCCTCCTCAGAGGCCTCAATGGCTTCCAAGAGCCCACGTGAGTCGAAACCATGAGACTTTTTCACAAGTGTCTCTATCGCGTCGATCAAGGATTTCTCTTTGGTCATCGATGCAAGTGTTTCCTTGGATATGGATCGCCCACCCGGGATCATGATCTTGGCCATTGTATCTTGGTCGATTCCTTGCCGGATCGATCTGAGTATGTTGATGATGTTTTTGTGATCGATTTCTGTTTTCAGATACTTCTTCAATGTAAAATCAGAGCCGGGGGCGGAGACCGAGTCGAGTGCATGCGAATAATACGCCTTGTCTAGAGCGTCTTCCATCTCCTGCAAGGTGGATCCTTCGGGCAATCTCGAGAGGGCCTTCCCCCACGGAGTTGATCCCATGTTGTAAATTGCCTCAGCGAGTGTCTTCGACTTGGTAGTAAGTTCCAACCACTTTTTGTTGCTGTGATTTTCCTCGGGAAGGATTTCAGTTCTCAGAACGTCCAGGTCAGCACCGCTGTGGATGGCTCTCAGTACCGTCTTCGCGTTCGCGAATTCGAATCTCTGTGCATAGATTGCCACCTGGTCTCGAACGGCCCCTGTGCAGAAGTGGAGGACTTCTGCTAGATCTCTGTCGAGGTTGTGTGACAAGGCCGCTTCAATCAGTTCGGCTCCGTCGAGGCGCGAGGCATACACATCCAGGTCCGGTCTGTATCCTGAATCTGCAATGCTGGCGGACAGTGCGTTGACGTCTTGTTGCAGTAGTTGTTTCATTCTGACTTTGTCGATGAGGGATGATTTCCTTGATTTAGCACGGGCTGAGGATGCAGCGTAGTTCGCTTTTCCAAGAGTCTGTGCCATATTTTCCCTCCTCATCCAAACAAGATATCGTTAACCTCGGCGAGAGATTCCTTCCAAGCCGCGTCCAGTCGCGAGTCGAACCTGTAGTCTAATAGAACTGATCCGTCGGAGGAAACGAGAGTGAAGCCTCCCAGTCCCGATACGGATTCTCCAATCTTGAATCCGGGTTTCAGTCCTTCTATCTCCTTTTTGTCGGTCTCAACTGGGTGGAGTACCATGTCCTTCTGGCCATGACTCTTCGCATCTTCAACCAGGGACTTGATCAGTTTGCTCCTTCCTTTCATATTCGACTTGGAGACTGCTAGTGTGGCTGCATCATAGGCGGCATCCAGAACAGCTCGCCTAGCCATCAAGGTTGCATTCTGATTCTGTTGCCTGACGCTTGCGACAACTTCGACTGAGATCTGCTTTGCGTCTTTTTCTGCCCTTGCCAGAGCGGCATCAAGATGGGTCGCAGCCTCATCCTCAGCTTCTTTGCGTATCCCTTTGGCTTGCTTCTCTGCAGCCTTGATTATCGTCTCAGCCTCCGCCTTTGCTTCGGCTTTGATTTGATTTGAGAGCGAATCCAGAGACATAGTACATCCTCGTTAGGTCGTTCGTTTTCTTCTGAGCAGTTTTGCTCAGAGGAAGAACGCTAGTAGTCCGAAGAGTACGATTGTCTCAGGCAGAACTGTAAACAGAAGGGCTCGACCGAAGTTGCCTCCCTCAGCTACCATGCCCACAGCGGCAGCGCCGATCTGGCTCTGGCTGTATCCTGTTCCGATTCCACATAGACCCAGTGCTATTCCAGCGCCGATGTACTTGTATGCGTCGACCGTGCTGCTGTTGTCTACTTCCTGTGCTGTGACTACTGATGCAATCATCGTGATCGCGGTCAGGGCCATCAGTGCGTTCGTTCCTCTCATCATATTTTTCTTCATTTTTTTTCCTCCTTTTTTCCATGCTGTGCAGGAATATTATGTTGTTTTGTCCACCTCGATGTATCTCTCTTCGAAGCCGAATGCCTCAAAGGGCTCGCCCTCTGCTACGTAGAATTGCTTCATCCACTCAACGAAATGTAATCTGACTGCGTGTATGTTGGGGCTGACGAGGCCCAGCACCCATGCAAACATCTGTACCCCAAACCATCCCACCAGGGCTATTACTCCGATGAGGATTCCAGTGCCCCCATCTTGAAAACCCTCGACGGCGGCAGAGTAGAGCATGTCATTCCCGGCGTAAGCTATCTTTACACCGACTATGCCGACAGCGAATAGCCTGATGTAGGAAAGTGTGGAAGAGAGAAGGCCAATGGCCTCTATAGGGGCTAGAATGATGGATATCGCCAGGGGAAGGCCCTCATGCATCAGGTGAACGACCAGTAGAACTAGTCCGATTGAAACCAATCCTAAGCCGGGGAAGTGGATCGTGTCCTCCTTGTAAAAATCATAGCAAAACAGGAATCCGCCAACCATTATTATCATCCATGAAAATTTCCCGTACAGGGCTCCCTGCCATCCGTGGCCCACCCTGAATTCGTCGATCGCGCCAAGAACGAACCCAACCATCAGGTGGAATACTCCGATGTAGATGGCTATGACGATGAGATTCATCAAGTCCGAAGAGACGCGATGGAAGGGGTATGCCAATGTTAGATCATATGGCAATTCGAGTACGTAGTGGATCTTGCCACCGTCTGGATAGAGGGCCGTCATCCAAGAGGCCCAGGCTGGAACCCCCTCTGCGAGTTTGTAGCAGGCTCCGTTGGCCCATTCATAGTTGCAGGCAGCTTCGGTAGCATATTTCGGATAGGCGTGCGGGAGGAACTCAAACCCTGCAAATTCGCCATAAAGATATCCGAAGAAGACCGTGGCGGTGCCGATGTAGATCAGAAGCATCCCGAAATACCTGGTGAGCTGGTTTGCACTGTCTTCTGGGAAAGAACGGCGGATTATGACGCCCAAGGATATCGTTAGCAGACCGTAGGCCATGTCACCCAGCATGAGTCCGAAAAAGAGCGGGTAGGAGAACAGCATGAATACCGTCGGATCCATCTTTCCATAGTCCGACCTTCCTATGGCGTCGGTGAGTAGCTCCATTGGCGCGGAGGCCCCGTGGTCTCCGAAAGCGACGGGGGGCTTTGGCTCGGACGAGTGATGGTCATGGTGATGGTGATCCAATATCGTTGGTTTCACCGGTTCGTATTCGATGTGCTGGCAATAGGGGTTCAGGGCTTCAATTACTTCTTTGGATCTGTCATCGGTGACCCAACCGTCGATCACGAATGTATGGTCTGTGACTGCGATCTTGACGGGAGCCTCGGATTCGGAGAAATCCATCTCCAAGAGTTCTAGTCCGACACATAACTCAGCCCCATGTTGTTCTGTCCAATCCTGAATTTTAGTCTCGATCGAAATTAGCTCCTGGCTTAACTCCGTCTGAGCATTCACACCGTCTTGGATCAGATCGGACACTGAGCCTTTGCCTGAGGGGATTTCCAGTGGTTGAAATCCGGAGGACTCCAGAAGTGAGGACATCATGGCTTGGTGTTGAGGAGTGCAGAAAACTGCCACGATATCGTTGTTGGTGGCTGTCAAGACTCCTTCGGGGAGTTTCATGTCTGTTATTTGGGATGGCTTGAGGCATGTTCCGACAAAACTTGTGATGGATGAGTAGCCTACAAGAAGATCAAGGTCGATACCCAACGGTTCGAGTTTAGTCAGAACCTCAATTTCACCAGAGATGTTGTTCATCTCATCTTTTATCTGGTCAATCCGTGAAAACATATGAACCAGATTTTCGACTGTGGTTGTGAAATCTTGGCTTATTGTGCCCCTGGCGTAGTCCATTGAAACTGCCTCCGATGGGCCTTTTGCACCCGTCTGGGATACGATGGACCTGAAGGTTGACAGTTGGTTGCCGATAGAATCGTTGTTGTCCGAGGGAGTTCCGAGGTTGAAGCCCTCTTGATCGTCTTCATATTCGTTCATGTGGATGGCTTTTAATCTCGAGATGACCCTAACAGCGTCGTCAATGAGAGATCTAGAGCCCGCGGCAATCAACCTCCCAACCCTCTTGTTGGTGTACTCCCCGACCATTTTATCCACCTGACTGAAGAAACCTACTGGGTGAACGATCCTATGACTGCGTCAACGGCTTTCTTCTGATTTGACTCACCATTGGACTTCAGGTTGTCGATTTCCTTGTTTCCTGCCTTCCTGGTCTTTTCTGCTGCTTTTTCGGCTTCCTTCCTGGCGCCGGAAATCAGAGCTTGCGCTTTTGCCTCAGCGTTGGTCCTACCTTTTGCGACTATCTCGGATGCGTCACTTCTCGCGGTGGATACGATCGAAGCAGCTTCTTTGTTGGCGGTTTCCAATATCTTAGTCGCCTCAGATTCTGCTTCCCTAATTGCCTTGAGAACATCGTTCTTACTCATGATGACCGCCTGTTCAGATGGGGCCACCAACAGGGGGTATATCATGTTGACCAATATCTACAATTTTCTCTATCAACAACCCGCCCCTCACAATGTGCCAAATACCCCCCACTCTCAGGGATAGCCACCATGGACGCTGAAGGGATGGGGGACGTCGATTGGAACGAGCTCCAAAGGAATCTAGAAGCGACGATACCGGTCTATGACAAAATCAATCGTTTTGCAACGTTCAGGCAGGTCGATCGATGGAGGAAGATGGTTGCTTCAAGACTGCCGGCAGATGGTGAGATCCTAGAAATTGGTTGTGGCCCGGGCTCTTTTGCTGAAATTTTGGAGGGTCGGAATCTGACTTGTCTTGACCCTATACAAGCAATGCTTGAGGCCGCAGAACCCAGAGTCAATGCAAAGAGGAGGGAGCGGGGGGATCCCATGGCAAAATTCGTCGAGGGCACAGCCGAAAAACTCCCCTTTCCAGACAATTCCTTCGATGCAGCATGCACGCTTTTTTCCTTCCGTGACTGGTTTGACAAAAGAGCCGGTCTTTCCGAGGCACTAAGAGTGCTAAGACCCGGAGGAAAGTTAGTAATTGTAGATCCGGCGAAAATAAACGCTGTGCATGGATGGCTTGGACATGGATACATGAAGTACTGGGTTGGAGGCTATGCAAGGTGGATTTGTGGCGTTGAGGACCACCCATGGAAATGGCTAACAAAGACCTATGTCCATTTCGGAACGACCAGAGATTATGTGGAAATGTTGAACGAGGTCGGATTTGATGAGGTCAAAGCGAAGGTGATATTTCCGGGCATGGCGACAATATGGGAGGGTCTTGCCCCCTCAGACCCTCAATGAGAAGAGCGATCTGCACGTCACAGCACGCCAGATGAATGGTTTAGTGATAGGATTGAACAGCAAGTCTACAACCCAGTCTGGGAGCCTGAACAAGATCGAACCGAGCCCAAATGCCCTCTTGGATCTAGCCATGACAGTACCCATCTGACGTTTCCACTCCTTGTCATACTCGTCGAGGGTCTTGCCATCTAGTATATGATCCGCTATTGCATTCGCTGCAATTCTCCCACCGATCATTGCTATGGTGATGCCAGCGCCGTTTGAGGGCAATACCATGCCAGCGGCATCTCCCACAACTACGTGGTTCCCCTTGGAGAAGGACGAGATCGTACCAGACATCGGGAGTGCGCCTGCTCCACGATAGATTGTATCACCGTTGTATGAATCGATGAAGCGCTCTGCATAAGAATTCAGGCTAACTCCTCTTGCAAACCTGGTCTGGATTCCGAGACCTATATTTGAGCACCCGTCCTTTGGGAACACCCATGCATACCCCCCTGGGGCAACAGAGCCAAAATGGAGTTCAAGTGCCTCGGTGTGAATGCCCTCCTTTATTGCGAATTTTACGGGGATATTCAATGACGTCTCAGACCACATGGTCCTTCTGATAATATCCAGATGCCCCCCGGCCCCGACGATGATATCGGCTTGTATGGTCCTACCGTCCGAAAGGACTGCATCTCTGCCTGAGACCCTCTTTACCCTGACGCCAACGAGGTACTCCGCACCAGCTTTCTTCGCTCTCTCAACCAGCGCCTCATCGTGTGCGACTCTATCTAGTACCAAGCCATCGAAATCGTACCTCAGCCTCTTTCCTGATGGGGTCACGAGATGCATTTCTGGAACATTTCTGCAGATTGCACTCTCCGGCGTTTGAAAGAGGTCGTCGACCTCTGGCACCTTTGGGCATAGCCTCTTCATTTCCTGATTACTTGGAACGAGCTCACCGCATTGAAGTGGAGTGCCAATCGGATCCCTACCGTCGATGACGAGGACCTCTATTCCTCGCTTTGCAAGGTATACCGCGGTAGTCGAGCCAGCTGGACCTCCCCCTATCACGATTACCTGGTATTTCTTTTGAAATGACATTCCAAGTCACCTCATGTGGATCTAAGCGCTGATTTTCTGGCGAATTCGATCATCAACTCAATCTGGCCCGAGTTCGGGAGTATGGCTAACGACTCTACGGCCCTCTGGATGTGCGAGTCAATTAGGCTTCGAACGTAGCCAATGGAACCTGAGACTTCGAGCAATTCGATGAGTTCGTCCCACCTGTCCTCACTGAAATCCATCAATACATCCTCAAGGTTCTCACGGTTGTTTCCGTGTAATGTGGTCAATGCATGGATAATCGGCAAGGTCATCTTCCCCTCGTAGATGTCCGTCCCCCTAGGCTTTCCCATTCGGGGATTACCGGTCAGGTCAAGCAAATCGTCAACCATCTGGAACGCTCTTCCAACCTCCCATCCGAAACTTTCCAGTGCCTCTACGATTTCCTGATCGGCATTTGCTACCATACCAGCAACTTTGCAGCCCCCTGCTATCGGGCCGGCAGTTTTCCCATCGATTATCCTGTAGTAATCCTCGGGGGATGTCCCCAAATCGCCGATGTGGTCAAATTGCAACAGTTCCCCATTGGCGAGACCTATGCAGGTTTCTGCGAGGACCTTGATTACCTCTGGACCTTGTTCAGCACCAAGCCAGTACCCCAGCGTGAAGAGGTAATCCCCAGATATTATGCCATGGGCTATCCCGTGTTGGCTGTGGAGCGTCGGCCTGCCGCGTCTCAATTTCGCTTGGTCATAGATGTCATCATGCACAAGTGTCGCAGTGTGGATTATCTCGGCTGACAACGCGGTTCTGAGCATCTTATCATCCAAGGTTGCACCTGCTGCCTCGTACGCGAGACAGCCCAAGACTGGCCTGAATCGTTTGCCCCCAGCAAGTAGGATGTCCTTTGCGTATGTCATGGCAGGGTCTTCTGACCGCTCATCGACATATTCGATCAGGGCTTTTTCTACTATGCCCTGAACCTCTCGAAGGTTCCTCTGGGCGAGTACTCCATTGATGCCCTTCATGCTCCAGTGGGCGGGGGAGGGATATATCAACGGCTGTGCATACGGGCCCCTGAGGCACGACGGGTGTCTTCGAGGTTGCGCGATGTCTACTGAGTCGATTGGTTTTCTTAATCACGAAACTTGTTGGACTGCTTCCCGTGTAAAAGAAGCCTTTGAGCAGGATTGTTTGGAGCTCAAGGACCTTGGGGAGGCATTCGAAAGGCTCGCTTCAGATGCGCTTGATGTTGCTGTCATTCCCGCAAGGATGATCCATGGAAATCAGTTGCAGCTTCTGTCAAACGGCCTAGTTGTTTCAGGGGCTCTGAACCAAAATCGGCCATTCCATGTAATGGTCTCGGATGACAGGGTGAGGCATCTGCCCCGAGCCTCCATTTTATTGAGCAACTCAAGAATCGTAAGGAGGCAACTAAGAAGGCTCAGGCGTGACTTCCGTGTCCTCTCACCCAAGGCATGGGCCGGGATCAATGAGGTCGACCTGCCAGAGGAAGGCTTGGAGGCTTGGATGGAAGGGCTCAGGAGCTCTAGAGAGATTGATGGGTATACCTTGCCGAGGGACTCCTATGACAAGCATGTTCTGAAGTCCAGGAGATTTGCGCTGTGGCCGGAACCCAAAGAAGCAGGCGGCTCATTCTTCCTACCCCCGATCTACATTGATTTGCCACTTTTGATCACCAGAGAGGGGTACCCCAAGACAAAACTCGCTCAACTAAGCGGCGAGGAGGGTTTAGCCGCATGGCATGTGATGAACGAGCTATTCGGATCCGAAAGTCCGGAAATCATCGAGGGTATGGGGATGCTCGTGAAGCACCGGTCAGTATCCAGCCTGCTTCAACAGGCAGAATCGACAAGGGATCTCGTTCTTGAACAGGCCTGTCGGGACTCCGAGGGAGACATGTTGCCGGACGAGACTAGGTTGATGGTACGAATAGAGTACGTCTCTGACAACGGGACCAGGACCTTCAGGCTTGACAGGGTAATCAATCTGGACAATATTCACGGCGGATGCGTGACCATGAACCGGGAATGGAGATCAGTGTTCACCAAACTGAGTGAGCCCCAACCAGAGCACCCCCGATGGGGGCGAGCGTCTCCTGCTTTCTTCGTTGAGTAGGCGAATTGACCAATGACCCCCGATTTCGGCAGTGTTTCATACCCGATGCCCTGCCATTCGGGACACATGCCCATTCCGAACATTGGCCGAGAGCCACTGAACGGCTTGTATCAAGCGGATCTGAAAAGGCTCAGGTCGATCGCTGACAAACATGGAATCAACAAGAGGGGGTCAGTAGAGGTGCTTAGGGCCAGCTTGATTCATAGGGTCGTCTTACACAGTGTTGATTTGTCGTGGGAGGGCATCCAATCGAAGAGCAATGCAGAACTCGGGGATTTGCTCAGAATCTTTGGCATTAAGGCATCTGGCTCCCACAAAGATAGGCGTCAGAGGCTGTGGTTGCATGTCACTCAGGACGTCAACAAATTGAAGATTGAAACTCTGGGATTGGCCAGTCGTGAGGAGTTGGTTGAGCTGTGCAAGCGGCTCGAATTACCCACCAAGGGACCAAGGACCCTGCTGATCGGCCAGGTTGAAGAGGTTCTAAACAGTCAGAACAAGGCATGGGGGAAGATAAAGAGGAGCCTCAGAAGGAGTGGACTCACCTCAAAGCCGAATCTGAAAACGACCAATTTTCAGGACGATGATAATGAAAAGTCGATTTTTGTCAGAGAAGCCACAACTGCTGTTTTGGAAAATGCCCGTCAGATTTTGACCCGGATGGGACCGAAAGATGGACTTGGCTCAGGATTGGAAATCTTGGCTTCCAACCCTTCTGACTTTGCAAGGATGGTCCAGACCGTTGGGTTGGTGAGGGGGGCGCTTTGGTCCCGTGAGGCTACAAGTTTTCTCCTGAAGATGATGCATGCTCGCGGCTATCCCACTACAGTGGAGCATGCATCGGAGGCGATACACAGGGCTGCGTTAGCCATTGCGGATGATTGGGTCCATGGCGACTCTCCCTCGATCAGGACCTATGGCATAACCTCCCTGAACGAGCGATTCGATCATGCTGGAATCGAAGATCTTAGGGCTCGCGTCGATCGCCTCAAACTTCGGTCAACCTAAACCATCCGAACTTGTGCTCGGATATTCTACCTCCGACTGCCCTGAGGGAGTCAATGGCATCCTCGGCATCTTGTCGTGAGTGGCCTTGAACGCTGCATTCCCTAATTATCGCGTCGTAATCCACCCCCTCTCCCCGATCTCCTGCTGCGATGGTGGAAATGATCAGGTCATCGAGTGACATCGCACCCCCATTCTCGCTGACGGTATCTTGTGGGGGGCTCTCCTCAGCCACAGTGTCCAAGGGGACTGGCTCTGGACTCCTGTTCACGATTTCAACAGACCTGCCGAGTGCTGCATTTAGTGCTTGGAGCACATCCAGCATGTAGACCTCAGACTCAAAATCTGGGTAGTGGGCTCTGGACAACAACATTCCATCGACCAGGTCCTCCGGAATCCCTGCACCCCTGAAACCGGCCATGCTCTGTTCGGCATTGAGTGCCTTCTCGTAGGCGTCTATTCGGCGTAGCGTGGCATCCGCCGTCTCCGCCAGCCACTCGGCATAGGTCTGGCTGTCTATCTCGCGCATCTCCTGTGCATTGTAGGAGGTGAAAACACCTCCATCCTCAGTCGTGAATGATCTCTGCTTTCCCACGACCATCATAATGAATCGGTCACCTCTCTCGAATCTTGCGTGGATCTCCTCTGCCTCTGGATGCAGCTCGGGATTGAATGGAGATACCTCTACCCTATGCGTCCCAGTGACATCAATCAGATTGAATCTGAAACTCTGGCCACTCTCACTCTCCCTCCGTTCCGAGCTATCGATAGTCCCGGCTATTAAGGCCCGATTAATCTTGGCTCCCAGTCTTGTGACCATGAACCCTGGGTCGTATTCGCCTGATCCTTGTTCAGGGAGTGTTGCATCTCTGTACTCATGTGCGAAGACACGGATGGCTGACTGTCTTCCAACCCTGATTGGATTCGAAAATGTCAGAGGACCACCTCCCATCTCTCGATCACCGACTCAGCGATTTCAACAGGATTTGTCTCCACCACTACGAGGCTCTCAGCTTGGATCATGCATCCACGATCATCGTTTATCGATCGTCCATTCACAGTCACTCGACGACCAAGAAACCTTTCTTTTAATTCTGACATGAAGGGCTCCGGACCATTCGCCCTGATTCGTTCAGAAATCCCCTGGAAGGACTCTCCGATTACAGACTCCGAAGGCTCCCTTGAGACAAGTAGGCTGGCGTTCGAGACCCCCGAGTCAATGACCATCATCAGCCTGAGGTCCTCGGAACCCTCGACCTCACCGTGTTCGCCGCACATTCCATCCCTGAGAACTCTGCGGCAGCCCTCCTTGGTGCACCTCAAGATTATCCCAGAGTCCGACCTCACCGAAACAATCCTGCCGGTAGTTGATATCCCCCTTCTGGAGCCCCCCGAAGTAAGGACATCCAAATCCTCCGTGACCCAGTGATTTGAGGAGTCGATTGGCCCGAAGGGCGCCTCGTCCAGAACCACAATTTGATCGGGACCGTCTGTCACCAGATCTGGAGATCCTTGCCATGCCTGTACCCTAGCATTTTGGATCCTGATGAAAGAGCCCGGTTGGAGGTCAACCTTCGCCCATGATGTTAGCCTGCACCTTCCACTTGGATCTTGGACCTCCCCACTCCTGACCTCTCTGGACTCGCCCTCCTTTGTGGTGAATGTTCGAACGGTCCAATCGACGACCTGCAAATCGATATCGACATCCCTCTGACCATCACGGAGGCTCATTATGGTCGATTTTGACTCCTGTTGAATGTCGTCCTTGGTCGGGAATGCGCCGTCATGGTATGGCTCTATCTTGGTGTAGTCGCCGATGTTGATTTCTGGGGTCTCTCGGAACCTCTTCACCTGTGCGTTCTCGATCTTAACCAGGTCTCCCTCCTTCACCTCGAGTGCCTTCCATGAAAGAAATCCAATGCTGCCGGTCTGATCCCCGACCCTGCCCCTCACTACGTCGATAGTGCCTGAGCCGTCTCTTTTGACAATCTGGTCAGGTTTAACTGAAATCACCCGAGCAACCACGGACACAGTGCTTTCGCCTTTGGACGCCTGTTCTATGGTGATTGGTTCGCTGGTTGGGACTGGGGGTGTTCCTGATCCTTCCTTGAGCACTGAGACTCTTGATGTTTGATTGATGTTAATCGACTTCTTCCCATTCCACTCGTTGACAGAAACCCCTTCTAGCCTGACAATTGAGTTCGGGAGAAGGTCTTGGGCCTTGTTCCCCCAGTCCTTGTACTCCCATTTGGTTCGATCTCCCTCCCAAGGCGAGTCCTCGATAAAGCCGAATCCTATGTTCCTTTCTTCGCCCCTTACTTGTTGCAAACGGGAGTTGTATGAGGAGACTAGTACCTCGATTGACACATTCCTGTCATTTGACCCCAGCTCCGAGAACCTTGTTACCTTCTTCGCCACGATGGCTGGTTGACTAACCGTTTTGTCAGCGTCTGAGCCGGGTTCCATGAATTTCCTGACTACCGACCTGAGTGCGTCTCTGGGTGGTATCAAAAACTCGTTTTCGTATCTCTCGAATTCCTTGGCCACTTCTGTGGGGTCTGCATTGCTTACCTCTTGAAGAACTAACTTTACCTCTGTCTCATACTTGCCATCACTCAAACATACCACTTCCTACAAGCTAGAGCATCGAGTCTGCCATAGCCTGTTCTGTGGATTGAATTCCAATCAGTACAGTGTACGATGCGAGGGGGACATGTGCATGTTGGGGCAGACTCGACACAACCTCACCTTGGGTTTATGTCATGGATAGAGGCGGTTATTGAACATAGCCTGCCAAATTCTCTGATGGTACTGACTGGATTTATTCGTGATTCACCTCTCCGGAGAATAATGTCCAACTCAATCCCAGTGCAGATTGGAATTCTAACAGCCTCGGACCGAGCGGCATCAGGAGAGTACGAGGATCTCAGTGGGCCCGAGATCGAGGCCTTCCTCGACGAAGTATTATCCTCGGCTACTACATTTCACAGAAAACTCGTCCCGGACAACATCGATGACATATCGGATGCTTTGATGGAATTGAGCGATGAACTTGGTTGCGCTCTTATTTTGACCACGGGTGGAACCGGGCCAGCCCCGAGGGATGTCACCCCAGAAGCCACAAAGGCCGTTTGCGAAAGGGTCCTGCCGGGCTTCGGTGAGAGAATGAGGTCCATATCCCTGAAATACGTGCCCACAGCCATCCTATCCAGGCAAATTGCAGGTACCAGAGGATCTTGTTTGATAGTCAATTTGCCTGGATCACCGAGGTCAATCAGAGAGACTCTTGAGGAGTTATTTCCTTCTATACCATATTGTGTTGATTTGATCGGAGGACCGTATATTTCAACCAAAAGCGAGAGAATGGATGCTTTCAGACCCCCTCACGCCAGAAGGGAATGATTGATGACGAGTCGGCCATGGGAACACCCATGGCCAAGATGAAGAGCGGCGGACAGCAGGATGGACGTAGTAATGAAGAAATGAGAGACATCGAGGTGGAATTTGATTTCACACCGAACGCTTTGGCCTCAATTCTCTACAAGCAAGGAAACACGATGGTCCTCGCAACCGTTACCGCTGACGAGGGATTGCCGAGGTGGTTTCCCCGAAATGCGACTCGAGGTTGGATCCATGCTGAGTACTCATTACTCCCAGGGTCTACAAACACCCGTTTCAGGAGAGAGAGGAACGGTGCGAAGGGGAGGACCCACGAGATAGAGAGGCTTGTGGCCAGATCGCTTAGAGGTGCTGTGGATCTGGAACAACTAGGGCCCCTCTCGATGACCGTTGACTGTGAGATTCTGAACGCCGATGGTGGCACACGATGCGCGTCGATCACCGCCGGGAGCATTGCCTTGAGGTTAGCAATTCGCAGATTGATCGCATCAGGGAGGTGTCTCCCAGCAAAACTCAGGCCCACCGAGCAACAGAGAAAGGAAGGCTGGAAGCCACCTGTTCTATCTAAGGAAGAGGCCCATGGCCATGAAATGGCAGTTATGCCTTGTGACGTCGCAGCACTGAGCGTCGGAATGGTGGATGGTGAAGTCAAAGTGGATCTGGATTACGTGCTGGACTCCAACGCTGATGTTGACATGAACGTCGTGATGACCAGTGCTGGAGCCTTCGTCGAGGTCCAAGGGACGGGCGAGGAGGCCACGTACACCAGAGAAGAGCTGGATTCACTGATCGACAACGCTGTCTCGGGCATCAAGATGCTTCACGAGCATCAAGTGAAAGTGCTCGAAGGAGTGAATTGATGGTGGGACTGGCCGGACTTGAACCAGCGGCCTCCGCATCTTCAGTGCGGCGCTCTCCCAACTGAGCTACAGTCCCATGGGTACCTCTCGGCAGCCCGATCTAAGTATCAAGCCTTCCGAGCGACTCATTCAATATGGGGTGGCATGGGTGGTTGAGCAAGGTGAAGGCATGTCAATCGCGAGTAGAGCCAAGCGAATCACAACAAACACTCTGCAGGAGATGAAGGCGAACAAGGAGAAAATCGCCATGCTGACTGCATATGACTACTCACTTGCCAGACTCGTGGACAGTTCGGGCATAGACGTCATTCTGGTGGGGGACTCAGCCTCCAATGTCATGGCAGGGCATGAAACGACGGTCCCAATAACCCTCGATCAGATGATATACCACGCCCAGAGTGTTGTCAGGGCCGTCCAAAGAGCACTCGTGGTGGTAGACATGCCATTCGGGACCTATCAGAGTGATTCCAACAATGCCCTGAAATCAGCGATTCGGATAATGAAAGAGACCGGTGGTCATGCAGTGAAGTTGGAGGGCGGGAGAGAGGTTCTCCCTGCTGTGAGGAAGATTATCGATGCAGGGATCCCTGTGATGGGGCACCTTGGCCTGACACCCCAATCCATCTACAAGTTCGGAACCTACAGCGTCAGGGCCAAGCAAGATGAGGAGGCTGCGAGGCTGATGGAGGACGCGATGGATCTCCAAGAAGCGGGATGCTTTTCAATCGTCTTCGAGAAGATACCCGCAAAATTGGCCGCCGAGGTCAGTTCCTCCCTCACCATACCAACCATAGGAATCGGCGCAGGGGTTGATTGCGATGGTCAGGTTTTGGTGCTTCATGACATGCTTGGCATCACCCAGGAGTTCAGCCCGAGGTTCCTCAGAAGATATGCAGATCTGGAAAACACGATAGACGCTGCAATAACTGGTTACATATCCGATGTAAGGGCAAAATCGTTCCCATCAGATGACGAATCCTATTGATCGCCTCCATGGCATAGGTTGAAGGGCGATCTCATCCCATGTATTCAACATGGCATCGACCGAGATGTGGGTAGAGCGCCATAGGCCGCGCTCAGTCTCCGAGATGAAAGGGCAGGCGACCATCGTTGAGCGCCTCAAGGCGTATGCCGGGCAAAGGGACTTCCCCCACCTACTCTTCGCGGGTCCGCCCGGCACCGGGAAGACCACGGCTGCACTAGCACTCGCGAGGGACGTGTTCCAAGACTCCGGGATCTACTCGAGGAATCTCCTAGAGATGAATGCAAGCGACGAGAGGGGGCTTCAATCCGTGAGGACGAAGGTCAAGGAGTTCGCGAGAATGGCCCCTGACCAGAACGTCCCTTTCAAGCTGATTTTCCTCGATGAGGCAGACGCGCTGACCCCGGATGCACAAGGGGCATTGAGGAGGATAATGGAGCAATATGCAGGAACATGCAGGTTCATCCTCTCCTGCAACTATTCCTCCAAGATTATCGAACCGATACAATCGAGGTGTGCGGTCTTCAGATTCCGGCCCCTTGCCGAGGACCAGATCCTAGAGATGGTCCAGGAGGTTGCGGAATCGGAAGAGCTGGTCCTCGAGGACCATGGTGCCGCAGCTGTGGTGCATGTTGCCATGGGCGATCTTCGAAGGGCCATAACCGCGTTGCAGGTCGCTGCCTCATTGTCCAACAACATCACTCGTGACCTTGTCTACGAGACAACTGCAACCGCTCCACCCGAGCAGCTCCACGCATTTCTACGGAGTTGTCAAGAGGACGGCTTCCAACCAGCCAGGGGGAAGATGTACGCAATAATCGATCGCTTCGGCCTTGCAGGAACTGACATCGTGAACCAGCTTCATCGAAGTCTCGCCGACGTCCAGTTCATGACCGAGAAGGAGAAGCTCGCCGTCACCGAGGCCATGGCTGAGGCCGATTTCAGGTTGGTAGAGGGCGGAGGTGAGTCGTTGCAATTGGATGCCCTGACCGCAAGGATCTCCACCATCCTGAAGATCGGCTGAGTTCACTGAACCTGCACGTTCAACGTGTATTCGCCTGACCATGTGTTCTTCCACAGGTCTCCTTCCTCGACCAGCCTAATCGAGATGGTGTGAATCCCTGGTTCGAGTGATTCCAAGTCGAAGGCGAAGCCCATATCCTCGACCTTCGATGCCGGCTCGGCGGATCCCGTCCAATTGGCTATCTCCATGTACCTCTGATTCGACAGTGTTGCCGATTCGCTATCCAACATCCACCCCGCGAGCACCACCTCAGCATCCCCGTATCTCTGGATCGTTGCGTTCATGTAGATGTCCTCCAGCTTCCAGTTGTCCCTCACGCTGAAACCTATCGTGATGTCCGGGGATCCATCCGCAACCGAGAGTATCAGATCCTGACCGTTGTACTCGACGGATGCGACATCCTCCGTGTCGGCTATCCCTATTCCCTCGGGGACCTCCGGGGCCGCTATGTCCCCAAGTGGGGGGTTGATCATGGCGACAGAGGCTGCCAACCACGTGAACAGGAAAAGCATGCCTGCCCTGAACCAGTTCCCACCAGTGTAGAGGTCGCTGAACCTGGAGGGAATCACCAATCGATGGATTGTCGGGAGGAAGAAGACGAGTGATAGTGGTAGTAGCCATATGGATCGGGCGGGACCATCCATCATTGGGAGGATGACAAACCTCTGGAAGAGGGCGAAGGAGGCCCCCAGACCGATGACGAGCCACATCGACCATGCGTCAGCCTTCTCCTTCTCGTAGGCTGCCACCGGGTCGAATGGCTCCAAGACCTTCGGTATTTGATCCTTGGAGCGATCGTCCTTGGACCGCTTCCTACCCGAATATGCGCTCGACCTCAAGGCCGTGTCAACGTCAACCACGCTATTGGCTGGAACCACCGTTCATGAATCATACGCATGAAATCATAATTTTCTTTCATACCGACCCGTAGTCGAGTGTCGGAATCCCCAGATTTGCCGATCTGGGCTCTTGTGGTCTACTGCAATACTCAAATGTGGATAGCGCTCGCGAGTGTATAGGCCGGGGTGGCGTAGTTGGTAGCGCGTCGGACTCATAGGGCAGTCTTCGGACATGTGCGCGCTTGAGTAATGCCTCTTGGGATGCCTGAGTCATCCGAAGGTCGCGGGTTCAAGTCCCGCTCCCGGCACCACAATCTGATTGGGTTGAATGCCTTGGGTAGTTGAAACAATTGTTCAATAGCCACGCATTCTAAGGCCATTACCAGATGTCCTTGGAGTCCCTCACGTGGCAGAGGAAGTTCATCGACGGGACTCCCGGCGATCCTAAGATCGGGGGCCTGCCAAGGCAGGTTCCGGGTGCATGTTGGTCCAGGGTCGATCCGACCCCAACCCCAAATCCGGTGCTCAGGTTGTGGTCAAGGGAGATGGCTGACGATCTCGGAGTGGATAGGAGCGACGTCGACATTCTCAGTGGTTGTAGAGTCAGCGGGGGAATGGCTCCCTACGCACAGCGGTACGGCGGCCATCAATTCGGAAATTGGGCTGGCCAACTCGGTGACGGAAGGGCGATTACCTTGGGCGAGGCGAATGTCGACGGACGAACCTACGAGCTCCAGTTGAAAGGCTCTGGGATTACGCCGTACTCAAGGTTTGCAGATGGCAAGGCCGTGTTGCGCTCCTCCATCAGGGAGTTCCTATGCAGCGAAGCAATGTTCCATCTCGGGGTTCCAACCACTCGGGCCCTGTCACTAGTCACCACGGGTGAGCCGGTGGTCAGGGACATCATGTACGACGGCAATCCAAAGCCCGAGCCCGGTGCAATCGTCTGCAGAGTCGCGGAGAGCTTCCTTCGATTCGGGAGCTTTGAGATACACTCGGCGATGGGAGACTATGAGACCCTGAGGAGGCTCGTCGACTTCACCTTGTTGAATCACTTCGAGGGTCACGATCCCAGAAGCGACGAGGGATTAGTCCACTGGTTGAACAGGGTTGCCGAGACCACCGCGGCAATGATTGCCCATTGGGAGAGGGTAGGATTCGTCCATGGGGTGATGAACACTGACAACATGTCGATTCATGGTATTACGATCGATTACGGTCCCTTTGGTTGGGTGGAGGATTACGATCCGAATTGGACCCCCAACACAACCGACTCGAATACAAAGAGGTACACGTTCGGAAACCAGCGTCTTGTCGGAGAGTGGAATTTCGCGCGCCTTTTGGAGGCCGTCAGCCCGCTCTTCGAGGAGCCCTCGAATCTCTACAGGTCGCTGGAACACTACAGGACGTCCTTCAAGAGTCACGCTGAGGCCATGTGGGGGAGCAAACTCGGCCTCGGACAATCGGCGCCAGGTGACGATGAGTTGGTTGCTGAACTGGTTTCCCTGCTCAAGGTCGTCGAGACTGACATGACGATCTTCTTCAGGTCCCTCGGTACCATCGACGGGCCAAATCCCCTTGGCATGGCACATGCGTACTACAACGAGGCTGCCCTGCCAATTGATGAGCTGGGCCTGTGGCTGGGAAAGTGGTGGTCCAGAGTGGACGGCGATCCAGACAGGGAGGCGATGAACAATGCCAACCCGAAATACGTGCTCAGGAACTGGATGTCGCAACTCGCCATCGAGGCCGCTGAGGCCGACGACTACTCAGTGGCGATCGAGTTGCAGGACCTTTTGAGGGCGCCCTACGAGGAGCAACCATCTTCAGAGGATCGCTGGTACAAGAAGAGGCCTGAATGGGCACGGCACAAGGTCGGTTGTTCCATGCTCAGCTGCTCGAGCTAATTGGGCTACTCCTCCAGTATGGACTGGATCACCCTTAATCCATCAGTCAGAGACGCTGGGCCTGGTTGGAGGATTATGCTGGGATCGATCTCATGAATCCGGTTGTTCCTGACAGCGGTAATGGAGTCCCAGCCTGGCCTGTTCCTCATCGATTCCACGTTGACCGGCTTTCCACACCACGATGCTAGTATTACGTCGGGATTCATGTCGACGACATCCGACCACTGTACCTCTCGTTCGGCTGCAAGTTTTCCATGGGACTTCTCAGAGAAGACGTCCTCGCCCCCTGCGATTTCGATGAGCTCGCTCACCCACCTGATGGCAGAGAATGCCGGTTTGTCCCACTCCTCGAAATACACCTTAGGCCTATATTCGATCTTACTTGCCCGCTCCTTAGCCACCTCGATAGCGGATCTGTAGCCATCGACGAGGTGCTGGGCCCTCTCCTCCGCCGCCACGATCCTGCCGATCGTTAAAATGACCTCGAGGATCTCTTCGATAGTCCTTTGATTGAAGATTAGGACCTGTTGGTTGGCCTTGATGAGTTTCGCGGCCAAGTCGGCTTGTATGTCGCTGAAACCTATGATTAGATCAGGCTCAAGCTCGCATATCTTCCTCACGCTGCCATCGATGAAGGCCGACACCATGGGGTGCCTCTCCCTCGCCTCTGGAGGCCTGACGGTGTACACGGTTATGCCGACTATACGATGTTCCTCGCCCAGCAGATATAGGATCTCCGTGGGCTCCTCAGTGAGGCACACAATCCGCTGGGGACCACCCTGGCTTGCCACGTAAACACCCAGCGAGATGCACATATTAGTTCTTCAGTGGATATGTCGGTTTTTTGTGCGTCGAAAAATTACTTATCATCCCACTCCGATTCGTATTCAATCCCGGGCGATTCCAACTCGGAATCAGAAGAGCGCCTTCTCAAGATGAAGACAATGAATAGCGTTGAGCAAACAGACAAGAAGACTACGACCGTTGTCTGGCCTCCAGGCACAGAGCCCATCAAGTCAGAGAGTGGTGTGCTGTTGTCCAATTCATTGCAGATGCCATCCTGGTCGTCGTCCGAGGGCGTCGAGGCCTGGTCAACAGGGTCGTGTCCGCATTCTATCTCAACAAGGTTATTCCAACCGTCACCGTCAACATCTAAGTCCGCGTTGTCACCTATACCATCCTCATCTTTATCAGCCCATTCAGCTGGATCCAGAGGGAACACGTCTATTGTGTCGCTGTACCCATCTCCATCATCATCAAGGTCAGGGGTCAGATTACTTGCCCAGCCAGCATGGATTTCGTCGGGCATTCCATCGCCATCTGTGTCAACGGATGCAGATGGGTCGTAGGGGAAAGCGTCTTGGAGATCAAAATAGCCGTCGTTATCATCGTCGTCATCTTGATTGTTGCCTAGGCCGTCGCCATCAAAATCGCTTTGTTCTGTGGGGTCAAGAGGGTATAGGTCAAGATCGTCAGGGACGCCATCTCCGTCATCGTCAGAATCACTATTGTCACCTATACCATCAGAGTCTGTATCCCTCCATTCCGAGGGATCAAATGGACGCCAATCGACATCATTTTCCACTCCGTCGCCATCTATGTCGGGATCTAGGGCTAATCCCGTCAGACATGGGCCATTGATGGAGTCAGGCATTCCGTCCGAGTCAATGTCTGATGAGGCGCATGGATCCAGAGGGAAGGCATCACTCATGTCGTTTGTGAGGTCGTTGTCGTCATCCGAGTCCAATGGGTCGCAAATCTGGTCCCCATCTGTGTCGAGGGGCGTGCTGTTGCTCAAGAGCGAATTCGAGTCGCCGCATGTGATCATCTCCTCAATATCTGTCCAAGAGTCGTTGTCGTCATCAGGGTCCGAATTATCCCCCAAACCATCCCCATCAGTATCCAACCATTCTGTAGGGTCGAGTGGGAACTCATCAACCAAATCTGAATACCCATCCCCATCGTCATCCACATCGGTCAGGTCTGGCGTTCCGTCCTGATCTGTGTCGATATAACAGTCAAGTATGCTGGTTGAGCCGACTGTGGTAGTTGAATTGCCTTCGGGGCAAGAATATTGGGCGATAGAGGCAGTCTGGTTGACATAAAATCCGATTTGGGCGTCGTCGCATTCAACAGATCCCTGTTGGCTCTGGAATGTTCCCAAATCGCACTCGAATTGAGCGGCCGAGGCAAGTACGTCCACAAAGTAGCCAGGGTCGGAGGTCAGGCAGTTAATCCCTCCAACATTAGGTTGGTATGAGCCTAATGAACATGGGATTTGGGATGTTGCTGATGCTCCCGGGACATGGTACCCGGGAATGGCTTGCTTGCAGGAGGTCTGTCCCGACTCGTTCTGCCATGAGCCTGGGTCACATGCGATCTCAATCGAAGTCCCTTCTGTAGGCGAATAATGGCCTGGGTTTGAATCAATACAGGTGTTTTGAGAAATGGATCCACTGCTGGGGTTGAAGGTACCTGCTGGACAGGGTGTCTGGGAGTCACTACCCATGATATCCACAAAATAGCCCGGATCGGAGATTTCGCAGCTAGTCTGGCCTTGTTGCCCTTGATAGGTCCCTAGATTGCAGGGTTGTGGTATTGATGAGGCAAAAGTGGATGTGAAGGTTCCCGGGGGAGCCATAACACAGGTCGTTTGCCCGGTCTGATTCTGGAAGGAGCCAGGTATACACTCGGTCTGGGAGGTGGATCCGGTGGTGCCCACGTAGTGGCCCGCGTCGGCGTCGAGGCAGCTAGGTTGACCGGTGGATGGCTGGTAGGTGCCCGCTGCGCAGGCGGTCTGGGAGGTGGATCCGGT
>DAVU01000015.1:0-36657 GCA_002505695.1 Euryarchaeota archaeon UBA487
GCTGAATTGAGTACCAACTGGGCTGGAAACGGAAATGTACCTCCCTTCGCGATAAGTGTAGTGGACTGGCATCTGCCGGCCTTTTACATTGTCCTCTACGTTCCCTATGCAGTGGCAGATCATACTAACCATGTCCCTGCCCCTCACGAATTGCGCACCAGGCTGGCGATATGTTGGGAAAATCCAGTCCTGTTTCTCGAGCGCCATAGTCTGGGCGATGGCGATTGCCTCCTCTCCGAGGGATCTCATGTAAAACGAGAGTTTTCCCGTACGTTGCATCTTCATCATTCTGTCATCGAAGATCCGTAATCTAACCATGTGCTCCAGGCCAACAAGGAGGTCGGAGTCTGAGATATCAGGATCCCACTCCCCCGAGCGGGAGCCATCATCGCCAAGGACTCGTATGAGGCCTGTTGAATGCGGGATGGTGTCTTTGGGTTCGCAGGAAAGTGGATCTGGCTTCATCAGGTCGGAGGGAGAATACGACCACTCTTCGAAAGAGGCCGATTCCCCTGGCCTAAAGGGGGCAGAAGGCACTCGTATTGGAGTTTCACAGCCATCATTGTTCATGTCGCCAATCCCTCCTTGCCCATGGTTGGCCTGTGACCCTGAAGCGAGCTGATCGCTGACCCCGTGGAGTCCCTAGTTACGACTGGTTCAGCACCCTCGGATTCGTCGAAAAGAAGCCCTGCTCTGTAGCTCGATCTTACCAGCGGGCCACAGGCCACGGCCTCGAAACCCATCTTCCTCGCTTGTTCGTCCCACATCATGAATGATGACGGTTCTGGGAATCTATCGACGGGGAGATGCCTGTCTGAAGGCCTGAGGTATTGTCCTATTGTTATCATTTGGACCCCTGCGTCTTTGAGAAGCCTCATCGCTTCGACAACCTCTGCATCAGTTTCCCCTAAGCCAACCATCAGGCTGGATTTTATTTTGAGATCCGGTCGAAGATTGGAGGCTTCAGAGAGTATCCTCAGCGACTGGGCGAAGGAGGCACGAGGGTCTCTGACGATCGGATCCAAGCGTGGTACGCACTCAACATTGTGAGCAAAAACACTGAGTGGGATATCATACAATAGCGTGGCCAAGGCTTCTAGGTTTCCATCCAAGTCAGAGCACAGTAGTTCAAGCCCAACCTCCGGAGATCTGTTGTGTACCTCCGTTATGCAGTCCCTGTAGTGTTGGGCACCCCCGTCTGGAAGGTCGTCCCTGTTCACTACGGTTATGACAGCATGACTTAACCCCATTCTCGCTACAGCCTCGGCGAGATTCGAAGGCTCATTAGGGTCCAGCGGCGCCGGTGTTTTCATAGTGTCAACTGCGCAGAATCTGCAACCACGCGTGCAGGCATGGCCAGCGATCATGAATGTCGCAGTCCCCCTGCTCCAGCAGTCGTGAATGTTTGGGCAACGGGCTTCTTCGCAAACTGTGTTAAGTTGGTTCGACTCGACCCTTGACCGCGTTTCTTCAAAAATTTTCATGGCTTCGCCAGTGGGCAACTGCGTCTTGAACCAAGCTGGCAAGCGCTTTCGTTCTGGACGCCCGGGCCTGTGAGAGATGTGTGACTTCACAACGGGCAGCCTGCGAGCCATGATTGCCCCCTGATGGGGGGGAAGATTAACCATTGCCTGTGGGATGTTTTGAAGCGATCCTGTCAAATCGATGTTTTTTCATCTTTTTTTCTATTATTCAAGTATGCTAGGTATGTTTCTATCCCCCCAATTCTAAACCGTAGGTTGATCCTGGTGCCAGCGATAGAATACCCAGTTCTTTAGTCCAACAATAGTATCTTGCATCAATCTTGCTCAACTAAGGCTATGACGATCTTATAAATCATAAAACTGAATCAGAAAAACATGGAAGAAGCCGTGATCGTCACAGGAGGGTCTCGCAGGATCGGTAAGAGAATATGCCAAACACTTGCATCAAATGGGTTTTTTGTTATCGTCCATTACAATTCTTCGTCGAGTGAGGCTGATAGTTTGGCATCGACAATACGAGATCAAGGCGGAAAAGCCGAAATTGTAGACTGTGACCTGTCGAACCTCCCAGATGTTGAGTCGTTGATTCATAAAACTGAGACTCTGTTTAAGGTCAAGGTTGCAGGATTAGTCAACAATGCATCCATGTATTCGTATGACGATGTCAACACCATTGAGTTTGAGAAATATTCTGGCCATATGACCGTTAATGCATATTCTCCGTTGATTCTCTCAAGGGAACTGCACAAAACGGGAGATGGTTGGGTGGTCAACATACTTGACTTCAAGATCAAATCTCCCAACTCTGATTTCCTGTCATACACACTATCCAAGTTCTCACTTGCTTCGATAACCGACATACTTGCCAGGGAACTAGCACCTAGGTTGAGGGTGAACGCTGTGGCCCCTGGTCACACCTTGACCAGCGATTACCTCGATGGGGACAAATTAGAATCCGTCAACTCGACTGCCCCATTGGGCTTTGGACCCTCCCCCGAGGATGTGGCAGATGCCGTATTGTACTTGGCCAAGGCAAAATCAGTTACGGGACAGACAATTTACGTTGATGGTGGAGAAAGGTTTAGGCAACAAATGAGGGATCCTGCATTCAGTGGTGATCAAGGATGAAATCGAGCGCTGAAATGACGCATGCTGCCAGCATCCTTGGGCTTAAAGAGTGGGGGACCATAAGGATGGAGGACCTAACCAAACACATCGACATAGGCGTGCACGACCATGAGAAGGGCGTTACGCAACCAGTACGATTCGATATCGAAGTGCTCGTGGCTCCCCATGGGGAGTTTGAGGATGACATACAAAACGTGTTGGATTACGAATACCTTGAGGACTCAGTTCAGGCTGTTTTGGCCGAATCGAGGGCAGAATTACAAGAGACCATTGCGAAGAGAGTTCTTGATCGGGTACTAATGCCAGAAGCGGCCCTCGCCGCGACGGTATCCCTGACGAAAATCGAGGTAATGGGATTCGAAAGCGACCTTGGGTGCACCATGGTGAGGATCAAACACAGCGGATAGCGGAGTAGTTGGTGCAGGGGGTGGGATTTGAACCCACGAAGGCCTTGCCACCGGAGCTTAAGTCCGGCCCCTTTGACCGCTCGGGTACCCCTGCAGTTCCTCCGAGATCGCTCATAGACTTGAATCAACCCTAGGGGGTAGCCTAACCAGCACGGATATGGTCCGCGGTGTGAGAATCCTTTAACATCAGACTTGACACCAATAGTCATGGACAATGGGAATGGGGGACAAGGAGTCACTAAGGCCCAAGTCATTGCAATGGCAATGGTAATCTTGTTCCAAATAAGCATCGTACCAACCCCTTCAATGCTAGATGGGCCAACTGACAGGATGGAATCTAGTGTTTCCAACCAACTAGAGACCTATTCCTTGTATCTTACAACTGGGAACAATCTTTCCACAGTACTGCCATCCGAGGGAGGGCAACTTGAGGCCTCAGCACTAGACACCTCACTTGAATTCACGACAAACGTATTGATGCAATCTCTCCAAGTTGTAGGAGACAAGAGACAAACCGGCGGAGGTAGCCAGTATTACATACCCTTGAATGTATTTTTGAAGGCAGAAGGCCCTCAGAACTCTATCGTCACGTGGACGTTCAGCCTACAGGCAGGAGGCTCCACTGTGGCGACAGGTGAACTAGAGAACGAGGCTTGTTCAGGTTTCGGGGGCTGTGACTTTGAGCACGAGGCAATCGACGTCGATCTCACAGGATCAGGTGGTTCGAGTTCATTCATGGTCTCCGAATCAGATGAGTTGGTCTTGGTAATACGAGCCGAAATGACAGGATGTGGAGACGGCGGTTTCTTCAATGATTGCGATGCCCGGGTCGCTTTCAACCAAATCAGCGGTGACAGCAGGTACTCATTGATAGATATAAGCACAAATGCTGTTTCAGATACCGTTTTCTACGTCCAGAGGCCTGGTGACGAGTTCATAGATGGTGCAGTCGTGGATTGGTACCCCAATGATGTCATTAGCGACAGGGAGATGCAATTTAGCTTCGACGTGAAAAGCGCCTTTGGCAGGAAGGATATCGAATCTGTCGAATTGAGGCTCAGGTATACGGAGACGAATCAATTGATGCTTGAGAAGGACCTTACTCCCGTGCCACAACAGATAGAATGGACCACGGAGGGCTTGTTCGGGCGATTCAAATGGACCTATCAGAGTGGTTTGGAATCGGGTGATTATGAGGCTGAGTTGAGGGTTACTGATGTGCAATCGAACGTATTCACAATTTCCCATGAGACTATCAAGATGAATGAGTTTGGAGTCTCGTTGAAACATTCCGACGACAGGGGGGTCGAATACATCGCGCCCGGCGCAATCACGCCCGTGCCCCTGCAACTCATACATCGCGGGGATGCCACCCTATCGATGAACGTGGAACTGCAACTTCTAACCACACTAGGTTCAGACTGGCTTGTTGAATTTGACAGCCCGGGCGGCTACACAATGAACTCCGGGGGGACCATATTGAGCCCAATCATGACAATCACCGCTCCGCTTGACTTGAGTTTCGTACCCCCAAAGATCAGAATAAGGGCAATCGGTGACGCAGAGGTCGGGGGCTCTTTTGAAAGCGTCTCAGATACGCTGGAGCTGGAAATAGAAAAACTACAGGTCTATCAGCCCCCCCTAGTGTCGGTTTGGGATGACGAAAAGGAGGATTTGATCGCAAACTCCTCCATTCCGCAAATAGATCCCAACGTGCCTAGGTACGTCGAAAATGGAGAGTTCAACCCATTTTTGATGGAGGTTTTCAACTCGGGATTCACATCCGACTCCTTCAGGATCGACGTACTAGAGAGATCCAAGGCGATCATTCAAGTCTATGATAATGAAACTGGACAAAGAATACTTGAGGACGACGATGATGGAACATTCCACACGAATTCACTCGATCGGCACAATACCCAGACAATCAGACTGTCCATCAAGCCATCGGGGGACAGGGCGGACCCGGATATGGGAATGATCAGGCTTGAGGTGGCCAGCATGAACAACAGTTCTTTGAAGACGATAGTCGAGTTCACTATTCAAAGGACATTCGGGATCCGGGCAGAAGTCTCGCAGGACTGCGATGGTGTCCCTCTTGGGTTCATTAAGACGGATGACTGTTCGTCGACATCCATGAGGATAAGGGTCACAAACAGCCTCTCTGGAGATTCCTCGGAAGCAACCTCATGGCTGATCATTAACCCCGCGTCCCTGTCTGAGAATACCGATAGGAACCAAGCCTACGGTATCTGGACCTACAATATCATTGACAGCGCAGGATCCAACGCACCCAAGGTCACGCTAGGCCCTGATGATTTCATTGAATTGCACATGACAATCGAAATGACTTCTCAGGTAGTCGAGGGGAATCACACCATCTTCCTTCGCATCAAGGAGGACATTCCATCCAATGACGAAGACGCACGATATTTCGACTTGGCCGTGACTCTCAACGTCAAGGCGGATGATCCTGCGCTGGAATTGGTGCAGGTCACATCAAACCGAGGTATAGGGCCCGGCGACGAATATGCATACCAGATCAAAGTGAAGAACAAGGGAAATAGTCCCCAAACTGTCCTATTGAGTGCTAGCGTCGACCAACAGGGTTGGAGTGTCGACGTAGAGGGCCCTTCTGGCTCACCTCTGGTGGAGATCGGCCCCTTCCAAGAGATAACCTTCAGGATAAGGGTGACTGCCCCGGCCAATGCGAACAACGGGGATAGAGTACCCGTCAGTGTAGAGGCAAGCCCCTTCGCGACTGACCAGGCATGGCCAGACTCCTACACCGCGGAGCTTACCCTTACCATGGTGGTCAGCATTGCATCAGTGTTCGATTTGCTGGTTAACGAGGTCACCCACCCAAGAACATCGACAATCATCGTAGCAGGTTTGGCGATACTCCTGTTATTCGCTGGTTTCCAATCTCGTATGAGCCGCCGCCGAGTGGCAGCTCAAATGGCACTGCTCGATGCCTTGTCCAACGAGATGAATGCGCAACCTAGCATAGAGATAGAGGCCCCCAGCACAACTGAGCCACAATATGAGGATCCAATGGATGACGACATCGAGTTAGTCTAGACGAAGTCCGAACAATGCTCCATTCTTCTTAAGTGTCTTACTGGATGGGACTTGATTTATGCATCAGGCACAGGGGCTCCGCCAGAGGAGATCGGCTGTCATTTTGGTTTGTCTGATGATGTTCTCAACCATCTCCATCCTCCACATAGGGTCCATGCGTGCAGCAGCATCGTTGGATGCAGATGGGGACGGACTGGCGTACGGCCTGGAGTTTTACATCAATACTCAGCCTCAGGACTGGGACAGCGACGATGATGGCTTGCCGGACGGATGGGAATGGAAGTACGGCCTAGATCCACTGTCACCGAATGACCTGAATGGTTCGACGGGGGATCCAGATGGGGACCTCCTGACGAATCTGAATGAGTACCTGTGGGGGATACCAGCAGGCTGGGACGACGTTTCAACGCCAACTGTCCTAGACAATGGAGTTTGGTGGAATGGAACGGTACCTGTCAGCAATTGGGATGAGGAGTCCGCCATGCAGATTATCCAAGGCAATGGTTCGGATGGCGCTGACGAAGACCCAGCAGGGAACATATGCACGAATGGTTTCGATGACGATTACGACGGACTGGTCGATTCAGCAGACTCTGATTTTGATGGGGACGCAGATTGCGCCTCGAACGATGACGATGGAGACGGCTTGATCGATGAGGATGTGGACGGTTGGGACACGGACGGAGATGGGATGGACGATGGCTGGGAAATCGCATTTGGACTAGACCCAACAGATGGAACGGGTGATGATGGCGCTTACGGCGACCCAGATGACGATGGGTTGCTCAATCTCTGGGAATATATTAACCCCGCATGGTCCACCAGGGACGGATCCACCTTCCCACCGACCCAATACTTCCAACCTGGCCCGGAAAACGGAACGCAGACTGAAACCCCATGCAACCCAGTGCTATCGCTCGGCCCCGGCGGTTGCGCCTTCCTGACTGCTGAGGTTGATGGGATAACTTTCACAGACCCATTTTCGAATGATACCGATGGAGATGGCTTGAATGACTCAAGAGAGGCCTTGATCCTTCTCACCGATCCAACTGCAGTGGATACGGACAATGACGGCATCGCCGATGGCATTGAGGTCAACGGCAGCTATGGCAGCCCCCCCCTTGCCTCCGACCCCAGAAATAACAACACTGATGGGGACCCATTTGACGACGGCGTGGAGGATTCCAACTTCAACGGGAATGTTGACCCTGGTGAAACGGATCCGACAAGGATCGAGGATGATGGGGATGCTGATGAGGATGGCATACCGAATTACATAGAGAACATCACTTGCACGAAATGGGACGTCCCAGACACAGACTTTGGAGGGGTTAACGATGGAACTGAGGCTGATGCCCACGGCTCCGACCCGTGCGTTAGCACCTCTATAGTGAATCTGACGGTCTTAGATTGGGACCCTGCAGCCCAACAAGTCACCCTGAACTCTAGTGAGGGAGTCCCTCCAGGCCCTAACTGGCGGAATCCAGACATGATGTTGGGCATGTACATCTCCCAAGATGGAGCCAGGACCCCCTTCAAATGGGGGAGAATTGACGGTGACCTTACTCTGGACCTAGTACAACCCGTCCCGCCCAACAATACCGTGTGGATCAACATACTGAACGGCTCATGGTGCTGGAACAACACTGTCGGCGCAGTAAATGACCCATGGTGCGACGATGATTATGCCGACACAGATGGGGATGGGCTTGCGGATTGGGAAGAATCCCTGTCTGTGTATGGATATTTTTCGAATTCCAACCTCGCAGATACTGACTTTGATGGGGTTGATGACTGGACGGAGGTTTGGCTCGATGGAACTGACCCGAGCGAACCATGCTCCAATAGATTAGACACCGATTCTGATGGTCTGAACGACTACTTTGAGAATAGCACCGGATGCGATCTGACATTTGGCAGTGCGAGCCTGACCAACGGGTCTTTCGACGGATGGGTCACCTTGTGGAACGTTTCGGACTCCGATCTGGGGGGAGTGGGGGACCTACAGGAGTATCTGGATGGCACAAATCCTCAGAATAACCCATCAGATGACCAGAATCCTCTGGACACTGATGGTGATGGAGTGCCGGACCTGAATGAGGAACAAGACGGGACAGACCCGGAAAATCCCGACACGGACGGTGACGGCATACCGGACGGCGAGGAGCTCAACCTCGGGCTCGATCCTTTGAATTCCTCCTCCGCGTTCGGACCCAACGATGTGATTGTCGTGGGATTCAACGAAGCAGACTCAGCGAATGCCTCGATCACCCCATACTACCGTTGGTACACCTTCGATCAGTACCTAAACGGCTCGTGGGGGTTGAACCAGTCCGCATATGGACTCACCCTGTTGCCGCTCTCCGAGGAGATACAAGGCGGGGTCGCCGACCAATCTGTATGGGGCGGATCATCCCATGTTTGGGATGTCTCGTACGTGTATCCAGGTCTGGGCCAACCGGGAAGTCAGGCAATCCTGCCTTACAACATACTCAGCATAACCAGTATGGTCGAGCCAGGAGTAACGCTCAATGTGACAAACTCCACCCGAGATCTGATCATCGACAACTCATTCTTGGATTCCTTGAAGGTCAATGCTCCTGACTACAACCTGTCCGCAATCCAAAAACAGGAGTCGATCGCGTATGCTGGGAGCTCCTACGCTTTGGACTTCCCTACAAACGAGGATACGAACCGCACCATGGCGATAACCAACCAAGTGGTATCATCATCAGGCGCCTTCTCGGCATGGGACAAGATCGAGGCGGTATCGGACTTCCTGACCAACGGGAACTCCACGGTGCAATTCCGCTGGTCGTCTACGGGATCTGGATTCAGCCTGGCCTCACAAGCGACCGATGGCCCCAAGGACATCTCAAGGTGGTTGCTTGACGATGCAAGAATAGGGTCTTGTGACGAGTACTCCAGCACCTTCGCAATGATGCTCCGTACTCTGGGCATCCCCGCAAGGAAGGTCACGGGGTTCTCTGGTGGGATTCAAGACCCTGACAGCACCATCCACACCTTCTATGGTCGGCACCTCACCTCCTGGGTCGAGGCCCACCTTCAGACGAACGAGAATCTAGGCGGTGTGGACTTGGGGTGGCAGCCGTTCCAAGCCTGCCCACCTCCGCCCCCCATCTCTGTCCTGGACGTCAACAGAAGCACCGGGGTGCATGACAGGAGCGGATCAGAGGCACTACTGTTTCAGGGTAGACTCGTCTTCACCGAGAACGGGACTCCGATTGAGAACACCCAGGTAAGGGGCCACGTAATCCCTGAAACCGCAGCTTTGGAGCCACCCTTCTTCAATTCCCTTTCGGCCTTCGGGACATCTACAACCAACGAGACTGGTTGGTTCACGATGACATCTAACTCCTCCTCCATGGCATACCCCCGGCCGGGACTGGCTGCTTTCGTAGTGGAGGTGATGGGCTCAGGATCGGCCCCATACTCCGTGATGACCAGCGAAACAGGCCTAGCACAGTCCCAGAACGAATTGTGGGGGCTGAATCTAACCGACGATCCTTCCATTTCGCTCTACGACCCCCAACCAGTGTCACTCCCTCCAGTTGGAGCGGGGGTCACGACAGATCTGGAGGGGCGCTTCATGTGGGAGAACCTCGACCTCTCAGACCCCAGTGATCTGGACGATGAGAATAGCGGCGCCTCTGCCTTCACGCTGTCCTTGGAGTACACCACCGTCATTCTTGGCACAGTCAACATAACCACGAACGTCACGGACCTAGGATTCTTCCAGTTCCCCGTGGCGATTGATGAGAATGAGCCACTGGGCCCGATTGATGCAAGGATTTGGTTCTCTGGCTGGCGAGAGGATGGCCTACAACCATCCTCAGCCCCTCCTCACGTCAGGCCAAGTGGCCTCGACTTCCAAATGAACGTCACACTGGCGCCGGACCTCGTCTTGTCGCTTGAGGGGGGCTATGAGAACTCCAGCCTGCTCGGCATAAACGAGGATGTCAACATAAACGGCTCTGCGATGAGCAGGGGCGACTCACCAGAACCGATGAATGGCACGCTCCTTTTGGACATAAGATCGGCTGGATCCACCGGAGACTTCACCCCAATAACATCGTGGTACCTCAACGACTCCGGCTGGTCTGCACAACCAGGAGAGTTCCGAATCACCTGGAATTTCTCGGAAAACGACGTCCCAATACCCTCTGGGCTGATAGACGTCAGATTCAGATATCAGGCTGATGGCCTAACAGCATCAGATTTTGAGTTGTTAGAGGACACATTCGGCATCGTAGGATACCTCAAACTGGACTATTCTCTGGCACCGTCGCTGAGGGCTAATGAGGCATCAGTGGAGGTGTCCATCACGGATCACACCGACACCCCACTTCAGATCTACCCGGGTATCTTCACGTTGGATTACAATGGGACCAATGTCTGGACGCAGAACACCTCTTCCTCCACCTTGGAGGTTGTCTGGACGCCAGGTGATGGGGGAATCGTGCCTGCTGGAGACTATTCATGGGTTTTCAACTACACTGGATCCCAATACATCAAACCGCTGATCAACACCGACACACACAGGCTACAAGCAGAGGCCCAAGTCACGTGGTCATTGGATCGCGATTGGTTCCACAGGAACACCACAGGATTTGCTAACGGGACCCTCGTTGACGCTGGGTTGGCCACCCCGATAATCGGAAACAACACGACAATCGTAGTCGATATCTCAGTCCCAGATGCCGAAGGCCAGGGCACCACGCAGATTCCAATTGGGCAAGGGGCCGTCAATACCTCGACAGGGGCCTTTTCGGTTCAGTTCACGGCTCCGGAGGATCTCGGCTCCTCAGTTTACGAGATGCAAATCAGTTTCGAGTTCTACCGGGGATCCGATGAGGCAGGCCCTTACTATGTCATGCCGTTTTCTGGGGATTTATTCAGACAGATGGGCCTCGAAAGTGAATTTACCATCACACCATCCCCCCCGCAGGTCGAGGTCGTCGCAGGAACCGATTTCCAAGTGTCCGGAAAAGTCACTGATGTCGCCGACAACAGCCCCCTTGATGGAATCGAAGTCACTCTGTGGCTCGATCTGGGCGGGTTGAACGAGACCCTCCTGGTATCCAACATCACAGACTCGAGTGGTAATGCCACCCTCGATGCCACGATGCCCCCGGAAATAGTCCCCGGAACTGTGAACCTAACGCTAATCGTCGCTGATGACCTGGTTGACGAAATTCAGCTAGAGGGAGCAACAAGGAGGACTGGGAACCAATCGAACTTGCAGGCCGTGGTAATCGTTCCCAGCGGAGTATCAATAGATTCGGCACCAACCAGTGTCATCGCCGGCCAAAGCTTCTCCATCTCTGGAAGGGTTCTGGACGGAGTAGATTCAAACCGAACTGTGACTGGGCCAATGGCCCTGCAAGTCAGGTTCCTGAACGATGATAGCGAGACGCTCGTACAAAGCGTCCTGACCTCGTTGAACGGCTCGTTCTCGCTGATGGTGCCCACAGATCCCCAATCCGATGGCGTCACAAGCGGGAACAAGACCCTGATTGTATCCATCATAAACGGCTCTTCGCCATTCTACCTGACCTCCTCTGGGATTTCCGAAATCCTTGTCATTGGAGTCACCGAGTTAGTCCAATTGCGCCCCAGCACACCAACGGTCGCCGACAGGGGCGGAACAGTAGAATTCTCTGCGATTCTCGTGGAATCTAGCGATAACGATCTCCCGATCGTTGGCGTGACAACCGCAGCCCGCTTCCACCACACATGGGTCACGCCACAAGTGACGCTATCAAACGGATCTGCGATTTTCCAGTTCCAGATCCCGCAAGATCACCCCCTTGGAATCGTCCAGATACAGTTCTTCTTCAACGGATCATCGAGTTTGCTGCCCACCAACTCGTCTGTGTTCAAACTCACCGTTCGGTCTGACACGCAGTTGCTGATCGACCCTATCTCTGGCAATCCAGTGGCGGGCGGCTCGGTCGACATCACCGGTACGCTGGTCAGCGACAATGGGAGTGCACTGGTGAACAGGGTGGGCACACCCCTCTCAATCGGACTAAACTTCAACCTCGATGGCTCGGACGATGGATTCTCCCTCAACTCATTCTCAATCTCTCCAAATGGTTCATGGTCAGTAAAGATGGTCTTGGATGCCGACACTCCAAGGGGCAATCATCTCGTCGAGGCGACATATCTCCCAGCAGTGCCATACTTCCAACAGAGTGAGGCGTCGGCAACGTTTGATAGTCGAGGATTCACCCTAACGACGATCCTATCCCCCCTCGACCTGGATCCAGATGGCAGGACTGTGAGGGGGGACGACCTTACGGTAAACGTCTCACTGGTCGACAACACTGGCTCCCCTGTTCCAGCCTCGACAATTTCATTTTCTGTAAACGGTCAATTGAACGGCACAGCAACAACTGACCAGGAAGGCATCGCAAGCTACACACTCACGGTGGATGACAGGGAGAGAATCGGATTCATGGACCTCTCTGCAACGTTCTCTGGCCTCGTCGGTACAACCGGCCTATCTAGCAGCACAGACTCAGTACGCGTTGTGATATTGGCCCCAACCGTGATTGAGATAAGCGCAGTCACTGGAACCGGAATAGCCGGCGAGACAATCACCATTGCTGGGACATTGTTGGACGAGCACGGTCAATTGCTTGTTGAGTCAGACGCACCAACCCCTGGGGTGGTCAGACTCTCCATTGACGGCGTTTCAATGGGCCCCGAGTACACTGTCCTCACGAATCAGACTAGCGGGGAGTGGACCATCACAATACCAATCCCGATAGACGTCGAATTCGGCTCCCACAATGCCACAGTGGACTTCTTGGGAGGATTCACTTGGGTCGACCCGATGGGCCAGGGGGACTCCCTCAATCCCGAGTTCTACCTCCCTTCGACGTCAACCGTCGAGTACAACGCAACTCAGACCTCACAGGTGATTATCGTCACACCCCCGACCACGGTGGACAGGAACGACCTACTCCTCATCGAGGGAAGGATAACTGATGGTATCGGACGAGTTCTCCCCGGCAGGACTGTCTCCATCTCCATAGAGGGAACATTCGTGACTGACTCCGTTGCTGACTCAGAGGGGAATTTCTCGGTATACCTCCCAATCCCAGCCGATATGGAGCTGGGGCCGAGGGTTGTACGTGCCGCATTCCTAGGCGAGGTCTTCGTCCTGCCATCGAACGGAAGCACGGTATTCACGGTCTACGCGCCCACTATAATCACACTCAATCCCCTTGCACCGGCTGCGGTCGGTGACCTAATCACGATCAGCGGCAAGGTGACTGACAACCTCCCTGGTGGGGATCTCGAAAACCACACTGTCGAGGTAGCAGTCGATGGGGCATTCATTGGTGCGACATTGACTGGCCAAAATGGAACTTGGTCACTCACCTGGACCATTCCTGAAACCCTCTCGGTCGGGAACCATTCGATCGAGGCTATCGCCCCTCAGCAAGGTTTCTATCGACAAAGCTCGGTAGGCGGAACGCTTGCCATTGCTTACCACACAGAGATTTCTCTTGAGATTTCCCAGCCCTCTGTCACTCGAGGAGAGTCATGGACGATAACTGGGAGGTTGTATGATGCTGATACAGTCGGCTCACCCGGGCTCGTAGGCAGGGGCATCAACGTTGAGCTAGACGGAGCGGTTGCTATGACTGTGATAACCGGGACTAGCGGACTATTTTCATTCGAGTTGCCAGCCGACTCCTCTATTGCAAGAGGCGAGCACCAGATCGCGGTAAAATTCCAAGGCGAGGAGCTCTATCTACCTACGATAGCCAACTCCTCGGTATTGGTGAGGGCAAATATCGACGTCCAAGTGATATGGTCAGACGCTAGCGTGATCAGAAGCGATCAGAACAATCCGATAAGGATCGAGGGCAGGATCGTGGAGGTCGGAGGGGATTCCGAGATCGTGTCTGACATCGAGGTCACGCTGAGTTGGAACGGCCAGTCAAGACCTGCGTCCGTGACTTGGGACGAAGTCACTGGTCACTTTGAAATCGAGGCACCATCACTAGAGTTCTATCCCCCGGGTGATCTGGTGATGACTATCACTGCAACGCCACCGACACCTTCCTATCTCAACGAGGGAAGTACCAACCATACCATCTTGATGAAGGTGCCCGTGTTTTTCTCATTCGACCCACCTTCTTTTGTCATATACGAGGGCGATCGGATGATACAAGGCTGGACTACCGTCATCGCCCAAGACACGAATGCACCGGTGGAGGGGGTCGCCATTACCGCGATGCTTGTGAACGAGACCGGGATGATATTCACGATGACGAAGACAACGGACGGAGATGGTGTGGCGGACTACACTTTCCTAACGGAATCACCAGTTCCAGCATTCTCTGATAGTGGGCACTGGGGCGACTTGGCGATCGAGTTTAGCACCGACTCGGAGATCATAGATCCTCAGGACAGGATATGGCTTACAGTCGCTCACGGGGGCCTCAATGTGACCTACTTCGTGGAAGAGGACCCAATCTTGACCCAACAAACCATCGCGATTTCCGGACTGGTTGTGATCGTTGCAATCGCCGCCACCGTCCTTCTCAGACGTAGAAGGTCCAAGAGGCTCAGGGAGTTCTCCAATATATTCGGCTATGCCGCCGAGCTACTTGCCGCAGGCGACGAAATAAGACAGGCAATTTTCACATGCTACGAGGGCCTGGTGACTGTCCTCCAGAGGAGGGGTTTCTTGCGGAGGGACTTTGAGACTGTGAGGGAGTTCGAGGTCGCAATTAGGCAAGCACTCCCCATCAGGGAGGAAGCCCTAGTATCCCTGGACAGGGTCTTCGAGGAGGCAAGGTACTCTTCTCACGAGCTTGGGGAGTCGGAAAGAGAGCGTGCCAAGGCCGCGCTAGCAGATGTTTTGAGGGCTATCGACGAGTTGAGGGAGATTCCGGATAGGATGATCGACGTCCAAGTGGATGAGGACTAGTCTCACTCAAAATGTAAACTAAGAGTTCCCTCTGATAAGATCGCTCCCACGAGGCTGGCGGTTTCAGGGTGATTGAAAAGTTCCACCTCGTCACTTGTCTCACTCCGTATCAGAACATCTATGCCAGTGTCCACCTGCCTCTCAAAGACTCTGATGTCGCCGCTCAAACCAGTCTCCAATCGAACCACTTTGCCCTTGATCTGTCTGGCCGAAGTTCTGGCTCCTTCTTGATGCAGGGTCTTGGGAATCGGAACCGACTTGTCATGATACCACTGTGCCTCCCGGAGTTCCGGGACCTTTAGGAATTCAATGTGGTTTTTCTCAGCGTCGGAATCCAGCCCTAGGGAGCTGAGTGGCTTGCCTATGTCCTCTGTCGGCATGTATTGAACCTCGACGGGTCTCCAGTCCATGACCAAGGCCAGTAGGGGGCTGACATTAACCTATGTCAGGGATATCTGGCAAAGAACCTGCGAGTCAAGCGACCAGTCATGTCAGGGTCAGCAGATGGTATAGTCGTCAATCCATCGGGCAACAGTCTTGAGTAGGACCTGCTGAAAAATCGATTTTCCAGAACCACAAGAATAGCCCTATCTTCTTTCTTTCTAATCGGCCTACCAATTGCTTGTAGTACACTATTTACAGCAGGCTGAGCAGAAGAATAACGCCACCCCTTTTCCCTCCCGAATCGTTTCGAGAAGTACTCGACTGTCGCAGTATGCCTCGAAGATGGAGGCGCTAAAGGTAATCCAACCGTAATTGCCGAGGATAGCACCCCACCTGAGTAATCAACTCCCTCCGAAAACCTTCCACCCATCACAGCCACCAACGCGGTGTTGATTTGCTTATTGTTGAGGTCCTTCAAAATATTAGAAACATCCAGCTTGCTCATTTCATTTGTCTCCACTTTTATCCGAAAGGAGGCGGGAACCCATGTCACTTGATCTACGAGCTCGTTCAACATGTTGTAGCTTGGCAAGAAAATCGCAACGTTCCCAGGGGATTCATCCAGAACCCTTGCTATGTGCCCCCTGATTCGGTTGAGATTACCCTCACTTCTCGAAGTGAATTTTGTTGTCACATCGGAGGAGATCAAGATGGGCCTCTGGTCTGCGGGAAAAGGAGATGTGTAACTCTTTTGGATACTCGAATCGGAGAGCACCCCGAACAGGTCAGCATACATGGATGTGGGATGAAGAGTCCCTGACATGAAAATAGAACCAAGCGAGTTCGATATTATTTCAGAGGATACAACCGATGGGTCCAACAAGCAACTCGTTACTCTGCCCTCATCCCCGAGAATATCGAACACTACAGCCATCGCGTCGGATTTTTCAAAACGAACCAGTATATCCATGAAAGATAGGAATCGCGAACAGAACGTTTCACCCTCCTCCTCCTCATCTTCGCCCTCCACCTTTACTTGCTCCAATGTCCTCCTCATCATTCTGTAGCCCGCATTCCAATTGCCCTTTGATAAGGAGGATTCCCAAGCTGTTGTGAATACCTTCAACAGTTCGCCAGTCTCGACCAATGTGTCCTTATCGTCGTCGCCCTCCAGACCTTTCTTCTTCTTGTCCATCCAATCAAAGATTCCGTTTTCCACCCTTCTCAGCCAACCTAAAACGCTAGACGTTTCTTCCAATGCCTCTGGAGAGGCACCGTGGTAGGCTAAGGTTTCCTGATGTTCTTCAAGCTCAAATCTCGCGGCCTTCACAGTTTTTGATGTAAGCCTCATTTCTAGACCCATCTTTATCCTGTCAGGTAAGTTGTGTGCCTCATCCACTATGACGATGCTAGATCCTACGTCAATTGACATGGACGGGAGTGACGAATCGCTCACAGACTCAACGAAAACATGATTATAATCCATTACTATGATTTCGGCCTCTCTTGCCGCTTCTATGCAACACATGTATGGACATGTACCCTCTATTCTTGCATTTTTCACCGTCTCTTCCACATGGCGGGGCCACTCTAGGATCCAACGTTTCAGTTGGGATCTCCTGCCTCCTCTTGCCTTTTCAGAAACGCCCTCCTCGCAGAAACACTGCCTATCAATTGTTAGTTTCCCACACATTGATTCTCTGCCGATTAAGTCAACAACCGCCACACTTTGACGGTCTTTTCGATTGTCATTCAATTTGCGTATCGTATCGATGACAATCCTGTGTTGGCTTTGCCTTCCTGTCAGGAATAGAATTTTTTTTATCGACTCTGATTGTTCCATAGCAGCTAAGGCAGAGGCCAGCGATGCTGCAGTCTTACCAAGCCCAGTCGGGGCCTCTGCAATTATCGCACGGCCTTTGACGAGGGAAAGGTGCGCGTCTGCCATGAATTGGCCTTGTTGGTCACGAGCCTCCTTATGTGCAAAGTACTTCATCCAAGGACCAGAAGTATCCTCCATCAGGGGATCACCACATTCGGCCGACCAATAATTTTGGGATAGCGCAAACCCAAGTTCAACAGTGCTTTGACATGTCTACACGTCGCCACGGGTCGCAGTTTGATTTCGGCTCTACCGGTCTTCCTGTCGATCTCGCTATAATCCCGATCAAGGTTGTAGAGGGTGTGGAGGGGCGGTAATTCCGCCCCTCCACGACATCCGAGTGCATCCCATCCCCACTCATTGTCTCTACCTCATGGTCTTAGTGAATCATCATCATTGTCGGAGAGGTTCCTTATTCTGTCCTCTATGGCCCGATCAAGGTTTTTTGCGATCTCCATCTCTCTCTGCATGTAGAGTCGTGCCCCCGCCTGGAACACGGCTTCAACATCCTCGCTCCTCAGCGCGCAGAATCGTTCTAGCGTCTTGGATAAGTCAAGGCCAACTTGTATTTCCATACTCGTCGAGGAATAATCGACCTCTGAGAGGAATCTCCTGACTGACTCTCTAACGACGTCAGATCGATTTCTGAACCCATCCGTGCCGACTCTTTGATCCAGTCCCAATATCTGCTCCTCTGTAAGTCGAAGCGAGATCAGAGCAGTTGGTGATGACATCGTATCGTACCCATTGAGTTGTGAGGGAGGTATATCAATGTATCACAATTGTAAGACATTTGTAATACAATTACGAGGTTCAGAACGCACCATAGAAATGTGGTGCATTGAAGTGTGAACCAGCACCCGGCCAACATGTGAAGGTAATCAACGATGCAATACATGGGGACTTCTCAATAGATGGCGTGAGAGAGGAGTTACTAGCGACCCCAGAGATGAATAAGCTCAGCCACATAAAGCAACTTGGCCTAGCACATCTCGTCTTCCCAGGGGCGCATCACACCAGATTTGAACACTCTCTCGGAGTTTCCCATGTCGGTGGTTTGATGTCTGAATCAATGGGTTTGAGCGACACGGACAAGGAGGTCGTTCAAGTAGCTGGCATGCTACACGATGTCGGACATGGCCCCTATTCTCATACGCTAGAGCACATACTGCACAGCCGCGGCGGCAAAGACCACATGACGATAACAGAGGGCATAATTACGGGTTCCTATGATGTGGTGGATGAGTCCGAATCCTCATCATTTAAGATCCGTCAAACGATACCCGAGACGTTGGAGAAGCACGGCATCGATCCAAAGGAAATATCCAAATTAATCAGAGGGCCAGATGCTTCGGGTAGTGAGAGGAGCCTGTTTGATTGGAAGGATGGCTCTGAACACTTTCAGGCAGAGGATGTGACTTTGGCCAACATGGTACATGGCCCAGTAGACTGTGACCAGATTGATTACTTGATGAGAGACGCTCACTTTACAGGAGTTAGACACGGAGCAATAGACCACATGCGGCTAATAAGGTCACTAAGGCGGCGCGGTGGTAATATCGCGGTTGACGAGGGAGGGCTTGCAGCACTAGAGGGCATGTTGATGGCCCGTGGTCTGATGTACAGCGCAGTGTATTTTCACAGGGTGACTAGGGTCACAGAGGTGATGTTGTCGAGAGCAGTCGAGAGGAGTGAGGATAAGCTGCCTGGGGCCGAACAGATGCAAAGGAAGGTTGATTCCGAGATCTGGTCGGATCTCAACTCTGCAGGAGGTTACGCTAAGGACATTCTAACTCGTCTAAAGTACAGAAGGCTCTTCAAAGTCGCAAAGACCTTCAGAAAGGACGAACTTTCCACAGATCAGGTGGCGAGCCTCGTGGAGATTGCTACAAATCCAGACCACAGAAGGTCTGTGGAGGACGACATTGCATCCAGAGCCGGGCTGGAACCTGGATACGTCGCCATAGACGTACCAAGTGTCAAACTCCTTCTTTCCGAACCTAGGATGAGCCAAGTTGATATCAGAATACTTGGAGACGATGGAAAGACTAGGTGGTTGAAAGATCACACTCCCATTGCTGACGCACTTAAGCGAAGACAGGTGAGTCAAGCAGTGGCATATGTGATGACCCTCCCAGGAAGTGAGGTCAGGGTCTCAGACCTCATTGATACTCATCTAATGCAGTAATTATTGTCCATCTTAATGAGTACCATTCAAAAGGGGAGTATCAGTCCGCGCTAGCGGAAGTACCGGAATCAGGAACCTCCAAATCAGATGTGAATTGAAATGAACCAAGCCATGAAAGAAGTTTACGACAGTGTTCAGACCCGTGATCCAGATCAACCTGAGTTCCACCAAGCAGTTGAAGAAGTTCTCGAGAGCCTAGGTCCCGTGATCGAGAAACAACCAGAATACATTCCAGTAGTCAAGGCAATAGTCGAGCCCGAGAGGATTATTCAGTTCAGGGTCCCATGGTATGATGACAGCGGAGATCTCCACGTCAACAGGGGATTCAGGATACAAATGAACGGTGCGATTGGACCCTACAAAGGCGGATTGAGATTCCACCCAAGCGTGAACCAGTCGATATTGAAGTTCCTAGCCTTCGAGCAGGTTTTCAAGAATAGCTTGACGGGCCTCCCAATGGGTGGAGGAAAGGGCGGCTCTGACTTCGATCCCAAGGGAAAATCAGAGGCTGAGGTTAGAAGATTTTGTCAGTCTTTCATGATGGAACTTTGGAGGCACATCGGTGCTGACTTGGATGTTCCGGCCGGAGACATAGGAGTTGGAGGCAGGGAGATAGGGTACATGTTCGGGATGTACCGAAAACTCGCAAATGAATTCACAGGTGTCCTAACAGGTAAAGGAATGTCGTATGGGGGATCCTTGATCCGACCTGAGGCAACGGGTTATGGGACCGTTTACTTCGCTAGGGAAATGCTCTCAACCAAGGATAAGTCATTCCAAGGGGCCAGAGTGGCGATCTCCGGCTCGGGGAACGTAGCCCAATTTGCCGCAGAGAAAGTCTTGGATCTAGGGGGCAAGCCTGTGACATTGTCCGATAGCTCTGGGTTCATTTACGATTCAGAAGGCATCGACAGGCAAAAGTTAGCCTATGTTATGGATCTAAAGAACAACAAGCGAGGAAGGATCAAGGAATATGCCAAAGAGTACGGTTGCGAATATACGGAAACTGAACCAGAGCCGAATTTGAATGGCCTCTGGGGCGTGGAGGTCGACATAGCACTCCCGTGTGCAACCCAGAATGAAATGAATGGCAAAGAGGCGAAGATGCTCGTCGATAACGGCTGCGTCGCCGTAGCAGAGGGAGCGAACATGCCATGCACGCCGGAGGCAATTGAGTGCTTCCACCAACATGGTTTGCTATTCGCACCAGGAAAGGCCTCCAACGCAGGGGGAGTAGCCACCTCGGGCCTAGAAATGAGTCAAAACAGCCTGAGACTCAACTGGCCCAGAGAGGAAGTGGACAGAAGATTGGAAGAGATTATGGTGAATATCCATAGAAACTCCTCAGAAACTGCAAAGAAGTATGGCATGGAAGGAAACTATGTCGCAGGAGCCAACATAGCGGGTTTCCTCAAGGTCGCTGAGTCTATGGAGGCCCAAGGCCTCCTCTAGATTGAGATTAATGACAATCATCTCCGCGTCGTATGTGCAAGCAACATTCATTCGCCTCCGACAACCGGAGACGCAACATGTCCGAGATGATATACCATGGAAAGGTAAAGCAATTATGGTCCACAGATGATCCAGATGTGATTGAATTTAGATACACAGACCAGATTTCTGTTTTCGACCAAATCATACCCAGCCTCATTCCCAGAAAGGGAGAATCCCTAAACAGAACGTCCTGCTACTGGTTTGATTTGGTAAAGAAACGAGGAATTTGCGACACCCACGTACTAAACATGAGTGCTCCGGACAAACTTGTTGCTAGGAGATTCGATGTGATCCGTGAACCAGGAGCGATATCCCAAGAAAGAGAAAATGTCTTCGTGCCACTTGAGGTGATATGTAGGCATTACCTCGCAGGTACTGCATGGAGGAGGTTCAAGAGGGGGGAGTTGACCCCGGAAGAACTTGGCTTCGATGAGGAGAATCAGGTGTATGAGGGAGTTAAACTTCCAGTTCCATTTCTTGAAGTGTCAACTAAGTTCGAGGCATTCGACCGGAATCTGGATCGAGCCGAGGCTTTGGAAATCTCTAATCTGAGGCCTGAGGAGCTGGATGAGATTCTTGCCATAGTCCTGGAAATCGATGAATTGATCCAAGAAGAGGTTGGTAGCAGAGGCCTGATTCATGTGGATGGTAAAAAGGAATTTGCCCTAGGCCCGGATAGGACGCCAGTATTGGTAGACTCTTTTGGAACTCTTGATGAGGATAGGTGGTGGGATTCTGATGCTCTCGAGGAAGGGAAGATCGTCCAATTGTCCAAGGAATTCGTGCGGCAACACTACTTGGAGACTGGCCATCACGATGAGTTGAAAGCCGCGCGCGATGCAGGCACTGAGGAACCCTCCATCCCTCCTTTGCCGGACCACATAATCGCAGAAACCGCCGATCTGTATGCCAGCATGTACGAGCGACTTACAGGTCAGGAATTTTAGCTGTGACGCCTCATTAACAAACCAGTCCGGTACTTTTCGGCCCCCCGCAACAGATTGTCTAGATGGCGGAAGCCGTCTTGAACGCCTCCATCGAATGGCTCATTGGCTTTCACACTCCACCGGCCTCTGTTTATTTCTCTTCTGAGCTCTTTGACTTCAGCATATGTGATCCAGCCCATCATCTCAAGCCCAAATGCCCCTTTGTCAAAGTCAGATTCACCCAAGAATTCAGGAACGAAACCCAGTGTTAGCTTTGCTAGAAGTTCTTCAATTACCTGGTCTGGAGAATCGGTGTACTCAATGAGGTAGGCGATTGCGTTTCCGTCTTTGGTGGGCCATCTCCCTAATTTTTCCCTCGATCCTTTCCCCCCGTCTAGGGACTTGCTTGAGTCCTTGAACAGGTCCCAATCCATACAGGCCAGGAATAACATGGTGGCGACGTCGATTGTAGCCGGTTCCCCCTCTGGCAATTCGTCGATTTCAACAACCCCGTTTGTGAGCTTCTTGATATCTGTATGATCTCCTGCTTTCGAGGCAAGGACTGCCTCCACAACTTCAATTGGGTCGTTCACTATGGCATCGAATGTGTAATATTCGGATGGGGGAATGTAATTGTTCATCATCACTCACGAGTTCCCCAAGCGCCTCAGCCTTCTCTCAAAGTCATCTAGATCGTCGTCATATTTGTCTGCTTCTTGCTTTACCTGGGGGTGAGGGGCAGGCGGAAGCTGCTCTTTCTGAACTGGCGGTTGTTCTTCGACAACAGCAGCAACTTTTGGCGGCGGCCTGCTTTTCTCCACTGCTTTTTGTCGTCTAACCTCCCTATCGCGGATGATTTTCCTCGCCATCTCCTCAAGGTCCTTTTGTTGCCCCCTCGACCGGGAATTCAGTATGAACATCCCACCGATTATGATGACAATGACTCCTGAGATCGCCCCAGTTCGGAAATCTTCGCTCCTCGAGTCAGAATTCGCCTCTCCAGCTAGAATTATTCTCTGGAGGTTATCCGAGCCTTCAGAATCTTGATCCCAGGGGAACTCACATGCCAAAGAGACTGTCACCTCTACACCATCATCCAAGGATTCGGGCCTTGCAATCAACGGCTCTGGCGCGAATGTTCCAGCCACGTCGATGGAATGAGCCCTTTCTTGGATACCCGGTGCTTGGAGAAGAACCTTGCATTCCAAATCGTCGTATGATTGGAGCCCATCACGTGAGATCAACACGCGGATTCCCTGACTTTCGGAGTCAGGGTCATAGGATGGTGGATCTAGTTCCAATCCAACGATTCCTAAATTCCAATAATCCGAATGCCTGATTTGAATATCTTGGCTCTTTACCAACAGAAGCCTCCCGAACTCATCGTAAATTCTCACCGAGATTGTCTTTGCACCTGGTGTTGGAGCCCAGGAATCATATGACATGTTCAGATAGCCAGATAATCCACTCTGCAGGCTGATGTTGTTGCTGTCAACCAATCTGCCTTTCTCATCAACCAGCATTCCATAGATGTCGGGGCTGTCCTCGCCCTCCTCAATCAGGCATACCGATCCCATGCTACCGTAGGTACCGAAAAGAGAACACACTGGCACCCTACTCGTAGAATCAATTACTCTGACCATGTATGGCAGAGTGTCCGTCCCGTCGACGATAACTGAGCCCATTTCTACCATGTTGTCACTTTCGGGGAGAGTCCAGAATCCGAGCGGATCCCATTCCAATTGCCTATTCGTTGCGATGTCCATGACCTCTGAGGTAGGACCGGTACCATGTATCCTGAGAACGCCGGATCCTCCTTTCGTAATCATTGAGACCGGCGGGCTAGACCACGAGAAGTTGGATTTTGAGACACTAACCATTAATTCACTCTGAACCCCGACCTCGTTTATCGCTGCAATCCTGACGATGAATGGGCGTCCATCCCAATCAGAAGGGGGAACTAACGAGATTGGAATGCCTTGAGACTCCCCTGTTCCTATGGCCATGGAGGGGGGTCCCTCTGTCTGCCACGCATCAGGGAGGCCGATGATACTCAGATTGATTGAGGTTGCCGCATTTCCCGTGTTCTGTATCCATGCCAGTGGGAATCCGCCATCATTCGTCACGTGCCACACGTCATTACCATCCAATTCGAACGACCTGCTGGCTTCTACCCTAGTCGGTATAGAAATCTCTGTGAGCCCCGCACCGTCAAAATCGCGTATCCTCAGTATCAAGTCAACTGTTAGGCTATGCACAGCGTTTTCTGGAGGCGTCACGTTCAGCAAAACCCGCCTAATTTCCCCCGGAGTCATCTCTCCTAAATCGACTGGGGGTTCAACGATCCAACCTTTCTGGCCGACTATCTGCGTTGAGATGTAAGGGGTTGATGCGGCATTGCCCAGTTGGATTAGATCAATCGCAAGCAATGAGCCAGAGAGTGGGATCTCCAGGTCAGCTCCACCGAATGTAGCGCCCCATGCAGACCTTCTTGTGATCTCATAATCCAAGGAGGCAGAAGCCATCAAGGATCCATCACCCGCAATAAGGTTGAATGTAAGATGGATAATAGAGCCGTTGTTCAAATTCGAGGGGATTGAGAGTGTTGTGTTGATGAATGCGATCCCCCCAGTTAACACAGTTCCTGTCTGCTCTGGTGGTGAGATCAATCCGTCCACTATGCTCCCGTCAAGGGTTGTGACTACCGACAGAGACGCATTATCTGGATAGTTACCCTGGTTCCCAGCTAGGATTCGCAGATGGATCATACTTCCTGGATCTGCCAGTTTGGATTTGTTCATTACGTCCTGGCCATCCGAGGTGATTTCTTGTATGCTCCAAGATCTGTCTTGAATTGCTGAGATGATATACGCCACGGAGTCCACGGTGTCCCCATTCAAAATTGAGGCCATGGTGATTGTGATCAGGATCGGGCGTTGGGCTTCAGTACCTTCTCGAAGGGTTATCGATACTGGCACAGTCTGTAGTTCACCAGGCGATAGGGAGGCAGACTCTAGTGCTAGAATCACATCAATATCCACGGCTCCTCCATCGTCTTGGAACACTGCACCCCAGGAGAGCGAGTACTGATCTGGCCCGTTGCCGGGATTCCTCATCTTGAGTACTGAATTAAATGGAACCCCCACCTCATTGGACATTGCATTCGAGTCCCCTGGATTGGCCATCTCCAGGCTCGCATCATGCTGTTGTAAGATTTCAATCGAAAAAGAGATGAGCCCTTCTGAAGAATCATCAGAAAGGCCCCTAAACAAGAAGAATCCGGGTTGGACGTACTGGAGAGCAATATCATGTTCTAGTTCCAATACTGCCTCGGTGACAGTTCCTGAAAGGCCTGTAATTTGGATTTTATCTCCTATGATCGATAGATTGCTGTCACTGCTTGACCACGACCAGCCAGGGAGTGACATTCCGAGGTCAGAGATAGACCAGTTCATGCTATCAGTCCCCTGTGGAATTGTGGCACGGATGGTGTAGTTTGCATGACCGGGCACCATTCTCCTGTGGGGAGGGTCGATGGTTATGCTCGCAGAGATGAACTTCAAGGTGATATCGTCGCATGTAAGGTCTTCACCCTGCCCGACGCACAGTTCTAGCGTGGTCGATACGTTTTCGCCATACTGAGAACCCAGGGGGACTTCCAGACTTGCAAATAACTCGATCTTCGAGAATGGCTCCAGTGACATGCCAATGATTTCATCCCCTGTGACAGAATCATAGAGTTTCAGATCATCGCCCCACTCAGTGGAGCTCCATGTACGCAATACCTGGCTCTCAACCGCATTACCAAGATTTTCGACCATGATCCACGCCATCGCCATTGATCCGGAGAACCCTGACCCTTCGGATTCTGGTAGTCCCTCTGGGCCAAGTATGGATAATCCCCTGGTCCTGTTCGCTTCCACCGGCAGTACTCCAACCACAGTCACATCAGGATCTGATTCTAGTGCCAGCGTTAATGTCAAACGACCTTCCTCATCCCCCGTTGCCGTTGCAGGTGCTGAGATTTTGATCACCGGACTCCAGCTTTGCCCCACTCCTATCGTGATGGACTGTAAGCCACCAGGCGTTTCATCCTCCCAGCTCCATCCTTGAGGGAGCCCAGATCCATCGATGCTAAGCGTCCAAGTGCCGGATTCTCTTCCTGTGGAGATGATATTCGGACTAACCTCTGAATAGCCCCCCGGATCTACTCTCGTTGGGGTGGAGGGAATGGAAATTGTCGCATTGAATGGGGGTAGAATTGAGAGCGTGGTCTCATACGCGTCATTGTCCTCCCTTGCCTGAGTTAGGTTCTTCATTGGGTCAAGGACGAGTCTGAATTCGTGGTTTCCGAGGCCCCCAGACCAACTGGTCTGGAATGAAACGTCACTTCCTGTGCCCGAGGGGGCGACAGGATCAAGCGATGGCGATCTGAACCTGTTGATCTCCGTGCCGTCGGCATAAAGCACGGCATCAAATTCACCATCTGTGGCGATGTTGCCGCTGTTCTCGAGAAACGCTGTGATTAGGACGTCTTCCCCCGGATCTGGTTCGGAGGGGTCGAAGATCATTGCACGACCATCCTGCAATGGCCTTACGTCGACTATGCCATTTGAGACACTGGCCGTCCCCAACAATGCGTCATAGGACGCGTCGCCATTGAGGTCTGCAAGCACGATCTCAGACCAAGTCCTATGGGGCATTTCGATCGGTTGCGTCCAGTTGGAGTCCGCACCAGCAGGTGAACCAGTATCGCCATCAAATGCATGCAGCCCTCGACCATATCCAACGAGCAACTCTGGGGCGCCTTGGCCATCAACATTCAGGATCGCTGGCGGTGCAACGGCCACCTCATCATTCAGGACCCCGTCAGAGTTCACCAGGTCCAATGTTCTGGACCACTCCATGGTGGGGATTGTTTGGTTTACGTTGTGACAGCCTGTGAAACCACTCCTTTCTTGGGTGAGGCCCTCGCTAGTCATTGTCCAGGTCACCCAGCACAAGTAATCCGAAACGCCATCGCCGTCCGAGTCGACGGGAAGAGGGGGCGCGTCAGCATATCCATCAATTGCGTTAACAGACCACAATTCTGTTTGACCATCTGTGACCTCTAATGCGCGGTATTCAGCGCCATCCGCGTTTCCTGTGCCTCCGAGGTCTGTCGGGATTGTCACAACGACCTCGAGCGCGGCGTCTGAGTCCAAGTTTGCGACAACGGGCCCTGGCATGCGTACATGGGGGACATTAGAGTCGCCATCCGTATTCCCCATAGATCGTGGTGACCACGCCTCATTGCCGTTCGCACCGTCTAATTTCCAGAGCCATACTGCTCCTGTTGATGAATCAGTTGTAGTGATCAATACATATCCAGTGCTTGGGTCGGTCTTTACGTATGCGGGATCCGATGGGTGTGAGCCCTGATCAAGGCTAGCGGCCCAGATAGGCGAGGTCGGGGGGGTTGTGCCCAAATCCATCGCCAAGACGTTGATTTCCTCATTAGCCTGATTCCATACTGACATCAGGATTTCGTCGACTCCGTCGTGGTCTGTGTCCGCAAGCAACAATTGAGTAGTTGGCCTATGGCCAGATATCGAAATCGAGGGAGAGGGACTTGGCCGGGTTATAGCCAGATCAGGGTCGGACCAACTCCACAATAACTCATCCAGATGGGTCCCACCCGGCGACCAGCCGGTCAATCCACAATTGAGTGTCGGGGAATATGCTCTGAGATTAAGCGATCCTGAAGCGTCATCGTATCCGACAATGACCTCAATTTTCCCATCATTGTTCACATCTGTTAACACAGGGCTGGTTTTGATCAACTCGGTTTCTCCTAAATCTAATTCCCATGCTAGGTCTGAATCGTCACCATCGATGATACGCAGGTATGACCTATCGTTTGACCCGGTTTGCACAATGAATGAGAAGAGGGAATCTGCCCCGCACCGGTCTTCAGCACCACTCTCTACAACTATCTGGTTGTGAAGACTGGCAACCGGAGTAGTCAGAGCATCGTTTCCTAGTGTGTAAGTCCCATAGCTCCAATCGACTACGGGATTGTTGATTGTCCCAAGAGATGTCGCCAGTGCAGGTTGCCCATCCACCGAACCACCGTCTGGACCATGGTCGATGTTCACGGGGACTCGCTCGGAATTTTGCCCGAATTGCCCCCAAACTGGAGTTTGAAGGTAGTTGAACCACGGAGGGGCCTCCTTTCTCTCAGCAATGTCTTCGTTTGGCAGAAGCGATCCTTCCTCGTACCCCGATTCAACCAACGGGAGGCCGTATGAAACTTGGAAGAGGATGACCAGAACAATGGCTTTGATCACGACTTGGTCGACACCCCCCTTCATAGCCATGCACTGATCAAGTTCGTAGCCATCTTCAAAGTTCGCACAATCAGTATGCGAATGGGCGGGATTGGGGCCATTCCCGGAAGTCGTCGAGACGAAAACGGCCATCGCGCTTATAGGGGGTCGCGGTTCCGCCGGACCATCGGGATCTCCTCCAGAGGCATGCCCTGTGAAGGACGGGAACCTTTCTGACGGCCTATGCCGTGGAGCGTCCCGACAGAAGGACGTGGAGCAATGTACACCCTGATAACCAAGGAGGATACCATACGTATCCCTGCAGAGTATATCCGAAGAGGAAGGAAACTAGAAGAGCACATAGATGAGCTTGCACATCAGGCCTTCGAGGGACGCTTCGACGAAGATGAGAACTACATTCTTCTCACTTTTGACCATGAGACAATGGGCAAAGGGAAAATTATCCATGGCGATGGGGCGATATACCAGAGGGTAAGATTTCAAGCCCTTCTGTTCTCTATGGACACCAACGAGATCGTTGATGGCGCAGTCTCCGAAATTTCGGAATACGGTGCCTTCGTGAGAATAGGGCCAATAGAGGCACTCCTTCACAAATCGCAAATCCTTGATGAGCCCATCAATGTGAATCCAGCCGAAAGAAGGATAGAAGGGGCAAAATCAGGAAAACTAATCGAGGTTGGAACCAACGTCCGGTCCAGGATTGTTTCGAAGGCCATAAATCAAAACGACCCTAGGTCTAGCAAAATTGGTCTAAACTGCAAAATGGCTGGTCTAGGCGCACACCAGTGGATTGATGGAGATGAATGATTATGCCTAAGCAGCCCTTTGCATGCGGGGAATGCAATCGCATCCTTCCTGATCCAGAAAAGAAGAATGAGGTGCCGCAGTGCACTTCATGCCCCAATGCCCCTGTGACTACAGATTGGCAGGGATACGTGATAATACTGGACCCTGCAAGGTCCGAGGTTGCTCGCAGACTCAACGTGACGGCGTCAGGAGCCTACGCCCTCAAGGTAAATATCAGGTGAGGTTTAGGAATGGAGATACTTGAAAGAAAAGATAACCCGCTACTCAACAGGGTGGAGATCAAATTCGTGTGGAATCACCCAGGAGAGGGCACCCCAACTCGGAAGGACATGGTAATTGCAGCTGCAAAGTCTGAGCCAAATGCGGACAAGAATCTAACTTACATCAAGGATGTAAGGACAGTCTTCGGAAAGGGCCGAACAGAGGGGTATGCCCTGATATACGCGGACAAGGCCTCTGCCTCGATTGAGCCAGATTACGTGTCTGATCGACACAAGGGCCTCTTTGAGAAACCTAACGAAGGTGATGGAGAATAAGTGGTGAGAGATTCATGTCAGACGGAAAACCAAACCCAAATTCTAGGCACAGCAAATATTCCATTGAAGGGGATAAGTTGGTGAGGAAAGCACCCTTTTGTCCCAATCCTGCATGCGGCGAGGGCATCTTCCTAGCTAGGCACGCAGATAGATGGTCCTGCGGGAAATGCGGCTACACCACCGAGGAAGTAGAGGAATAAGGCCCCCAACTCCTGAAGCTCCCATCATTGTACAGACAAAGCCCCGTCTCTAGGACCCCAAGCCCAATCTCTCTTCGAGGGAAGGTTTCGAATTCCGAGGTCTCAAAGTCGAACCTGCCATCATGTCTCCAACCCGTCCAACGCAATTCGGCCCCTACTCGACGCGCATCCAGAACGGGACCAGGGAGCCTTGTGAAATTAAACAGGATGTTGAAATGATGGTCGATCAATAGCGCATGAGATCCACGTGTCATAACGAAGGTCCTTGTTGTTCCAAGAGGAATCGCTCTGTAGACAGGGTCCGTTATTTCCAGGACACCCCTATTCAAGATCGTTCCATCTTCGCTAGACAATGACAGCCATTCCCCGCCCTCAGAGATGACTTGCACATGTCTATCGCTGGCGGTAATTGTGGCGACTCCATCGACGAAGCCAGCTGCTATTTTACCGTCCCATTCCGGATAGCCAAGCCTCCAATTTTCATGTATCTCAATTTCATTACCATTTCTAGAGATGCCCATGGAGTATATTCCGAGTCCCTTGAGCGAGAATATGAAACTGTCCTCCATAGAGCCAATTGCTTCGATGAAGCCTTCAAGGCGACGGTCCCATTTGAAAATTGAATCATTTTTGTTTCCATCATGGTCAAAGCGTCCGCTCACTGTGTCTGTTTCGGCGTTAATAGCCCCGATGTCCAAAACCCCCAATTCAGAGCCCTTTGCCGACACATCCCCTGAAAATGAGACGACCACAAAATCCCCAAAAGCAGTGCTTGCTACGATTTCGTCATCTTTCAGATCATACTCAGCGATCTCTTCGCCTCCGTCGTTGATGATTTTTATTTTGTTGTCACTGCAAACAACAACATTTCGCCCCGAAGCGCCATGAAATCTAGATGGCGCGAATTCGCTCATGTACCTGCGCGAGGGTGGAGGCTGTTGAACCTGCGCTCACTAGATATACAAGCACAGCCGGAATTCTACTGTGTCGACATTGTTGTTAGCATCTAGAGCTGATCCAGCCTCAATGAATCTCTATGATGCAATCACATGTCATAGGTCTTGGACAGAGCTGCAATGCTCGATGGGCGTGTTGACGATGTGCGAACAAATCGACGCGTTCCTATTGTTGATCGATGAAATGCATGTGGCAGCGGATGGTCTAGACGAGGAGGTGGAAAGTCAGATATCTGGGAAGATTGACAACGTTGTTGTGCTTTCCAAGCACTATTCCTCCTCAGGTAGACCGGCGATGACGGTACACCCAATCGGTGTGACCTCCGGAGGATCAATTGGCGAGAGGGGAATGTCCGGTGGTAGATTCGGCACTCTCGTCCCACCCCACCCAAAAATTGCACATGTGATCAGGGCCTTGTTGCGTGCAGCAGATAATCAATCTAAGTTGGATGGATTCGACGTCACATTGGAAGCGACGCATCACGGCCCATTGCTGTCTACTCCCACAATGTACGTTGAGATCGGGTCCTCTTCCGCCGAGTGGTCTGATCGTGAATTGGCCGAAATATGGATGGACACACTGGACAGATCTCTATTTGACCCCTCTTGGCGGCCAAGCAAGAGGTGGATACTGTGCATAGGCGGAGGGCATTACGCCCCCCGTCACAAAGACGTGATTAGGCGATCAAATCAAGATGTTGGACATATATTGCCAAGCTATTCTCTCCCCTCAGAATCCGACAGGGAAACACAAGAGAAATTCTCAGTGGTCCTTGATTCAGCAGTTGACTCCATGAGGAGTAGCAGACCGGGAACGGAAATAGTCGCACATTTTGACAGGAAATCCATGAATTCATGGCAAAGAAACTGGATTTCGACTAAGCTCAGTGATCATGGAATACGGGTTCTTCGAGGAAATCAAATCATGGAAAAATGAGAAATTGTCAAGAGCCGAATTCATCAGTACAACACATGAATCTGATTGGCCGGGCGATCATGGCATTCATGCCAATCACCCCGAAGGGTCTCGTGAGATTTTTCTCGAGAAGGTATGTTGCTGGCACTGAGCTGCATCATGCAATCAAGGTTATGGAAGACATGGCAAATGAAAACACGTCCTTCACGGTCGATGTTCTTGGCGAGGACATTACATCGATCGAGGAGACTAAATGGTTTGTGACCGAGTATCAAGATTTAATCAAGGCAATATCCACATCGAAAATAGATGCACACATCTCCCTGAAACCAACTGCATTTGGCTTGGATATCGACTACGATCATGCCTTGTCAACGGTCTCAGAATTGGCAAGGCTAGCGAGTGATTTTGACATATTCGTCAGGCTGGACATGGAGGATAGCGATCACACCGAGTCAACCCTGAGGATGACTGAGGATTTGCATAAATTGGGACACAGAAATACCGGCGTTGTCCTCCAAGGTAGGTTGTTTAGGACACTGGATGACCTAGAGAGGCTCTCTGCTTCATTGGGCCCAGATGCCGATGTTCGTATATGCAAAGGAATCTACCTTGAACACCCAGATATAGCATACACCGGGTACCATGACATCGTGCGAGCAACCTCAGCCGCAGTCTCCAAGGCATTGGACCTTGGGATGTATGTTGGTGTTGCTTCTCATGACCACCCTGTGATAAATTCTGCAATCAAATCGCTAGATGAGAGAAATTTCGTATTTCCAGGGCAAGACCCAAGAGAACCTGCCCCAACAAAGCGCGAAGGAAAGGGGAACGGATATGAATTCCAATTCCTCCTAGGCGTTAGGGGCGATGTCAGGAGACGACTTGCTTCGGAGGGGCACCTCACAAGAGTGTATTTGCCCTATGGGGAGCAGTGGTATGAATACAGCATGAGGAGACTGAGGGAAAATCCAGGTATCGCTTGGCACGTTGCGAAGTCAGTGCTATTCCCTTGGACGAACAGGAGGTAGTTTTACTCAGGGTGCAGGTAGATTCTCCTGATCTGCTCCGCCACCCGGCGCCCTCCTAGCGTCCGTCCCTTTCCGGTGTGAATGGCCCTTATCCTCCAGATTTCTCCATCCACCTCGATTAGGCTCTCACAGGAAAAAATTTCATCCGGAGCACATTCGATGGATGAGGATCGACTCGACTCTCCGTCGGTCATTGTAAGGGGGATGATGACCCTATCAACTCGGGTGGCCCAGGCCCTTTTGATCAAATCTGCATTTAGGGATTTTTCGCTCCTTCCATTAGCATCTTCGATGCGGGTAATTTCCCAATGAGATTCTGAGTGTTCAAATCTGTCTCCTAGGTTAATCCTCTCGTCATGATCAGACTCTACTTTCTGGAAGGACGATTTGTCACCGTCTGAAAGGGTAATGGGGATTTCCACGATTTTTCCCCGGCGGACCTTTTCTAGTCGCACTAGCCCGCAATTCACACACCTTAGGAGTAAATCTGCTCCGCCTGCCAGCTCTTTTTCCTTCAATATCTCATGAGTCGTGACCTCTTCACAGCCATCACAAACGATCTCGTAGTTGCCGAACTGTTCTTGACCATCCATGATAATGGCTGCGAGCAGGAGGTATTTTTGAAACCGATGGAAAGGGATTGTTGATATCTAACACTTGGAATTAGCACTCCATGGCGGCCGGTGGCGGAATACTGCCGATGAGGGACGATGCAGATGTCCTCGCAGAACTGGTGAAAGAAAATGAGGATTTCACTGAAAATGAGCCGCAGATCGCTGCGAATATTGGCCAACAAATGTTCCACATGGACCTCCCAATACTTCCAAGGGGGCTCAGAGCAAGGATTCGAGACATATCCCTGAGGGTGAGACCGGAAAATGCCGTGTTGGTCGGAGGTGGAATCGGCCACCTCGCTGCTTGGTTACTGGATGCATGGGCTGCGGGCGAGGGAAAACATCCCAGGTCATTTAGGATAATTGAAGAGGGCGGGAAGTTTGGGGTGATTCTCGATAGACTCATCAGAAGGTACGATGCAAGTTCATGGGCCACAGTTATCGGCACCCCATGGAGTGAGTTGGTTGCCGAGACATCCGCATGGAATGCTGCATCAGCATCCATTGAAAGCGCCTCCATCAACAAGGCACCTTTGCCATCACCGACTGGGTTGATTGTGATTGATGTTCCAGAAACGGAGAGGCCTTCTAGCCTTAGGGCCGCCCTAGATCTAGTTGAAAGAGACGGCGTCATACTAATACTGGAGCCGGAGGTGCCGACAGGTGACGTTGGGGAATTTCCACCGGGTAAGCCGACGACCCCTGCTCAAGAGAGGGTAGATGCATTCAACGACTGGATGCGGATAGTTCGAGAAGCCGGCGACCGGGGATTCAAATCTGCTTTCGTGGAATTATCTGGGGCTACCTTGGTGGTGATGATCGGACCATGACCCTGCCCCTCGACCACAATATGTGCTCCAACCTCGGCTGTTGAGGCCTCGCCACCAATAAGTCCCGGGGCGTAGAGGATACCGTAGCCAAATCGGTCATCGTGTCCCGTTTGACCTTCCTTCGGTATCGAGTTTTCAGCGATCCTCTGTTTCAACTCCTCGATGTTGTTCCTATCCCCCGATCTAGCTAGGTGCGGCTCGTTCTGGATCGCTAGGGCAATGATGCCTGAGACCCATGCAGTTGCTGCTGAGGTACCACTGGAGTACCCGTACCAACTGCCTGCATTGGATAGCAGGATCGGAACTTCCGATGCAGGGGCAATCAATTCTGGCTTTCTGTCCGGATCTTGGCGTGGCAAGATAGGGTTTGGCCACAACCTTCCATTGTTGTCACCCCTCGAACTACCAGACCATACATCTCCATTCCTATTGACACCACCCACGCAAATAACATCGGACACAGATCCGGGAGAGGCAACATCACCATCGTCGTTGGTACCGTCGTTACCAGCAGCAGCTACGACGAAAACGCCTTCATCAAGGGCATCCTGAACAGACGCCTCAAGCACGTCAAGGGTAAGTCCGGCCAGGCCCGGGCCTTGATCCCCGCCAAGACTGAGGGAAATAATATCCGCACCACTCTCGACACACCAATCAACAGCTTGCGCGATCCCCTCGTCAGTGCCGGTGCCACTTTCGTCAATCCCCTTCGCCACGAGCAGGTCGGATCCCGTCGAGATGCCTCCAATACCTTCTCTGGCAGAAATAATTCCCACCATCGCAGTCCCGTGCCCCTGATCGTCGTAGGGGGCTGATTCTCCATTCACCGCATCAAACCATCCAATAATTTCTACATTATCGAGACCGGGATGGTCCAAGTCTATACCAGAGTCAACCACACAGATGACCACTCCGGTTCCATCCAAGTTGGAGGGAATATCGTTCATGCCAGTCATTCTCTCATAGTCTTCCTGCCATGCGACTAAAGTTGAGGGCGGCCCCCCAAAGATGACATTCTCATCACTCAATAGCCACAGTGCCAGAATTGAGATTGACAGGGCTGTGATGAGCGTAGAAATCGCAGTGATGAGGTAGGGGAAAGCAGACGACGCCTTTGGCTCGGTAAATGACTCCTCCAATGGGCCGATATTTTCGCGGTCACCTTCGCTAAGATCAACCTGAACCAAAAATTCAACCCCCATGAATTGCTTTACCACAACTCTCCTTGAGAAAAGAAGTGGGCTCTGACATGGGTCCTAGCCCCGCATGAACCACATGACAGATGATCATCCAAGGTACCTAGGCACTCAGGACATTCTCCCCCAGCTTCTCCCCGTCCCCCACAGTCATTCTCTGTGCAGAGCACAGTAATATTGCCATTCTCATCCATCGATGCAGCGCTGGACACACCACAATCCGGACATTTCCCCACTTCGTGCACTCGCTCGGTAGAATCTTGCCCTTCTGACAATAGTCTGGACAACCTAGATTGAATACCGCCACTGGAATCCCCCATCATAAACTGTGGGTACCAGGATAGGTGCATGAGGAAAAAGAAGGCCATTGCACCACTGGCAATGTGCAGGAAAACCAGTCCTCCTAGATCGGCTCCGATCGGGGGAGGCCTTGCTATTGAATGGGAGCCTGCCCATGAACTCAGGTTAAGGAAGACAAGCCAAAGCACTAGAGATACGTTCCATAACAACAGGCTATGATCTTCCTTGGCGCTCCTCATCTTTCTTGGGTCCGGGTGCATGTGCATTACTTCGACGTGGAAATCCCTAGTTTCCATGACCGACCTGCGGACCACTCCTAGTGCGATGAACAACATGATGAGGTTGGATACCAAGAGACCAACCCAGGCACTTGGCTCTGACCCAATTGGAAAATAGGGGTCACTGGCATGGCTAGCAATATGGCCGTATTCTACAGCCAATACACCGAAAATCAAGTAGAGCAAGTTCTCACGCATAAGCGGGAATATGGAGATCAGCAGAACATATGCCGCCACAGATAAGAAAAGTGAAAGGAAGGAGAGAATTAAGGCTCCTCCCGACACCCGCAGAAAACCGCTTTCAGAACCAAAAATCCCTCCCCTGTTGTAGTCCCCGCCCCCCGAGAGCTCACCACTTCCCAAGTCCCAAGAGCCCAACAACAGTGCCATGAAGGCAAGAATCATTGGAGCGAGGTGTGTGAAATCCAAAGTCGCTTTCGCTGCCTTCCAGTTGAATACAATTTGCCTCAGTGTGGCATCGACAAGTGACAGTGCAGGGATTTTCGCGGAAAAATCAGTTGGAAATGGGATGTCTGTAAGCCTGGCTATGGAATCCACCGCCCCCTTAATTTCATCAGGAGAAACTCCGGCCGAGAGAGCCTCCGCTTCGCCTTCCATGCTACTTTGGAGTCGCACGACCATTTGGAAATATTGTATCCAAGTACCCGCCAAGGGCATGTTTTGGCGCCGAGACGGAGATTTGAACTCCGGAGGGA
>DAVU01000015.1:36977-79462 GCA_002505695.1 Euryarchaeota archaeon UBA487
ACGGAGATTTGAACTCCGGAGGGAAAATCCCACATGATTTCCAGTCATGCGCAATACCAGGCTATGCGACCTCGGCTTTACCTCTCCGAGTTGGCGATGGGGTTTGAGTCTGTTGATGAGCAACCTCATGGTTACGCAGCGATTAAATCAACCACATGGGCCCCGGAACCACCGCCACTGTGGCTTAGGGGTATAGCGTCGCCTTGGTAAGGCGAAGGTCGGGGGTTCAATTCCCCCCAGTGGCTCCAAGTTGTCGAACTGTCTTTCGCAGAATTGATAATCCTACCACTCCTCTCCGCCCCATGTACCGCGTGAATGTCAGACGAGCACTCCTAATGACGGCGCTTATGCTTCTGCTTCCTACAACACAAGCGAATGTGTCTGATTGGAGGGGGCCAGATGCTGTGAAGCCAACCCAAGATGGTTCAGAATTCACTGCCTTCAGAGTCCCCACGAATGCGACGGTGCTAGACAGTTGGGTAGAGATATCAAACGATGAAAACGCCCAGTCGAGGGAAGACCTTCTTTCATGGTCAGTAGATGACGGGTTGGACCAAGGAATATTGAGTGGAACATCATTCAGTTCACGCGGCGAAATCATACTGACTGATGATTTCACAGTATCGATCGTCGAGGATTTCGACGATGGGAATTACACAATAGAGATGCCTTCTGGATACTACCACTCGCCAGGGGTCTTGAGTGTCTACAATATCCAAGAATTTTCATCAAGCCAGGGGTGTGGGAACCAGTCCTCTGTCGTGATTTCCTATGGCCATGACTTTGACTCAGACGGAAACTTGGACGCCCAAGAAATATCCACCTCCACTGAGTATTGCCCTTCTTCGGGAATGGATACTAGCGTCACATCGCTAAACATAACCTCCATCGGATCCGGATACGGGGATGGCAACCTTTCAGCATCCGGTGGAGGGGGGTCCGGCTTCAGTGGAACTTACCTCTCTGGCCGAGGAATCGGATCAGCATCTCTAATTTCTGGAGGTTCAGGGTATGCCAACGGCACTGTGTTCAACGTCGCATGCGGTAGGGATTGCCCTGGATCGGGGGCCACCGTCACTGCTACATCGGTGGACAGCGCAGGGGCAATCACAGGCATAGTACTGACAAGCCATGGCTCCAATTATACGACAGATCACGTCCTAACATTGGACAATACGGGATCCTCCGGCAGGCAGGCTGACATCTCTGTGACATTGAATTCGACAGGCCATCTCGCGGTTGCAGAAATCGAGACTCTGGGAACCGGGTATACCTCTCTTCCCACGATCGTCCTTTCTGGCACAGGGACTGGAGGAGTCATCACCCCTGGCTTGGGGGGATCATTCAATTGGCTTGCAAATGACAATCCAAACTCAGCGGATGGTGCCGTATGCATTGAAGGAGGCCACATCATCGATCTTGGGCAGGACCTAGACAATGACGGAGTATTGGACTCCACGGAGATAACACAGAATCTGACCCTGTGCCACAACCCGGATATTGACCACTGGTCATCTGTTTTGGCTGATACAATAGGAGGTACAGTATACCTCGATCAGAGGAACCTTTCCCATGGTGTGGTCCCAGCACGCGCTGCTGAGGGCAAAGTAATGGCTGCAACGCTTCCTGGAAGCCCAGTCCCAGCCGGAACGGATACCTCACTATTCCTCCCTCCTCTGGACGTACCATCGAGTGACCTCCAGATTGGGTATTACCTTTCGTTTGAGCATTGGTACCACGTCGACAGCACTTCCCTCGGAGGAGGAGACGGAGCCTGGTTGGAGTACAGGCTCCTCAATGGAAGTTGGGGGGACTGGACCTTCGTCGAACCCGCCGCGGGATACCCCAGCACGCTGTCTCCTGACGGCCCGGATGTCAGTGGCCAACCATCAGGTGCGCTGCCAGTTTTCGCATCTTCTACCCACAGTGGCTGGACCTCAGATGAGATTGATCTCACAACAATCCCCGGAATATCAGAGTCAGACCAGATCCAATTTAGGTTCAGGCTGTGGACACACCCATCCGCCCAGAACCTCAGGCCCGGCTGGTATCTAGACAACATCTCCTACGTCAATGCTGGGGGAACCGACGGGGGCTGGCATCATGGGTGCTCATCTGCTGCCGGCACGACATGCGGCTACTCCAACAATGCATATGGAGCACTCCAGACCCAAATTAGCACCCAGGGCGCAACCTCATCCTCAAAGATTAGGCTGAACGTGGAGTATGACCTGGAGGGTAGCTCGTTCGACAATTACTGCGTCGAGCTTTCGACAAACAATCTGACTTGGACAGACATATCATCAACTGGTACCGCAACCTCCCAGAATTGCGACGATAGGGCGGGGGCGATCCCCGGAAATACAGGTGATCAGAGTGGAGGTTTGGTAATTCAGGAGTTCAGCATACCAGCCCAGTTCCTCAACCTAAACACGGTCCATCTAAGGATAATCGTAGACACTGACGGCTCAGTGACCTACGGATCGCCTCAGGATAACTTTGAGGGAGTGTTCCTGACGGATATCTCACTTGTTACCCCTGGGACCGCTGTCCTCTGGTCTGACGATTTGTCCACCTCCACCACATTCTTCCACTACGCAGCCACTCCACCAGCGTCATCCTTCGGCGGCCCATTCGATGATTGGGGCCACATACAGAGATTTGGAGGCAGGGTGGATCAGAAGCTGGGTTTCGAAAACTCGTTCGCAACTCCACCATTGACCGAACATGCCAGCGGATGGAGCCATTCGGGTAGCACGGGTGCCACAACATGGGACTATGGATTCCCAGGCTCATCCTTGACGCTCTCTGAGCCCAAGAGCTTCCCCTACCTCTATGGAACGGGTCTCACAGGAGAGTACTCGGATAATTGGAACGGATACCTCCAATCTCCTCAATATGACATACCACCCTCTGGCGCGACCCTGCAGTTTGCAAAATGGGCTTGCATGGATTCCTTTGACGGTGATGGCGCTGTACTGCAGTACAAGGTGAACAATGGCGGTTGGCAATATTTCCAACCCTCCATTCCAGGTTGGTATGACGGAACGAAATCATCAACATGGAATAACCCATTCGGGAACAATGAGGTGTGGATCGACGACGATTGTGGCCTCAGCACCATGTCAATGAGAGAAGCTCCACTGGATCAATGGGGCGGTGACTCGATGACATTTAGATTCTGGTTCAGGTCAGACACTTGCTGTCAAAGCTCGACATGGGCGACCGATGATTTCGAGGGCTTCTACCTCGATGACTTCGGAATTCTAATTCCTAATTACAGTTCTAATGGCTCGTGGTTGAGCCCATCAATGGACATCTCGAGTCATGATTCTTTCAATTTGGGGTATGTTGACGTCGATGCAGAGATACCAGATGAGACCAGAGTACTCGCTACCATCATCGACTCGACTACAATGACTCCGATCGACGGTTATCGAATGCGGTCCCTGCCCTTGTCTCTGGCAGGGCTGGATCATAGCGAGAACCCCTCGATAAGCATCCAACTACACCTGGAAACTACTAATTCCAGCCTGACTCCTTCCATCAAGTCACTCCGGGTAGATGGATTTAGAACACTCTCAGCAGCATCGGCAGAGGGTAACGGCTGGGATTTCAGCCCAAGCGTAGTCGTCGAGAACGGACAGATAATCACTTCAGGGATAGCAGGGACCATAAGTTCAGATTTCCTTACATCTTCTAGACCGATAAAGGCGCTCTCAGTCACAGGGGACTATTCTGGGGTCTCAGTCACATTCAAAGACGCGAACGGAGGAATAATCGGCCCACAATCCACAACGGGGGGAATTGTCGAATTCCCATGGTCACAACCCGGTTTCGAGGCCTCGATTTCATTATCGCCAGTAGGTAGCATAAATCAACTCAACATCTCCGCTAAGTTCGCGGAGCCTGCTCGTACTCCGACAGTTGACTTGGGGTCCGACGGCGAGGATGATTGGTCATTCCCATTCGGATTGAGTTATGGCCACCTCGGATGGCAGTCGCTACTTCACGGTGATTCTCAACACAGAAGTACCACATTGGCATTGGGCCAGTCTGCACCTTCGGTCATCTCCGCTCTCATTCCCGGGGGCTCATCCACGGACCCAAGCGTGGATTCAACCTCTTGGCTCGCAGCTGGATTCATCGCCGTTTCTCCAGTCGGGTCCGATTCACTCGATTCCCCCGTGACCATATCTATTGGCTCAGCGTCGAAAACAACTGGAATCTCCGGCGATGGTCCCGATTTCATCCACCTCACTGGTCAAATGATATCAGCGGCCAATGCTTTGCAACCCACGATCACCGATGCTGGAACCGGACGTGAGTGGAAGGAGGTCACCTTCGAGGTTTCATCAAGTCTTAGCCAGACTATTTCGATATCCACCCTCGGACTGTCGTATTACCTCAAAGAAAATGTCTCAGCCCTCCAGGACGTTGTAACAGAATCGATATCAGAAATCCAATCGAACTCTTCGAACACCGATATTCCAGTCACGTTTGCCTCTGATGGAGGGATGCTGTCCATCGGCGGCGGTGCTTATTATGACTATATCACGACGAACTACCCATTCAACCCGCCGAACTCCTTTGTCCCACGGGCGGATCACTTCGTATTGACCACAGAACACAGCCATCTCTATGACAACAGTCAGATTTCCTCGATACGGCTAATAGGTCGGACTGAAGGTGGTCTGGCGACATATACCGCGACATCCAATGACGGCGATTGGTCCGATGCAGCCTCCACAGTATTCCAGAATTATGGGGACGGTCTTCCCGGCATAGCGTTAGTTCCAGAGAATTCTGCGGTTCAAGTCGTCACCTACCCTGACGGCAGGGAGACATTGAGGGTCGATTGGTCGCTTGCGGCTTCCTGGGGGCCTGACGATGTATCGACAATATCCTGGACTTCCAGTGCCATAGACTCCAACGGCGACGTTCGATGGAGTGCTGAATCGTCAAGCGGCGTCGGAGGGAGGTCTGCGTACGAGAACGATCTTGAGATCGACTCATTTTCGGTCACAAATCATCTGGGGAACCTGGTGTCAGACCAATTTTCGTCGATGTACCCATTCCCCGTGGATCCCGGCAACAATCTCTTCATAGAGGGGGCCGTTAGGTTTGAGGGATCCCCCGATCTCAGGCCAGATTCACAGGATTTTGGTGTATCTGTAAACTTGTCTGGAACGATCTTACCGTTGGTCTCTGATGAAAACGGGGCATTCCATGGACAGGTCACCATCCCGAGTGGGATCAACTTGATTTCCCTGACACCCACCATCGACAGAATAGGTCCAGCTGGTCAAGCAATGGGTGGAGAGGATTTGACCATAGATCCGCCTGTAATCAATGCAGTAGTGGATGACGAACCCCCCATCGCAGGCCCAATTCAGATCCTAACACCACTGGGTTTCCAGAATGCGGCTGGAAAGATTGTGAGCCCGGATATGCCACTGTCCGTCTATGTCACGGTGTCTGATTCCGATGCTAGGGCATCAAATGCCACGCTTCGATACTGGCGCGCAGTCATGGATGATGCTAACATGGATGGGGTCCCTGATCCATCAGAGTACAGCTCCATGACCATGCCACTCTCCATCGGGTTCTCAGGCGAGGAGCAATTGAACTTCAACGATATCGACCTAACGGGTGTGCCGTTCAATAGCCCAGTCTACATGTATATTGAGGGCACAGATTGGTCAGGAAGAACATACCAGTCTGGTGGTACAGGAGGTGGCCCTGGGGCTGAGGAAGCATGGGCCACTGTGTTGGTGGCAGAAGACATCGAGACACAGATAATCACCTCGGGATACTCTTTGAACAGAGCGGAGGGGTATCTCTTGCCAGGTTCATTGCATACTTTCAAGATGCTGATCGACGAGCCGAATGGAATAATGACGCTTGATGGAATCGATGTCATGCTTTGCGACGATGGGCCAACGGGCCTTGGAAAGATGCATTGGAACCCAGCGGAAATGATACTTTCCTCACCTCCAGACTCCCACGTCGATCTGATAGAGGCAAGGGCCATCCCGCAACAGTCAGAATCGATATTGGAGATTCAGATGGACTTTGCATTGAGCTGGGACTTCCCATGGTCTCCCGGGGACTCGCAGTGTAGTCCGAGAGTCAGAATCACGGACGACCTTCAAGTCATAGCGGAATCCTCACTGTTGACCACCCTCTCGTGGGAGCTTGACAACCAATTGGAGGCCATCCCTACCTCTGCACAGGACCTAACCCTCCCCATTGGAGAGAGTGATGATATTGGAATTTACTTGATGAAGGGGGACTCTTTCAAGGTGAACGGAACACTAGTACACTCAGGATCAGGCGAGCCTTTCACGATGGACCCGCTGGGTATGATGGTCGAGGTGCACTTCATCTATGGCTCTACTCGTGTCAGCGCTTCGTCGACTGTAGGGGAGGCAGGTGTGTGGGAGGTCGAGTTATCCCTCCCGGACAGACCACCGGTTTATCCTGTGATGGAAATAGTCACAACGGTCACAGACACACCTGGGTCAAGTGGGTCCTTCGAGAATAATGACATCTCCATAACGGTGGATTCTGCGGCACCGACGATTCTATTCGACCAGACCGCCTATCCTGATAGCTCCTTGTCAGTCGAGGAGTCCGATCTAATGAACAGGGTCAAGGTGACGCTGCAGATCAATGACGCGGTGGGCATGCAGGCTGGAGACATACAAGTCGCATGGGTCTTCAAGAGGGGTGGGAGCGTGATCAGCCCAGTCAGTTTTGGTACACTGCCGCTGATCGCTGACCAAGTCCAGTTCGACATATACCAAGGAGAATTGGACATGACTCAATCCCTCACGACCAAACTGATAGATGGCGACTTTGCTGAGTTTTGGGTCGTCTCCACGGATAGAGCAGGAAATTCTGTGAACGGCCTCGGTAGCGAGGCACTTCCGAAGAGGGTCGACATCAGAATCATGGAGTTCTTGCCGACCCTGACGAACACAGTGTTTGACCCAACCGACAAGCCACTCCCCGGTCAGAGAGTCACGATGAAGACATTCTGGTCCAATCTTGGCAAGAGAGAAGGGACACTCTCTTTGTCCCTCTGGGAGAGTAAAGGCGGGGACGAATGGGCCCAATCTCCTCCCGCAGACAATGTAGAGGTCACTCTGGAGGCGAGCGCCACCAGCGTCGTCGTTGAGTTTGTTTACGAACCAAGTCTGCCTGGTGTTCCAGTATTGTACGTCATTGATTCAGGGGATTTCGAAAACCTCGCGTACCCAGTGGACGGGATGATAGTCTCATCGGCTGACGTTGATGCCGTATCTTCCGGTGATTCAATGTTGGTGTGGACTATCATAGGGTTCGTTGCTGCCATCACACTCGCAGTTGGGGCTTACATGGTTAGAACGGCGTCAAACAACAGAGATGATGACTACTACGAGGACGATGAGTACGAAGACTACGAAGAGGATTACGAGGATTAAGTCACTTGATCTCGCAGAATCGAGACAATGCCTCAATTCGCTATCTTGAATCATGAACTACGGGCTTGTTTATAGCCTAGAAGTCGCGATCTGGTAAACGGAACGGACTCGTTCCAGATGGGATTGGGATGGAAGAAGTAGTGGAATTGAAGAAAGAGGTAGAAGATCTGCGTAGGCTGGTACACACCCTGTTGACTGTGATCATGGAGGAGTCGGACGGCTCCGATCAAGCACTCAGGCCAACGGGGGTCGAGGGAATCCCTCGCGGCTACTCGATGTGATCAGTAGTTTACTGGTTCAGCGTCGATAGTCCTCCATAGGTACCATGTGGCGACTGTTCGATAGGGCCTCCATTGATCTGCTATCCCCCGGACCTCTTCCAACGTGAGCTTCTTCCCGCCTGAATAGTTGTTTTCAACGGCCCTAAGAAGGCCTACATCCCCGAGTGGTAGCACGTCCTGAAATCCGAGTGAGAAAATCAGGACCATGTCCACCGTCCATGGGCCAACGCCCCTGATTGGGAGCAACCTATCTCTGACCTCAGACTCCTCTAGCTCGTCCCAATTCACATTCAGAGCCCCACGCTCCCACATCTCGGCTATGCCTGAAATGTACTCTGCTTTTCGCATGGAAAGGCCACAGCCCCGTAGACTCATTATGTCGGTTTCGTAGATTCTACCTGGGTCCACTTTCCCCATGAGAGCGACCATTCTCTCCCATGTCGCATCGGCAGCCTGTACCGAAATTTGTTGACCTACAACCGATTTAATTAGGGTCCGGACAACGTCCCCATGAGGGCTGAGTTTCGGCTCAGGGTAGGCTTCAACGATCCGAGAAAGGATTGGGTCCCTGCTTGAGATGTGCCCTATGGCCTCATTCCAGTAATCTGTATTGCCCATGGCCACTGGAATTGGTGGGGAGGTTTCAATATGGGGGATATTTCCCCGAAGGCATGGACGCGGCACGGATAGCAATGTATGGTGCGGCGGCATTCACCATCGTCCTGGTTGGTGCAGTAATCTACGATGAGATCGCACCTCCACCTACCCCGGACAATGCAAGAGAGGTTGCAGACTTCTGCTTAGGTGACCATAGCAACATCGGCGTCCATTATCATCCGGTAATCGAAATTGTGGTCAACGGTCAGCAGGTTACGATACCTGCCAACGTCGGTATCAACCACGATGGCTGTTCAATGAGGGGAGTCCACACCCATGATGCATCAGGTAAGATCCATGTTGAGATGGACAAGGAGTACAACGTCCCCGCGGAATCATTTTTCTTGATTTGGGGCGAGACATTCAACGAGAACCAGATCCTGGATTATGTCGTGGATCAAGACCATGAGATTGTTGTGACCTTGGACGGTGAGAGAGTTGACACCTACGAGGACACCGTGCTACAGGACCAAGAGATCCTGAGGATCGAGTACAGGGCAAAATAATCAGCCTTTGATAACTCCAAGCGGCCTCAGCCTTGCTACAGGTCTGGCCAAGCCCGCGGATTCAGTGAGCCTCACCACGTCATCCACATTTTTGTATGCCTCTGGCGCCTCTTCAGAGAGCAAGGAGCGAGTCTTGGCCCTGACAATTATCCCCATGCCTTCCAATTCCCTAACCAAGGCCTCCGGGTCTATTGTGTTCCTGGCTGCAGTTCTGGATAATTTCCTGCCCGCACCGTGGCACGATGAGGAGAAGGCATCATTCTCCCCCTTCTTTGGGCCGGCTAGAACCCACGAAGCTCTCCCCATGTCGCCTGGGACCAAAACCGGTTGACCAATCCCTTGGAAATCATCAGCGAGGTCCGGATTCCCCCCAGAGAACGCTCTTGTGGCCCCCTTCCTGTGAACACAACATTTGCAATTTGAACCGTGTACTTCATGGGTCTCAAATTTCGCGATATTGTGGCTTACATCATATGTGACCTTGATATCTGCATCGATAGAGGCTACTCCTCTGAATGATTCTTCGACTCGTTGGGTCAAAGCCGAGCGATTGGCAAAGGCGAAATTCCCCGCAGAGTTCATTGCATCAATGTAGGCTCTACCCTCAACGCTGTGAATAGGCGCACAAGCAAGTTGTCTATCAGCGATGTCAAACCCCCACCGCTCTGAGACCCACCTTGACCCCACCTGCTTGTAATTCCTCTCGATGTCCTTCACGTGGTCACTACAAACTTGGTGTCCCAAACCCCTTGAGCCCGAATGTATCATCACAGTGAGGTCCCCCTCCGTCAGCCCAAACTCCCCTGCTGTATGAGGATCTAGCACTGTATCTACAACTTGGACCTCAAGGAAGTGATTGCCGGAACCTAGGGTACCGAGGGACTTTCCCCCTCTTTTCAATGCCCGTTCACTTAATGCACGCTCTGATGTTTCGAGAAAACCCCTCGACTCTAGCCGGTCGAGGTCCGCATGCGAACCAAGCCCCATTTCACTCGCCGCTTGAGCACCGCCAGACAGGATGTCGTCTAGGTTCGAGGAACTCAATTGAACCCCTCCTTTCGAGGATGCTCCTGCAGGTACTGATTTCTGAAGGCTGTCAATGATGGCACGAATGTCCGTTGAGGCCGCACTCAAACCAGTTGAAAGCAGCCTCACGCCACAATTTATGTCGAAACCCACGCCACCCGGTGAGACGCCCCCCCCAGATTCGCCGAACTCTACTGATGTTGCGACCACTCCCCCGATTGGGAACCCATATCCGAAGTGCCAATCTGCCATTGCCCATGCTTCCCCAACAATGCCGGGTAGCTCAGCAGTATTGACCAGTTGTTGGGGCGACCGATCGTCGATACCCTCCCCAAGCATGTTTGGCTCCGAGACCATCATTGCATCAGCGAGCATCCTCCCATGTTTCCTTATCCTCATCCTGCCGGGGCCATCTTCGGCCAAATGATGCCTCCAAGTCGCGCCCATGTTTTCGACAGGGTCGATTACTTGATGAACTAGTCGGGACAAACAGAGGGCCCTGTACAGATTGTATGCGAGAACTGGGAACCACTAAGTCCCCCTACACTAGCCCAGAGACATGCTTGGGTTCGAACTATCGGAGGAACAGCAAATGCTACGCGAACTCGCAAGGGATTTTGCTAGGGAAAACGTAAGGCCACATGCTGAAAGATGGGACAATGAAAGCGAATTTCCACTCCAAGCCATCCAACAGGCACATGAGCTAGGCTTGACCAACCTCCACATCCCGGAGGAGTATGGCGGGCCAGGGATGGGGGTATTAGAAGAGGCAATTGTATCGGAGGAAATGTCCTGGGGTGATCCAGGTTTTGGAACCGCACAGTACTCCAATGGCCTCACAGCGGCGCCGATCATAACCGGTGGGACTGAAGAACAGAAGAAGAAATATCTAGGGATGCTCGCTGAAAAGCCACTAATTGCAGCATATTGTGTGACTGAACCCGGGGCTGGAAGCGATGTATCGTCCATCAAGACGAACGCAGTTCTCAAAGATGATCATTACATACTCAACGGGAGCAAGATGTGGATTACAGGAGCTGGTCAAGCAGAGTGGTTCTTCGTTCTCGCATACACAGACAGGGACAAGGGGTACAAGGGGATGAGTGCCTTCATTGTTGAATCAAAGTGGGATGGCGTAGAACTTGGCAAAAAAGAAACCAATATGGGACAAAGAGCTTCTGATACCCGAGGTATCACATTTACCGATGTCCGGGTCCCTGTTGAGAATCTCGTCGGTGGTGTCGAAGGCAATGGGTGGATGAATGCCATGAAGGCCTTCGATTACTCGAGGCCGGTAGTGGCTGCCCAAGCCGTGGGCGTCTCTAGAGCAGCCTACGAGCACGCTCTCTCCTACTCAAACGAGAGAATGTCCTTTGGGAAAAAATTGCACCAGCATCAGGCAATCCAATTCATGCTTGCCGACATGAAGACCAAGATAGAGGCTAGTCGCCTGTTATGTCTGAAATCTGCATGGGAGGCTGATAATGGCATCAGGAATACAGAAAGTGCAGCTCACGCCAAGAGATTCTCTGCAGATACATGTATGGAAGTGACGACCGACGCAGTTCAGATTTTTGGCGGCTATGGATATTCCGAGGAGTACCCAGTGGCGAGGCTGATGAGGGGCGCAAAAGTCCTACAGATCTACGAGGGAAGTAGTCAGATACAACGCATGATCATCGGTCGAGAGATGCTAAACGACTTGTAGTTCAAGAAATTCCGAAATGCTTTGAAGTGCGGGTCACAGCGGCCAGTGGTGTGGAGTTTGGTGAGATTGACATTCCATACTGGGCCGAGGCCGGCTTCAGGCTCGCAGTGTGCGAGGTCAATGGGCTGAGATTTTGGACTAGGGACCCATCCAGAACCACATCGGGGGATACTCACAAAGATCCCTACACATTCATCGGAACCCCGATAATCTCCGGCTTTAATGAGAAGGGAAGCGAGCTGAAGGACAAGATGAGAGAGGCATTCCTCTCATTCTTCGAGGCCAAAGGGCACCCAAGGATAGAGCCCTACCCTGTCGTGGCAAGGTGGAGAGATGACATTCACCTAACGATCGCGAGTATTGCGAACTTCCAGCCCCATGTGACATCTGGGAGGGCCCCTCCTCCCGCCAACCCATTGGCGATTAGCCAACCTTGCATCAGATTGACCGATGTAGCAGCCGTTGGCCGCAGCGGCCGGCACCTCACGACGTTCGAGATGATGGCCCATCACGCGTTTAACCGGGAGGAGGAAGGTGAATATCACTACTGGATAGATGCTTGCGTGCGACTGTGTGATGAACTCATGGTCGGATCTTTCGGGGTTGATCCAGAGGATGTCACCTATGTGGAAAACCCATGGTCGGGAGGTGGCAATGCAGGTGCAGCACTGGAGGTGATTGTTGGTGGCTTGGAACTCGCCACACTCGTATTCATGGATCTGGAGGAACACGAAGATGGGGACGTGGTTATCAAAGGTCTGAGATACAAAAAGATGAATCAGAAAATAATCGATACGGGGTATGGTCTGGAGAGATTCTGCTGGGCTGCCGCTGGTACCCCGACAATCTACGAAGCCGTGTACCCTGAATCTGTGTCAGAACTAAAGAGCCTAACAAAGTTCGATGAAAAGGTCCGCTCCCTCGACCTCCCATACGAGACGGACCACCTTTTGGGCGAGTTATCGAAGCTTGCAGGTATACTGAACATAGATGTAGGTACAGATGCAGAGGAGCTCTATGTTTCGCTTGCTGAAAAAATATCCACAAAAGAATTTCCGATATCTGTCTCACAACTGAAGAAAATAACTGAGCCTCTGGCCCTAATCTACGCGATACCTGATCACCTACAAGCCATTTGTTCGATGTTAGGCGACGGCTTGGTTCCGAGCAATTCCAAAGCAGGTTACTTGCCTAGAATGTTGGCAAGAAGGGTCTGCAGGATGAAATCTGAATTGGGAATTACAGAATCTCTGTCCGAATTGGGTAGTCGTCATATGAAGGAAAACATGGCGAATTTATCTCATGACCAGAAGGTCATAATCTCAATCTTGGAGTCGGAAGAGAAGAAGTATCACTCGATGCTCAGAAGGGGGGAATCTGCTGTACGTACAGCGTTAGCACACACCCCCAAGGGAGCTAAATCAATAGATGACGAAATCCTATTCAGACTGGCTGAGGAGAGGGGAATCCAACCCGACATGGCCCTAACAATAGCCAAATCTGCAGGCTGGAGAAACCTTAGCATCAGAGTAGGCTTTTCTGCCGAAATGGCAGCCAGAAATGCTGCAAGGACAAAACATGCGGCGATCCAGAAGAAGATTGACCCGAGTAGTGCCTATTCGGAGCTCAAACCCACAGAACGACTCTTCGATAAAGATCAAACATTATCGCAATTCAGTGCCAAGGTCATTCTTTGCGAACCCATCCGTGATCAAGCCAACTCTTCTGAACCCTCATGGTCTGTAATACTCGATCGAACTGGATTCTACCCTGAAAGTGGGGGCCAATTATGTGATCAGGGCAACTTGGAGGACGCTAATGTTCTACATGTCGGCATCAACGAAGGTGTCATCATCCACACAGTAGACAGACCATTGGCACAAGGGGCGGTAACCGGTAAAATCGACCAATTTCGCAGAGACCAAATCTCTCAACACCATACCTCGGTCCACATCGTGGGGGGTTCTGCAAGGGAAATCCTGGGATCACATATCTGGCAGGCTGGGTCTTACAAAAGCGAAAAACTAGCCAGGCTCGACATCACCCACTTCAATCGACTGACTCGTGATCAATTGGATGAGATCGAGGATCATGCGAATACCATTCTGACAGAAAATCGACAGGTTCTGACAACCGTACTAGATCGAGCAGACGCTGACAAAGAGCATGGGTTCTCCATATATCAGGGAGGGCCTCCCAAGCACGATAGAATAAGGCTGGTCGAAGTCGAGGGCCATGACATTCAAGCCTGTGGAGGCACCCATGTGTCGAATACCCTTGAAATCGGTGAGATAAAGATCGTCCGCTCCAGTCAAGTCCAAGACGGGGTGGAGCGTCTGGTGATCATGGCAGGGGATGCTGCGAGGGAACACTCGCGTCGACAGTCTGAATTGTTGAGCGCCTCTGCAAGTGTATTAGGCGTACAGCCAGAGGACTTGCCAGAGACAGTGGAGCGATTCTTCAATGAGTGGAAGGAGCAGAGGAAGGCCATAGAGAACCTAAGGGCCGAGCTAACCAGAATAAAGACGGAAGGCGGGTCATCAGCCATAAGAAAAGACGGAATAAGATATGTTTTGATGGAGATGGAGGGGGATTTCAAGGATCTCATGTCTACTCTCGCGGAATTGACACGAAATCCTGATGATCCAACCGTTGCAGTCTTGGCGAGCAAAACAGGGGGCGCAAAAATCGTAGTCGCAATAACCGAGAATTCCATTGCTTCACAACGGCATGACGCCTCCAAGATTGTGGAGGTCATGGCCCCCGAAATCAAGGGCAGTGGAGGAGGAAGGCCAACGATGGCACAGGCCAGCGGCAGCCACCCAGAAGGCATAGAAGCTTCAATGGATATTGCAAGATCTGAACTTGGCGTCTAAAATCGGCGCCTTCATGAGCCTGCTATCCAACGGGAGATCATGAACGGCATCCCCGCATCAAGGAGGGCCTCGTCAATCGAGTATGCTATTCGAGACGTAGTGGTTCCAGCGATGGAGCTGGAAAGAAAGGGGCACGATCTGATCAAGTTGAATATTGGAGATCCCTTGTCATACCCTGGCCTCCCCACGCCTAGCCACATGGTGGACGCCTTCAAACAGGCGCTGGAGAGGCAGGACAACGGATACGGCCCCTCGTACGGAATTGAGGATCTGAGGGAGGCAATCGCCAAGGATGAGCAATCAAAAGGCTGGGACTGCAGATCTGATGACGTCTATGTCACTCACGGAGTCACAGAGGCACTGCAAGTGTTGTTTGCAGCATTCCTTGAACAGGGCGATACTATCCTGGCACCCGGCCCACATTACCCCCCATACATGGCATATCCTCAGATGTACGGTGCCAAGACCGTCGAATACGCACTCGACTCGGATCAGGGCTGGGCCATAGATACTGACGACATCCGCAGAAAAATGAATGACAGCGTCAAATTTATCGTAATTGTGAACCCAAATAACCCTACTGGCAATGTAGCCAAGCCCTCAACCATCAAGGAGGTCTTGAGCATCGCGAGAGACTGGCCAAACTGCACAGTCATTGCAGACGAGATCTATGATGCGCTCGACTTTTCCGGAGATCAGAGGTCAGTAGCATCTCTATCAGATGAGGTCCCTGTTGTGACGTTGAATGGAGTTTCCAAAGTTCATTTCGCCCCGGGTTGGAGAATCGGCTACATGGCATTCTTTGACCCGAGAGGGTCACTTGGAGCCCCACGGGATGGCGTCGAGAGAATCCTTAGGAGTCGGCTGTGTGCTTCCACACCCGCTCAATATGGCTATCTGGCTGGGTTAGAGCACGATCGCCTTTGGCTGAAGGAGCGACTTAGCACCATCAAGAGAAAGGTTGAGCTGTGCATGAATAGAATAGAGAGAATAGAGGGATTGAGTTGCAATAAACCCGGAGGGGCATTCTACCTCTTCCCCAAGATAGAGAACCCGTTGAAGTACGGCTCTGACAAGAAATTCGTGTTAGATCTACTTCACGAGGAACATGTACTCGTGGTGCATGGATCTGGATTTTCCCCTCAATACGGATCGGGCCACTTTCGTCTCGTGGCGTTAGCCCCCGAAGAACTCCTCAATGAGGCATTCGACCGTATAGACAGGTTCGTGAGGTCCCGTTGATGAACCTCCTCTGGAAACTATTCCCAAATCGACGGTTGCAAGGCGAGGATCGGTTTAGATCCACACACTACGGATCCATCCTAGATTCAGAACGAGGAAACTCCCCGGTTATAATCATGAAATCAGATTTTTTAGTTTCCTTAGCCGACAATATGGCAACCCAACTTGGGCCGGATGTTTTGAGGACACTTCGCTTTGCGGCTTCGGACGAATGGCGGGAAACTCTTGAACAGTCCGTGTTCTCCTGGAAGGGGGATGATCCCGAAAAATGGAAGGGTTTTGATAGATTCTGGAGAGATGAGGGTCATTACGACGCATCGATTATCGTTGATGGCGCATTAAGCAAGTATGTCGTAGAGACGACAGTTCCTACACCCATTGCAGCCGGAAACTTCGCAGCGGCTCTCGAGTTTGCAATCGGGAACCCCATAAGAGTGGGCGTAGAGACCCAAAGCCAGCGTACAGCATTTTTGAGCATTCAGGTCAAAGAGAGGATCCCTAACGACACATTTCCACCGCCGAAAGTGGACAACTACACTCCCGTGGGTATTCTCACACCGCTATACATAGATGGATTGGAATTTGGAAAGCAAGGGGGCATCCGACGCCTTGGTCAGAATTATTGTGTAGTCCCAATCAGACTTTTTGATCATTGGGAACTAGCATCAACTTCTCTGGCTAAAATCGCCGACAATCACGACAAAAACGCGTGGGAAATGAGCCTCTGCACTGCAGTCTCGACAGCATTCGTGGAATCAGGTGAATTGGTGTTCATCGAGAACGAAGAATCCTGGGAGCAGGTCAGTTCTCTGTATTTTTCAAGATGGGGCTTCGGTAAAATACACCACATTCAGGCCTCTGAGGATAGTCTGATATTTGCCGTGAAAAGCGATGCCAATCCATGTATTGTTGCTGGATTATTGATGGGCTGCATTCATCGAACAACAGGCAAAAAAATCTACCCTGAGTGGAAAATTATGGACGACAATACATCGGTTAAATTCGATATGACGCAATGAGGTCGATCCGCCCTGCTACGCCCAACGGTTATATCCGGGGCACAACGCAATACTAGTAGCCTCAACGCGGAGGGTGGATGCAATGCGACTAAATCACAACCAATATGCTATCGCAGCGATAGTCGCTACCTTGTGCCTCGCAGGCTTATACACGGTTGTCGATGCTATGCTGAGCACAAGTCAATCCGTGGGATACTATGAGCCTGCCGCTGACGATATATTCCTCGACGAGTCTGAAACACAGATGACTGGCCAGGACTTTGACAATGACGGAATTCCAGACAGGATGGAGCAAACCCTCTATGGCACAAACTGGCAATTGGCCGATACGGATGGAGATGGGCTGGATGACGGGTGGGAAATAGATAATGGCCTAGATCCGTTAGATAGCGGCGAGGCTCAAATCACAGAGATTGACTTTGAAAACCCCGATCCCGGGGCTGATGGAGGTGAACAAAATGAAACATTCCCAGACCCAGACAATGGCCCAAACGGAGATCCGGATAGGGACGGACTGACAAACATCGAAGAAGCTGCGATTGGAACCAATCCGAGTGTCAGTGACTCCGATGGGGACGGCCTCAACGACCTCTGGGAATCCATGTACTCAATCGAGGTCACCGCATCAGGTTCGGAACCCTTCACGCTGTTGGATCCCCTGAGTCCAAATTGGGATTGTCCGCTACTGACTCCCACGAAAGAGGCTGAGATTCAACAAGCCATAGGATTAGCGGATTGGCAAGATCTCGCAATGGGCCCATTCGGAGAGCACTCTTGCGATGCCGTACTCGATCTCGAAGCCTCCGGTGGAGACACACTACCCAACTATATCGAGGAATCGTACTCTACAAACCCCCTCTCTGATGACAGTGACAACGATCTGATACCAGATCGAGTTGAGGTCGCCTATGGCATACAATATCTGGATGTCCATTGTGGGAGGTATACATTCTCCGTTGTGACGAAAGATGCACCTTACACTTCGATGATGCAGGACTCAGATGACATGACATGGTTCACAGAGGACATGGATGGAGATGGAAAGTATAACGGTCCCAGCGATTGGGATACTGATGGCGACGGGATGCCGGATGGATTTGAGTACTGTTATGATGATACGCTAGACCCACTTAGCGCGACAGACGCCTTTGGAGACCCCGATCAGGATGGCCTGAGCAACCTACAGGAGTATGAGGTCGCCTACACATGGGGGGCGACTAATTTCACCAGCCCATCCTCAAGCGACACCGATGGAGATCATATGCCAGACGGTTGGGAGCATCTCAACGGGATCAACCCAAGGGACGGAATGAACGGAATCGAAGACCCTGACATGGATGGTTTCGATGCCGACGGAGATGGGTCAGTATACTACAAAGACCTGGTAGGAGTTTCCACGATTCAGTCTGTTTCGGTTGAAATTGGGGATTTCGTACAGAAAAATCAGACTTTGATGTGGATCAGAACTGTACAAGACCTTGCATACATTAATGTGCCATTAAAGGCACATCAGGACGGCTACGTCTATGACATTCAGATAGAGGTGGGTGACGAGGTGGAACGAAGAAGCCAGTCATTGATGACCATAGTGGAGAGCCATGAGAGACTAACCAATCTGGACGAGTACGAGGCGAGGGACCTGAACAAGGACGGAATTGTAGACGGCAGGTCAACCAATCCAATGAACCCTGACACCGACGGTGACGGACTAATCGATGGCATTGAGGTAATTGGCTGGACAATCAGAATTGTTGATGGCACCGCTCGGGACATAAAGGTTCGAAGCGATCCAGGCGTTTTTGACTCAGACTCTGATGGACTATCCGATTCCGTGGAGTACTACACGACTTACACAAATGCCACTGATAGGGATACTGACAGTGACGGAATAGAGGATTTTACAGAAGCCATGGATGGATTCCAATGGAATGGCTCTACGTACTTCACAAACGCCTCCAGAATGGACACCGATAACGATGGACTCGACGATAGGGAGGAGGTAATATCGGGTGAGGATCAATACGTCACCAACGCATCAGATATAGACAGTGACGATGATGATCTGAAGGACGGATTCGAGGTCCTTAACATCCCCCGGCCATGGCAATCTGCAACCAACCCTCTTGATCCTGATACAGACGGTGACTTGCAACCTGACGGATGGGAAATGCAAATCACCTCAGTAGAGGACGATACTGTCAGTCACAGCCTTTGGATAGCCCCAGATAATTGGCTTCCGCCCGGATGTACGTCTATGATCGAATGTGGAAGGGGTGCTGGCGGATGGATTTGGGACAACTACCTACAAGGATTCTCATCTTCCGGGGATCCTGATGGGGACGGTGTATTGAACCCAAGCTACTCTTTCTCAGAACTCAACCTTACTGGGTTTACGATTCCAGACAGTGGAAGGTGGGCCCTTGACCCAAGTTTCGGCAGTCTTCCCGACTCATCCTTTGATGCTGACAATGATTCCTTGACCAACTTAATGGAGATCCCGACAAGGTGGGATACGAATCCGGTTAAGGTCGATACAGACGGGGACCTACTACCAGATGGATGGGAGGTTATCTACAATGAATTTGCCGTGACCTACGGGAACGTAACACTCTCGATTACCGAGCGTGGCCCGTTGGATCCGAAGATGTTTGATTCCGACGGGGACGGCATAAATGATGGCTCAGAAGACTTGGACTCAGATGGCCTGAATGTAATGCACTTGATGAACAAATATTGCCCTGGATGGAACGACCCGCAGAATTCTGCGTGCCACATCGACCCTTCGTCCCCCGCCGGCGCTATCTTCTACAGCGATCTGGGGAACTACACCAACTATGAGGAATATCAGAACGGGACGCATCCAATCCTAAACGACACGGATGGAGACCTATGGCTCGATGGAAGTGAGGTATATCATCAAGACCAGGACGGTGACTCGATGTGGAGCGGTTGGGAATATTACTTCGGGCTTGACCCTTACGATCCCTCAGATGCAACTATCGACTCTGATGCAGATGGGTATTCGAATAAGTGTGAGAACAAATACAACACTAATCCACTGAACCCCCTATCCTTCCCTGGCCAAGGTCAGTTGTGCAACCAATTCGATTAACTCGTCGATTCCAGGATAGGAAATCAAATGACCTCCAGCAAATGGCAAGTGACCCCGACTACAGCTGACATTGGGTTTGTAGCAGAGTCTTCAACAATTCCTGAGTTGTTCATCGTGTCCTCGGTGGCCATACAATGTATACGTCTTGGTTTGGAGCCCGAAGAAGATTTGCCACTTGCTACAGGGGAAGAAATCACAATAGAAATCGATAAATCAGAGAGAATAGATAGAGATCTGGTAGCTTGGTTAGAGGAAATAAACTGGGTTGCTGAGTCAAAATCCGCTGTAATTCACATTAACTCCGTGCGGTACGAGGAAAACAAGTTGTGGTCGAAGGGGACTGTTGTTTTGTCTGTGCCAGTCGAACCAGTTATTGAAATCAAAGCGGTGACTTTTCACGAATTGGAGCTGAGTAGTATCCCATCGGATGTCGGAGGGAACTCTGGCTATCGGGCAAAAGTCATCCTAGACGTTTGAGTCACTCATCCAGTTCCAAACCTCGATAGACCTCGTTCGTTGTCTGCGTGACTCTGATGAAAGTCGTGCATTTCGGCAGATCTTTGATTCTCCTGGCTCCCACGTACGAGCAGCTGGATCTGACGCCACCCAGTATTGATTGGACTGTTGTCGATAGACTTCCTCGGTATGGAACCCTCACAGCCTTTCCCTCTGGGGCCCTGTGCTTGGCGATCTCACCATAGTGTCGCTCCATTGCTGTTGAAGAGGACATTCCATGGAACGATTTGAAGAGTCTGCCATCTTTTGTTTCCATCAATTCCCCCCCAGACTCGTCATGCCCTGCAAACAATCCTCCCAACATAACGAAGTCTGCTCCCGCAGCGAATGCTTTGGCGATATCGCCGGGTGAGTTGCAACCGCCATCGGCCATGACATGCCCTCCGAGACCATGAGCAGCATCGGCACATTCGGCTATCGCGGATAATTGGGGATACCCCACACCAGCAACTTTCCTCGTGGTGCATACAGAACCAGGCCCTATTCCTACCTTTACCACATCAGCGCCAGCCAAGATCAGGGCCTCAGTCATTTCATTCGTAGCCACATTCCCCGCGATGACTATCTTATCAGGGAAGTCCCTTCTCACCACTTTGACGAAATCCAAGAAGACCTCCCTGTAGCCATTGGCCACATCAATGCAAATCATCTGAAGGTCTGGGTTGGTTGCCATTTTCCTCTTCAGGAGTTGCAACGACTCCTCTGTGGATCCACATGTGATTGCTACGTTGTTCGGGCTTACCCCCTTATTCCAAGCGTCTTCCAATTCTTTCACAGAGTAGAATTTCTGCAAACATGTAAGCATACCATGGTCTTGAAGGACAGTTGCAACAGAAAAAACTCCTGTCGTGTCCATATTGGCAGCAGCCACCGGAATCCCCGACCATTTTCTATCAGTATGTTTGAAAGAGAAATCTCTGATGAGAGAGACATCTGACCTGGAAACTAGCGTACTTCTCTTTGGACGAATCATTACATCATCGAATGCTAGTTTTATTTCCCCTTCCACTCTCATCTGGACCTTACTAATCCAACGAAGCAGTGCTTTTGAGTTTGTTGATTATTGGGAAAACTATTCTGAATCCCTGTCATAAGGTTCTATGTTCTGCCATTCAGACGCATCAGACCTAGCAACTATGGCATGCACCCAGTCGGTTTCTGAGCAATTGAAAACCTCATGCGGCAGCCCTGGCTCAATGTAGAACATGTCTCCACTATCATGGACAACCGACTTTCTGCAACCCGGCCCATATTCGTGTCGGACGCTTCCTTTCAACAGGTAAATCATCACATCGAAGTCGACGTGAATATGCGCTTTCGCGACTCCTCCGGGGGGGATGTAGGCTCTATTCATCGATAATCCAGTTGAAGGAGTATTCTTCCCAGATAGTCCTGCCCCGTATTCGATATTGTTCCAGCCTCTAACCTTCTCTAAGTCTCTCAGGCTCCATATCCCCCCCTCATCAGTGACAAAAAGGGACAGATCGAGATTTTCATTAGTCAGATCAACATCTTCTCCGGGCATGAACATTCGTGTTGGACCTACTCAATATGGTTGTCGATAAACGGGACATGTTATCGGTCAAGCATAAAAAGGGGAGGTCACTCGGAAGCCCGTCAGGTGGCCCACAATGGCTAAGAGAGCATCAATTTGCAGCTCATCGGGAATACCATTGGTTGAACCCAAATCCACATCTTTCCCCTGCCCCCTCTGTGGAGAGCCCATAGGGCGCAGTGAGAGGTGCAGGGACCAAGGCGTTCAATACCGATGTTCTAGTTGCTCATTTGAGGGCCCGTGACCGCCACAGGTGATGTCGATGGGACAAGTAGTTGTAAAATACAAGATCACGCTAGATCAACCGGAAGATGAGAAACCGGATTACGAAGGCATAGCAGGGAAAATAGCGAATATGGAAGAGGTTCAGAACGTCTCAATAAAACCACTTGCCTTTGGGATGATGTTCATCGAGGTTGACGTGGTATTGGGAGAAGGTGAGGGAATAGTTGACGGTTTTGAAAACAAAGTCCGTGACGTAGATCCTCTGGTCTCTCAAATAGAAGCATTGGAAATGGGCAGGCTTTGAGTCAATAGTGGTCCAAGGGGGACCGCATAAATTCCCGCATCATAACAGTTGCATAGCTTCCCGGCGGCAGTAAAAACCTGAATCTCAGAGATGCCCCTTCTGGGTGCCATCTGTCCCCTTCCCTTGGGCCTTCTTCCCATCGTACCGAAAGATCTGCAGGTGCAGGGGGGGCCTCTTCAACGGAGAAATCATAGAATGGAACTGCCAAGGAACGACGAGTCCCACTCGTAGAGAGCCTAGGTATCTCAGGAATGTGCCAGTCAACGGCCTCAAGATTAGCTGATTTGATTCCCTGCTCTTCGAATTTACCAGCGTCGCCGCCGGCAAATGTAGCATCTGTTCCAGGGAGCGGCCCGGTGACAGCTATCCTCCTCTTCAGGGCATTCTTTACGCACCGATCAAGATTCCATTTTCCTACGATTGTGGATTTTCCGGTATCAAGTCTACCGTTCTCAGAAATTGGAGCGACTATGTCGCCGATTGATGGGCGAGTTATCTCCATGCCTCCAATCAACCTCGCCCTCATTGTGTGGTTGAATGCCAGTGATTGCAATGAGTGGACCATCAGAATTTGGAGCGATTGAGGTAGTGATTTGAACGCGCCTAGGTAGTCATCAGGATACTTCTCTAACCTTTCTAGCATTGACCTTTCGAAACCAAGGTGCTTGGGTATAATCTTAAGGCAGGCAGAGGCATCTTTTGTCTCTCTCCACAACTTTCTGAACTCTTCTACGTCCGCCCTATTCTCCATCCCTTTCATGCCTAAGTATGTGGACACAGCGTTTTCGAAATCAGATTCGACGACACCTCTCCCTACTTCTGGAGTCACGGGTCGTGTAGAGCCAAACCTCTGGGGGCCGATCCAATTAGGGAATGCGTCGATTCCAAGTAGATCGCTCATGGATTCTCTGATCGACAGTACCCTTGACATTGCCTCTTTGCTTTCAAGTGGATTACCATTTTCATCCATACATCCTCTGACTGTGATGGTAAATCTGTTCCCGTCATGGTTCCCCATGCCTACTTTCTGATGGGTCCTCCCGAGGATCTCGATTTCTGTGTCTGGGATTTCAATCTCTTCAATTACTTTTGATTTGGCATCCACGACCATTAACTGCGTTGTCACGGCGCGCTTGTCTTTCAGACCGGAAGAGAAAATGCGGTTTCTGGAAATCTTGCATGCGGATGCGAGCCTTCCAATGAAGCGATTCGTTTCCCAGTCCCTGAGAGTGACTCTGATCACTGTGAATCTTCCCTTTGGATCTAATGATGGCGTTCGGGCTTGTTCCTTAACACGAAAATCATCAACTCTGGTCTTTAGAATGCCCCCAATGCCCTCCCCTCGCACGCAAAAATAGTCCAAGCCGAGGCTCGCCTCGACCTCTTTTCGGTCGATCACAGTTATCACCGGCGGATTAAATCTTCAGATTCGAGAAGTCATCAACAATTGAACTGCACAGATCAGATATCAATTTTGATGCGTTTTTACCATCCTTGACTCTTAGGTACAATTCTGGGTCATCGAGATCTGGATGCCCTGTGAAAAAATTTGCGTATTCTACATCGGGATGATCATTCAGTCGGGAGCGGAACATCTGAAGAGTTGAGTTGCCTTCTCCCTCTATTCGGAGCTTGAGTTCTTTACCGTCGTTGGCCAGAAGTCTAACGGGCATGGTTCTCCGTCTTGCATCTCCGTTTTGATACCTTCTCTTCAAAACTGGTCAAGGTGCAACCCCAAAGGCAGCCGGGATTATACCTCATGCGGTTCTAGGGACATCATGCGGGAGCAAGTCAACGAGACAAATCGCTTGGCTTCACTCCTAGACAAGCACGCCCTTGCTATTTTGTCGGGATCCATATTCATCACTCTGATCATGGTTTCTCAATTGGTCCCATTCCCAGAATTTTCGACTGAAGTATCTGACTTCGCACCCCCAAATGAGTCTGAGAGGCAAATAGAGGCTATCGAATTGGAATTTCCTCCTCAGGCCTCTAGAATCTACGTCAATGTAAAGGCCAGCGAACAAACTGGAAACCCTCTGTCGTTACCCTTGATCCAAGACATGTACAATGAGTCGGTAGCAGTACAATCAATGGCAGAAGAACGGGGCGTGACTATATTGTCTCAGATAAATGTGGCATTGGCCGTTGACACAATAATCAGTGAGCGAGATCCGAGCAAGAATCTGATGAGCATGTCATCATGGAACGAGGTAATTGACGCCGTCGAGGAGGGAGAAGATTGCACGAGCCTTGCAGGGGAGACATCAATCACCGCCGCAGCCGGTTTCGCGGCGGAGGCGTTGGTGAGCAGTGACCTGAAGTTCGACGGTCTCTGCGACTATTTGGATGGTGTAAACAATGCAGATCCAACACCCAGCGCATATTCAACAATGTGGATCATCGAGGCCTCTGCACAAGACTCCAAAGAGATATTGATGCCTTTCTCACTGGAGTTGAGAGAATATCTCTCTGATGGAGGCTCCGCGGGAGCAGACGGCCTTGTTTATTCTGTGGTCTCTGAAGAACTTGTTAGCCAAGACATAAATGACGGCACATTATCGAACTTCACTAGCCTTCTGGCAATCTCACTGGTGGTGATAGTAGGCATACTCGCCCTTGCATTCAGATCTGCTGTCATGGTTTCAGCACCCTTAGTCGCACTCACAGCCGCTTTGTCATGGACATACGGTCTCGTTGCTCTTGGAGGATCAGAGTTCACAGTTTTGGACATAGCCGTAGCACCTGTAATCCTTGGACTTGGGATAGATTATGGCATACACATGCAAAAAGGATACGAGAGAAACCTGTCACAAGGCATGAGGCCCTCCCTTGCTTGGGTCGAATCTTTCGATGGGTTGAGATTAGCACTCACATTATCAGTAATTACAACTGTCACAGCATTCTTATCGAATGCTTTGTCCCCTATCGATCCTCTCAGGGCGTTTGGAACTACGCTCGCAATAGGGGTTGTGTGCGCTTTTTTGGCCACGACTATCACAGTTGGTGCAATCCATGTTGTTTTCGAGAGGTCTACTGGTAAGTCGGTTCGAAATGTAAACAATTCAACCAAGATAGCCAGAAAGACATCTGCCTTCATGGACCAAGGGCTAGCTAAGGTAATGGCAGTAGTTGCTATCCTGACGCTCTCATCCGCCCTCATATCAGTTGGTAGGTTGGAAACTAGTTTCGAACTAACCGATTTTTTGGACGAGGATATGGAGTCCATGGAGGCCAGGGATGAAATATACGGCAATTATGACGTAGAATTCGTCAAGACCGCGATCATACTGATCGACTTCAATGATCAGGAAACAATACCGAATGATGAGACAATAATGCAATCCATGCTTGGGTTGCACAGCAGGCTGGTGTTGGATGAGAACGTAATCAGGCCTCGAAATACGGAGAATAGCCGACCTCAGTACGAGGGAATCTACACAGTGTTGCGTGACAAGCTCGAGATAACACCAGACTGGGGCTCCGATTTCGGAATCGAACTCTTCGACGGGCAAGTTGGCCTTTCCTCGAATCACCAAGAGGGGGACTTGACAGCAGCGTTGTCACTATTGACAGAGGACTTGACGTTGGGGGACCCTCTGAGAGGGCATACCTGGGCGGATAGGATTTCGAGGGTGGTTGCATTTGACAATTCCACCGGGACCATAAGCCACCTTTTGATCGATGTAAGCGTAACAGCGGAGTCTAGCGAGGACACTGATTCAATTGCCGATGGCTTCCAGGAGCACGCTAGTTGGCTTGAGTCGGATGGCAAATGTGGTTGCGTCACCTACCTCACTGGAGAAATAATTGTTATCGAATCCGTTCTGGACGGGCTTTTCGTCTCCCAGCTGGAGTCCACAGTCTTGAGCCTCATTGCATCTTTCTTCGTTCTAATGGCGTTGACTAGGAGATTTAGCACATCTGCTGTAATCATTTTGCCCGTCGCTTTGGCGGGGATTTGGGTTGTCGGTACGATGGCCTTGGTCGGACTCAATTGGAACGTGCTCACCGTTATGATTACTGCTCTGACGATTGGCCTGGGGATTGATTACTCTATTCACATGTGGCGTAGGTTTGAGGATGAGCTGGATAAGGGCGCTGATCGCGTTCAAGCGATGTCCAATGCCTACGAGATTACCGGGGCAGCACTCATGATGTCTGCCTTCACTACTGCATCTGGTTTCTTGGTGTTGCTGCTGTCCCCAGTTCCTGTGATACAAGATTTTGGTTTCGTGAGTGCTGCCTCGGTGGGCCTTTCGCTGATCTTGGCGTTGTTTGTGTTGCCCGCCCTGTTGCTGTCAGAGGCCAAAGCAAGAGGCATCAGGTAATCAGATCTGGACGGACAAAAGGCCGCTGGGTTTGAATCCTCCCGACATCTCCGCGCCGCCGTGTCAAGGTACATCGCCCGCGATCCTCGGACAGGTTTGCCCCTGTCAAGGTCCAAGGCGGGTGGAGGGAGGAACCTTGGCCCACTTACCCCTGAGCTAGGGAAATGGGCAGTTTTACCACTGGAAATGATCATTCCACTCGCAACCTCGGAGATTAAAGCAGCAGAGATCCCACTCGGAGAAGGGGGTGGTTTTGCTACCAAACAAGATGCGATTGTAGCTCTGCACAGAGTGAGGGAAGAGGAACTAGACCTCGCACACGATGCAATTTCTGAGGCAATTGATGAGGATGATCCAAGACTGCGGATTTCTGCAATACTCGGACTACCCAGGATGATGCTGCGAAGGTCGGAGAATCTGATGTATCAACTAGTCGTCCGTTTGGATGACCCAGATCCGACTGTTTCGGACTTGGCTTGGGAAACCCTTGAGAGAATAGCCCCCATCTTCCCCTCTTCCTCAGAATTGGATATGGAAGCACTACTAAGAAAAACGTCAAAGAAACAAAGAGATCGTGCTTTTAAGGTCCTAAAAGCCATATCAAAAGAATGGGTGGAGGCAGGATGTCAGCACATCGAATTATTGTTGAAGGATGAGGACGTAGATCTCAGAAGAAGATCGGCAAAATTACTCAGGGTAATTACTGAGCGCGGAGGGGCTGTTGGATGGGATTTGATTGCATGGGCGCTGGAGGACAGAGATGCTGCAGTAAGGTCCTCCGGTGCAGACTGTCTCCCGAAACTAGCCTCAACAGAGCCAAGGATCGCCGCGATATTGGTTGAGGCGTCACTCGGCGAGAGAGACACATCTGTCAGAATGAAAATTTTGAGAGCAATAAAGTCCTTGGACATGCAAAATCCAAGAGTCGCTCGGTTAATCATCGATGGTGCCAGCGACAACGATGTGAGGTTGAGAAGAGCCTGCATCTCTCAACTCTCAGCAGTGCTGACCGGAGCATCTCTCAGGGAGGCAGCCGGAGAACTTGCCAGAACCGAGACTGATCCAGATCTCAAGAGGCAATTAATGGCCCTGGCCTTCGACCCTGAAATGGAGGGAACTGAGGAAGAAAAAAATAGATTCCTCGCGGAACTGGACCCAGTGGAGGATGAAAACGAACAGCATCAATTGAAGATATCTGGGGACCCTCCCCAGCGAGAAGGTCATAAACAAGAGCAAGGTCGGCAGGTCGACGAGGAATTGCAATGAGTGAGGCTGTCAACGAAAAAGAAGCTCAATTTGAGCGTCTTTGGGCTGGGGAGACACCCAAGGGGGTTAACCGTACTAAGGCATTGAAATTTAGGCAGTACATGAAACAACACGTCCTTCAGAAGTACCACAAGAGGAGGAAGGAGCAATTTGCCAGTGCTGATAAGGGACATTACAACCACAGCTTCACCAGCAAACATATGTTCCTAACCAAGGAAAATTGCAGAAAATACTGGATGGGGGAGTTGCAACAAGAAATCAAGGACTCGGAGAGCTTCTGAGGCCTCGCCATGGGAAAATCTGGTTTTCATAGATTCAAATTATCCAAGCATGTCTTGGAGGCCCTTGACGCAAAGGGTTGGACAAAACCGACTGAGATTCAGAGAGATACCCTACAAGCGGCATTGCATGGTAGGGATTTGGTCGGTCAGGCTCAGACTGGGTCTGGTAAAACAGCCGCGTTCGGAATTCCCATAATAGAGGCAACCTCTGCCACGAGACAAACGCAATCGCTAATACTATGCCCGACGAGAGAACTCGCTGTCCAAGTAGCAAATGAAATGGAATGGCTGCAAGGCGACAAAGGCCTCACCATCGAGACAGTGTATGGTGGCACAGACTTGGAGCGCCAAGCGAAGAAATTGAATGCAGGTGTGGACATAATCGTCGGGACGCCCGGCAGGGTTATTGACATGACCAAGCGGGGCCATTTAGAGCTGTCAAAGATCGAAATATTCTGTTTGGATGAGGCAGATAGAATGTTGGATATGGGCTTTTTCCCTGATGTCACGTGGATAATTTCACAAGCACCGAATCGAAAACAGACCCTTCTTTTCAGTGCGACGTTCCCCCAAGAAGTCTTGGATGCTTCAGAGGAACTCCTCAATGACCCTGAACAGGTCTTCACTGGCGGCACTGAGATAGAGGTGCCAGAAATCGATCAGAAATACATACGAGTCGGGCGCGGGAACAAACTCTGGGCACTTGGTAGAATCCTCCTTACGATGTCAGATAGCGACCAGATACTCGTCTTTACCAACACAAAAAGGATGGCAGACCTGCTAGTAGAGAGACTCTCGAAACATCGTTTTGAATCAAAGGCGCTTCATGGAGAAATACCTCAGAAAAAGAGAGAGAGTATACTCGACGACTTCCGAGAAAATCAATTCAATACTCTGATCGCAACGGACGTTGCAGCACGGGGGATTGATATCGATACCATAACTTACGTGGTGAATTATGACCTTCCAGTGGAGACCGAATCCTACGTCCACAGAATCGGTAGAACCGGGAGGATGGGGAGGTCCGGAGTGGCTTGGTCTCTAGTCTCGAATGACGATCTCGTACAACTCGATAGGATTTCGTCAACCTGGAACCTCACCATACCCGAGGAAGAGGCGCCGGATCTTCCCGACGGAACTAATCGGGATCCTGTTAGAAGGCGCGAGGACTGGGACGAGATTTCCGATCCATTTGGAATGGTAAAGATACGAATATCGGTAAGTGACAGGGAAGCATCGAAACGCGAAGTGGCCGATTGGTTGAAGCAAGAAGCAAGGATTCCTGATTTGGCGATAGGTGAAATTGAAATCACCGACGCTCACACGACTTTCGAGATCCACGTTGAAAAGGCAGGAAGAACTCTCGAGATCCTGAAAAAGAGAAAGTGGGGTAAATCAGATCTAGAGCCCTTGTTGATTGAGCGTGAACCCGTTGAGTTCAACCGTAACCACGCTCTCGTCTAATCATGGCGAACCTCCGACTAGATCTGACGGGCCAACTCTGTCCAATACCCGTCCACGAGTCAAGGCGGGCTATGGAGCATTCCGGTGATCATGATACCATAGAGGTGCTAAGCGATGATCCAGAGTCGCTCCACGACATTCCTGCACTTTGCGCTAGGAAAGGCTACGCATGTAAAGTAATCAGGGGTGATGACCAAGTTTTCACGTTCATCATCAGTAAATACAAAACCTATTCCAAACCACAAGGTGACATCGGGACAATACCTTAGTCCAACGCTAATTCAGTTTCAAAGGAGATAATGGCAATGGACATCAAGGAAATCGAATATGTCCCCGCAGAAGCCAGTCTGCCGACTGATCATGGCGAATTCAAAATTCGAATCTTCAACGACGCCTCCAAAGGTCTAGATCACGTTGCATTAACGATGGGCGATATGGTGGGCCCAGACCCAACTCCTGTAAGGATTCATTCAGAATGCCTCACGGGGGATGCATTCGGAAGCTTGAGATGCGATTGCGGCCCACAATTGAAAGCAGCTCTAGCAGAAATTAACACGATTGGATATGGGTGCCTGGTATACCTCAGGCAAGAAGGGAGGGGGATTGGTCTGAAGGCGAAGATACAAGCCTACAACCTCCAAGATTCCGGTGCAGATACATTGGATGCGAATTTAATGTTAGGTCACCCAGGGGATGCCAGAGACTACACCTTGGCAGCTACAATTTTGAAGGCGGTGGGGATAGAGAGAATTAGCCTGATGACGAACAATCCTGATAAAGTCAAACAATTGGTCTCTCATGGTATCGATGTCGTGGAAAGACTACCATTGATTGTCGGGGTCAGCGCGCAGAATAGGGACTATCTGGTAACCAAAGCGAAAAGGATGGGACACGTAATCGATAATGAGGACCTTGAGGAATAGCATGGGGCCGTGGCCGGGACTTGAACCCGGGCCGGCGGGACCACAACCCACCGTGCTAACCGCTACACTACCACAGCCGTGGTAACACTGCCCCAATGCAACTGTATTTCATCCCTTCCGCAAAATTTGCCCATCTGGACCGAGACTTTGAAACGGTGTAGCCAGACTAAAACAACGATGGCGAGATGCTTTGGGGTCATACTAATTGTCATCGGGCTGGCTTGCCAAGTAGGAGCGGATACCCCAGTCGGCTCTGAGCAGCATCCGGTATTCGATAGCCAACTTGCATCTGAATCTTGGACAATTTCATCCACCACTGGCTTTTCAGAAGAAACTGCGGCTTATTCCTTCGCTTCAGTTGACCAAGGAACCCTCAATTTTACCCATTCAAGGCCCTCCAGCACGTCCGACTACACATCATATGCCACAGTATCTGAGACCGGCTCTACTTTTGCCACTGGCCTCCCGAACGGGGACTATTCATGGTCGAAGGGCCCTGATATCATAGTCTCTGACTTTAGCTTCCAGGGTCTTTATGATATGCAAATCCTTCATGTCTCTCTTGCGGTCCACATGGAGATCCCAGATGCTATGCCATCAGATGAGGTAATGATCGTGTTTGAGACAGAAACGGAAATTCAGTTGGTCACCACAATTGCAAGAACCTCAGCCCCGATCAATAGATTCTCCGCCCCATTGACATACGATCTCGGAAATTCCTCTAACCTCAATTGGTCCTTGCTTGAGGGATCCTCAGTCAAGATAGATTACGTCAGCGACGGCGCTCCGGATGATTCCGAGGTTCGAGTAGATGCCGTCGGTATTCAGGTATCCTACTATCAGCCATGGTATGGATTTGAGAATGTAAAGGCTCAGACCACAATATCGAGGGAACAATTTCCTATCTTGGACTTCGATGCCTCCATGGGCGAAACTTCGGGACTTTCATTGTCTAATTGCGGGCTGAGTCCGAGTACAAACCTGACAGGCGAATGGACAATCTATGGCATTGAAACACCGTATCAGCAAGAACTCGGAAGGATACATCTGTTTGCAGAGGAGGGCCTGGATGCCTCCCTTCACATTAGGATTGATGGAGGGGAGTGGATAACTTGGTCCGTTGGAGCGATACTTCCGAGTCTGAATGTTTTAGATGTATCACTTGCCATAAGGCAAGGATGCGTGAGTAAAATCAGGGTTGGTGTAAATGACCCGACGCTTGTAATATCAGGGGAGATCCACGGGGAGTTCGATGACCTTGTTGGAGATCTTAGCCAACTCAGGGTTGCGATCGGCTCTAACCTTGCAGTCGAGTACGTCATCCAGGGCGGCCCATTCAATCTGATTGTCCCTGTGGGGAAATTTTTGCCAGCGGATCATGAGGACCTAGAACTCGGTTTAGGTGTCAGGTTCCAATGGTCATCCGATGGGACGCCGGAAACGGCGAACGTATTGATACACCAATTGACAATAGACGGCGGATTCACGGTGGACATTGACCAGTCACCAGTATGCCAAAATCCAGCAAGTGTAGAACTCATCGAGGATGAAGGCGGGATTTCGATCCCTATCCTCAGTGGCTGTTCAGACGACAGAGACCTCCCTTCTGATTTGGAGATGACATTTGCACCCCGATCAAATGGAATTCTAGATCTGGATAGGTCCGGATCTGATCTTCTGATAACGCCTCTCAAAGACTCCAGTGGAACTACAGTTGTTGATCTTCAAGTCAGGGATTCTGGCGGGAACACTTGGTCAGGATCCTTCGCCGTGTCGGTGGAAGAAGTATCGGATCCACCTTCCATAGGCGGCATCCCAACCACTATATCCGCAGAATTGGGTGAGAAATTAACAATCCCCATTTCTATTCAAGATCCGGATTCCAATGAACTTTCGATCACTACTTCGAGGTCATGGGCAATAATTGAGGGGGGAAATCTAGTGATTGAGCCAATATTACCTGGTCCGACACAACTCATAATCACAGTTGGAGATGGAATTCTATTCACCGAACTGGAGCTTGAGATCATAGTCAGGGCCTTGCCAGAATTATCGATCTCCAGCGTGACCTCTCAAGACATAGACTTGTCGGAAGACATTGATCCCGGGCTTTTGGTAGATCTGGTCTTTATAGTCGAGAATAGCGGCAAAGGTACGGCATTCGACATTGACGTCTCATGTAGGGTGAACGACGTTCTCTACGAAACAAACAGAATCCCTATCATTCCCGCCGAGACTCTCATAGAGGCATTTTGCACCGTTCCTGCACCAACTGAGGAGGGGCCATTCAGAATAACACTGGAGATCACATCCAAAGAACAGATTATCTCTGATAGCTCTGAATTGACCTATGAGGTGATCTCATTTGTAGATGGCCCTGATGAGGATTCAGGACTAATACTGAGTGAAAATTCGATAATCGCCCTGCTCGTAATTGGATTCATAGCTATGTTATCCGGAGCAATCCTCATTGGGCCCAATAGAATAAGAAGGCCATATGAGTGAGGGGCGGATAATCACATTTTCATGCATAATGGCTATAAGTCCCTAATTTGGGGAAATAATCCCAAAGGTGAGTTCTTTGACCCCCGCTACACTCCTTATTAGGTTAGAAACTGATGAGTGGGTCTACGAAGAACACGAACTGAACTAGCTACTTCCGGCTCGACCACGAGCTTGGGTATGCATTTTTTTCCATGAGGACAACCTTTGGCCTAATTGCCTCTCCAATGGACATCTGTGGTATGTCATCGGATTCGACGGTTAACTCTCCGATTGCCACAGCCTCTCCCTTACCGCTCCATAATACGATCTTGTCACCAGGCCTCAAACCCCTGTCTATTTGATAAATGCCAGGAACGGCAAGTGGTGCGCCGTGGCAGATTGAAGCGATTGCAGAGTCTCTCACCCAAGCGCCCGGCATTTTCAAGAGGAAACTTTCCACAGGTGCAATCAGTCTTTTGAGGGCTGACTCATCCCCCTCGTCGGCCAGTAAAGCTGCGTCTGCGAGTTGTTGCATACTGCATAACATTGTCTGGCCGAACAATCCTGTTTTGTCTCTGTGCAACTCGACCAATTTGCATTCAGATCCTAAGATCAAGCCAATATCCCTTGCGAGTGTTCTGATGTAGGTGCCTGCTTGACATGAAACCCGTACGCAATGTAGGCCATTGTCGACGTCACTTTCTAAGAGTCGGATATCTTTGATCACCCTTGTCCTTACCCTTACTTTGACTGCAGATTCTAAAGGTGGTACGTTGTAGATTTCGCCACTTAATCCCGAGAGAACACCTTCAATTTCGGACGGATTGTGCTTTGGATCAATCTTGAGGACAGCGATGTATGTTTTATCCGTAGAGAGTATGAACTCTGTCAACCTAGTCGCTTTACCCAATAGAAGGGTCAGACCGCCAGTTGCAAATGGGTCAAGCGTACCACCATGCCCAAGCCTTTTGAGGCCTAGAATCTCACGTGCCCAGGCTGCTAGTTGATGACTGCTTGGCCCCGCTGGTTTGTCCACGAGAATTATTCCGGATTGCATCAGTTGTGGAAGATCTCGGTCATACGGGCTGCGTCCGTACTTATCCGATATGATTGGCGAGTCTCCGATTGAGATTTTAGAATTCAAGATCTAACCCCCAGAATTTTCAAAGCCATCTCCAAAACTTCTGTTTCTCCCATGTCATCTGCTTCAATGATATGAGTGTAAGGACTCATGTCATTCAAGTCTATTCCGTACAACTCCATGTATCTGTGACTATCGTCAATGTGCCTCCTTGTGGCACGATCCAGATTATCCTCGTAGGATCCGCCATCTCTTCGCATTAGCCTTTTTCCACGCTCCTCCAACGTTGTTGAAATATGCAGACGTGGTATATCGATTGAAAGGCCCTCTGCCCACCATCCAGAGAGCCTACTTTCCACAATCTCGGGCCCCGATTGATCCATCATTAGTGACTTTAAAGCCACATCCAAAGCCCTGTCAACATCTAGGTTTTCGCGGCACAAACTGCTGAATTCCTCGACTGTCAGACCCCTTTTTTTCGCGTGATCACGGAAAATATCGCCACCGTTTGCGGACTTCCAACCAGTATTGTGGCAAAGCCCCTTTACGAGCGTACTTGTGCCACTGCCCGGAGGCCCGCTTACGGTCAGCCTCAACACCTATCTCCACTCCTCCAGACATACTCGACAACGCATCCCGCCCAGTGAGGTCTTTTGCGTGTCAGTATTGCCACAAGAGGGGCATCCAAGGGATGTGTTAGCCCCCGATGTCCTCTTCGAGGATCGACCGGGAGGTCTTCTGTTTGTAGGCCTTGATCTTTGGTTCGATCGTTGAGACCTTGCTCTTCCCTCTGCAGGTCGCTTATCTTCGAGTAGATGAAGGAGGGGCTCGGGTATCTTGGCACCATCGAGAACTAAGCTGTGCCTGGCTAGCCTGAAGATCTTGATGTGTCTGTCTATGATTCTGCCGAATGGGGCACTGAGCATAATGTAGATTGCTACCCAAGCAGGGAATATGAATAGGAACCTCTCTTCAAAACCCCACTCGGGCCTCCAAGGGAGACTGACGTATGTGACTCTAAACTCCTCTACCGAGTACCCTATCCATGTGAAAATTCCGATTACGAAAACTATCGTGTACATCATTGGCTTCATTGTCATGGAGGTCATCTTCGCGCTTTCTGGAGTCATCTCCATCTGAAGTCGATTCATTTTCTCCATCCTTGCGGTGTCTCTGGACTGCCTTGCATCCATGAGTTGTTTTCTGATTTCCTTGCTCCTGTGGGATAAATGCAACTGCATTATTGGATCCATGAAAACCCCTCTGATGACGGTGTTTACCACCATCATAGTAGTCCCAACAAGGAAAACTGTGAGAACGAAGAATTCTCCATCATACGGCAGGACAGGCTCTATGACAGTACCTGCAGCATCTGCAAGGCCCTCCCTAATCCCCTCGTTGATACTCAATAATAACATCATTCCAAGTAGCACAAGCATTGGCACCATCATGCTCGATAGTGCTTCCGCTTGAGGATCGCCAGTACCGGCCTCGGCCATGAGGGAACCTCAAAGCCACAAATCATGAACACTTCGGTCCACCTTGTGCAGCAGGTCAGAAATTGAAGGACCCCTGGTCCTATCCAATGGCTCTCCTTGAACATCCAACTAAATCTGAACTATTCTTCTTCATTGCCACTAACCATAGGTTGTGATTCTGCACAAGACCTGCAAATCAATGCCCCTTTGGGTATGTCTCCGCCACAAATAGCGCATATCGGCACTGGGGCGACCATGTCTTCTTGAACTCCGTATATCCAATCACCATCCTCACCAAACCATTTCGGTAGATTGGGCTCTACTTCTGCTTCTTCTCCAAATTCCGCGCCGAGAGAGCCTGAATCTTCTGGGTCTGATGTCGGATCCTCTGATTCTATCATCGCGGTCACCTCGATAGTTTCAGAACACTCCACTCTACCAACTGACCATCGGTGTATTTCAGATCCTTCTTCAGACACCGAAGTATGTTCAAAAGTCAATTCCCTGCCTGTCGAAGAACTGACATCACTAGACACCATCTCAAAATTAGAAGTGAGGGAGTCAAGGATGACAACGTCCTCAAGAGGCGTGTCGGATGTGTTCCTAAAAATCAGTCTAATCTCATGTTGCCCAGCTTCTGGCCCGGGGAAAATTGACTTTCCAGTCTTAAATTCCCTCCTTTGGGTTATCACCCCGATTGCTGGAATCTTCACACACTCTCGGGTGATTACAGGTCCATGACGCTCTGATGACAAGTCCACTCTGCAAGGAGATCCAATTGGATTTAATGTCGCTGATGGGTCCGACGCGTCAGCTGAATATTTGAGGTTCAATAGTTCACCCGGGTGGAGGGATATTGGTGACCTTGTCCCGATGAGCAGTTGGATTGTGTGTCCGTCACCCGTGACTTCTTCCAAGGTAAGATTTCGACCATCCACAAGGTCCAACCTCATGTTTTCATGCTCGATAGTTCTTGAATTGATGGAGACTGACAGGCTTTCCATGCTGATCTTATCGAAGATATGAGGGAGGTCATCAACCACCCTGATCAGATTGATGGTCGAGGTCCCTACATTCTCAATTGAAATGTTGGTGTGTACTACATCCTCTGTGTAGGATCTAATTCTTGATCGGTCATATCCCTTTTCTACGCGGGCATCAACTATGGGTAGCGACTTCGGTCGAAGCACTACTGAGCCAGATGATGCAATGTCTAGATTGGGTACAACCGATGATTGTATCCGCTGAGTGAAACGAGGCCTATCATTAGAACTGTAAGGGACGGGCTGTGAGTTCCATGTATGATTTGGTTTTAGGATCTCTTTTATGCCCGTGATCGTGAATAGAGGCTCCTCTTTTCCAACAACTTCCATTGACGCAGCTTCAAGAGTCAAAGAAAAACTGGATGCGTTTTCGAAGGCGCAAACACATTCCCATTCACCGGGTCGTTCGCCTTCGGTGGCAGTGACGTATGATATGTGTCGCGTTGAAGCCCTTAGCGAATTGGGGACGAGACCTGAAATTAGTCCAGGGCTTTCGTACTTCGCGACTATCTCTCCAGATTCCACCGCCTCTGTCGATGAAATGGAGATAGTAGGCTCTAACTCCAATGTCATTATCTGGTTGATCTCTAGACGTGGAATTCTCCAAATTAACATATCATCCATGATTGAGTAGTCAAGACCGGGTTTGAATTCCCATTGTGGCGGTATTTCTCTGCTGATGTCTATATCACTCAGTGGCTCAGAGCCAAGGTTCTCAATCTCTATCGTGAGTTTAATTGCATGTGGTTCAGATGTGTATGGTAGAGATAATGATGGAACTTCATCTCTGGTGGGCTCGGTGTCCAACACTTCTTTTATCGATAAAAGAGGCCCATGCTCGGCGTCGTACTCAGTTCTGTGGGTCGACCTCGGTTGAATTTCTCGTAATTTAATGGTGTTCTCTTTGAGTGTTGTTGCGTCTATTTGATCTAGATGAAGGGAAACACCCCAAATCCTGTCAATTTCACTGGGATTGATGATCTCCACACTTCCATTGACATTCCTTGACTCAAACTTGCCATCAGGGGCTTGAATGGATTCCTCATGTTCCCTTATCTTGCAGATGACTGCATCCCCATCGGATGGATATTCTGTACTCAGTGCGGCTTCAGGGCGGGCTTCACCATCGGGAGCCTCTACATCCTCGCCTTCCATGCAGTCCCCTCTTCGCTTTTCACAGATGGTGTATTGAAAATCAACCTTCTTGCTGTTCTGATGTCCTGAGTTGCAATGTTAAATGCTACGCTGTCTCCGGATGCATGTGAGCACTCAAGACGGCACAACACCACCAGTCGTTTTTGTCGTTGGAACCGCTGGTGCTGGAAAAAGTTCCCTAGTCACTGCATTTCAGAGATGGGCTCGGTTTCTGGAGGTGGATGTCCTCGCTATGAACCTAGATCCGGGGGCAGAGAGGGTCCATTATGACCCGGAGTTCGACGTCAGGGATCTCGTGTCTCTCTCTGATGTCATGGATGAATATGACCTCGGCCCCAATGGCGCACAAATCCTAGCCGCGGACTTAGTTGCAGCACAGGCCGAAGACGTATTCGAAGAAATCGAGGGAATATCGGGCGACATATTGATCATTGATACGCCTGGTCAGGTCGAACTTTTTGCCTTTAGAGAGGCCTCCAACCATCTGGTCCAAGTTTTGGGACGAGGAATGGCCTGCCTTGTTTTCCTCTTCGATCCGATGCTTTCCCAGACTCCAAGTGGATTCGTATCTCAGATGCTTCTCTCATCTATTGTGCATTTCAGACTTGGTTTGCCAACAGCGAATTTCCTATCAAAATCTGACTTGCTTGAACCCGAGGTCCTAGAGAGAATAATGGATTGGGGCAAGAATTTGGACGTTCTTGAGGCCGCCTTGTATGAGGAATCTACCTCACAGCGATTCGATGCAGCAATGACGGGACAGAGATCTGAATTCGCAATTGGCCAGCTTAGGATGATGCAACATGCTTCCATCGTTCCCGGGTTAGTACCCTTGTCCAGCGAGACCGAGGATGGCCTAGCAGACGTACTCACCTTCGCGCAAATGGTCTTTGGAGGAATGTCAGATGCCCGTGATGGCTTTTCAGGAGACATAGAACATGAGATTGGATGAAAAAAGAGATTTACTATCGATCGACGATCTGGAGGACTCCTTTTCAGACATCATGGAGTGGGCTCTAACTTTCAAATCAGACACCAATTCTCATTTAGACTTCCAACCGCTGGCCGGGATGGCAATTGGCTCAATCTACGAAAAGCCCTCAACTCGGACACGAGTTTCATTTGAGGTAGGAATTTCCAAACTTGGCGGTCAACCACTAACCCTCTCAAAGAACGATATCCAACTCGGCTCCTCGGAGTCTGTCTCAGATACTGCAGCAGTCCTATCCAGGTACTTGGATTGCATAACCTACAGGTGTTTTGGCCACGACACAGTTATGGAGTTAGCCGAACATGCCACTGTCCCTGTGATAAACGCCCTCAGCGACCTTCACCACCCATGTCAGGCAGCAGCGGATTTGATGACAATAATATCAAGAAGAAAGCCAAGCCAGGGCCACATTGCCTGGGTCGGAGATGGAAACAATGTCCTTCATGACCTGATGCTTGCTGCTGCGATGACAGGATACGACCTTGTGTATGCCACGCCGGATGGCATGGGTCCAGACTCATTGGTATTGGAACGAGCCCTGTCGCTGTCGAAGAAAAATGGTTCATCAATCACCGGCACATCTGATCCAAAAATCGCCGTCAAAGATGCAGGAGTGATTTACACGGATGTTTTCATATCGATGGGCGAGGAACATATTGAAGGGAAATCAAAGCTCTTTGACGGTTTTCAAGTAAACGATGAGCTTGCTGCACTCGCCCGTCCAGATTATATTTTCATGCACTGTCTCCCGGCGCACAGAGGTGACGAGGTGACGGATTCAGTGATAGACTCCGAGAACAGCGTTGTATTTGACCAAGCTGAAAATCGTATGTGGGCTCAGATCTCTATTCTCACTTTCCTCTGTAATCATCAGGCTTGGCAAACCTATCGGGATCTAATTTAGCCAACCAGACACGCACTTACAATGACCCCAACCATGGAAATTTGGAGGGCCCTCTTGATCAAATACTGGGCTGCCCTGTCTTCTTCTAGGAACAACTTGGACTTTACCAGCATCAATAGGAACCCCCCTGGAGCAACGAACAATATGTGGTGGAGGGGGAATATTCCCACCAGAAACGGTGTAAACAGAAGCACGAGCGCCAATAAAGTGAGAACCCACGCTACTGATCTGGCATTTTCAATTCCCACTTTCTTTGGAAAGGTGACCCTATCGAAGTCACCATGTATGTCCTCTATGTCCTTGATTACCTCTCTGGCGAGACTGAAAGATACTGCCATTCCAGCCAGTGCTAGAACCCTGTGATCTGCCGGACTTCCAAGTCCTGATGCCCCAAATAAAACATCCATTCCTATTGCCACCGCTATGCAAAAATTTCCAATTAGGCCCGAGTGTTTCAAACCCTTCATCCCTGAAACACCCTCATACAAAATTAGGAGCAATATCGCAGCAGCCCAAATTATTCCGCTCGATAGAATCGAATCACTCTCTCCCTCAGAGCCCAGCCTCCAGAAGCCTGCTAACAGGAATATTATGGAGAGAACCATGGCGATGATCAATCCAATCATTGCGGAACCACTGCTGATTTTTCCAGAAGGCAGTGGCCTGTCTGGTCTATTCACTCTATCAGTTTCAATATCTGTAATGTCATTGTAGGCATTCCAGCTGAACATGAAGAACATGACTGATAGGCCAAAAAAAGATACTATCATCGCATCTCCAAGAGTGAAATCTATCCCATTAACAACCACAGCGCCAATTACAACACCAATCAGACCGGTTAGCGAATTCTCGACTCGAAACAAGTCTGAGTAGGCTTTGATGTTATTGACCATGGCATCTGAGATTGGACTCATGGTTTGATTTTGACTATTACAAAGCGGCTATTTCTAATTCTTTGAGTCCCCAGACACAGACCGTGTACACACTCCCTCTGAACTCTCCTCTCTTCTGACCAATCTTGGAGAAACGACTATCCTTAGCCAATATGTTTCCTACTTGGTTCATGGTAGCGCCCCATTTGAAGCGACTGTTCAGGTGGTCGAAGATCTCCACCGTGTTCGCCGGACCGGATCTGAGCATTACCTCAATTTCTGATCTAAGTCTCCTTGTTCGAGACATTGTCATGCAACTCCTCTGATTAGGTTCGCATTTCTTGCCCGATTGATTATCCCAACTATCGATTTCGATGAAATCTCCACGACTCTATATGAAATTCCATGATTGCCCCCTTCCTCATAGATCCCGTCATCGTGTACGATGTATGCATCTGTTGAATCTGCCGTATCCAATGATGGCTTCAAGGCGCTATATGGAACGATCGTGTATGCAGGATTACTCTGTTTGTTGACGTTTTGGGTTGATTTCATACTCCGAGGGTCACGAATCTGCATATGAACTACTGATCGAGTGGCGTAAGTGAAAGTGAAAGTGAAACAACAAAGGTTGAGGGTGCTTTTGATATACAACGCTCTGTAGCGTTAACCCTGGCTCGTGTAGTGTAGTTCGGTCCATCATGACGGACTCTCGATCCGTCGACCCGGGTTCAAATCCCGGCACGAGCACCACGTCCATCGTTTTCGTCTTATTTCACGTTCATTCACATAACTCAGTTTCTTGAACTATGATTATATTGAATGTCCATTTGCTTAGATGTAGGGATCACCATGGCTAGGCGAAGATTTGCGAGAAGGATGATGACATTGCTTTTCTTATTGCTCACACTTTCACTAATTCTCAATTCTTACCTCGGACTATTCCCTGCCTACATCTCTGCCAATGATCCAAGTACACTCTCATACTACGATTATCTACTGTCCGTCACAGGTCAGGAAACTAGTGATGTTTACACCGAGGCTGCTGTCGTTGGGGCACAAGAATATGTCCAGGCCGCTCTACTACTGATTGTCTTGATTTGGCTTATTTTAGATTCCCGAAGGAACAGAAGGAGGGGTCCATACGTGACATCAGAGCCCGAATTCGTCCGAGGCAGTGGTACGAAAAGGAATCCTTACATCCTTCAATCCCCGAATGTGATGCCTGCCGGGGGGGCTGCTCTCAGCCAAGAAGTAATCACCCTAAGAAAAGTAGGAGACAACGCAATCAGAACTGTCACAGGTCCCCAGTTCGACATTTCCGCCGTGGAACAGCCTCATGATGTTGATTATTCTAAAGACGATGATACCATGGTAATTCGATTAAAAGTTGATGATCGTGATCCTGACGATCTGGACGAGGGGATTTACGAATTCATGCTTTCCTTCAAGATTCTAGGGAGGATCCATTTCCTTTGGCTTATCACCGTCGATTATCGAAAGGGGAATTACAAAACCCCTGTGAGCACATCAACCAGAAAGAAGAATGAGGCAGTCACGAAGGAAAACGTGACTCAAACAAAGACGGTCACGACGACCTCAGTCTCTGTGGACAAGCATCTCGCGGAGACTGAGCAAAAGGCTCGCGTTGATGCTTTAGACGCTGAAACCAAAGCAAAAGATGCTGAATCCAAGGCCGCCGCAGCCGCCGCAGCC